>CAZORE010000083.1:20867-31703 GCA_964581815.1 uncultured Streptosporangiaceae bacterium | reverse complement strand
CCGCCGGTCGCCCGGTCGAGCAGCACTTTGCGGCGCTGTTCGAGCGCGACGAGTTCGCCGAACATCCGCCCGTACGCCGCCTGGTCCTCCTCCGGGTTCATTCGCTGGAGCCGGGCCTTGATCGCGCCGATCTTCCGGCCCGCCGCCAGCTCCCCCACCCGGGCGAGCACCACGTCCGCGTACTTCTCATCCGGCTCGCCCGCCACCTGGAGCGTCTGTTCCGCCGCGAGCTCGGTCACGAACGCGCGCACCCGGTCATCCGGCGCCGTCTCGAGCAGCGCCGCGACCCAGTCGCGCGCCCGCCCCGCGGTGCCCACCCCGCCGCAGGTGTCGATCAGCCCGAACACCGCGGCGTGAGCCGGCACGGTGAACGCGGCCGCGCCGAGCGTGTCGAACTCGGGCCCGATGAGCGCCGGCCACTGCACCGCGAGCTTCAGCGCCTCCCGCTCCACCCGCAGCACCGGGTCGTGGCGGTCGTACGGCCGCTCCGCGGGCGCCTGGCCGCCCGCCCCCGGTGACGCAGGCGCGCGCCGCTGCGCGCCCGCCTCCGGTGCCGCGGGCGCAGCAGAACGTGCGCGGGTGCTCCGGCTTCCCCGGGTTGCCCCGGCGGCCCGGCGAACCCGGTCCAGGATGTACCGCTCGTCATTGAACCCGATCCACTTATCGAGGTCGACGGCGTACTGCTTCCACTTCGCCTGGTCCTTGATCCGCATGATGATCGGCGCCGCCTCGTCGATCGCGGCGAACTGTCCTTCGCGCGTCTCGAGGTTGTGCTTGGCGAGCACCGCCCTGATCGCGAAGTCGAACAGCGGCACCCGCCGGGCCACAAGGTCACGGACGGCGGCCTCGCCGTGCTTGAGCCGCAGGTCACACGGGTCGAGGCCGTCCGGCTGCACGGCGACGAAGGTCTGCGTGACGAACTTCTCCTCGAGGCTGAACGCGCGCAGCGCCGCCTTCTGGCCGGCCGCGTCGCCGTCGAACGTGAAGATCACCTCGCCGACGGACGAGTCGGTGTCCATGATCAGCCGCCGCAGGACCTTGACGTGCTCCTCGCCGAAGGAGGTGCCGCTCGTCGCCACTGCCGTCGGCACCCCGGACAAGTGACAGGCCATCACGTCGGTGTACCCCTCGACGATCACCGCCTGGCGCCGCTTGGCGATCTCCCGCTTGGCCAGGTCGGCGCCGTAGAGCACCTGGCCTTTCTTGAAGATCGGCGTCTCCGGCGTGTTCAGGTACTTGGGGTCGTCCTCGGGGTTGAGCTTGCGGGCGCCGAAGGCGATCGTCTCCCCCGTCAGGTCCCTGACCGGCCACATCAGCCGGCCACGGAACATGTCGATCAGGGTGCCCCGGCTCGTCCTGCGGGCCAGGCCCGCCTTGGTCAGCTCGTCCTCGGTGAAGCCGCGGCCGCGCAGGTGCTTCGTCAGCTCGTCCCACGCGGCCGGCGAGTAGCCCATGCCGAACGTATCGGCGTCAGCCAGCGTGAAGCCGCGCTCCGCCAGGAAGGCCTGAGCCGGGCGGCCGGAATCGGCATGCATCCGTTCGGCATAGAACTCCTGGGCCACGCGGTGCGCATCGACCAGCCGGCGCCGCTGGCCCGTCTCCTGGCCGGGGACGTACCCGCCCTGCTCGTAGCGGAGCTCGACGCCCGCGCGGGCGGCCAGCCGCTCGATCGCCTCGCCGAACGAGAGGCTCTCCATCTTCTGGACGAACTTGATGACGTCGCCGCCCTCGCCACAGGAGAAGCAGTGGTACAGCTCCTTGCCCGGCGTCACGTTGAACGACGGGGTGCGCTCGTCGTGGAACGGGCACAGGCCCTTGAGGTGGCCGCCGCCCGCCGGCCTGAGCTGCAGGTACTCACCGACGACGTCCGCGATCTCTGAGCGCTCGCGGACGGCGGCGATGTCTTCCTGGCGAATGCGACCTGGCATGCAGCCGAGTCTATTTCCGTGGTCGGACTTCCGGTGTTACCTTCGCACCTCCCACGGCGGTCAGCGTCCGCGCCGCGGCACCCGGGTGGCGGCCGGGTTTCCCGTCCGGGCTTTGCCACCGCCTGCTTACCGCCGAGCGAAGACGGGTATTTCCGATGGTGTTTCCTGGCTCGCGGCTAGTGGGCTTGACCTGTTGGCCTGGGCTGATCCGCGAGGTTTTTCGCGGTGCCTTTTCGTGGATGAAACGGGTGCAGTAGTCCTGCGCCCGTGAACGGGGGGACGCACCCATGGACGATGTCCTGGTTCTCTGGGACATTGACGGAACGCTGCTCAATGCCGACGGCGTTGGGCGTGACCTTTACGGCGCGGTGTTCCTGCAGCTGTTCGGACGATCACTGTCGGCCTACGCACCGATGGCGGGGCGCACCGACCGGGCGATCATCCTGGAAACGCTCGGCCTCGCCGGGGTGGACGAGCCCCGCCGGCATGTCGACCCGTTCATCGCGGGGCTCGTTGAGCACGCGCCGTCGGTGCGCTCGGCCGTGGCCGACCGCGGCCACGCGCTGCCCGGGGCGGCGGCAGTCCTGGCGACGCTGGCCTCCGCGCGGACGCTCGCGTCGCTCGCGGCGGCCGCGCCGTTCCTTGCCCCGGCCCTGACCGCATCAGCAACGGGCGCCCCGGCGACGGACGCACCGGCAATGGCCGCCGATCCCGCCGACGGACCCGGCGGTGGCGCGGCCGGACGCATCCACCAGTCGGTGCTGACCGGGAACATCCGGTCGGTGGCGGAGGTGAAGCTCGCGGCCCTCGGGCTGCGCGAGTGGCTTGACCTGTGCATCGGGGCGTACGGCGACGACCACGAGGACCGGACCGAACTGGTAGCGGTGGCGCGGCGGCGCGCGGCGGCCGTGCACAGCCGGTCCGCCGCGGCGTTCGACGGCACCGCGACGGTGGTGATCGGTGACACGCCGCTCGACATCGCGGCGGCACTCGCCGCCGGCGCCCGGGCCGTTGGCGTGGCCACCGGGTCCTACTCGGCCGACGACCTGGCCATGGCCGGGGCCGACGCGGTTCTCCCCGACCTGACCGACACGGCGGTGGTGCTGCGCGCGCTCCTGGCGTAGCCCGCCAGATGCAGCAGTGTGTGCTCCGTGAGCAGCCGCCCGGGCCCCTCGGGCCCGCCGTCAGACTTCGGTGAGGGGGATGGCGGGGTCGGACAGGCGGGCGGGGTCGAGGGGCCTGGCCGAGCGGATGAGGGACTGGATGTCGTCGGTGACGTCCCAGACGTTGACGTTCATGCCCGCGATCAGCCGGCCCTGGTTGAGCCAGAAGGCGATGAACTCCAGGGAATCGGTGTCGCCCCGGTAGACGACCTGATCGTAGCGGTCAGGGAAGGGCAGGCCCGAGCACTCCATGCCGAGGTCGTACTGGTCGCTGTAGAAGTACGGCACCCGGTCGTACTCGACCGGCTGGCCGAGCATCGACTTCGCCGCTGCCTTGCCGCCGTTGAGCGCGTTCGACCAGTGGTCCACCCGCAGGTGGCGGCCGAGCAACGGCAGGTACGAGTTGGCCACGTCGCCCGCGGCGAAGATGTCCGGGTCGGACGAGCGCAGCGCCGAGTCGGTCACCACCCCGTTGCCGACGTCAAGCCCGGCCGACTTGGCGAGCCCGTCGTTGGGGACCGCGCCGATGCCGACGACGACCACGTCGGCGGGCAGTTCCGCGCCTGTCGTGGTGACGACCTTCCCGACCTTCGCGGACCCGGGGCCCTCGGCGAGGAACTCGGCGGCCGACTCCTCGAAACGGAAGGTGACGCCGTGCGCGCGGTGCAGGTCGGCGAACTTGCCGCCAAGCTCCGGCCCGAGCACCCGGTGCAGGGCACCGGGCAGCGGCTCCACGATCGTGACGGATGAGCCAGCGGTCCTGGCCGCCGCGGCGGCCTCCATGCCGATCCAGCCGGCGCCGACGATGACCACCCGGGCGTCCGGCGTGAACGCGGCCCGCAGCGCGTCAGACTCCGGGAGAGTCCGCAGGTAGAAGACATTGCCGAGGCCGGCGCCGGGGATGTCGACGCGGCGCGCGTGCGCGCCGGTCGCGAGTAGCAGCTTGTCGTAGCCGATGGTGCCGCCGTCGAACGTCACCAGGTGCGCCGCGGGGTCGATCATCGCGACCGTGACACCGGTGCGCAGGTCTACGTTGTGCGCGGCGTACCAGTCGGCCGGGTGGACGAAGACCGAGTCGCGGGTGTTCTTGCCGAGCAGGTAGCCCTTGGCCAGCGGCGGGCGCTCGTACGGCCGCTCCGGCTCGCTGCCGAGTAGCACCACGTCGCCGTCGAAACCCTCGGCCCGGAGCGTCTCGGCCGCCTTCGCGCCGGCCAGCCCGCCACCCACGATGACAAACGTCGTCATTGCCGCCTCCCCATCGTTTTCCACTACCGCTTCGCTGTTGCCAAACGTAGCCCATAGCGGGGTGCTGGATTGAGGAGGAGGGAAGGAGGGGGCGCGCGGCTAGCACAGGCGCTTATGCCAGGCGAGGGCGGAGGTGTCGGTGAGCGACGCCAGCTGGTCGATGATGACGCGGTGGCGCTGCTCGTCGCCCACGGCACCGTCCCATGCGGGCTGGTAGACCGGGTCCAGGGTGGCCGGGGCGCCCCGCACGACGGCGTCCGCCAGCTCGGTGATCAGGTCGCGCTCGCGCGCCTGCTGCGCGGCCGCGCCGCGGCGGCTCATCACGTAGTGCGCGGCCATCGCCTTGAGCAGCGCGCACTCAAGCAGCTGCCGGCGCGGGACCGCCAGGTCGGCGTCGTAGCGGCTGAGCGGGCCCGGGCCCGCTACCGCCCTGGTCCCGTCCTCCGCGGCCTGGCAGAGGCGCCCGACGAGCTCGCTCGTCAGGTTCTTGGCCGCGGTGAGGGACGCGGGACCGCCGTCGAAGCTGAACTGCCAGCAGTCGAGCTGGATGAACTCGGCGAAGACCGACTCGAGTTCCGCCGCCGTGACGGCCCACGACGGCGGGCAGTAGTGGGTGAGGGCGACGGCGGAGACATCCGCACGTGTCGCGGGATCGGTGAGGTCCTTCATCGCGATGAGCCCGGCGTGCAGGCCGTCTTCCACGTCGTGGACCGAGTAGGCCACGTCGTCGGCCCAGTCCATGACCTGCGCCTCCAGGCAGCGGCGCCGCCCGGGCACGTCCGCCCTGATCCACGCGAACGCGGCGGCGTCCGATTCGTAGGCTCCGTACTTCGCCGGCGCGGACGGCAGGCCGGCCTCGTTGAGCCAGGGGTACTTGAGCGCGGCGTCCAGGGTCGCCCGGGTGAGGTTGAGTCCCGCCCCGGCCACCTTCGGCTCGAGGCGGGTGAGCAGGCGCAGCGACTGGGCATTGCCCTCGAAGCCGCCGCAGGCCAGCACGCCGCCGGCGTCCGCGAGCGCGGCCAGGGCCGACTCGCCGTTGTGGCCGAACGGCGGATGGCCGAGGTCGTGCGCCAGGCAGGCGGCATCGGTCAGGTCGGGATCGCAGCCGAGCGTCGCGCCGAGCTCGCGGCCAATCTGCGCGCACTCGAGCGAGTGGGTCAGCCGGGTGCGCGGGAAGTCGCCGGATCCGGCCCTGACCACTTGCGTTTTCGCGGCCAGCCTGCGCAGCGCGGAGCTGTGCAGTACCCGCGCGCGGTCCCGTTGGAACTCCGTGCGCCCGGGCCGCTTGGGCGGCTCGGCCACCCAGCGCTCGGCGTCACCGTCGCGGTACGTCACCCTCCTAGTCTGACCCACCCGCCCGACAATCCGAGCCTGACCGGCGCGGCTGGAGGCCTGGAGCTCAGCGCCCGGTCCCGGGGACAGGCGTCACCGGGTGTCGCTGCCGCCGCTGGCCACCGCGGCGCGGCCCGCCTCGAGGCGGGCGACCGGGACGCGGAACGGTGAGCAGGACACGTAGTCGAGGCCCGCCTGGTGGAAGAACCAGACCGACGTCGGGTCGCCGCCGTGCTCGCCGCAGATGCCGAGCTTGAGGCCGGGCCGGGCGGCGCGGCCCTCGGCCGTGGCGATCTTGATGAGCCGCCCCACGCCGGCCGGGTCGATGGTCTCGAACGGCGACACGCCGAAGATGCCCTTGTCGATATAGGGGGCGAAGAATGCGCCCTCCACGTCGTCACGGGAGAAGGCCCAGGTCATCTGGGTCAGGTCGTTGGTGCCGAAGGAGAAGAACTCCGCCGACCGCGCGATGTCGCCCGCGGTGAGCGCGGCGCGCGGCACCTCGATCATCGTGCCGATGAGCGCACGGACGTCGGTGCCGGTCTCCTCGTTGACCTCGGCGAGCACCTTCTCCGCCGCCTCCCTGGTGATCTCGAGCTCCTGCACGGTCGCGACCAGCGGGATCATGATCTCTGGGCGCGGGTTGCCGCCTGCCAGGACCCGGTCCGAGGCCGCGTGCGCGATCGCGCGGACCTGCATGTCGAACAGCCCCGGTATGACCAGGCCGAGCCGGACGCCGCGCAGGCCGAGCATCGGGTTCTGCTCGTGCAGCCGGCGAACCGCCTCCAGCAGCCGCTGGTCCTGCTCCGTCGCCTTGTCTCCGGCCACCGCGACCTTGACGCTCAGCTCCGTGTAGTCGGGCAGGAACTCGTGCAGCGGCGGGTCGATCAGCCGGATCGTCACCGGCAGCCCGTCCATCGCCTCGAGGATCGCCGCGAAGTCGCCGCGCTGCAGCGGCTCGAGCGCGTCCAGGGCCGCCTGCCTGGCCGGCGGGTCCTCCGCGGCGAGGATCAGGTCTTCGACCAGCTGGCGGCGCTCGCCGAGGAACATGTGCTCGGTGCGCACCAGGCCGACGCCGCAGGCGCCGAACCGCCTGGCCCGTGCGCAGTCAGGCCCGTTGTCCGCGTTGGCGCGCACGGCGAGGCGGCGCGCCGCATCGGCGTGCGTCATGATCGTGTGCACGGCGGCGACGAGCTCGTCGCAGTCGGTCTTGAGCTCGCCCTCGAAGTACTGCACCACGTTGGACGCGACCACCGGGACCTCGCCCAGGTACACCGCGCCCGAGGTGCCGTCGATCGAGATGACGTCGCCCTCGCGGATGACGAGGTCGCCCGGGCCGGTGAACGTCTTCGCCTTCGCGTCGACCTCAAGCTCCTCCGCGCCGCAGACGCACGTCTTGCCCATGCCCCGGGCGACCACGGCCGCGTGGCTGGTCTTGCCGCCGCGGCTGGTCAGCACGCCCTGGGCGGCGATCATGCCGTTCAGGTCCTCGGGGTTGGTCTCGCGGCGGACGAGGATCACGTCCTCGCCCCGCGCGGCCCACTTGACCGCGGCCTTGGAGCTGAACACCGCCTTGCCGACGGCGGCGCCCGGCGAGGCGGAGATCGCCTTGGTGATCCGCTTGATGCCCTCGCCGGTCGTGTCGAAGCGCGGGAACATCAGCCGGCCGAGCTGCTCGCCCGACACCCGGCTGAGCGCCTCGTCCAGGTCGATCATGCCCTGGTTCACTAGCTGCACCGCGATGCGGAAGGCCGCCGCGGCGGTGCGCTTGCCGACCCGGGTCTGCAGCATCCAGAGCTTGCCGCGCTCGATGGTGAACTCGATGTCGCACAGGTCGCGGTAGTGGTTCTCGAGCACCCGCATGATCTCGAGCAGCTGGTCGTAGGACGCCTTGTCGATCCGCTCGAGGTCCTGCAGCTGCACCGTGTTGCGGATGCCGGCCACCACGTCCTCGCCCTGCGCGTTCTGCAGGTAGTCGCCGTAGACGCCCTGCGCGCCGGTGCCCGGGTCCCTGGTGAAGGCCACGCCGGTGCCTGAGTCGTCGCCCAGGTTGCCGAACACCATGGCCACGACGCTGACCGCCGTGCCGAGGTCCCCGGGGATGCGCTCCTGCCGCCGGTAGAGGACGGCGCGGTCCGAGTTCCACGAGTCGAACACCGCGAGCACCGCGAGGTTCATCTGCTCGCGCGGGTCCTGCGGGAACTCCCGGCCCGCGTGCGTGACGACAAGCTCCTTGAAGGTCGCGGTGAGCGCCTTCATGTCCTCGGCGTTCAGCTGCGTGTCGCTGGTGACGCCCTTGGCCTGCTTCGCCGCCTCGATCGCGTGCTCGAAGTGGTCGCCCTTGATGTCGAGGACGGTCTTGCCGAACATCTGGATCAGCCGCCGGTAGGCGTCCCAGGCGAACCGCTCGTTGCCCGACTGCTTGGCCAGGCCGTCGACCGAGTCGTCCGACAGGCCGATGTTCAAGACCGTGTCCATCATGCCCGGCATGGAGAACTTGGCGCCGGACCTGACGCTGACCAGGAGCGGGTCGGCGGCGTCGCCGAGCCTGCGGCCCATGGTCCGCATCAGTGCTTCCAGGTAGCTCGTGACCTCATCGTCAAGGCCGTCGGGGGTGGTGCCATGCGCCAGGTAGTGGCGGCACGCGTCGGTCGTGATCGTGAACCCGGGGGGAACGGGCAGCCCGAGATTGGTCATCTCGGCAAGGTTCGCACCCTTCCCGCCCAAGAGGTCCTTGAGATCCTTGTTACCTTCTGTGAAGTCATATACGAACTTCGGCACTGAACGCTCCTCGCGCTGGCAACGTTCCGTTGTTCGGACTGTACCCAGCTTTGATCTGTCCTAAGAAATACGACGGTACACAATTAAATAGATCCCGACAATGTGGATATAGTGTGGCTTAAAGCACGATCCCATCGCCGTTTTAACCGCTCTGACCAGTGGTTTAGACCTCTCCACCGTTATTGGTATAGACCCCTGGTTTAGACCGGCTGAATTGGTATGCGCCCTGACTTCGGACATTCCGTCCCGGAAATTAGGAATCACGGCCGCGAGCCGGACTTGGCACTCCCTTTACCGATTCGCCACAGCCCCGTCTCCGCGCCGTCACGTGACTCTGATCACACTGCGTGCACGCCTTTAGCATTGCCGGAACATGCCGGGCCCGCGATTTCCGCGGGCCAGGCAACCTTCCGGCGGCTACGGAGTTACTAGGTACGTGAACATCGCTGACGCGCGATTGTCGCCGGGTGCGACGGCCGCGGTGACAACCCTGTACGCCGAGCACGCGCTCGGCCTGGTCCGGCTGGCCGTCGTGCTGACCGGCGACCGCGGGGCCGCCGAGGACATCGTGCAGGACGCGTTCCTCGGCCTGTACCGCCGCTGGGACAGCCTGGCCGACACGGCCGCGCCGCTGGCGTACCTGCGCGTCAGCGTGGTGAACGGCTGCCGGACCGCGCGGCGCCGCCGTTCGCGGCTCTGGCTCGGCACCACCGCCGACTTCGCCGAGGTCGCGGGCGGGGGCGGGGACGGCCGCGCGGGCCTCGCCGAGTCCGCGGAAGCCCGTGCCCTGCTCGGCGACGAGCAGCGCGCGGTCGCCGCCGCGCTATGGAAACTGCCGCGCCGCCAGCGCGAGGCGGTCGTGCTGCGCTACTACCTCGACCTGTCGGAAGCGGAGACCGCCCAGGCGATGGGGGTCAGCCGCGGCACCGTGAAGTCAGCCACGCACCGGGCGCTCGCCGCGGTCGGCCGGACGCTGAGTGAGGGATCATGAGCCGGGAAGAAGACGCCATCCGCACCACCACCCGGGCCATCGCGGCGACGGTCCGCGAGGTGCCGCCGCTTCGGCTCGACCCGGCCCCGGGCGGGTCGCGGTCCGCCGGGCGGTGGTCGCGCCGCTCTTGGCGCCGCGGGAACAGCCCCCGCTTGCGCTCCTGGCTCGCCCCGGTCGCCGCCGCCGCGGTGGTCGTGGCGGTGGCCGTCACCCTGGTCCTCGTCAGGGGGCCGCAGAACGATGGCGTGGTTCCCCAGCCCGTGCTCACCAACTCCGGACCCGGCGGGGTGCCGCGCTACTACGTGGCGGTTGACCCGGCCGCAGGGCCTGGCTCGTCTGACGGCCTGCTGATGGGCGACTCCGTCACCGGGGAGACGCTGCCGGTCACGCCGCCGCCGCACATGTCGTTCGAGAGCGTGACGGCGGCTGCCGACGACCGCACGTTCTTCGCCTTCGCCACGGAAACTGGGGGGTCACCGACGACTGGCCTGTGGTTCCTGCTGGTACTCGCACCAGGCACCGACCACGTGATCTCCTATGGCTCCACGGCCATCGCGCAGCAGTCCGGCGTCGTCGCCTCGGCGCTGTCCGCGTCGGGCAAGTACCTCGCCGTAGCGGAGACCGGGCCGACGCAGGGACAGCGGCGCATCATCGTCTTCTCCGTCGCCACCGGCCGCCCGCTGCTCGCCTGGAGCACCAAAGACGCCCCCGCCATGTGGAACCCGGGCGCGTCCCCGCAGAACCTGCTGACCTGGATCGACGGCGACCGGGCCATCGCGTTCTCCACCATTGACGCGACGGCGAGCACGCAGAGCGTGCGCAGGCTAAACGTCGACGGGCCGCTGAGCGGCGGCGACCTGATCGCGGACAGCCAGCTCATCTGGTCGGCGGCGGCGAATACCCCGCCGCAGTGCAGGCTCATTCCGCCCGTCATCAGCGCAGACGGCCAGACGATCGCCTGCGTCACGACCGACATCCGGCCCCTGCCGACCGGGCCTAACCAGTGGACGATCACCTGGCGCGCCTACCAGGCCTCGCCGCAGGCCCCGGCGGCCGGCAAGTACACCGTCGCTTACCAGGTCACCCGGCAGGCAACCGTAGCCGGCCCGGACGCCGCCGGGATGAACTTCGCCGGGCAAGCCGGCACGCTATGGGCCAGCCCGTCCGGGTCCGCGCTCATCGGGGAATGGGCCATCGCTGCCGCCCCTCAGGCGACGACCAGCCCGAGCGGCGGCAGCGGCCACAGTGCCTCAGCGACGCTGCGGCTTGGCGGCGCTTTCGCTGGCTCCGTTCACGTCGGCGTGATCAGTCACGGCACGTTCACGCCGCTTCGGCTGCCGTCGGGCATCCTTCCCCTCACCAGCCCGCAGGCCATCGCCTGGTAACCCGTGTCCTG
>CAZORE010000083.1:12386-20767 GCA_964581815.1 uncultured Streptosporangiaceae bacterium | reverse complement strand
CCTGGTAACCCGTGTCCTGATAACCCGTGGGAGGCAACCCCGCCGCCGGTCCCGTCGTCTCTTCACCGTGGGCACACTGGACGCTGGTTCCGACGCGCCCGGGCGCCAGTCCGGGCCGCCTTACGGGCCGCCGCGGGAGGATGCCGCGCGGGCGGTGACCGCGCTGTACCAGGCGCACGCGGTGAGCATGATCAGGATCGCGCTGCTCATGCTCGGCGACCGGCCCGCCGCGGAGGACGTGGTGCAGGACGCGTTCCTCGGGTTGTTCCGGCGCTGGCATGGGCTCAGCGACCCGGGGAAGGCGGAGGCATACGTCCGTTCGGCCGTGCTCAACGGGTGCCGGGACGCGGTCAAGCGGCGGGACCGGCGCACCCGACGGGACCTGCTGGCCGCCTTTGACCTGGGGGAACCACCGTCGGCCGAGACCGCGGCGCTGATCAGCGAGGACCGGCGGCGGATCCTGGCCGGGCTGCGGCGGCTGCCGGGCCGGCAGCGCGAGGCGCTCGTCTGCCGCTACTACCTGGAACTGTCCGAGGAGGAGACCGCGAGCGCCATGGGCGTGAGCCGGGGCACGGTCAAGTCCACCACGTCCCGGGCGGTCGCCGCGCTCGGCCGGATGCTGCGGGAGGGGCTGTGCTGAACGAGAACGACGACCTGGGCTGGCTCACGGCCGAGACCGCGGCGGCCCTGCGGGACCTGGCCGGCACGGTCACCGACGCGCCGCCGCTGCGGCTGACGGCCGCCGCCGCCGGGCTATCGCCTGGCCGACCGCGGCACCGGCGGCGCGGCCCGCGCTTCCGGTGGTCCTGGGGTGCGCCGCTCCTCGCCGCGGTTGCGGTGGTCGCGCTGGCCGTCTCGCTGGTGACCGTCAAGGACCTCCCGAACGGGCGCGTGGCTCCGCGGGCCACCGCGTCCTCGTCGGCCACCGCGGTTGCCCCCGCCGAAGGCAGGCTGCCGGGGTACTACGTGGCGCTCCATCCGGCATCGGGACAGTCCGGCGCGCCGAACGGCCTGGTCGTCGGCGAGACCCGCACCGGCGGGACGGTCGCATACATCTCGCCGCCCCCCGGCAGCACGTTCGTGTCGGTGTCCGGCGCGGCCGACGACCGGACGTTCGCCGTCGCCGCGACGCCCACCTCCGGCAGCGCTGGACCGGATGTCCGGTTCTACCTGCTCACGACGATCCCCGGGAAACCTTTCCCCTCGCGGCTGACCCGGCTGCCGATCCAGTCGCTGCCCGGGGTCATCGCGATCGCGCTGTCCGCCTCGGGTAAGGAACTCGCGGTCGCCCTGGCCAGCGAGTCGGTAACCGGCACGGGCATCAGGGAACTGCGCGTCTACTCGGTGGCGACCGGCTGGCCGGTGCGGACGTGGTCCACCGTGAGCACGTCGGCGGTTGTCTCTGACGCCATGCCCGGCGTCCGGCCCGGGCGGTACCCCGGGCAGTACCCGGCGCTCAGCTGGATCGACGGGGACAGGGCGATCGCGTTCCCCGTGCTCAGCAAGTCGGGAGGAACCCCGCGCTACCTGCTCGAGGTGCGCAGCGTGGATGTCACGGCGGCGGGCGGCGACCTGATGACGGACAGCAAGGTCATCGAGGACCTCGGCGGCGACCCGTACCCTACGGGCTCCTGCGGCACCTTCTTCCCGGTGCTGAGCGGTAACGGGACCACGCTCTTCTGCCTCCTGTCCGCCGGCCCGGGCGGGCACATCAGCCCCACCACCGTGCGCTGGGTACTTGAGTGGCGGCCCATGCAAACGCGCCTGGCCAACGGGGCGGAGTGGCGCTCCTTCCCGTACGTCAAGACCATCGGCGTGCCGGCGGGGTCGGCGGTCTACCCGGCCACCGTGTGGTCGAGCAGCACCGGTGCCACGCTGCTTATCGAGTGGTCCGTGGTCACGCCGGGCCACGGCACGTCGGTTCGCCTTGGCGAGCTGACCCTGGAGAGAAACAACTGGACGTTCACCCCGCTCCCCACGCCGGCCATCTTCACGGCCGGCGGCCTGCCCGGCATCGCCTGGTAGCGCCGGGGCGGGTGAACCGGCAGCCGCGGGGAATGCAGCGAGGAATCAGGTACCAGTTGTGCCGCGGTTCCGTCCGGTATCCGCGCTCACCGGGCGAACCGGCACAATAATGGCGAATACCGCCTAACGCGCTGGAGGCCCTTATGGCGACCGTCGGGCTGCTGCACCCCGGTGAGATGGGCGCCGCCGTCGGCGGCTGCCTGGTCTCGGTCGGCCACGAGGTGCTGTGGGACCCCGCCGGGCGGTCCCGCGCGTCAACCGGGCGCGCGCTCGCGGCCGGGCTGACCGGGGTGACGTTCGACCGGCTGATCGCGCGGTCCTCGGTGATCTTGTCGGTCTGCCCGCCGCACGCCGCCCTCGACGTGGCGCGGCAGGTGGCGTCCGCCGGGTACGCCGGGCGCTACGTCGACGCCAACGCGATCTCGGTCGCGACCGCGGAGCAGGTCTGCGCCGTCGTCACCGCCGCGGGCGCGACCTACGTGGACGGCGGCATCATCGGCATGCCGCCCGAGGTGGCCGGGGACACCCGGCTGTACCTGTCCGGCCCGCACGCCGCCGAGGTCCGCATCCTGTTCAGCCGTTCCCGGCTGGACGCGCGGATCGCGGAGGGGCCGCTGTACGCGGCCTCGTCGGTGAAGATGGCCTACGCCGCGTGGACCAAGGGCAGCGCGGCGCTGCTGCTCGCGGCCCGCGCGCTGGCCCGCGCCAGCGGCGTCGAGCAGACCCTGCTCACCGAGTGGTCGCTGTCACAGCGGGCCCTCGGCGAGCAGTCCGAGCGGTCAGCGGCGGCCGCGGCCGCCAAGGGCTGGCGCTGGGTCGCCGAGATGGAGGAGATCGCCGCGTCCATGGCGGCGGCCGGCCTGCCGGCCGGCTTCCACGAGGCGGCCGCCGACATCTACGACCGCGCCGCCCGCGCCGAGATGCCGGCCGCGCACCGCCCGGCGGCGCCCGAGCCCCCGTCGACGCTCGACACCGTCATGTCCGCCCTGATGTAGCCCGGGAGGGGTACTAGCCGACCCGCGGCGCTGCTGGTGTCACCACCACTCGCGGTACCTTTCACCACCGCGAGTGTGTTGCTGCCGCGGTGTCACGCTCAGGCTCCGCTTCCTAGCCTTTTTCTTATGGCAGACAGCTTCTACGTGCCACTGGGAGACGATCGGTGGCAGGCGACAGTACACACGACAGGCCCGTGGGACCCGCGGGCACAGCACGGGGGGCCGCCGAGCGCCCTGCTCAGCCGGGCCATGGAGCGCGTCCACCCGCGTGACGACATGATGATCACCCGGTTCACCTGCGAGATCCTGCGGCCGATCCCGGTCGGCGAGATCACCGTCACGGCACGGCGGGCGCGTCCGGGACTCAGCGTCGAGCTGCTCGAGGCCACGATGAGCTCCCGCGGGCACGAGGTCGCCCGGGCCACGGCCTGGCGAGTGCAGCGGACCGAGGCCGTCCCGACGGCCTCCCGGCTCGCCGCGCCGCCGCCGCTGCCGGGCAAGGCGGAGTTCGCCGGCCCGCCGCCCGGCTGGGTCGACGGGTACATGTCGGCCATCGACATCCGCGCGGCGCGCGGCAGCCTGACCGCGCCCGGCCCCGGCGCCTTCTGGGGGAAAATGCTTTACCCGCTGGTACCCGATGAGGAGCCGAGCCCGGTCTCGCGGTCGCTGGTCATCGCCGACAGCGGCAACGGCGCCTCGCTCGAGATCGACGTGGCGCGCTGGTTCTCGCTCAACACCGAACTCACCGTCCACCTGCACCGCGAGCCCGTGGGCGAGTGGATCTGCCTGGACGCGCAGACCACGGTGTCGCACGGCGGGACCGGCATCGCCACCTCCGTCCTGTCCGACCTCGACGGTCCGATCGGTGTCGGCGCCCAGTCGCTGCTCATCGCGCCCCGCCCGGCTCGCGTCCCGCAGCCCGCCTAGCCCGGGCTAGCACTTGGGCTAGCACAGGCTGAGCGCCGCGTCTACCGTGCCCCGGCCGGCTGGCAGCAGCGGCAGCCGCACCGCCGGGCTCGGGATCCGGCCCTGAGCGTGCAGTACGCCCTTGACGACAGCCGGGCTGGGCTCGGCGAACAGCGCCGCCGACAACGGGGCGAGCCGGTGTCCAAGGTCGCGGGCCTGTTCCAGCTGGCCCGAATGCCAGGCCGCGATCAGGGCGGCGAACTCGGCGGTGCGCAGGTGCGCGGAGGCGAGGATGCCGCCCGCGGCGCCGAGCGCGAGCAGCGATGACGCGAACACGTCGTCGCCCGCGAGCACCGCGAAGCGGGCGGGGCGGCCGGCCATCATCACGACGGTGTCCTGGTCGACGGCGCCTACGGCGTGCTTGACCCCGACGATGCCAGGCACGCTCGCGAGCCGAAGCAGCGTGCCGGCGCTCAGCACCCGGCCGGTGCGGTAGGGGATGTTGTAGACGATCAGCGGGATCGGGCTGTCCCCAGCCAGCCTCGTGAAGTGCGCGATCACGCCCTCTTCCGATGGCCTGGTGTAGTAGGGCACCACGGTGAGCGCGGCGGACACTTCCGGCCAGGCGGCCAGGTCACGAAGCTCCCGGGCCGTGCTCGCCGTGTCGTTCGAGCCAGCGCCGACGATCAGCGCGGCCCCGCGCTCACGGCAGGCCCGGGCGGCGACATCGAGCACGGCGTGCCGTTCGGCGGCGGTGAGCGTGGCGGGCTCCCCGGTGGTCCCGAGTGCGACGATGCCCGCGGCGCCCGCGTCGATGACGCCGTGCGCCAGCTTCTCGAGCGCCTCGGTCGCAAGCTCGCCGTCTTCGGAGAACGGCGTGACCAGCGGTACGTGCAGTCCCGGCAGCGAAGGTTCCATGGACCGAGCCTGCCCGTGACGCTTATGAAGGTCCAGTTCAAATTCCTGCATTGACTTGTAAGCTGAGCTAATGATCGATGTCCGCAGGCTCCGCCTGCTGCTCGAACTGACCCGCCGCGGCACGATCACCGCGGTCGCCGAATCCCTCGCCTACACGCCGTCGGCGGTCTCGCAGCAGCTTGCCGCGCTGGAACGGGAGGCCGGGGTGCCGCTGCTCGAGCGAACGGGCCGCCGGGTCGCGCTCACCCCGGCCGGCACCGTCCTCGCCAGGTACGCCGAGTCCGTCTTCACGGTCCTTGAGGAAGCGTCCGCCGCACTCGCCGCCACCCGCGACAACCTCACTGGCCCGCTGCGCATCGGCGCGTTCCCGAGCGCGGCCCGCGTCATCCTGCCCTCGGCGCTCGTCGCGCTCGGCCGCGACCACCCAGGGCTGGAGCTGATGGTCACCGAACTCGACCCGGCCGACGTCCCGGACGCGCTGCACAGCGGAGCCCTCGACGTCGCCCTGACCTTCGTCTACGACTACGTGCCCGCCACGCCAGACCCCGCGCTTGACCGCGAGCCGCTGCTTGAGGAAACCGTCTACCTGGCGACCGCGACCCCCACGCCCAGCATCGAGAAGCAAATCAGCGTCGCGGACTGCCGCGATGCCCCGTGGATCGCGGGCAGCCCGGGAACCCTGTGCCACACCTTGGTGATCCGCGCCTGCGAGGCGCAAGGCTTCACGCCAAGGATCCGGCACTACGCCGACGACTTCGGCACCGTCCTCGCGCTCGTCGCCGCGGGCCAGGGCGTCTCCCTCGTCCCGCAACTCGGGCTGACAGGAGCCCCGTCAGGCGTTGCCATCACTCCGTTGGCAGCCAAGCGCCGCAGCAGCATCGCCTTCAGGAAGGGAACCCGTCACCATCCGGCCATCGCGGCGTTCACGGCAGCGATCCGCGAGTCAGGTCTCGCGTCTTCCGCCCGTTGACAGAGGAAGCGGGGCGAGTGGGGTGAGCCGCGCGCGTTCGGGCGACCGATCGCCCGGGGTCCGGGGTGTCCCCGGAGGGCGCTTAATCGGCGCCCGACTGCGCGCGGCGATCCCCACCGCTCCGCGACCGGGGTCATCGGAGGAGAAAGTAGAAACACGCTCCCGTTCGGGATGATCCTGGTGGTTACCAGAGGGGCAGGCGGTCCGAGAGGTAGCCGGTCAGGGCGTCGATGCCGACGCGCTCCTGGGCCATGGTGTCGCGGTCGCGGACGGTCACGGCCTGGTCTTCCAGGGTGTCGAAGTCGACGGTGACGCAAAACGGGGTGCCGATCTCGTCCTGGCGGCGGTAGCGGCGGCCGATCGCCTGAGCGTCGTCGAAGTCCGTGTTCCACCGCTTGCGGAGCATGGCGGCGATGTCCTTGGCCTTGGGCGACAGGTCGGCGTTGCGGGACAGCGGCAGCACCGCGACCTTGACCGGGGCAAGACGCGGGTCGAGGCGCAGCACGGTGCGCTTCTCCAGCTTGCCCTTGGCGTCCGGCGCCTCGTCCTCGGAGTAGGCGTCGAGCAGGAAGACCAGCGTGCCACGGTCCGCGCCGGCCGCAGGCTCGATCACGTACGGGGTGTACCGCTCGCCGGATTCCTGGTCCAGGTAGGTGAGGTCGATGCCCGAGGCCTTCTGGTGCGAGCTCAGGTCGTAGTCGGTGCGGTTCGCGATGCCCTCGAGCTCACCCCACTCCGAGCCAACGAAGTCGAAGCGGTACTCGATGTCGACCGTCCGCGTGGAGTAGTGGCTCCGCTTCTCCGCCGGGTGCTCGTACAGCCGCAGGTTCTCCTTCTTCACACCGAGATCGGTCCACCAGGCGAGGCGGTGGTCGATCCAGTACTGGTGCCACTCCTCGTCGGTGCCCGGCGCGACGAAGAACTCCATCTCCATCTGCTCGAACTCGCGGGTGCGGAAGATGAAGTTGCCCGGCGTGATCTCGTTGCGGAACGACTTGCCGACCTGGCCGATGCCGAACGGGACCTTCTTGCGGCTGGTGGTCAGCACGTTCTTGTAGTTGATGAAGATGCCCTGCGCGGTCTCCGGGCGCAGGAACGCCAGGCCGCTCTCGTCCTCGACCGGACCGATGTAGGTGCGGAGCATGCCGTTGAACTGCTTCGGCTCGGTGAACTGGCCCTTGTTACCGCAGTTCGGGCAGTTGATGTCGGCGAGGCCGGCGGCCGGGGCGTGGCCGTGCTTCTCCTCGTAGGCCTCGATGAGGTGGTCGGCGCGGAACCGCCGGTGACAGGAGAGGCACTCGGTCAGCGGGTCGGTGAACGTGGCGACGTGGCCGCTCGCCTCCCAGACCTCGCGGGCGAGGATCACGCTCGAGTCCAAGCCGACGATGTCGTCGCGCTCCTGGACCATGTACCGCCACCACTGGCGCTTGACATTGTTCTTCAGCTCCACGCCGAGCGGGCCGTAGTCCCACGCGGCACGCAGGCCGCCGTAGATCTCACTCGACGGATAGACGAATCCGCGTCGCTTGCTCAGGTTGACGATGGCGTCAAGGCGGTCGCTGCGTAGGGCCATGCCGTGAGCTTATGAGTCCGCGCCGGTTCGTGCGAACTCGTTTACCGGTTCCCGAGGCTTTGCCGTATACGGGACCGGCCCGCGGGTCCGCGCGGGTCAGCGGGCCACCGGGCCGCCCACGATGTCCTTGTCTATGTTGAGCGTGATCCCGCCGACGGTCACGTTGGCACTGCCCGAGTACTGCTTGCTCCGCTCGGTAAGCGGCCAGGCCAGCTGATCGCCGGCGAGCGACGGGACGCCATCCCACACCGCGACCCAGATCGCGTCCGGCGGAGTGAACCCCGGATTGTGGCCGGTAGTCCACTCCTGGATGTTCTTGATTCCCGAGTCCCTGCTCGAGTAGACGGCGGTCACGTACCCGCACGCGGCCACCGCGCGGTCCCACGCGCCGAGGAACGAGAGCACGGCCTGCTTGCAGGCCGTGCCGCCGGTGTAGGCCTCCATGTCGTAGTAGATCGGTGAGCCGGCGGCCAGGCCGAAGTACCTCGCGTCGCTGACCGCGTCCAAGCCAGCGGCGTTACCTTGCGCCGCGGCCCTGCCCGGGCTGATCAGCACCCCGTTGCCGCCGTTCCAGCAGGGTGCCTGCGGGCCGACGTAGGTCGGCAGGACTCCCCAGCCCATCGCCGCGACGCTCTGTATCCACGTCGCGGAAAGGTTGCCGTAGGCGCACGCGGCGTTAATGCCGCCGATGTATGCGCCGACCGCGGCATAGCGGCTGCGCCAGACGCGCATGGTCGCCAGCGACGGGGCGGTGCACGCGTCGAAGCCGCCGACCGGGTGTGACTGCGGCTGTGACATCTGGACGATCTCGGCCGGCCAGTCGGAAGGGACGCCTTGCCAGCTGGTGTAGGTCTGCTGCGCGGCGACGGGATGGCGGGCCGGGGTCCTGGTGACCCGTGCGCGGAGGGCCGCGACCGCCGCGCGCTGCGGTGCGACCGTCGGGTGCGCCGTCGGTGCCCGGGTCGGCGCGGGCACGGTCTGCGCGGGCACGGTC
>CAZORE010000083.1:0-12286 GCA_964581815.1 uncultured Streptosporangiaceae bacterium | reverse complement strand
GGGCACCGCCTGCGGAGGGACGCTCTGAGCCGTCGGCGTTGCGCCGACCGGGGCCAGGCGCAGGGTGTTGAGCACCTGCTCGAGGACGCCGGGGGCCGCGCCGTAGGTGCCAAGGACCGTTCCGCCGGCTCCCGTCGCGCCGAGCGTGACCTCCAGCTCATGCTGGTCAGCGTGCTGGCTGATCATGCTGTGCACCGCGGGCAGCCGCTGCAGTTCGACGCCGGCCGCCGTCTCCGGCCGGGCCTGCTTGGCCGGCTGCCTGCCTCGGCCGCCCGTCACTGGCGCGGCGCGGCCCGCCGGGATGAAGCTCACCGTCTGGGTCCGGCCGGCGAGCCCGGCGGGGCAGTCCATGCTCGCGCCGGGCCTGCCCAGGTAGACCGCGGGCACGTCATAGCGGACACAGGTCCGCGGGTGCTCGTCCAGCCGGTACACCGGCCAGCTCGCCGGAACCTGGAACGCGTACCCCGCGTAGACCACGGTCTTCATGCCCGGGCCGGCCGTCGCGGTCGGCCCGCTCGTCGCGGCCGGCGTCGCGGCGAGCGCAGGCGTGGCCGCCGTCCCCCCGAGTATCAGTCCGCCCATCACTCCCGCTGCGATCGCACGACGCATCTGAGCCCCCGTTTCGCTGAGCGTCGTCGGACGAGCCTTTCCGCCCCGATCCCGCCCGCGGAATGCCGACAAACCCGCCGAGACGAGGAAAGGAAAAGGTTGATTCTGTTATGCGGCACTGGCCCGCTATGGCTATAGGGGGACTGCCACCGTAACAGCGTGAATAGCGGACAATCCCAGCACATCCGAACGGGATTGTTCCCCGGAATACGCACGGTTACTCGCCGCGAACCTTTCTAAATTTCCTCTGGCGCATTAATTCTGACGGACGGCGCCGTCAGGACGGCGCGGCCAACTGGCTGGCCACGGAGTTTGGTATGGCGCCACCGAACCTGCGGTCACGAGACGCGAAGATTTCGCAGGCATGCCACAGGTGCCGCCTGTCGAAATCGGGCCAAAGCGTGTTGAGAAAGACGAGCTCCGCATAAGCGGATTGCCATAGCAGGAAATTGGAAAGCCGCTGCTCACCGGAAGAGCGCACCCATAGATCGACATCCGGAATATCCGGCTCGTCGAGGTAACGGTGAAAAAGTTCCTCGGTGATCTTGTCGGGACGGAGCTTTCCCGCCGCCACGTCGCGGGCGATCGCCGCGGTGGCGTCGAGGATCTCCGCGCGGCCGCCGTAGTTGCAGCAGAACTGCAGCGTCAGGACGGTGTTCTCCTCGCTCAGCTGCTCGGCGTCCTCAAGCTCCCTGATGACCGAGCGCCACAGCCGTGGCCGGCGTCCCGCCCAGCGGATCCGCACGCCTGCGGCGGCGAGCTCCTCCCGGCGACGGTGGATCACGTCCCGGTTGAAGCTCATCAGGAAGGCGACCTCCTCCGGGTGCCTGCGCCAGTTCTCGGTGGAGAACGCGTAGGCGGAGATGTACTCGACGCCCAGCTCGATCGCGCCCATCAGCACGTCCATCAGGGCGGCCTCGCCGACCTTGTGCCCTTCCGTCCGCGGCAGCCCGCGCTCCTTCGCCCACCGGCCGTCGCCGTCCATCACGATGGCGACGTGCCGGGGCACCAGCTCACGCGGGATCTCCGGTGGGCGGATGCCGCTCGGATGCGGGTACGGTGGCCGCACGGCACGGGACCCCCGTGGCGGCAGGGTCTTGCTCAAGCACGCTCCACATGACGCAGCGACCGGATCGAGTGCTCCAGGTGCCACTGCAGGTACGCGGCCACCAGGCCACTGCACTCTACCCGGTGCCTGCGCTCGCTCCGCATCGCCTCGTCCCAGTCGCCGCGCAGCAGCGCGATCATCAGTGCCACCGTCTGGGCCGCGGGCGACGCGGCCCCTGGCGGCCGGCAGTCAGCGCACACCATCCCGCCCGCGGCCAGCGCGAACGCCACCAGGGGCTTGCCGGGAGTGCCGCAGCGGGCACAGTTCTCCAGCGCCGGGGCGTAGCCCGCGAAGGTCAGCGAGCGGAGGAAGTAGGCGTCAAGCACCATCCGCGGATCGCGGCGCGCCGTCCCGCGATCGCCAGCTCCGGCCTGCCCTGCCCCGGCGACGGGGGCACCGGGGTCGCTGAAGAAGGCTCTGGGGTCGCCGGGCACCTGAGTGCCGTGGAGGGCACCGGGCGCTACCGGGGCATCAGCGCCGCCGCGGTCATCGGTGCCGCCTGGGTCATCGGTGCCGCCTGCGAGGCTATCGCCGACTGCTAGCCAGCCGGCGGCGGCATCGGCTGGGTCGATGGCGTCGCCGAGCGCGCGCAGCCCGCCGATCAGCAGCAGGAACTGCCGGATCGCGGGCTCCTTCTCCACCGGCGTGAACCGCTCGGCGGTCTCCAGCATGGCCGTGCCCGCCGTGTACTTGGGATAGTCACTCACCAGGGCCGTGCCGTAGGCCCTGATCACCTCGGCCTGGGTGATGACGTCAAGCGACCGTCCCGGGTGAACCATCACGTCGACGTGCGTGAACGGCTCAAGCCGTGCGCCGAACCGCGACTTGGTACGCCTGACACCCTTCGCGACGGCCCGGACACGTCCGTTGTGCCTGGTGAGCAGGGTGATGATGCGGTCCGCCTCGCCCAGCTTCTGCGTCCGCAGCACGACCCCGTCATCCCGGTACCCAAGCACCCCTTTATTGTCCCGCACCTCACCGACATCCGGCGCCAGCCGCCCGCGCCCGCCCGCCCGCCCGCGGGGCCCCACTACCTATCAGTTCGGGCCTGAATCTCGACTCGGTATCAGTTTCGGTCACTTCCGCGTCCGTTATGCCCGGTATAGGACGCAGAAACTGATACGAGGTCGTCGCGGAACGCTAGAACTGATAGTAAGTCGCGGCCTAGGCTGACCGTCGCCGGGCGTGAGGGACGGACGTGGCGGACGTGAGCAGAGCGGGAAGGGCTCAGCCCGAGGGCTGTGGGATCTGAGGGGACGTGCGAGATGAAAGGGGCACGCGGGGAGTAGCGGTGATAGTGGTCAAGACTGTGTGACGGGGACGGGCGCGGCAGTGCAGTGCTGCGGGCGCTGGCAAGGCAGCGTGTGTGCTGGGCGAGGGAGCGTGCGTGCTGGGCGAGGGAGCGGGGGCGGTGGCGGTCGGAGCCGCGGACGTTCGGGGCCCGGTCTTTGGGCCACGACTGTCCGCGGGCTGACCACCCGCCCCCGATCCCCCACGCCCGTCACGGGTCATGGATGCGTTACGGGATCGCCGCGCATCACGCGTTCGCCCCGCCTTCCAGGTCATGTGCCGAGAAAGAAGGGAAGGCAAGGGCGAGGGCATGGGACGAGTTAACGGGGTCGCCGTCGCGTCCCGCGCTGCTCCGCCTTCCCTGGTCATGTTGCGAGGGGAAGGCGGAGCAGGCGCCCGTTCGGGATGTTGCTCGGTGCTGACCTACGCGCGGCGGGCGCGGTTGACGGCGCTGAGGATGGCGCGCATCGAGGCGGTGGCCGTGTTGGTGTCGATGCCGACGCCCCACAGCACCGTGCCGCCGGTCTCGACCTCGACGTAGGCGGCGGCCTGGGCGTCGGTGCCCTCGGTGAGGGCGTGCTCGGCGTAGTCAAGGACGCGGACGTCGATGCCGACCGAGGACAGGGCGGCACAGAACGCGGAGATCGGGCCGTTGCCGATGCCCTCTACGTCCTGGGGCGCGCCGTCGACCGCGACCGCCGCGGCGAGCCGGTGCTTGCCGCCCACGACCGACGATGACTGGTGGTCGAGCAGCGCCACCGGGCCGTCGGCCAGGTACTCGGTGCTGAACGCGTCCCAGATCTCGGCGGGGGTGACCTCGCCGCCCGCTTCGTCGGTGCGGACCTGGATCACCTTGGAGAACTCGATCTGCAGGCGGCGCGGCAGGTCGAGCGAGTGGCCGGTCTTCATGACGTAGGCGATGCCGCCCTTGCCCGACTGGCTGTTGACCCGGATGACCGCCTCGTAGGAGCGGCCCACGTCGTGCGGGTCGATCGCCAGGTACGGGACGTTCCACGCGTACTCGCCGAACGGGACGCCCGCCTGCGCCGCCTCGGCCTCCAGGGCCTCGAAGCCCTTCTTGATCGCGTCCTGGTGCGAGCCGGAGAACGCGGTGTAGACGAGCTCGCCCGCGTACGGGTGGCGCGGGTGCACCGGCAGCTGGTTGACGTACTCGGTGGTGCGCCGGATCTCGTCGATGTTGCTGAAGTTGATCATCGGGTCGATGCCCTGCGCGAACAGGTTCAGGCCCAGGGTGACCAGGCAGACGTTGCCGGTGCGCTCGCCATTGCCGAACAGGCAGCCCTCGACCCGGTCCGCGCCGGCCAGCACGGCCAGCTCGGCGTCGGCGACGGCGGTGCCCCGGTCGTTGTGCGTGTGCACGGAGAGACATACGTGGTCGCGCCGGGATAGATTCCGGGACATCCACTCGATCTGGTCCGCGTACACGTTCGGGGTGGAGCGCTCGACGGTGCAGGGCAGGTTGAGTATGATCTCCCGGCCCGGGCCAGGCTGCCACACGTCCATGACGGCCTCGCAGGTCTCCAGGGCGAAGTCGAGCTCGGTGTCCATGAAGATCTCCGGCGAGTACTCGTAGCCGAAGTCGGTGCCGGGCAGGATCGCCTCCGCGTACTTCATGACGTGCCGCGTGCCCTCGACCGCCAGGGCCTTGGTCTCCTCCCGGCTGTTGCGGAAGACCACCTTGCGGAACGTCGGCGCGGTCGCGTTGTACAGGTGCACGGTGGCGCGCAGCGCGCCCGCCAGTGACTGCACGGTGCGCTCGATCAGGTCCTCTCGGGCCTGGGTGAGCACGGAAATCCGCACGTCCGGCGGGATCTTGTCACCCTCGATGAGCTCGCGGACGAAGTCGAAGTCGGTCTGGCTCGCGCTCGGGAAGCCGACCTCGATCTCCTTGTAGCCCATCTTGACGAGCAGGTCGAACATGGCCCGCTTGCGGGCGGGCGACATCGGGTCGATCAGCGCCTGGTTGCCGTCGCGCAGGTCGGTGGACAGCCAGCGCGGCGCCTTCGTCATGACCTTGTTCGGCCACGTGCGGTCGGGCAGGTCAACCGGCTTGAACGGGGTGTACCGGTGGCACGGCATGCCGCTTGGCTGCTGGTATACGGGTGCTACCGGGGGATATGAGCGGTCTTGCTCAGTCATGGCTAGCTACGTCCTTCGTGATTCGCGGTGTTGTCCGGTCGGCGGCCAGCGGACATGCCGAGCACCCGCGACGAGGGAGCCAGCCTCTATAGGCCCCCGCCGCGGCCGCTAAGGAGGAGCAGCTCGCGTGACATAGCAAGAGACAATGTATCAGCCAGAACGAGGGCGTGTGCCAACCGCCCCCCCCATCCCCCCCGCGGGGTAACACCTAACGCGTTCTGCTCGGTGAGGGCGATCACGCCGATCGCCTGGGCCTGGGTCATGCCGAGGGCGGCGGCCAGGTACTCGACGGCGACGCGCTCGGTGCCGGTCAGCGGGCCGTCGGCCATCGCGATCCTGATGGCCTCGGCCAGGCACCACTCGCGCGCTTCCACCTGGAGCTGGCCGCCAAGCGCGACGATCCGCGGCCGGCCGACCTCGGCGGGCTCGGCGAGGTCCGCCTCGAGCGCGTCGGAGTCGTAGCCCGCGTCACCCGCGCCGATCACCGCGTCCAGGGCGCGGCGACGGGCCAGCGGGCTGCCCGGGTCGCCGGCCCGCAGAATGACGGCGACCACCGCGCGCAGCCCCGCGACCAGCGCCACCTGCATCTCGATCGTGGTCGGCAGCTGGAGCACCTCGGTGACGTACCTGGTCTTGCAGGTCAGGCACTGGACGTGATCACCGGTCTTCATCAGCGGGATGACCGGGATAAAGAAGATCGTGACGTACCTGCGGCCCGCGCGGTGCCGGTACTCGCGGTCACCGCCGCAGCGGCGGCAGAAGAACACGCCCCGCCCGAGCGTCCCGTAGATGACGCGCAGGCCCCAGATGACGATGGGCATCTGCCGCCCCCCTTCGCTAGCTGGCCGCAGGCGGCTTAGCGTACCGCGCCGGGAGCGACTACGGATTAGATAGTTATGAATCTTTATGTTTCGGGCAAAGCTGCCGTGACGCGGCCTACCTGGCGGTTTGCCCGTTACGCGTTGTCGCAGGTCAAAAACCGGTCGCCGCGGATCGGGCAGTGCTGTTCGCTAGAAGGATGCGCATCGCACGGTGGGATCCCGCTGACGAGAAGACCACGCACGAGTGCTATGAGGTGCACCGCGCGGTCAGCCAGGCCGACGACCCGGTGGAGCCGCCCATGTCCGAGGGCACGTTCCGCGTGTACCTGGCCGAGGGGTTCGACCATCACCCCGGCGAGGTGTGGCTCGCCTGTGACGAGGCGGGGACGGTCGCCGGGTTCTACCGGCTGGACCTGCCGGACCTGGAGAACCGGGACCGCGCGTTCCTCGGCCTTGTGGTCCATCCGGCGGAACGGCGCGGCGGGGCCGGCCGGGAGCTGCTGCGGCACGGTGCCGAGCGGGCGGGCGCGGGCGGGCGGGTGATCCTCGACGGCGTGGCCGTCACCGGCGGGGCCGGCGAGGAGTTCGCGCGGGCGGTCGGCGCGAAGCTGACGCTGACGGAGGTCCGCCGCATCCAGCACCTCGGCAAGATCGCACCGGGCACCGTCGCCGGGCTGCGGGCCGAGGCGGAGCGCGCCGCGGCCGGGTACTCGCTGGTGTCGTGGACCGGGGAGATCCCCGAGGAGCTCCTCGCGGGCACCGCCGAGGTGTTCAACGCGTTCAACGACGCGCCGCACATCGAGGGGACCGAGGACGAGGTCTGGGACGCCGCCCGGGTCAGGGAGCGAACCGGGACGCTGCAGCGGCTCGGCCTGATGCGCGGCTACGGCATCGCGGCGCTGCACGACGGATCCGGTGAGATGGCGGGCTTCACCGCGGTGGTCGTCGATCCGGAGAGCCCGCAGTGGGGGTTCCAGCAGCTCACCGCCGTGGTCCGGGCGCACCGCGGGCACCGGCTCGGCCTGCTGGTCAAGACCGCCATGCTCGACCTGCTGGCCGCCGCGGAGCCGCAACTGACACGGATCGCCACCGGCAATGCCGCGGAGAACGCGCACATGATCGCGGTGAACGAGCAGCTCGGCTACGAGGTGGTACCGCCCGGGTGGAACTTCTACGAGATCCCGGTCGCCGACGTCCACTGACATCAATCGTAGAAGCCGAGGCGGCGGAGGTACTTCGGGTTGCGCTGCCAGTCCTTGGCGATCCGCACGTGCAGGTCCAGGTAGACGCGGCTGCCGAGCAGCGCCTCGATCTGCTTGCGGGCCCGCGTGCCGACGTCCTTCAGACGGGCCCCCTGGGTGCCGATGACGATCGCCTTCTGACTCGGCCG
The DNA here is from genome assembly GCA_964581815.1 of uncultured Streptosporangiaceae bacterium. Classification (GTDB taxonomy): domain Bacteria; phylum Actinomycetota; class Actinomycetes; order Streptosporangiales; family Streptosporangiaceae; genus Trebonia. The sequence goes on along the minus strand of CAZORE010000083.1, from coordinate 4,908 downwards.
CTCGACGTAGAGCTCGGCGTGCACGTCGATCAGGTCCGGCTGGCCGGGGCGGGGGCCCATCTCCTCAACGAGCACCGCGATCGAGTGCGGCAGCTCGTCACGGACGCCCTCCAGGGCCGCCTCACGGATCAGCTCGGCGACCATGATCTGCTCGGGCTCGTCGGTCAGCTCGCCGTCCAGGTAGAGCGGCGGGCCCGGCGGCAGGTGACCGACCAGCACGTCCGTGAGGACGTCGAGCTGGAAACCGGCGACGGCCGATACCGGGACCAGGTCCGCCCACTGCCCCAGCTCGCTGACCGCGAGCAGCTGCTCGGCGACGTGCTGCTGCGGCACCTGGTCAGCCTTGGTGACGATCGCGACGACCGGGGTGTCCTTGACCGCGGCGAGTTCCTTCGCCAGGTACTTGTCACCGGGCCCCACCGGGTCGCCTGCGGGAACGCAGAAACCGATCACGTCGACCTCGGTCAGGGTGGCCCTGACCAGGGAGTCGAGCCGCTCGCCGAGCAGGGTGCGCGGCCGGTGCAGCCCGGGGGTGTCGACGATGACGAGCTGCGCGTCCGGCCGGTGCACCACGCCGCGGATCACCCGCCGGGTGGTTTGCGGCCGGCTGCTCGTGATGGCGACCTTCGCGCCGACGAGGGCGTTGGTAAGGGTGGACTTGCCGACGTTGGGCCGGCCGACCAGGCACGCGAACCCGGACCTGAAGGCGAGGCCGTCGGGCTCGGGGCCGGCCGGCCGGCCGCTCCCCCGGGCGCGGCCCGCCTTCTTCTCGGTCGCTCGCGGCTGGTTCACCCATCAAGTATCGGGCCTGCGGGCCACCGGTTGGGTTTGCCGGGAGCGGTCGGCCGGGCCGGAGGCTGGCCGGGCCGGCCGGGCGAGCTGAATGAGGGCGGCCCGGGCTGCGGCGCGGCCGGCCTCGCTGCCCCGTAGGTAATGTCTGGCAGGTGACCCCAACCCCGATATGGCGGCCGACCGCGCGGCTACTCATGGCCGACCCGGCGGGCCGGGTGCTGTTGTTCAGCGCGCAGGATCCCGGCGAGGAACGGTGGTGGTTCACCCCGGGCGGCGGAGTTCACCGCGGCGAGACCATCCGGGGCGCCGCGGTGCGGGAGCTCTTCGAGGAGACCGGGTTCGCCTGCACCGAGGCCGGGCTGGGACCGGTGGTGGCAACGTCGTCCAGTCTGTGGCTGGCCAAGCAGGAGGGAAAGCTGTTCCTCGGCGCGCACACCTTCTTCTTCCTGCGCGTCTCCCACGCGATACTGAACACCGACGGGCAGGAAGACCTTGAGCGGTCGATGATCACCGGGCACCGCTGGTGGACCGTCGCTGAGCTACGGGCGGCAACCGAGCGCATCGCGCCGCTCGGGCTCGCGGACCTGGTCGACCGGCTGCTGCGCGGCGACATCCCGGCCCGCCCGGTCCGCCTGCCGCGGCGGCATTAGGGCACCCTGGCCCGGGTCATCCAACGGCCGGGCAATTGGCTGGTTAAGGCACTCGGCTGGTCAGGGGACCAGGGTCGCCCGCAGGGCGCCGTCCGGGCCGGCGTGGAAGACCGGGGCACTCGGGCCTAGGTCGCGGACGGCGGCCAGGTCCCCGGGGTCCGGTTCCTTGTCGCTGACCAGGGCCGCCGCCTCCAGGCTTTCCGCGCCGCTTGACACGGCCATCGCGACCGCGAGGCGGAGCGCGGACAGGTGCAGCGAGGGCAGGGCGACCGCCGCGGCCGTGTAGGTCCGGCCCGTCTCGTCGCGAACCGCCGCCCCCTCGGACGAGGCGACTCGGGCCCGGGTGGACCGGGCCAGGGTGATGATCTTCTGGTCCTCCGGGTCGAGGCCGTCCCCGGCAGTCACGTCACTCACGGATGTGAGTCTAGTGACCGGGCGCGCCCGGTGGCCTGAGATCGCGGTGACCCCGGCAGGTGAGGGACCCGTCTGGGTCATCCGGGGTGAGGCAGCAGGCCGCGGCCTGCAGGCCAGGGAACCGCCCCGGTCCCTGGCAGGTGCCGCGGGACCCGGCGGGGCGCTCGCTTAGGAGGCGGGGTTCATGGACCATACTCTGCCGCTGACAAGGTCCGGCTCCTGGATGAGCGTGCCATTGTTAGTGGTATCGGCGTCCATGTAATCCCCGGTATGGGCATTCGTGATAAAGCCGTCGAACTCGGCGCTCGGGTTCCATTCGGCAACCGAGACCCCGCCGGCAAGTGTGCACGCGCTGCCGCCAGTCAGCCAGATTCCCGGGTCGTAGCCGGTGACGATCAGGCAGAGGCCGCTGTGCACGTTCACGAATTGGCCGAGGGCCGTGAACTTCCACAGCTGAGAGTGGTTGATGTTGCTGCCAGTGGCGCACGCTTGCAGGTAGATGGCGCCGGTGTTGCCGTCTTCCGTCACGCACTTGTTGTAGTAGATGTTTTGCAGCTGGTAGGTGCCGACCGGGGCTCCCAGCGCCTTCGCGGGGGTGGCGTTGGCCGCCACGAAGACTACGGGGACTGAGAGGGCCAGAAACGCCACGAGGTGCCTGCGAACCTTCATAGCATCATTATTAACGACAAATTGCCACATTTCCAGGCTTGACATCTTTAGAATACGAGAAAGCCGCATCCGTGCTGCGCGATTTTTGATTTTAAATTTGACTTTATCTGTTCGGCGCCATTATTGATTTTGAATTTGAATTTGAACTTTCGGTGGACGACGTTGCCGGGACCTGGAACAGGGGCGCACACCGGGGCAATGGGCAGGGCAGGCGAAGCACGCCCACGTACTGGCTAGACCTTGTCCTGTCGTTGAGGGGTGCGCTCGATGAGGACGGTGCCGAGCTTGTTGCGACGGCCCGCCAGGTTTTCCGCGGTGAGGTGCAGGCCGGCCACCGTCGCCTCGGAGCCCGCGATCGGGACGCGGCCGAGCTCGTGCGCGAGCAGCCCCCCGACCGTCTCGACATCCTCCGCGTCGATGCTGACGCCGAACAGTTCTTCCAGGTCCGTGACCGGGAGGCGGGCGGTGACCCGGGCGGTGCGGGGGTCAAGCCACTCGACCGGGGAGCGCTCGTTGTCGTACTCGTCGGCGATCTCGCCGACGATCTCCTCGATGATGTCCTCGATTGTCACCAGCCCGGCGGTGCCGCCGTACTCGTCGATCACGATCGCCACGTGGATCCGCTGCTGCTGCATCTGCCGCAGCAGCTCGTCGACCGGCTTGGAGTCGGGGACGTAGGTGGCGGGGCGCATGACCTTCTCCACGCGCTCGGTCCCTTCCGCGTCCGGGTGCTCGTGAATCCAGGCGGCGATGTCTTTCAGGTAGGCGATTCCCACCACGTCGTCGGTGGACTCGCCGGTGACCGGGATGCGGGAGAAGCCGCTGCGCAGCGCGAGCGACATGGCCTGGGTGAGCGTCTTGTCGTGCTCCACGAACACCATGTCGGTGCGCGGGACCATCACCTCGCGGACGATCGTGTCGGCGAGCTCGACCACCGAGCGGACCATCTCCCGCTCGCCCGGCTCGATCTCATCCTGTGACTCGATGTAGTCGACCAGGTCTTCCACCCCGGGACGGCCGCTCAGCTCCGGGTCGGCGCCCTGGCTGCCGAACGGGAGCGCGCTGGTAACCGCGTCGAGCAGCCGGGCCAGCGGGCCGAGCGCGCCGTACAGCGGTCGCAGCAGGCGGGCGGCGACGGCGGCGACACGTTCAGCGCGCCGCCTGCCCATGGCGCGCGGCCCCACCCCGATCAGCACGTACCTGGCGAATAGCAGCAGGGCCGCGGCCGGGAGGAACACCTGCCACCCGCCGTTCAGCCAGTGCGCGAAGGCGAGGGTCACGCAGACCGCGGCGGAGACTTCCGCACACACCCTGATGAGCGTGAGCAGGCTGCCGTAACGGTCAAGCCCGTCGGAATCCGTCCGGGCCATGGCCGTCTGTGCGGCCGCGAACCAGCCCGCCACGGCGATCAGAGCGGCCGCGGCGAGCATGAGCCACCCGGCGGGCGACATCAGGCCTGTCCTTCCTGCCCTTCTCCTGGGCCCGGCGGCCCGCCTGGCCGCTGATCTCGCCAGTCGCGGAGCAGTTCACCTTGCAGGCCGAACATTTCGGCTTCCTCTTCCGGGTCGGCGTGGTCGTAGCCGAGCAGGTGCAGCACGCCGTGCACGGTGAGCAGCTCGAGCTCAGCCTGCGTGGAATGGCCGTGCTGCCTCGCCTGCGCGGCGGCCACCTGGGGGCAGATGACCACGTCGCCGAGCAGCACGGGCTCGCTCTCCTCCTCGTCGCGGCCCCTGGTGCGGTTCGGGCCGGCGATGGAGTGCGGCCGCAGTTCATCCATCGGGAACGACAGCACGTCCGTCGGCCCCGGCTCCTCCATCCACTTCTCGTGGAGGTTGGTCATGTGGTCCTCGTCGACGAGCAGCATCGACAGGTCCGCCAGCGGATGCGTCTCCATCTGGTCGATGACGTACTGCGCGAGCTCGCGAAGCACGTCCTGGTCGACCACGACCCCCGACTCGTTGTTGATGTCGACGCTCACCTTCGTGTTTCCCCGTCTTTTGCTCGCGGACTGCTGTGCCGGTCTGGTGTTCGGTATCGTGCCCGGCCGGTCAGCGACCGGCCGGGCGGTTTGGCCGGCCGTGCTCCCGGTCGGTTGCCCGGTCGCGGCCGTGCCGCTGGGCCTTGGCGTCGAATCGCTCGTAGGCGTCGACGATCTTCCCGACCAGCTTGTGCCGGACGACGTCACTGCTCGTCAGCCGGGCGAAGTGGATGTCGGGGATGCCGTCGAGTATCTCCTGCACCACGCGCAGGCCGCTCACCTGACCATCCGGGAGATCGACCTGGGTGATGTCGCCGGTCACCACGATCTTTGACCCGAACCCGAGCCGGGTGAGGAACATCTTCATCTGCTCGGGGGTGGTGTTCTGCGCCTCGTCGAGGATGA
>CAZORE010000082.1:30272-31704 GCA_964581815.1 uncultured Streptosporangiaceae bacterium | reverse complement strand
GCCACGGCCGCACCAAGGAAACCCGCCGCCCCACGGGGCGCCCGGCAGCCATCTGGCGGTAAGACCGGAACGCCTCACGGGACCACGACGCGTTTCCAGGCGCCCGAAGACCGTTCGCGGGCACCCACCGGCCCGATAGCCACTATCGCGCGGTGCTAGGAACGGTTCGCGTACACCCGGCCGGGGTGGACGAAGACGGCGGTGCGCCGCTCCGCGCGCATCACCGCGTCGTAGGTGTCGAAGTCATCGTGGGTACCACCGGCCGCCGTGAAGATCTCTCGCAGCAGCAGGCGCAACCGCTCGGCGTCGACGCCGGGTGCGGGGTCGTCGGGGCCGATCAGGTCGACGCGGCCCTCGGCCGCGGCCCACTGCCACCCGGACCTGATGACGACGTTCGCGTAGGGCCGCTCCCGCCAGTAGGCGAGCTTCCGCGTCCCGCCGCGCGCCACCATGCCGACCACGGTCTCGCCGGTGAGCGGGTGCGACAGCACGCCCGCGTTCACCACCGAGGACGAGATCGTCCCGTTGTCCCGTGTCGCGGAGACCACGACAAGCCCGTGATCCCCCGCTACCAGCCGCCTGAAGTCCTCGATGTCAGCCACGAGACCTATTCAACCGCGTCCGGCCGGCCCGGCAGACACGGTTGCGCCGTCTTCGGCAACAGGCGGCGGGCAAGCGCGCGCTTGCGTTGCAACCGGAGAGCCGATTTGCGCGGGAAGTGAAATTGGTCCACCCGCACACCGCCGCCTCGCCGGCCCGGGCCCATGATCATGAATGGTTAATAGTGCGATAACGCTATAAAACCTACATAACACCCAAAGTCTTCACGATCATGGAACCGCGGGCGGAAGGTGATTTGTCTAGCGGGGTCACTGTGGCGGAGCGGGCCCGTCAGGGGGCGGTTCCGTCAGGGCCGGGTGGGCTGAGGGCGGTTCCGTATGGGCCGGGGTCCGCTAGGGGCGGTTGGCGCGGCGGTCCTGGGGGGCGGCCGGGTCGCCCTTCTCGTTGACCAGGCCGGCGCGACGCAGGGCCTCGGCCATCGCGCTGTTGGCCGGGGCCGCCGGGACGTTGCGGCGGTCGGCGCCCTGAGCTCCGCCGCCCCGGCGGTCGCCGGAGTTGCCGGAGCCGCCGGGGGCACCGCGGTGGTCGGCACCGGAGCCGGGGGTGCCTCTGCGGTCGGCGCCGGCGCTGGAGCCGCCGGGGGCACCGCCGCGCTGCCCAGAGCGCTGGCCGCGCTGGCCGTCCCGGCCGCCGCCTGGGCCGCCCGGTGCGCCGCGGCGGTCGCCGGGTGCGCCCCGCCTGCCGCCACCGCGCTCGGCGTCACCGCCGTGACCGGGACGCTGGGCGCCGTCTCCCTGGCCTGGGCGCGCGGGCCGGGCCTGGCCGGGTGATCCTGGAGTCACCCGGTCGGGGCGCCCGGACGAGGAGTCCG
>CAZORE010000082.1:19563-30172 GCA_964581815.1 uncultured Streptosporangiaceae bacterium | reverse complement strand
CGGTCACCGCCGGCGCGGGGCTGGCCCGGGCGGTCGCCCCTTGGACCAGGCGGCCTGGCGCCCGGCCTGGCGGAGGAACGGGCGGTGTCGGCCGGGCCCGTGGCTGGCCCGGCTGGCCTGGGGCCGCGGCCGGAGCGGGCGCCCGGCCTGCCCTGGCCGTCGGCGCCTTGGCCATCCTCGCGCAGCCGCATGGTCAGTGAGATGCGGTTGCGCGGGATGTCGACGGACAGCACCTTGACCTTGACCACGTCGCCCGGCTTGGCGACGTCCCGCGGGTCGGCGACGAAGTTCTCTGACATCGCGGAGACGTGCACGAGGCCGTCCTGGTGGACGCCGATGTCGACGAACGCGCCGAACGCGGCGACGTTGGTCACCACGCCCTCGAGGGTCATGCCCGGCTCCAGGTCGCCTAGGGTGTGCACGCCCTCGGCGAAGGTCGCGGTCTGGAACTCCGGGCGCGGGTCGCGGCCTGGCTTCTCCAGTTCCCTGAGTATGTCGGTGACCGTGGGCAGGCCGAACGCCTCGTCGGTGAAGTCGCGCGGGTCGAGGCCGCGCAGCGCCTTGGCGTTGCCGATCAGGGTCGCCACGTCGGTCTGTGTCCGCTCCAGGATCCGGCGGACCACCGGGTATGCCTCGGGGTGCACGCCCGAGGAGTCGAGCGGGTTGCCGCCAGCGCGGATGCGCAGGAAGCCCGCGCACTGCTCGAACGCCTTGGGGCCGAGCCGCGGCACGTCCTTGAGCTGGTCGCGGGTGCCGAACGCGCCGCGGGCGTCGCGGTGCGCGACGATCGCGCCGGCCAGGGAGTCGGTGATGCCGGAGACCCGGGCGAGCAGCGGCCGGCTCGCGGTGTTGACGTCGACGCCCACCGCGTTCACCGCGTCCTCGACCACCGCGTCGAGCGAGCGCTCCAGCTTGGTGCCGGTGACGTCGTGCTGGTACTGGCCCACGCCGATGGACTTCGGGTCGATCTTGACCAGCTCGGCCAAGGGGTCCTGCAGCCGGCGCGCGATGGAGACGGCGCCGCGCAGCGACACGTCGAGGTCCGGCAGCTCGCCGCTCGCGTAGGCGCTCGCGGAGTAGACGGAGGCGCCCGCCTCGGACACCACGATCTTGGTGAGGCTGAGCTCGGGGCTGGCCTTGATCAGGTCGATGGCCAGCTTGTCCGTCTCACGGCTCGCGGTGCCGTTGCCGATGGCGATCAGCTCGACGTTGTGCTGGGTCGCCAGGTTCTTCAAGATGAACAGCGACTCGTCCCAGCGGTTATGCGGGACGTGCGGGTAGATCGTGTGCGTCGCGACGACTTTGCCGGTCTGGTCCACCACGGCGACCTTGACGCCGGTGCGGAAGCCGGGGTCGAGGCCCATGGTGGCCCGCTGCCCGGCCGGGGCAGCGAGCAGCAGGTCGCGCAGGTTGGCGGCGAACACGTCGACGGCCTCGGCCTCGGCCGCCTGCCACAGCCGCATCCGCAGGTCGATGCCCAGGTGGACGAGGATGCGCGTGCGCCACGCCCAGCGGACGGTGTCGGACAGCCACTTGTCGGCCGGCCGGCCGAGGTCGGCGATGCCGAACGCCTCCGCGATCGGCTGCTCGTAGGACTGCGACAGGCCGCTCACGCCGAGTTCGAATCCCTCGTCGGCGGGGTCGAGGGTGAGGTCGAGCACCTCCTCCTTCTCCGCACGGAACATCGCGAGCACGCGGTGCGCCTTGAGCCGGCCGAACGGCTCAGCGAAGTCGAAGTAGTCGCTGTACTTCTTGCCGTCCTCCGCCTTGCCCTCGCGGACCTTGGCGAGCAGGTTGCCGCGCGACCACATCCGCTCGCGGAGCTGGCCGATCAGGTCGGCGTCCTCGCCGAAGCGCTCGACGAGGATGGCCCGGGCGCCGTCGAGCGCGGCGGCGACGTCGGGGACGTTCTCGCATCGGAAACCCTCCGCGGCCGCTTGAGGGTCGCATCCCGGGTCGCTCAGCAGCAGCTCCGCGAGCGGCTCGAGGCCGTTCTCGCGGGCGATTTGCGCCTTGGTGCGCCGCTTCGGCTTGTACGGCAGGTACAGGTCCTCGAGCCGGGCCTTGGTGTCCGCCGCGCCGATCTGGGCGCTCAGCTCCTCGGTGAGCTTGCCCTGCTCAGCGACGGAGGCCAGGATCGCGGCCCGGCGCTCCTCGAGCTCGCGCAGGTAGCGCAGCCGTTCATCGAGCGTCCGCAGCTGCGCGTCGTCCAGGGTGCCGGTGGCCTCCTTGCGGTACCTGGCGATGAACGGGACGGTCGCCCCGCCGTCGAGCAGGCCGACCGCGGCGGCGACCTGGTGATCGCGCACCGCGAGCTCGGCGGCGATCCGCTTGATGATCGACGGAGTGGGGTCGGTGGTCTCGGTGAGCTGCGTCGTCACGATCTGGTGCGGCCTTCCTTGCCGTGGTTTCTGCCCGTGAGCCTATCGGGCGTTTATCGGAAGGCGGGCCGGGACGTCACGCACTAGGCTTCTTTCATGACCGATGCCTACCAGCAGCGCGCCGCTGCCGCCGTCCCAGACAAGCCCGTGCTCGACGGACTTGAGGCGGTATGGAGCGTACGCTGGCAGGCCGGCCAGGTATACCGGTTCGACCGGTCCCGGCCGCGCGAGCAGGTGTACGCGATCGACACGCCGCCGCCCACCGTGTCCGGGTCGCTGCACGTCGGGCACGTGTTCTCATTCACGCACACCGACATCATGGCCAGGTACCGGCGGATGACGGGCAAGGCGGTCTTTTACCCCATCGGCTGGGACGACAACGGGCTGCCGACCGAGCGGCGGGTGCAGAACGTGTACGGCGTGCGGTGCGACCCGGCGCTGCCCTACGACCCGGGCTATGAGCCGCCGGAGCAACCGGGCGGGTTGGGTGGGAAACGGACAGAAGTTCCCATCTCCCGGCGGAACTTCATCGAGCTGTGCGAGCGGCTCACCGCGATCGACGAGCGCGCCTTCGAGGAGACGTGGCGCCGGGTCGGCCTTTCCGTGGACTGGTCGCTGCTCTACACCACGATCAGCGCCGGCAGCCGGCGCGTGTCGCAGGCCGCGTTCCTGCGCAACCTGGCGCGCGGCGAGGCGTACCGGGCCGAGGCGCCCACGCTGTGGGACGTGACGTTCCAGACCGCGGTGGCGCAGGCGGAGCTCGAGGACCGGGAATCGCCGGGCGCGTTCTACCGGATCGCCTTCCACGCGGCCGACGGGTCCCCGGTGCGGGTGGAGACGACGCGGCCCGAGCTGCTGCCCGCCTGCGTGGCGCTGGTGGCGCACCCGGACGACGCGCGCTACCAGCCGCTGTTCGGCACCACGGTGCGGACGCCGGTGTTCGGGGTGGAGGTGCCGGTGCGCGCGCACCCGCTCGCCGAGCCGGACAAGGGGTCGGGCATCGCGATGGTGTGCACCTTCGGCGACCTGACCGACGTGACCTGGTGGCGGGAGCTTGACCTGCCGACCAGGGCGATCGTCGGACGGAACGGGAGGTTGCTGCCCGCGGCACCGGACGGGGTTCCCGCCACGCTGTACGCGGAGCATCTCGCCGGGAGGACGGTTTTTTCGGCCCGCGCGCGGACCGTGGAGCTGCTGCGGGAACGCGGCGAGCTTGACGGCGAGCCGCGGCCCGTCACCCGGCCGGTGAAGTTCTACGAACGGGGCGACAAGCCACTCGAGATCGTCACCTCCGGCCAGTGGTACATACGCAACGGTGGGCGGGACGTAACCCTCCGTTCGGAACTGATCGACCGAGGCCGGGAGCTGAACTGGCATCCCGCGCACATGCGGGTGCGGTACGAGAACTGGGTGGCCGGCCTCGCCGGCGACTGGCTGATCTCACGGCAGCGGTTCTTCGGCGTGCCGTTCCCCGTGTGGTACCCGCTGGGCGCGGACGGCGAGCCGGACTACGACGCGCCGATCGTGCCGCCGTCGGAGGACCTGCTGCCCGTCGACCCGGCCGCCGAGCCCGCGCCCGGGTACACGGAGTCGCAGCGCGGGGTGCCCGGCGGGTTCATCGGCGACCCCGATGTGATGGACACCTGGGCGACCTCGTCGCTGACGCCGCTGATCGCCGCGCGCTGGGGCACCGACGACGACCTGTTCTCCCGGGTGTTCCCGATGGACCTGCGGCCGCAGTCGCACGAGATCATCAGGACCTGGCTGTTCTCCACCGTGACGCGGTCGCACTTCGAGTTCGGGACGCTGCCCTGGTCCGACGTCGCGATATCCGGGTGGATCCTGGACCCGGACCGGAAGAAGATGTCGAAGTCCAAGGGGAACGTGGTGGTGCCGACCGACCTGCTCGAGCAGTACGGCTCGGACGCGGTCCGCTACTGGGCCGCGAACGGGCGGTACGGCGTGGACACCGCGTTCGACCCCGGGCAGCTCAAGGTGGGACGGCGGCTCGCCATCAAGGTGCTTAACGCGTCGAAGTTCGTGCTGTCGCTTCCCGGGCCGGCCGGGCCGGTGACGTCGCTGGTGGACCAGTCCCTGCTCGCCGCGCTCGGTGACATGGCGCGGGAGGCGTCCGCCTGCCTGGACGGCTACGACCACAGCGGCGCGATCGAGGCGGTGATGAGGTTCTTCTGGATGTTCTGCGACGACTACCTGGAGCTGGTCAAGGCGCGCGCCTACGGGCCAGGTGACGGCGGCGCGTCGGCGCGGGGCGCGCTGCGGCAGGCGCTCGACGTGCTGCTGCGGCTGTTCGCGCCGTTCCTGCCGTTCGTCGCGGAAGAGGCGTGGTCCTGGTGGCACGAGGGCTCTGTGCACGCCGCGGCCTGGCCGGCCGACGGACCGGGCAGCGAGCTGGCGCGGGGCGGGACGGGCGGTGCGGGCGGGGAAGACGGAGCGGGCGCCGGCGACCCGGCGGTGCTCGCGACGGCGGCGGCCATCCTGGGCGCGGTCCGCAAGGCCAAGACGGCGGCGAAGCTCTCTATCCGCACGGAGGCCGCGCGCGTGGTGGTGCGCGGGCCCGACGAGGCGGCGGTGCTGGCCAGTGAGGCCGACCTGCGGGCGGCGGGGAACATCACCGACTTCGCGTTCGCGCTCGCGCCGGACGGTGAACTCACCGCGGAGGTGACGCTGGCCGAGGCGGTAGCGTCTTAGCCGCGCAGCCGGGGCAGCCGGGGCAGCGGCCCGGTGGGCAGCCGGGGCATCGGCCCGGTCCGGTGCACCCGCGGCACCGCGCCGTTCACCGGGCCGAAGCGGAGCACCGCCCGCTCGCTGACCAACTGGTAGCCGAGCCGGGTGGCCCACTGGTTCGGGCGGTTCCTGTCGGTGATCATCACGATCTCGTGGGCACCACCGCCGCCCGACGCGGGACCGGAGAGCACGGCGCGGCTGACCGCCAGCGTCAGCGCCGTGGCGTAGCCGCTGTGGCGGCGTTCCGGCGGCGTGTAGAGCATGCTGATCCGGACGGTACCCGCGACCGGGCGGGTCAGCGTCGCGAGCGCGGCCGGCTGGGCGACCGGCTCCCTGGCCTGGGCGGCGTTCCCATGGCTGGCGTCAGCGTTGCTGGCGTCCCGGTGACGGGCGCCCGGCAGGAAGTGCGCGGCGTCCCACGGGCGCCCCGCCCGCTGCGGCGTCTCCCAGAAGACGGCACCGCCGTAGCTGATCAGCTCGGCGGCCAGGTCGCCGGCCGGGCCGATCCGCTCGGCCGCCTCGTTCGCGAACGCCGCGAGCCAGTCGGCCAGCAACGGCTGGTCGCCGGCCGCCGCGACGCGGAGCCGACCAGGCGGGCCGGGCAACTGCGGCGGGGGCCAGGCGCCTGCCCCCGGCAGCCCGCGTCCGGCTGGCGGCGACGCCCCGGGTCCCGCGTCCGGCCCGGTGGCGACGCCGGGGCCGGCCAGCCGGTAGACATGGCAGTGCCGGTGCATCCGGACACCGGTGCCCGCCCGCTGGCTCCACGCGGCCGCGAACGCGTCCGCCGCACCGGTCGGCGCGTCGACGCCGAGCACGGGCCTGCCCATCTTCGCCAAGGTGGCGGCGAGCGAGGCCGCCAGCTCCGGTACCAGGCCGGAGATCAGCAGGGGGGCCCCTGGGTCGTGCAGGAACACGCCACGGGGTTCACCGCCGGCCTCGGGCTCCCACCAGCCGAACAGCCATCCGCCACCCGGCTCAGGCGCCATCGCCTGAGCGGGCCCTGCGAGGCCGGCGGAATGGGCGGCCCGGGCGGCCTGCACCGCGGACAGGAGCAGGGTGTTCTCGGCCGCCCTTGACCTCAGGTAGCCGCCCGCCGCCGCGGCGAACCGGTCCAGGTCGAAGGTGGTGCACCAGCCCATCAGGTCATGCTTTCCGTCGTACGTTCATGCCCGGGCCCATTCGTCTCTGGAGTCTGATCGGCCGTCTGACGGACCGGGCAGGCGGGGCCCGCCGGGATGGCCGGGGAGGTAGCGGGACGGTCGGATGGCACACTACGCAACGTAACGGAAAATCTGTCCAGTGATAGGCATAATCGCATCAAGTATGCAGCCTCGACCAGGGAAAGCAAAATTACCGGCCAGTAGCTCCGGGCGAGGAAAAGGTGAGCACCACCCTGTCCTCAACGGCTCGGTAACCGATCCGCTGGTAGATGGAATTAGACACCGGATTGTCCAGGTCGGTGTAGAGCAGCACTTCGGCCGCGCCAGCTTCCCGCGCCCGCAGGCTGAGCTCGGCGGTGACGGCGCTCGCGTAGCCGGCGCCGCGGAACGCCGGCGGCGTGTAGACCGGGCCGATCCTGACCATCCCCGCCACCGGCCTGGTGACGGCGCCCATGGAGACCGGACGGCCTGCTGCCTGCCAGAGCGAGATGCCCCCGTAGCCGAGCCGGTCGCGCACGGCGGCCTCGTGGTCTTCCCCGGCCTCGTCGTGCACCTCCGTCGCGAACGCGGCGAACCAGCCGGTCAGCAGCGGCACGTCGGCGACCGCGGCGACCCGTGGCCCGCCGTCGGGCGCCGGGTCCGGCCAGGCCAGCTCGGCGAGCCGGTACAGCCGCATGCCGCGGAGCGGCGCCGCGCGGCAGCCGGTGACATCGCGCCAGGCGGCGGCGAACTGCCAGGCCGCATCCGGGTAGGCGTTCACCGCGCTAAGCGGCCGGCCCGCCAGTCCGGCGGCGAGCTCAGCGACAGCGCCCGCCGGCACCGCGGTGAGCAGCAGCGGGTGCGGCGGCGTGTGCATGAACGCCCCGCCGACCTCATCGTCAAGGCCCGTCCACCAGCCGAAGAGCGGCATTCCCGCCGGGTCGGCGGCGGTCGCCTGGGTGGCTGCGGGCGGGGCGGGCTTCGGCGCCGCGTTCACCCGCAGCTGCTCGGTCACGGTGAGGAGCACGGTGTTCCGCGCGCGTTCCTGCCGCAGGTACCCGCCCGCCACGCCGAGGAACTCCGCCACGTCCCCGGTCGTCCGCCATCCCATGCCGGCCATGCTCCCACGCCGCGCGCGTTGCCCGCACCCGGTTTACCGGCGCATAATGCGAGGCGAATTGATAACGCTACCGCAATGGAGAAACTAATCATCAGGAATTGATTGCACAACAGGCAATGAGCGCTTCTCGGTTTGCCAATGCCTTCCGTCATACGCGCATTTCCTGCCTTGCCGTTGCCTTCGCTGCCTTGTTTGCCTAGCGATGCGAAAGCCGGCTCATCCCGGGGGACGGTCACGCTGCCGTAGAGATTCCTGTGACTGTCGTTGCGGACGGGATAAGGGAGAGGAAGGGCCGGCGGGCGATCCGGTGCGGGCAGACTGTGGCAGGCACAAGACGAGCGGGCGCGCATAGTGGACCCTCAACAGGCGGTAAGAGCATAGCGAGAGGATTGTTGACAATCTAGGGTTCTTGTTCATAGCGTCGTGGCATGGCAGCAGAAACCCCGGGCGGACCCCGGGTCGGTGAGGCGGCGCGCGCGCACGCCTACACCGCGCTCCGCCACTCCATACTCAACGGGGACTTCGCACCCGGCCAGCGGCTCGTCGAGGAGGAACTAGCCGCGACGCTCGGGGTCACCCGGCAGTCGCTGCGGGCGGCGCTGCTCGACCTGACCACGGAAGGGCTCGTCGAGCGCATCCCCAATCGCGGCGCCCGGGTCCGGGTGGTGTCCACCGCGGAGGCGGTCCAGATCACCGAGTGCCGGATGGCGCTTGAGGCGCTCTGCGCCGTGAAGGCGGCGCTGAACGTGACCGACGAGGAGGCCGGGCAGCTCCGCGAGCTGGGCGAGAACTTGAAACGTGCGGTGTCAGAAGGCAACCCGTTCAAGTACTCGGAGCTGAACAGGGAGCTGCACCGGCGGGTCGGCGTCATCTCCAGGCAGACGGTCGCGGTCGCGCTGCTCGACAAGCTGCACGGCCAGCTGGTCAGGCACCAGTTCCAGCTCGCGCTCCGCCCCGGGCGGCCCGAGGTGTCGGTCGGCGAGCACCTGGCCATACTCAACGCGATCGCGGACCGGAAGCCAGAAGAGGCCAACCTCGCCGTCCGCGCGCACCTGGCCAGCGTTATCTCGGCACTGCGCGCGGATGACACGGCGGCCCGGGCCGTGGACAAGTAGCCGTGGACACGTAACCGAGAGGACCCCATGCTCAACGTCATCGTCACCGACCCGCCCCGCGCCGACCTGGCCGAGGTCGACAAGCTGGCCGGCTACGGCGTCGCCACCGTGCACGAGGCGATCGGCCGGGGCGGCTACCTCGGGCCGGGCATCCGGCCGAACCAGCGGGGCGCCCGCATCGCGGGGACGGCGCTCACCGTGCTGTGCTGGCCGGGTGACAACCTGATGATCCACGCCGCCGTCGAGCAGGCCAGGCCGGGCGACATCATCGTCATCACCACCACGTCGCCGAACGGCGACGGCGCGTTCGGCGAGCTGCTCGCCACCTCGCTGGTCAGCCGCGGCGTCCGCGGCCTGATCATGGGTGCGGGCCTGCGCGACACCCAGGAGCTGCGCGACATGGGCTTCCCCGCCTGGACGGCGCACGTCTCCGCGCAGGGCACGGTGAAGGAGACGCCCGGCTCGGTCAACGTCCCGGTGACGCTCGGCGGCCAGCTGATCAGGCCGGGCGACGCTATCGTCGCCGACGACGACGGGGTGTGCGTCGTGCCGCGCCTCGACGTGCCGGGCGCGGTCACCGCGTCCGCGGCGCGGATCGCCAAGGAGGACGCCAACCGCAAGCAGCTGGCCGACGGCGTGCTCGGCCTGGACATGTACAACCTGCGGCCCAAGCTGGCAGGAGTCGACTACATCAGCTACGCCGAGTACGTCAGGCGCGCGGGCGAGGGTGTGTAGGGCATGAGCGGCGACGTCCGGTATGACGGCATTCGGGCCATGCAGATGCGCGGGGGTACGTCCAAGGGGCTGTACTTCCTGGCCGACGACCTGCCTGCCGCCGCGGACGAGCGTGACGACCTGCTGCTGCGGGTCATGGGATCGCCCGACCCACGGCAAATCGACGGGGTCGGCGGCGCGCACCCGCTGACCTCCAAGGTCGCGGTCGTGTCGCTGTCCGCGCGGCCCGGCATCGACGTCGACTACCTGTTCCTCCAGGTCATGGTGGACAAGGCGATTGTCACCGACAAGCAGAACTGCGGGAACATCCTCGCCGGAATCGGGCCGTTCGCGGTCGAGCGCGGGCTGGTGGCCGCCAGGGGCGACCAGACCCGGGTGCGGATCCGGATGGTGAACACCGACGGCATCGTCACCGCCACGTTCCCCACCCCGGGCGGCCGGCCGCGGTACGACGGGGACACGGCGATCGACGGCGTGCCGGGGACCGCCGCGGCGGTCGTGCTCGAGTTCGAGACTGCGCCAGCCGAAAGTCAGGGCGCGGGGAGCGGGGGCGTGTTCCCGACCGGGAACGTCACGGACGTCTTCGGCGGCATCACGGTGACCTGCGTGGACAACGGGATGCCGGTCGTCGTGGTCGAGGCGGCGAGCTTCGGCAAGACCGGGCTCGAGTCCGTCGCCGAGCTGGAAGCCGACGAGGAGCTGAACAAGCGCGTGCAGGAGCTGCGGCTCGAGGCGGGCAAGGCGATGGGGCTCGGCGACGTCAGCGGCACCACCGTGCCCAAGATCTCGCTGGTCGCGCCGCCCGCGCACGGCGGGACCATCAGCACGCGGACCTTTATCCCCGTCCGGGTGCACGAGTCGATCGGGGTGCTCGGCGCGGTCAGCGTCGGCACGGCGGTCGTCGTCCCCGGGGCGGTCGGGCATGACCTCGCGGTGCTCGACGGCGGCTCGCGCCTGTCCATCGAGCACCCGGGCGGCGCCCTTCAGGTCGAGGCCGAGCTGGACACGAGCGCGAGCCCGCCCAAGGTGGTCCGCTCCGGCGTGGTCAGGACCGCCCGCAAGCTCTTCGACGGCACTGTGTTCCCGCGCTAGTCACGCCCGTGCTTAGTCCTCGGTGCTTAGTCCTCGGCGGGGGTGGAGATGAGGCTGAAGACCGCGCCGTGCTGGTCGGCCACCACGGCCATCCGGCCGTAGGGGCTGTCGGCCGCCGGGCGGACCACCCGGCCGCCATGGCTCGTGGCCAGGTCGACCGACTTGTCGGTGTCGGCGGTGCCGAAGTAAACCGACCAGTGGGCCGGCTGCGCTCCGCCCACGTCATCGGGGCCCGCGTTCTCAGGCCCCGTGTTCTCAGGCCCCGTGTTCTCAGGCCCCGTG
>CAZORE010000082.1:12284-19463 GCA_964581815.1 uncultured Streptosporangiaceae bacterium | reverse complement strand
TCTCAGGCAGGGCGCCGATGCCGCCGACCACCTGCTGGCCGTTGATCAGCAGCGTGGCGTAGCTGAAGCCGGGGCTGGACATGTCGCCGTACTCGTAGCCGAAGACCGCGGCGTAGAACGCCTTGGCCCCCTCGAAGTCGCGGCTCATGTGCTCGCTCCAGGTGAACGCGCCTGGCACGTTGGCGACCTGCACCCCGGTGTGGCTGCGCGCCTGCCAGAGACCGAAGACGGCGCCGGTCACGTCGGCCGCCACCACCAGCCGCCCGACGTCCATCACGTCCATCGGGCCGGCGATGAGCTGCCCGCCGGCGCTGGTGATGCGCGCCGCCGCCGCGTCGGCGTCGGCGGCGGCGAAGTAGGTGGACCAGGTGCTCGGGGTGCCGGGCGGGCCCATGACCGGGCCGATGCCGGCGACGTTCCTGTCCTCGAGCCTGGCCATCGAGTAGCCGCCGGCCTCCGGCGGGCCCTCCTGGATGCTCCAGCCGAACACGCTGGCGTAGAAGCTGCTCGATTGCGGGATGTCGCTCGTTCCGAGGTCGACCCAGCAGGGGGTCCCGTCGGGCCAAGGGGTGTCACGGGTAACCACTCTTGTCACCTCCGTGTCATAGGCAGCACGCTCCGTTGCGGGCCACGCTACCGCAGACGGTAACACCTTCAGCTTCTGCCGCTCCGCGGCGATGCGATGCGCGACGGCGCGGCATCCTCGTAATATGGGCAGGTGGCGATGTACAGCAAGACCCGCCTGGGCGGCGACCAGGCCGACGGTGAACGTAGGCTCACCCCGCACGGCAAGCGGATCGTCTACCTCGTGCTCGGCCTCGTCGTCGCGGCCTGCGCGGCGGTCGGCATCTGGAGCGCGGTGACCAGCGACCCGCTCGCCACCTCCGCGAACGGCTGCGTCAGCGTGACCATCCCGGCCACCACCGGGGGCGAGATCGCGCACTACTGCGGCCCGCAGGCCAAGGCGCTGTGCCGGGAGGCCTTCGCCAAGTCCGACGCGACCTCGGTCGCCGAGCAGAAGCAGTGTGACCTCGCGGGGCTGACCAAGGCCAAGCTGGCCGCCGCTGGCTGAGGGGCCCGCGCGCCTTACTAGCTCCGCAGGGCGTGCGTTCGCGGCCCTAAAGCTCGATGATGATCGTGACGGGGCCGTCGTTCACCAGGGCGACCTTCATGTCGGCACCGAACCTGCCCGTCTCGACGCGGGCGCCGAGTGCGCGCAGCTCCTGCGCGACCGCCGCCACCAGCGGCTCGGCCACCGCTCCAGGCGCCGCGTTGTTCCAGGTCGGCCGCCTGCCTTTGGCGGTTTCCGCGTAGAGCGTGAACTGGCTGACCACGAGCAGTGGCGCCCCAATGTCCGAACAGGACTTCTCCGCGTCGAGTATCCGCAGCCCCCACAGCTTGGCGGCCAGCTTCCTGGCCTTCTCGGGGGTGTCATCGTGGGTGACGCCGACGAGGACGAGCAGTCCCGGCTCGTCGATCGCGCCGATAACCTGGCCGTCTACGGTCACGCTCGCCTGGGTGACCCGCTGCGCTACTGCTCGCACGACACGTCAGCCTAATCGCTCGCAACGGGTCACGCGGCACGGTCGCCACCGGGCGGCGAGCCCGCCCGGGGCGTCGTATCGGTCGTTACCGGACTTCGCGTCACTTATCAGGCTGATATCGGCAGCGAAAAGCCATCGACCGGCCATAATGTCGGGGTGACCCCTTTGGAGCAGTTCTCCGTGAGCGACGTGGTGGCCAACCCCGTGCTCGCTGAGGTGATCCGGTCCGGGTTCGTGGAATCCCGGCACCGCGGCAGCATCGTTGCCATCGGTTCCGACGGCATGTACGCGTTCACCGCCGGCAGTGCGAACACGCCCATCTTCCCGCGCTCGGCCAACAAGCCGTTGCAGGCCGCGGCGATGCTCCGTGCCGGGCTGCCGGTCGAGGGGGAGCTGCTCGCGCTCGCCGCGGCGAGCCACTCCGGCGAGGACTTCCATGTCCAGGGAGTACATGACATCCTCGACCACGCCGGGCTGACCGCGGACGACCTGCAGTGCCCGGCGTCGCTGCCGCTTGACGAGGCCACCGCGCGGCGGCTGATCAGGGAGTCCGCGCCCGGCGGCCCCGGGCCGGAGTCACGGGTGCGCTACAACTGCTCGGGCAAGCACGCCGCGATGCTGGTCACTTGCATCGCCAACGACTGGCCGATCGAGACCTACCTGTCACCCGAGCACCCGCTGCAGGTGCACATCAGGCGGACCGTCGAGGAACTCGCGCGGGAGCCGGTCGCCGCGGTGGGCGTCGACGGCTGCGGCGCGCCGCTGTTCGCGCTGACCCTGGGCGGGGTGGCCCGGGCGTTCCGTGCCATGGTGCTCGCGGAGCCCGGTTCACCGGAGCGCAAGGTCGCCGACGCGATGCGTAAGTCCCCGGAGTGGACAAGCGGGACCACCAGGGACGAGCACCGGCTGATGACTTCGATTCCCGGCCTGCTGCTCAAGGCGGGCGCGGAGGGCGTGGACGCGTTCGCGCTGGCCGACGGCAGCGCGGCCGCGGTCAAGATCGACGACGGGAACCAGCGCGCCCGGACCCCGGTCACGACCGCCGTCCTGGCCATGCTGGGCGCGCAGCCGCCCGCCGAGCTCGCCACCACCGTGGTGACCGGCGGCGGGCGCGCGGTCGGCGTCATCCGCCCGACCCGCCTGGCGTAGCCGCGGCTAGCGTGGCCCGGGCCGGTCAGCCGGCCAGGTGAGCCGCCAGGGTGAACCGCGGGTCTGGCGGCGGCTTGCCCGCGGCGAGGTCCGCGATGACCTCGCCGAGCAGCGGCGCGAACTTCGCGCCGTGACCCGAGCAGGGCGAGGCGACCACGAACGGGCCCTGCCGGTCGAGTATGAAGTCCTCGTTCGCGGTCCAGGTGTAGAGGCAGGTCGTTTCGTTCAGCGGGGCGGGGCCGAGGCCGGGCAGCCGCCGGCGCGCGAAGCCGGCCACCCGGGCCCGGGCGGCGTCGTCGACGTCGAAGTCGCGGCCCGCCGCGGTGGTGACCGTGCCCGGGTGGTGCTCGCCGACCTTGATCGCGCCGGGGACCCCGCCGTCCCGGCCGCCCGGCAGGCCGTAGCAGGAGTCGGCCTCGTGCTGGAAGATGAACACCGGCCACGGCTGTTCTGCCGGGCTGGTTGCGGCCTGGGTCCCCGGCTGGGCTGACGGCCGCTGGGCTGACGGCCGCTGGGCTGTCTGCCGCTGGGCGCTCGGCGGAGTGGCAGCCCGCGGCTGGGCCGGCGCGAAGTGAAAGACCGCCTGCTTGGTGACGGTCAGCGGCGGCAGGCGGACGAGGCCGTCGAGCAATGGCGTGAGCCAGGCGCCCGCCGCGACGACGACCGCCGGCGCGGTGAACGACTCCTGGCCGTCGGCGGTGACGGCCAGGACGACCGCGCCGTCACCGCCCGCCGTCAGGCCGGTGACCCTCGTACCGAACCGGACGTCGGCGCCGTGCGACGTCGCCAGCCGCAACAGCGCGGCGATGGTGCGGTCCGGGTCTAGCACGCCCGCGTTCTGATGAAAAAGGACAGGCCCGGTGCCGGTGAAGTCGAACTGCGGCCAGCGCCGGCTCGCCTCCTGTGGCGGCAGCAGGTCCGCGGGCACGCCGCACCCGGTGAGCACCGCGTGCAGCGCCGCGGGGTCACGCAGCGCGCCGAAATCGAGTTCGCCGGTCATGGTGAGCAGCGTCTCGCCGGCCGCCGCCTCCAGCGCCAGCCACTGCTCCCCCGCCTGGCCCGTCAGCCGCACGTACAGCGGGTCGGGGTAGGCGCGGCGGAAGATCCTGGCGCTGCCGTGCGAGCTGCCGTTCCGGTGTCCGTTTGCGAACTGCTCGAGCACGACGACGCTGGCCCCGCGGGCGGCCGCGCTGCGGGCGGCCGCCGCCCCGGCCAGCCCGGCCCCGACGATGATCAGGTCCGCGCGCACGGGGTGCAGGGAGCTTGGCACCGTGGTCAACCTCCGGTCCGCCGACGGTCCGCCGCCGGGAAGACGCCCGACGGCAATACGAGCTTCATTATCCGCGCCGGGCGCGCAGCTGCGCCGCGCGGGCGGGGCGTGAGAGGGTGATGACGGGAGGTATTTGACGATGAAGGTTGGGCTGCAGATCCCGTCCTACACCACGCCGCGCGGGCCCGAGGCGCTCGGCCGGGAGCTGATCACCGTGGCGCGGACGGCGGACGCCGCCGGGTTCGAGTACATCGCGGTCATGGACCACTTCTTCCAGATCCCGGTGGTCGGCCCGGCCGAGATGGAGATGCTCGAGGCGTACACCACGCTCGGCTACCTGGCCGCGTGCACTTCCCGGGCGGCGCTGCTCACGGTCGCCACCGGGGCGTTCTACCGCGAGCCTGGCATCCTCGCCAAGATCGTCACCACGCTCGACGTGCTGTCCGGCGGACGGGCCTGGCTCGGCATCGGGGCCGGGTGGAACGAGGAGGAGTCGCGCGGGCTCGGCGTGCCGTTCCACCCCGTCGCGGAGCGGTTCGAGCGGCTTGAGGAGACCCTGCAGATCTGCCTGCAGATGTGGCGCGGCGACGAGAAGCCGTATCAGGGCACGTACTACCAGCTGGAGCGCCCGCTGAACTCTCCGCAGTCGCTGTCCCGGCCGCACCCGCCGGTGATGGTCTGCGGCGGCGGCGAGCGCAAGACATTGCGCATGGTGGCGCAGTACGGCGACGCGTGCAACCTGTTCGCCGGCCGGGACGAGGCGAAGAAGCTCGACGTGCTGCGCCGGCACTGCGAGGCGCTCGGCCGCGACTACGACACCATCTACAAGACCGCCTACTACTTCTTCGACCCGTCGCGCGGCACTGCGCGGATCGTGGACGAGCTCGGCGCGCTGGCCGCGCTCGGCTTCGATGCCGCGATCGGCGCGGTGCAGGACGTCTGGGACGTGACGCCGCTCGACGTGATCGGGTCTGAGGTCATCCCGGCCGTCGCCGACCTGTAGCTAGCCGCGGGACAGGAACTCCTCGATGGAGACGGCGAGGGCGACCGGCGTCTCGTACATCGGGTAGTGGCCGGTACCGCGCAGGACCTCGAGCTCGGAGTTGGGGTAGACCTGCAGCCAGGCCTGCTCCATGAACTCGGCGGGCTGGGTCGGGTCGTACTCGCCGGTGATCACCTTGACCGGGACCTCGTTGCCCTTGATCCTGGCCAGGATGTCGGCGCGGGCCCAGGAGTGCAGGTAGATGCCGAAGGCCTGCTCGTTCGCGTTGTCGAGCGAGTGACGGACGATCAGGTCCACGAAGCCGGGGGCCAGGCGGCTGCCGGTCGAGTAGTTGACGATCATCGCGCGGCTGGCCGGGCTGGCCGCGGCGGAGGCGAACAGCGACCATTCCGACTCGCCGAGCGGCAGCCCGGAGGCGGGGACGGGCGCCACGCCGACCAGCCGGCGCACCCGGTGCGGCGCCTGGTCGAGCACGTGCTGTATCGCCACGCCGCTCATCGAGTGGCCGACCAGGCTGAAGCGGTCCCAGCCGAGCGCGTCGGCGAGGGCGATCGCGTCGGCTCCGGCCTCGGCCATGGTGAAGTCGCCTGGCTCGTCGCGGCGGGAGCCGTAGCCACGCAGGTCCGGAAAGACATAGGTGAACTGCGCGGTGTTGAGGTAGTCGGTCAGGTGGCCCCACCCGAGGGCGGAGCCGAACCAGCCGTGCAGCGCGATGACGTGGTGGTCACCGGATCCCACCGTCACATACGAGCCAGCCATGACTCGTAACTTAGCGGAAATTCCGCGACAATCCAGACCAAACGGCGTCGTAGTCGCGCTGCCGGAAGCCGGCGCCCATCGCTTGCGCGGTTGGCAGGATCGTCCAGCGACTTTCGAACATGAACGCGAGCGTGCCGTCGAGCTTCTGCGGTCGCAGCTCGGCGGTCGACGCCCTGGCGTAGGTGTCAGCGTCCGGGCCGTGGCTGGCGAAGGTGTTGTGCAGCGAGCCGCCGCCCGGGGTAAAGCCCTCCGCCTTCGCGTCATACTCCCCCGTCACCAGGCCCATGTACTCCGACATGACGTTGCGGTGGAACCACGGCGGGCGGAAGGTGTTCTCTCCGACCAGCCAGCGCGGCGCGAAGATCACGAAGTCGCAGTTGGCCAGGCCCGGCGTGTCGGTCGGGCTGGTCAGCACGGTGAAGATCGACGGGTCGGGGTGGTCGAAGCTGATCGTGCCGATCACCATGAAGTTAGCCGTGTCGTACTTATAGGGCACGTAGCTGCCATGCCAGGCCACCACGTCGAGCGGCGAGTGGTCGTAGTCGGCCGCCCAGAGGTTGCCGCCGAACTTGTTCACCACCTGGACGGTGCGGGCCCGTTCCTCGAACGCCGCGTGCGGGCTGAGGAAGTCGCGCTCGTTGGCCAGCCCGTTCGCGCCGATCGGGCCGCGCTCGGGCAGCGTGAAGGCGGCGCCGAAGTTCTCGCACAGGTAACCACGGGCGGCGGTATAACCATCGTCCGCGGTGGGTAGCTCCATGCGGAACCTGATGCCGCGCGGTACGACCGCGACCTCGCCGGGACTCACCCGCAGCGGTCCGAGCTCAGTGTGCAGAACGACGGCGCCGAGCTCCGGCACGAAGAGCAGCTCACCGTCGGAGTCGACGAAGTAGCGGTCGGTCATCGACTGGTTGGCCGCGTACAGGTGCACCGCCATGCCACCCCGCGTCTTGCTGTCGCCGTTGCCGGCGACGGTGAACAGGCCGTCGATGAAGTCCCGCGGCTCCCCGGCGGCCGGCAGCGGCAGCGGGTCCCAGCGCAGCCGGTTCGGGTCCGGCTCAAGCTCGTCGAACGGCGAGCCTTTCAGTTGCTTGTTGTCGATCCGCCGGAACGGAGGGTGCTTAGCACTTGGCAGGATGCGGTACACCCAGGTCCTGCGGTTCGCGCCGCGGGGCTGGGTGAACGCGGTCCCGCTGAGCTGCTCGGCGTACAGGCCGAGCGGCGCCTGCTGCGGCGAGTTGCGGCCGGCCGGGAGCGCCCCTTCCACCGCCTCGGTCACGAACTCGTTCCCGAACCCGCTGGAGTAGCAGAACTCGTCATCGGCCATCCGGCTGCCTCCTCGCTGTTGTCTCCCGGGATGTCTCCTGGGAATTGAAGCCGTATCCCGATCATGCATCCGGGCGGGGCCCGGTGTCAGGCCGGGGCCCGCCGGGGGCTGACGGCGGGGTTTGGCGGCG
>CAZORE010000082.1:0-12184 GCA_964581815.1 uncultured Streptosporangiaceae bacterium | reverse complement strand
CGGCGGGGTTTGGCGGCGACGGGGCCGAAGCCCGTCAAGAAGCACCGGGGATCTTCTACGGATTCAATGCGAATTCACCACTCAAAAACAGTAAACAACAGTTACTGTAGAGGCGGGTTCCTACTGCAGATGTTCGAGTAAGGGAGGGTTTATGCCCGGGGCTCGATGGCTAACCTTCGACTGCTATGGCACGCTCGCGGACTGGAATGCCTGCATGCTGAGCGCACTGCAGCCAGTCGCCGGCGGGCACGCGGCATCCCTGCTTGCCACCTACCACCGGGCGGAATCCATGCTGGAGGCCCGGCAGGAATGGCGGCCCTACCGGGAAATCCTCACTGACGGGCTCGGCTTGGCGGCGCGGCGCTCGGGCATCGCCGTCACCCCTGAGCAGGAGGACGCGTTCGTGGCGGCCTGGCCGCACATGGAGGTCTTCCCCGATGTGGCCGATGCGCTCGGCACGCTCATGTCATTCGGCTGGCGGCTGGCAATCCTCACCAATTGCGATGATGACCTGTTCGCCGCGACTTCGGCCGGCCTTCCCGTGCCATTCGAGGTCGTGGTGACCGCCGAGCAGGTGCGGTCGTATAAGCCAGATCTCGGTCATTTCCGCAAATTCACGGAAATAACCGGCGCGACGCCCGCGAACTGGATTCACGTGGCCAACAGCTGGGTGCACGACATCCTGCCCGCCACCCGGATGGGGCTCCGCTCGGTCTGGGTCGACCGTGACCACACGGGACATCCCGCCAAGTTCGCGGAACGGCGGGTCACCTCGATGCGCCGGCTGGCGGAGACCGTGACCGACGTGAGCGTGCTGCCCATCTGGCCCGCCCGGTGACGCCGCAGGAGATAATCGCCGCATGGCTACTAGTGCGGAATTGCTTGTCGACGGGTTCGAGCGGATCAGGGAAAACGTCACCGACGTGCTTGACGGGCTTACGCCCGAGCAGCTCGCCTACCAGGTCGCGCCCGGCGCCAACCCGGTCAGCTGGCTGGTCTGGCACCTCACCCGGGTGCAGGATGACCACGTCGCGGCCGCGTTCGGCGTGCCGCAGGTGTGGTCGGCCGCGGGCTGGGCGGCACGGTTCGGGCTGCCGGCCGCAATGACGGACCACGGGTACGGTCACACCCTGGAGCAAGTCGCCGCCGTCGCGGCCGCGACCGCGTCCGCCGACCTCCTCACCGAGTACCACGAGCAGACGTACGCGCAGTCGGTGAAGCTGGTATCCGAGGTGACCGACGACGATCTCGACCGGGTGGTCGATACCCGGTGGACGCCGCATGTCACGCTCGGCGTGCGGCTGGTCTCCGTGCTCGACGACGACATGCAGCACGCCGGCCAGGCCGCCTACGTGCGCGGCCTGCTGCTGCACCAGGGGTAGCCTGCCGGTCCCGTGCCCGGCGTGGATGTGCCGTTGGTGTCGCTATAGCTACACCAAAGGCACATCCACACGGTGGTCGGCGGTGCCGGGTCGGCTTCAGACGGCGGACGGCGGTGCCAGGTCCGTGCAGATGATGCCCCAGGGCTTGTCGTCGACCCGGGTGATGACGAGCGTCGCCCGGGCCTTGCCCGCCAGCTTGAGGCGGCGCCTGATCTGGTCGACGTCGCCGGCCAGGCCGCGGCGCCTGATGTCGACGGCGCCGATGCCCAGGTCGCGCAGGCGCCGAGCGAACTCCTTCTCGTGCCACGGCGCGGACTCGAGCACGCGCAGGGTGCGGGCGAAGGGCGTTTCCGCGGGCCGGTCCAGCGTAAGGAAGGCGATCTGCGGGTCGATCTTGGCGGCGTCGCCACCCAGGGTCCTGGCCAGGTCCTCGACCAGGCCGGCCCGGGTGACGGCCGGGTTCGGGTCGAGCAGGTACCCCCCCGGCGCCCGGAGTGGCACCGGGTCGCCCGGCGCTGCGACCAGGGTGGCATGACCGCGCGGTCCCGGGTCGCCCGCTGCCTCGCCCCCGGGGACAGGGCCGCTTGGGCCAAGGTCACGCGGGACAAGGCCGCCGGGAACAGGGCCGCTCGGAACAGGCGTGATCACGGTAGCGCGGCGCGGGCCCGGCGGGGCACCGGGCGGTGCCGCGACGGGAGCGGTGGCCAGCGCAGGGGACCAGAGCACCGCCTCCTTGAGGTCCCGGCCCTCGGCGATGAACTCGGCCTCCCAGCCCGGTGGTATCAGGTCGGCGGGCAGTCCGGGTGCGGCCTTCACGCAGACCGCCGCTACCTGGCTCGTCAGCGCGGCGCACCAGTCGAGCGGCGGCTCGGAGAGCCCGGCGCGGAACCGGCGGGCAGAGCCAGCC
This sequence comes from uncultured Streptosporangiaceae bacterium, assembly GCA_964581815.1. Classification (GTDB taxonomy): domain Bacteria; phylum Actinomycetota; class Actinomycetes; order Streptosporangiales; family Streptosporangiaceae; genus Trebonia. Next base: position 9,895 of record CAZORE010000082.1, on the reverse strand, counting down.
GGTGAGAGGCCGGCCGAGGCGGTACGGGGGCCTGAGCGCCGCGCCGGATCGATGAAAACCGCGGCGAGGCCCGTCAACCGCACGTCGCGGACGTCGGACACGACGGCGGTCACCCGGTCCGCCAGGCCGTAGACCGCGGCGTTGTGCAGCGCGATGCTTGCGTGCGCCTCGTCCCGGTCGACGGCGAGCACATCGCCCGCGCCGGCGAGCGCGATCAGGTCGCCGCCGATGCCGCAGCACAGGTCCGCGACGCGCCCGTTGGCACCGCGGTACGCGTCGGCGAGGCGGGCAGCGCGGTAGCGGGCGATAGCCTCCGACGACGCCTGCTCGTACCCGGCCCTGGTAAACAGCATCTCCGCCGCCCGGCTGAACTTGGCCGCGGCCGCGAGGCGCAGCTCCTGCTGCGCCATCGCCAGCGCCACCAGGTCGGCCGGGAACTCACGGCGCAGCCGTTCCGCGAGCGCGAGCGGGCGGACGGCCTGGCCGCCCGGCTGTCCGTCTGCCTGGCCGCCCGCGAGCCGCGCGAGCAACTCGCGGCCTTGCGGCGCGAGCAGGGCGGTCGGATCGGCGGTCACCAGCATGAGGCTAGCGGCACGCCGCCGATCCGTGGCCGGGCCCGCGGGACCGCGCGGCGGCAACTGGAGGCTCGCACAGTCCCCTGCGGCACCTTGAGTCACGAAACCGCCGGACCCGGTCCCCTTCCGCGGGCCGCGCCAGGATGGTGAGGGGTCCTTGGCCGACGGGCGCCTCGCCCTGCTCCTGGTTAGTCGCCGTACCGGCCGACGCGGATGTTCGTGAACCGGCCGTCGGGACCGATGTCGTAGTGGACGAAGCTGGTGATGCGCAGGGTGTCGCCGGCCTTGAGCGGGCCGCGGGTGAAGTTCTGGTAGTCCTCGCGGGCACGGAACTCCGTAGCCATCTCGACCGCGACGTGCTTGTCGTTCATGACGAGGAACCGGATGTCGACAGTCTCGTCCACCGCCGCGCGGAACGGGCGGTAGAAGTCGACGATCGCGTCGCGGCCGGTGAGCGTGAGGCCTCCGTTGAACGAGAACACCACGTCGTCGGCGTAGTAGCGGGCCAGGACGTCGAAGTTGGCGGTGTTGAACTCCACGATGTAGCGGCGGAAGGCGGCTTCGTCCATGATCGTGACGATAGACCGAAGGGGGCGGACGCGGGACGACGGACGTGGACGGCTGCCGTGCATGGCAGCCGCACTTCGTTACCTCCCGCGCCGGCCTGTTGCCGGCTGCCACGGGCGCCGGTACGGAGCCACCGCCGCCGCGAAGCTGGCCGCTGAGATGCGCATTCCCCCGCCGGCAACAGCAATCACGGGAACCCTCAGGGCAGCGCGGCCGTCCCTTGGATGAGCTCGCTTTGCATAGCTGGCGACCATGCGCGGGCAGCTTTGCATAGCTGATGACCTAAATAGGGATGCAAATCGGCGTCGTAATGGTCGCCTGCTATGCAAAGAGCGCTTTCCGTGGTCGTCAGCTATGCAAAGTGCTCACCTCGCGTGCGCCAGGCGACGCCTGCGGGCGGGATCGCCACCGCGAGCTGTGGCGCTAAACATCCGCTGTCATGCGTTCACCGCGCGCGGCAGCGCCGAGGAAGCTATAGGGCAGTACCGAGAGGATGATCGGCGTTGACGTAATCCGGCCGCGGTCATCAGGGTCATTTCCCGGCGCCACGTTGCCTTGGTGGACGCGGGGCGACGGAACGGGCGGATATATGCCCCTGTTCGGTACTTAGTGCGCCTTTCCTGGTTGACGGCCGGGTTTTCGCGGAACAGACATAGCGTGAGCGTCGCCGACGTGACCCGCGCCGACTCTGTCCTGCTGCGATCCGCGCTTGACGCCGTGCTGCGCGGCTGGCACGTGTTCCCGTGCGCCGTCGGCGGCAAGCGGCCGGCGCTGCGCGGCAACTGGCAGGAGCTGGCGACCGCGTCCCCGGACCAGGTGCGCGACTGGTGGTCACGGGCGCCGTACAACATCGGCATCGCGTGCGGGCCGTCCAGGCTGGTGGTGATCGACCTTGACCTGGCGCGCGACGTAACCGGCGACGACGACCTCGCCGACGGCGCGCTGTTCCCGCTGTCCGGCGCGGACCGGCTGTCGCGGCTCGCCCGTGAGCACGGCGAGCGGTACCCGGGCGGCACGTACGTGGTCGACACGCCGTCGGGCGGCTGTCACCTGTATTTCTCCGCCGCCGACGGGCGGGCGCGGAACTCCGCCGGCGTGCTCGGCCCGCATATCGACGTGCGCGCCGGCGGCGGCTACGTGGTCGGCGCGGGCAGCCGGATCGGCGGGCAGGCGTATACCGCACGGAACGGGGTGCGGGAGCCGGCGCCGCTGCCGTCGTGGCTCGGGCGGCTTGTCGCGGAGGCGCCGGCCGCGCTGCCGGTGCCCGCGCCGCGGCTGCCGGTCGCCGACCTGGCGCAGGGCCGGGCGTACGCGATGGCGGCGCTGCGGGCGGAGACGTCCCGGGTCGCCGCGGCCGTGCCGGGGACGCGGAACGACACGCTGAACCGGGCCGCCTTCAGCCTCGGGCAGCTGGTGGCGGCGGGACTGCTGCCGCCGGTGCCGGTGATCACCGGCCTGATCAGCGCCGCCATGTACGCCGGGCTGCCGGAGGAGGAGGCGGTGCGCACCGTTCGCTCCGGCATGACGGGCGGGGCACGCAAGCCGCGCTCCTGGTAACCGGCGTCACACGCAGCGCTTCTACCATCACTTACCGCGTTAAACAACTCTGTTGCGGGAGAGTTCGCCGAGTTACTGTAATCAGGGGACCACAGATTGTACTCAGCAAGCCCACGGACACAACCACAGGGGGAACCTGATGGGCGCATGGGTAGCAACTGTGCTACGTGACCTGTTCCACCACACCAACCGTCCCTTCGCACTGCCGGCGGCGCGGCCGGCGGACGCCACCCGAACCGGTAACTCGATCGCGGGGGGGCAGCCATGACCGTCGCTAACACGTATCAGGCTGTCTGCTCGGTGCGCGCGTTCGGCGCGAAGGGCGACGGCACCACCGACGACACGAACGTGATCCAGACCGCGATCGACCAGGGCTTCACGACCGGCGCGACGGTCTTCTTCCCGGCCGGCGTGTACCGGGTCAGCCAACTCGTGCTGCGGAAGGGGACCATCCTGCAGGGCGTGTCGTCGGGTACCTACCCCGACAACAACACGATCTCCGGCGCGTCCGTGATCGCCCGGCTCGCGAACAGCAACAAGGACCTGCTGCTCGCCCCCGACGGGGCCAACTACTGCCGCGTCTTCGACATCGCCATCGACGGGAACAAGAACAACAACAGCGCGGGCCACGGGCTGTACGTCGCCGACGGCGCAGCCGGGCAGGAAGGGCAGATCCTCGTCGAGCGCTGCTACTTCCACGACAACCCGGACTCCAACGTCTACCTCGGCCATAACCGGCGAGCGAACAGCGTGCACAACGGGGTCTTCAACTACTCGCTCAAGGGCGACGGCATCACGGACGCCGGGTCGGACAACACGATCTCCAGCAACATCATCGGCACTAACGGGCGGGCCGGCATCTGCCTGGGCACCACCGCCACCCAGAACTGGGGCGCGGCCTCGACGGCTAACGCCGCGGCCATCGCCCACGTCAACAACAACGACATCTACGGCAACCTGGTCGGCATCGCGGTCGCCAACGGCTCGTCCGGCTGCATGATCACCGGCAACGGCATCGACCGCAACAAGTACCAGGGCGTCACGGTCTACTCGGGCGCGTCGAACGCGCTCGTCGCCAACACCTTCCACAGCAACGGGACCGGCACGGACAACGCCTACGCGCACATCGACGTCGCGGCGGGAGTCACCCAGGTCTGCGTCAGCAACAACAACTTCGGCCCGCTCGACGCCGGCATCAGCAACGTCGCCAGCTACTGCTTGAGCGTAGCGCCGGGCACGGCACGGGTCGTAGGGCAGATCGGCGCGGTCGACCCGACCGCGGCCCACGCCGTATCCAACACGCTGTCAGGCGCTCCGCCGTGGGCCATCATCAGCAACGTCGGCGCGCTCATCCAGGGGTCGGGTAACGACGTCCTTATCCTGCGAAACAAGGCCGGGGTAACGACGGCGAGGGTCACCGAGAGCGGCGGCCTGACGGTCAGCGGCGTCGCGGGGACGACGGCCGGCGCCCGGTTCGCCGGCGGCACCAAGTCCGGCGCGCCCACGTCGGGCTCCTGGGCGGCGGGGGACTTCGTGATCGACCTGACCGGCAAGGTGTGGATCTACACCGGGTCCGCGTGGGTGACCAGCCACAGCTAGTACGCCAGCGCGGCAGGTGCCAGCTCCGCCGCGGAGCCGGGACCTGCCGCGCACGCAGCATGCTCACTAACTACCTACCACAGGGGGAAGCCTGATGGGCGCATGGGTAGCAACTGTGCTACATGACGTGTTCCACGACACCGACAGTCTCTTTCCCCCGGCCAACGGCGCCGCGGACGGCCGACGCCACCCCGACAGGAACGTCATCGCGGGGGGCAGCCATGACGACCGGTAGCGTCGAGCTCACCGTCTCGGTGGTCGCGTACGGCGCCAAGGGCGACGGCATCACCGACGACACGCGGGCGATCCAGGCCGCGATCGTCGACGGGAACAAGATAGGCGCCGTGGTCTTCGTGCCGGCGGGCGTGTACCGGGTCAGCCAGCTCGTGATGATGAAGGGGACGATCCTGCAGGGCGTCTCGTCGGGCACCTACCCCGCCAACAACACGATCTCTGGCGCCTCCGTGCTCGCCAGGCTCGCGAACAGCAACAAGGACCTGCTGCTCGCCCCCGACGGCGCCAACTACGGCCGCGTCTTCGACCTGGCTATCGACGGCAACAAGAACAACAACACCACGGGCCGCGGGCTGTGCGTCGCCGACGGCGCGGCCGGGCAGGAAGCGCAGCTCATCGTCGAGCGCTGCTACTTCCACGACAACCCGGACTCGAACGTCTACCTCGGGCACAACCGGCGCGCGAACAGCGTCCATGACTGCGTCTTCAACTACTCGCTCCACGGGGACGGCGTCACGGACGCCGGGTCGGACAACACGATCTCGACCAACATCATCGGCAGCAACGCGCGGGCCGGCATCTGCCTCGGCACCACCGCCACGCAGAACTGGCCGGCGTCATCGGCGGCATACGCCTCGGCCGTCGCCCACGTCCAGAACAACGACATCTACGGCAACCTGGTCGGCATCGCGGTCGCCAACGCCTCGTCTGGCTGCATGATCACCGGCAACGGCATCGACCGCCACCTGTACCAGGGCATCACGGTCTACTCGGGCTCGTCGAACGCGCTGATCACCAACACCTTCCACAGCAACGGGACCGCCAAGGACAACACCTACGCGCACATCGACGTGGGCGCGAACGTCCGCCAGGTTTGCGCCAGCAACAATAACTTCGGCCCGCAGGACGCCGGCGTCACCAACGTCGCCAGTTACTGCGTGTACGTGTCCCCCGGCGCCACGCGGCTTGTCGGGGACCTCGGCGCGGTCGACCCGACGGCGGCGCACGCCATAGCCAATGCGCAGGCGGGTGCGGCGCCGTGGATGGCGGTCAGCGACATCGGCGCGGTCATCCAGGGGTCGGGGAACGCCATACTCACCCTGCGCAACAAGAGCGGGGCCACGGTCACCACGGTCGGCGATGACGGGAGCCTCGTGCAGCCCGGCGCGGTCAGCGCGGGCGGCGGCGTGTCGGTGAACGGCTTTGCCGGGGCGCCGGCCGGCGCACGGTTCGTCGGCGGCACCAAGTCCGGCGCGCCCACCTCGGGCTCGTGGAAGGCCGGCGACTTCGCGATCGACCAGACGGGCAAGGTGTGGATCTACACCGGGTCCGCCTGGGTGACCAGCCACAGCTAGTACAGGGGGGAACCTGATGGGCGCATGGGTAGCAGCTGTGCCGCATGACCTGTTCCAGCAAACCGGCAGCAGTCCCTGCTGCCCGCCGGCGCCGCGAACGGCAGGTGCCACGAGAGCCGGAAACGAGATAGCGGGGGGTAGCCATGCCCGGTGACAACGACCGGTCCCAGGTCTCGGTGCTGGATTTCGGCGCGGCGGGCGACGGCACCGTCAACGACACGGCGGCGATCCAGTCCGCGATCGACTACGCACAGCAGATCGGCGCGGCAGCCTTCTTCCCGTCAGGCGTTTTCCGGGTCAGCCAGCTGGTGCTGCACGAGGGGTCGATCCTCCTTGGCGTGTCTGCTGGCACCTACCCCGACAACAACGCGATCTCCAACGCCTCCGTGCTCGCGCGGGTCGCGAACAGCAACATGGACCTGCTGCTCGCCCCCGACGGCGCCAACTGCTGCCACATCACCAACCTGGCCATCGACGGGAACAAGGACAACAACACCACGGGCCGCGGGCTGTGCGTCGCCGACGGGGCGGCCGGGCAAGAGGCGCGATTCGTCGTTGACCAGTGCTACTTCCACGACAACCCGGACTCGAACGTCTACCTCGGCGAGAACCGGAGCGGGAACAGCATCACCAACAGCGTCTTCACCTACTCGCTCAACGGTGACGGCATCACGGTGGCCGGGCCGGACAACACGATCGCAGGCAACATCATCGGCAGCAACGCGCGGGCCGGCATCTGCCTGGGGACCACCGCCACGCAGAACTGGCCCGCGTCCGCGCCGTCAAACGCCGCGGCCGACGCCCGCGTCCAGGGCAACGACATCTACGGCAACCTGGTCGGCATCGCGGTCGCCAACTCCTCGGCTGGCTGCATGATCGCGGGCAACGGCATCGACCGCCATCAGTACCAGGGCGTCACCGTCTACTCGGGCTCGTCGAACACGCTCGCCAGCAACACCTTCCACAGCAACGGGACTGCCGAGGACAACGCCTACGCGCATATCGACGTGGGGGTGAACGTCCGCCAGGTTGGCGTCAGCGACAACATCTTCGGCCCGCAGGACGCCGGCATCGACAACATCGCCAGCTACTGCGTGTACGTCGCCCCCGGCGCCACGCGCCTTGTCGGGGACCTCGGCACGGTCGACCCGACGGCGGCGCACGCCATAACCAACGCGCAGCCGGGTGCGGCGCCGTGGACGGCGGTCAGCAATATCGGCGCGGTCATCCAGGGGTCGGGGAACGACATACTCACCCTGCGCGACAGCGGCGGGTCCACGGTCACCAAGGTCACCCAGGGCGGCAGCCTCGTCCACACCGGGGGCGGCACGCAGTTCACCCAGCCCTTCAACCACGTGCTCGGCGGGTCCGTGCCAATCACGGCGGACGACTACCTGCTCTCCCTGCTCAGCGGCAGGGCGGACACCACGCAGATCGGCACGCGGAACTTCGCGGGGCAGACCGCGCCCATCGCGCGCTGGCTCGGTGCCGACGGGACGACACTGCTCGGCGGGGTGGACGCGAGCGGCGCCGTGCTGGTCAACGGCGTAGCCGGCGCGACGGCCGGCGCACGGTTCGCCGGAGGCACCCTGTCCGGCGCGCCCTCGTCCGGTTCCTGGGACGCCGGCGACTTCGTGATCGACCAGAGCGGCAAGGTCTGGGTCTACACCGGGTCCGCCTGGGTGGCCAGCGGCGGCGGTACGGCCGTCGGCAACTCGGCCCTGCCGCTGCAGGACGGCGTCGTCGCGGCGCCGGGCGAGTCGGCGCAGGCGTCACCGGCCGACCACCAGCATCCGCGCACCTACTGGACCCCATCGGATCTTGACCTGGTCACGTGGACCATGGACGTGATGGTGGCGACCGCCAACAGCGTCCTGCCGCAGCCGGGCACGTTGTACGTGGTCCGGGTGCACGTCCCGGTCGCCGCGACGGTCACCAACATCCTGGCCGCCATTACCAGCGGCGGGTCCGGGCTGGTGTCAGGGCGGTGCTACGCGGGCGTGTGGAACGCGTCCTCCAGTGCCCTGGCCGGGGCCACCGCCGACCAGAGCGCGGACTGGGCGGGAACGGGCTTCAAGACCATGCCCCTGTCCGGCGGGGCGAAGAACCTCGCGGCGGGCGACTACTACATCGGGGTCCACGCCACCGGGACGACGCTGCCAGCATTCGCCTGCGGCAACAACCAGGTCGGCGGCGCGTTCGCCAACGCGGGCATGTCCGGCAACTTCCGCGTCGCCACGGCGGACACCGGCCTCGCCGGCCCCCCGCCGGCCACCCTTGGCCCGCTCACCGCGTCCAACACCGCGTGGTGGCTGGCCCTGTCATGACCACGGTGCTGGCGGCCGCGCAGGCCAGTCACGGCCGCCAGCGCCACCGGTAGTGGTCATCGACTTCCGATGAGTGAACAATGGCTGGCTTTTCGCCGACCTGAAGCCGCAGGGCGCTAATCCCGCAGATATCGCCTTTGTTGACGATGCGGGTGTAATGCCTGCTAGGGCCTGGTTGCTCAGTCGCCTATGCAACAGCAGCAGGCGGTGGCTTCCGCAAGGAAGCCACCGCCTGCTGGCTTGTGGGCGATACTGGGATCGAACCAGTGACCTCTTCGGTGTGAACGAAGCGCTCTCCCGCTGAGCCAATCGCCCGCTGCTCCAACAGAGTAGCGCATCGGCGGGGGTGCCGTGGGCACCGCGAGGCCGCGACGTTCCCCGGCCCATGGTCCGCCGGGCCGACGGTGGCGGACCGGTGGCAACCGGGTGGCAACAGGAGAATTATCGGGTCGACCTACTGACAAGGGCTCCGAAGCTCGGCTACTCTCAGCAATGCAATCGATAGCAGCAATAGGGACTAATATTGCTCTCAGTTATCGGTTGGCTACTTAGCGGATTAGCCTGCACCCAGCAGGCTGCGAGGTAGATCACAACTAATGCAATCGATACGCAGGAACTATAGACTGCGGCCACGCGGTTGGACGGTAGCGGTGTCCTGATGCAACGGATCCCGTTGACGATTCCCTCTGCGGCCGAACTGCCGACACATGTGCAAACGGAAGCAAGCAGGCATCTGCCCATTTAACGCTCCGTATTCACAATAGTCGCCCTGGTCGCGTCAAATGTAAGCGCCCGGTGCCCCCGCCGGGACCCGCCCCGGATTGAGGTTGGACTGACGATGAACAGCAGCAGCACGGTTTCCGCAGAGCTCGGCCTACGTCTGGTCGTCCCGCAGCAGACGGTCGTCCCTCTCGTGGCGAGCCTGTTCTACTCGAAGGAAGACCCGTACGCGATCCGCATCGCGTTCCACGTCGGGCTCGACGAGCCCGTGGAGTGGATCTTCGCGCGAGACCTGCTGTCCAACGGCATCGAGGGCCGCGAGGGCCTCGGCGACGTCGTGGTCTGGCCCTCGTCCGCCTCCGTGGACGGCGACCCCGGCGCCGTGCTTAACATCGAGCTTTCCTCTCCCTTCGGCCAGGCCCACTTCGAGGCGCCGATCAAGGAGATCGCCGACTTCCTCAAGCGGACCTACGGACTCGTCCCCGGCGGCCAGGAGGCGGACTTCGTCAACGTCGAGGCGGAGATCGCCGACCTGCTCCGCCAGGCGCAGTAACCCGCGGCCCGGCGCGCGCCAGGCCCCTGCTCCCTCCCTCCCCCGCAAGCTTCCCGGCCCGGGCCCCCGTAACGGGCCGGGATACCCTCCCCCGCAAGCCCCCGGCGACGCCGGGCAACCGGAGCCGCAGCGCCCGGTACGCCCCGGCGATGCCGGGGGCTTTCGCGTCGCCCGGGGTCCTACTGCGGCCGGTCCTGGCGCCCCCGCAGGCCCGGGAGGCAGTTTTTTCCCCGTCATCACCGCTTCGAGTTGGTGGTTCGGCCAGGATCGGATACAGTTCTGAACGCAACGCCGGAGAGATCCGGCGGTCAGGCCCGAGGTGTACTCGGACCGGCACGCGGACGTGGCTCAGCTGGTAGAGCATCACCTTGCCAAGGTGAGGGTCGCGGGTTCGAATCCCGTCGTCCG
>CAZORE010000081.1:28780-32024 GCA_964581815.1 uncultured Streptosporangiaceae bacterium | reverse complement strand
GCTTGTCGGCGAGCTCGCGGCGTAGCCGCAGCTCCATGTTGCCGGTGCCCTTGAATTCCTCGAAGATGACCTCGTCCATGCGCGACCCGGTCTCGATGAGGGCCGTCGCCAGGATCGTCAGCGAGCCGCCGTTCTCGATGTTGCGCGCCGCGCCGAAGAACCGCTTGGGCGGGTAGAGCGCGGTGGAGTCGACACCACCGGACAGGATCCGGCCGCTGGCCGGCGCCGCCTGGTTGTAGGCGCGGCCGAGCCGGGTGATCGAGTCAAGCAGCACGACCACGTCGTGCCCCATTTCGACCAGGCGCTTGGCCCGCTCGATGGCCAGCTCGGCCACGGTCGTGTGGTCGTCGGCCGGGTGGTCGAAGGTCGAGTGGATCACCTCGCCCTTGACCGTGCGCTGCATGTCGGTGACCTCCTCAGGGCGCTCGTCCACGAGGACGACCATGAGGTGGCACTCCGGGTTGTTCTTGGTGATCGCGTTGGCGATGGCCTGCAGGATCATCGTCTTGCCGGCCTTAGGCGGCGACACGATCAGGCCGCGCTGACCCTTGCCGATCGGGCAGATCAGGTCGATGATCCGCGTCACCATGTTGGTCGGGTCGGTCTCAAGCCGGAGCCGGTCCTGCGGGTACAGCGGGACCAGCTTGGAGAACTCCGGCCGGTGCAGCGACGCCTCGGGGTCGAGCCCGTTCACCTTGTCGAGCCGGACGAGCGCGTTGAACTTCTCCCGCCGCTCGCCGTCCCGCGGCTGGCGCACCGCGCCCTCGATGACGTCGCCCTTGCGCAGCCCGTGCTTGCGGACCTGGGAAAGCGAGACGTACACGTCGTTCGGCCCGGACAGGTAGCCAGTGGTCCGCACGAAGGCATAGTTCTCAAGCACGTCCAGGATGCCCGCGATCGGGATCAGCACGTCGTCCTCGGCGATCACCGCCTCGGGCTCGCCGCCCTGGCGGTCGCCGCGGCGCCGGTTGCGGTTGCGGAACCGGTCGCGGCCCCGCCGGCCATTGCGGTCATCGTCGTCATCGGCCCGGTTGTCCAGCCGGTTGTCGGCCCGGTTGTCGGTCCGGTTGTCCGGCCGGTTATCGGCCCGGCTGTCCGGCCGGTTATCGGCCCGGCTGTCTGGCCGGTTATCGGCCCGGCCGCCTGCGCTGCTGCTCTGGCCGCCCGCGCCGCCCTGGTTGTTCTGGCCGTTGCGGCCGCTGCTCGCGGCGACGGGCTCGCGGTTGTCGCGGCGCTGACCGCCCGCGTCCTGGCCGTCACGGCGGTTGCGGTTACGGTTGCGGTCCCGCCGACTGTCCTGACCCTGCTGCTCTGGGCCTGACTCGACTGAACCTGCCTCAGCGGGCCGCTCCTGATCAGCGGGCGCCTGCCTGGCCGCGACGGAGACCGTGCGCTCGGCCTCACCCACGCCGGCCCGGCCGGCGCTCACCGGCGCATCGCCGATGCCGTTGCCCGCTGCGCGGGCGGCATCGCCAATGCCAGGCCGGACGGATGTGTCTGCTTCCATAGGATCCTGATTCAGGGGGCGAGGCGCGTCGGCTCCCGCGGACGTGCCCCGCGTGGCTGATTGACCGGGGGCCTGCGAGGTGCGTCCCCCACTGCTGACACTGCGTGCGGCGGAGCGCCCGCCACCCGTCCGCTCCTGGATCGCGGCGACAAGGTCCCCCTTCCGCATCCGCCCGGTCCCGGAGATCCCGAGTTCCTGGGCAATCCGCTGCAGGTCAGAGACGAGCAGCTTCGACAGGTCGCCGCCGCTAAGGTTCGACGACCGGGACGCGGAGTCGGCGGCCGGGTGACCGATGGGGGATTCCTCGGACGCGGGGGTCGCGCCGCTGAGGACTTCGGTGGTGTCGCTCACTAATGGTCCTTCCATTATGATCCTCGGCCGCCTGGGTGTCTCTCGACCCCGGTTCGCCTGAGCCAGACCCGATCCGTATCGCTCGCGAGATTCCCACTAGGGGAACCATTCTCGCAAGTACGCTCGACCTCTGCGCTGGTACGTCGCGCTTGTCCGTTTGTGCGGACTACCTCCGGGACGGCCAGCGTAGAGATGTGCAACGGGGTGGCGCTCAGGGGAACTTGCCGCTCTCCTGGGGTGACGCCAAGAGCCCGATCCCTGGGCAGGTATACGTTACCCCCCAGGCGACGCGTGGATGAACAGCATCCGCCCCGCGCGGGGACGGTCAATGCTGCACACAGCCTAACACCGACAGGGCCCACGGCATTCCTTTGCAGCCATCCATGTCGCAGAAAAGGGGTTTAACCGGCTAGGCGAGGACTGCACAGCATCAGCGGGCGCTCGAAACACTCGGAGCTACGCTGGCGCCCTGTCGCTCGATGGCTAGCGGGGTTATGTGCCACTCGATACCCGTTTCTCCGGCGATTGAATCCAACTGGCTCAGGTCATCGAGGGCGGGGTTTCCCGTGCTGAACGCCAGGACGGACGGCCCGGCACCCGAGATGACCGCGGGAATCCCGGCCGCGCGCAGCCGCGTCATCAGCTCATGCGAGTGCGGCATGGCCGGCGCGCGGTAGTCCTGGTGCAGCTTGTCCTCGGTCCCGTCGAGCAGCGCGTCCGGGCGGGCGGTCAGCGCGGCGACGAGCAGCGCGGCCCGGCCGGCGTTGCGCGCGGCGTCGGCGTGCGGCACGGCCGCGGGCAGCAGGCCCCGCGCGACCTTGGTGGACACCGGCTCCGGCGCGACGAACACGACGGGGCGCACCTCGGGGCAGGGGTCGAGCCGTACGGCCCGGGCCGTCGGCAAGCCTGCGCTGTCCGTTCCCGTCCAGGCGATGGTCAGGCCGCCGAACAGGCAGGGCGCCACGTTGTCCGGATGCCCCTCGAGGATGCTGGCCAGCGGCAGCACGTCCTCGGGACTGGTGCTCGCCCCGGCGAGGGCGCGCGCCAGGAGCAGTCCCGCCACGATCGCGGCGGCCGACGAGCCGAGCCCCCGCCCGTGCGGGATCCGGTTCACGCAGCGCAACGCAAGGCCGGCTGGCTGCGCCACGTTCAGCTCGTCGAACGCCACCCGCATCGCGCGCACGATGAGGTGCCGCTCCCCCGTGCCGCCGATGACGTCCGCGCCCTCGCCGGTGACCTCGATGTCAAGCCCCGACCCGGTGACGCGCGCCTCCACCTCGTCGTGCAGCCCGAGCGCTAGCCCGAGCGTGTCAAACCCTGGCCCGAGGTTCGCGCTTGTCGCGGGCACGCGGACAAGGACCGGCTGCTCAGCGAGCCCCATCAGGC
>CAZORE010000081.1:5837-28680 GCA_964581815.1 uncultured Streptosporangiaceae bacterium | reverse complement strand
CCTCGTCCCATCAGGCAAGGCCAAGGGCCGCGGCGGCGGTCGCGGCGTCCACCGGGACCGTCATGGGGGCCGGCGCGCCGGACAGGGCCCAGTCCGGGTCCTTGAGTCCGTTGCCGGTGATCGTGCAGACCACGCGGGACCCGACCGGGATCCGCCCGTCCGCCGACGCGGCGAGCAGCCCGGCGACGCTGGCCGACGACCCGAGCTCGCCGAACACGGCCTCGTCGCGGGCGATGATCCGGTAGGCCGCCAGGATCTCCCGGTCGGTGACCTTGTCGATCAGGCCGCCGGACTCGTCCCGCGCCGCCTCCGCCAGGTGCCAGGACGCGGGGTTGCCGATCCTGATCGCGGTCGCGATCGTCTGCGGGTGCGACACCGGGGCGCCGTCCACGATCGGTGCCGCGCCGGACGCCTGGAACCCGAACATGCGCGGCTTGCGTGAGGAGAGGCCGAGCGAGAAGTACTCCTTGTAGCCCATCCAGTAGGCGGTGATGTTGCCGGCGTTGCCGACCGGCAGGCAGTGGATGTCGGGGGCGTCGCCGAGCGCGTCCACGATCTCGAAGGCCGCGGTCTTCTGGCCCTGCAGCCGGTCCGGGTTGACCGAGTTGACCAGCGCGACCGGGTAGTCAATGGACAGCTTCTGGGCCAGCTCAAGGCAGTCGTCGAAGGACCCGTCGACCTGAAGCAGCTTCGCGCCGTGTACCAGCGCCTGGGCGAGCTTGCCGATCGCGATCTTGCCCTTGGGCACGAGCACGGCGCAGGTCAGGCCCGCTCGCGCCGCGTAGGCGGCCGCCGAGGCGGAGGTGTTCCCGGTTGAGGCGCAGATCACCGCCTTCGCGCCCTGGGCGGCGGCCACGGTGATCGCGGTCGTCATGCCGCGGTCTTTGAAGGACCCGGTCGGGTTGAGGCCTTCCACCTTGAGGAACACGTCGCAGCCGGTGCGCGCGGACAGGACGGGCGCGTGCAGCAGCGGCGTGCCGCCCTCCTGGAGGGTTACCGGGGCCATCCCGGCCGTGACCGGGAGCCGGTCCCGGTACTCGGTGATGATCCCGCGCCACAGCGCCCGCGCGCTGGTGGTCACGGCAGCCTCACTCATGACTGGTCTTCCTCTCCCTCGACCCGCATCACGCTCGCCACCGCCCGGACGACGGGCAGCGCCTTGAGCTCGTCGATCGTTGCGGCGAGGTCGGCGTCGCGGGCCTCGTGCGTGACGATGATGAGCAGCGCGTCGTCGCCCCTGCTTGTCTGCCGTACCGCCTGGATGGACACGCCGTGCCTGGCGAACGCATCGGCGACCGGCGCGAGCACGCCGGGCTTGTCGGCCACGTCCAGGGAAACGTGGTACCTGGTCAGCGTATCGCCCATGGGCAGGACCGGCAGGTCCGCGTAGGTGGACAGCTCCGGCCCCTTGGTGCCCGCCAGCCGGTTGCGGGCCACGGCAACGATGTCACCGAGCACCGCGGACGCCGTGGGGGTGCCGCCGGCCCCCGCGCCGTAGAACATCAGCTGGCCGGCCGACTGCGCCTCGACGAACACCGCGTTGTAGGCGCCGCCGACCGCGGCGAGCGGGTGCGAGCGCGGGATCATCGCCGGATGGACGCGCACCGCGACGCCCTCCTGCGAACCACTGGCCCCGGACCGCTCGCAGATGGCGAGCAGCTTCACGGTCCGGCCAAGCATCTTCGCCGAGGCGATGTCCGCCGCGGTCACCTCGGTGATGCCCTCGCGGTAGACGTCGGCGGCGGTGACCCGCGTATGGAACGCGAGCCCGGCCAGGATCGCGGCCTTGGCGGCGGCGTCGAACGCCTCCACGTCCGCGGTCGGGTCGGCCTCCGCGTAGCCGAGCGACTGCGCCTCCTCGAGCGACTCGCCGAAGTCCGCGCCCGAGCCGTCCATGCGGTCGAGGATGTAGTTGGTGGTGCCGTTGACGATGCCGAGCACCCGGTGCACCGTGTCGCCCGCGAGCGACTCCCGCAGCGGCCGGAGGATCGGGATCGCGCCCGCCACCGCCGCCTCGTAGTACAGGTCGGTGCCGAACGCCCGTGACGCCGCGTGCACCTGCTCGCCATGCTCCGCGAGCAGCGCCTTATTCGCGGTGACCACGGACTTCCCGGCCTCCATGGCGGCCAGGATCAGCGAGCGGGCCGGCTCGATGCCGCCGATCACCTCGATGACGATGTCCACGTCGGGGCGAGTCGCCAGGCCGGTCGCGTCCGTCGTGAGCAGCGCGGGGTCCACGCCTGGCCGCGGCTGGGCGATGCGGCGCACCGCGATCCCGGCCAGCTCGAGCCGGGCCCCGGTCCGCACCGCGAGGTCGTCGGCCTGCTCGCCGAGCAGCCGGGCGACCTGGGTGCCGACGACGCCGCAACCGAGCAGCGCGACCCGGAGCACCTTGCCAGGCTTGTCTTCGTACTCGATCATCCGACGTCCAATCGCAGCAGGTCATCCAGTGTCTCGCGGCGGACGATCGCCCGCGCCGCGCCGCCTGCCACCGCGACCACGCCGGGGCGCGGCAGGTGGTTGTAGTTCGAGGCGAGCGACCGGCAGTAGGCCCCGGTCGCCGCGACGGCGAGCAGGTCACCGGGCGCCAGGTCCGACGGCAGGTAGCAGTGCCGCACCACGATGTCGCCGCTCTCGCAGTGCCGCCCCACGACCCGGGACAGCATGGGCGGCGCGTCGGACGACCGCGAGGCGAGCACGCAGGTGTACTCGGCGTCGTAGAGCGCCGTGCGGACGTTGTCGCTCATCCCGCCGTCCACGCTCACGTAGGTCCTGATCCCGTCGACGTCCTTGATCGTGCCCACCTCGTAGAGGGTCACGGTCGACGGCCCGACGATGCCGCGGCCCGGCTCGATCGTCAGCCGCGGCACCGGGATGCCGAAGGCGATGCACTGGGACGCCACGATTGACCGGAGACCGGACGCGAGCGTCTTGATCTCAGGTGCGTCGTCCTCGGGCACGTACGCGATGCCGAACCCGCCGCCGAGGTCGAGCTCGGCCACGTGCACGCCGTGCTCGGCGTGCACCCGCCCGGCCAGCTCGAGCACCCGGTGCGCGGCCACCTCGAACCCGCCGGTGTCGAAGATCTGCGAGCCGATGTGCGAGTGCAGCCCGGCGAACTCGAGCTGCGGCAGCGCGATCACCCGGCGGACCGCCTCGGCAGCGACGCCCGAGGCGAGCGAGAAGCCAAACTTCTGGTCGTCGTGCGCGGTCGCCATGAACTCATGGGTGTGCGCCTCGACCCCGGTGGTCACCCGGACCAGGACGCGCGGCCTGACCCCGGCCGCCTCCGCGTAGAAGGCGAGCCTGGCGATCTCCTCAAAGGAGTCCACCACGATGTGCCCCACGCCGACGGCGACTGCCTGCTCGATCTCGGCGGGCAGCTTGTTGTTGCCGTGCAGGGTGATCAGGGCCGGGTCAACGCCGGCCGACAGCGCCACCGCGAGTTCTCCGCCGGTGCAGACATCCACGCCGAGGCCTTCCTCGGTAACCCAGCGGAGCACGGCCCGTGAGCAGAACGCCTTGGCCGCGTAGTAAACCTGCGCGTCCTCGCCGAACGCGTCGACGTACTCGCGCGCCCGGCTCCGTACGTCCGCCTCGTCCATGATGAGCGCCGGGGTGCCGAACCGCGCCGCCAGGTCGCGGACGTCGATGCCGCCGACCGTCAGGACGCCCTCGGCCCGGTGCGCGCCGCGCGGCCAGATCGCCGGGTCGAGCGCGTTCAGGTCCCCGGGCGGCGCCGGCGGGTGGTCGGCGGGCAGCACGTCCGCATGACGGGGCCCAGCCGGGTGGGCGACACGGCTCACAGCGTTGCTCCGTCTCCCGGGGGGGCGACCCCCCGGACGAGTGCTCTAATTTTTCCTTGGCTGGACTGTAACTTCCTCGGCGGGCGAAAAATTAGAGTACTCGCCCCCCGATGTCCTCGCGGCCGGGCCCGATGGCAAAACCGCCATCATACCGGGCCCGACCGCGAGGACGGGGGTTGTCCTTCGTTACATCTTTCCTGTATCGCGTCTTGCCTTTATCTTGTTCGCCGCTTCACAGCCGCTCCGGCGCGCTGACCTCGAGCAGCCCGAGCCCGGCGGCGAGGCCGGTCCGCGCCGCTCTCGCCAAGGTCAGTCTGTCACTCCCGGGCGCTGCGGCGTTCCCCGGCTGGCGCACGGAACTCAGCACGTCAACGGTGACGCTAGCCAGTTCCTCCAGGTAACGGGCGAACTCGTCGGGCCGGCCACGGCGCGCGGCCATGGCGACCCGTTCAGGCAGCCACGACAGCGCGTCAAGGAGCGCCAGCTCACCCGGATCGGCGGGTAGGCGCGGCGCGGGCTCCGCCCCCCGAGCGGGACGACCCGTATCCCCCAGGGCCGGGTACGCGGGGTCGTCCCCCCTGGAGGCTAGAGCCCAGCGCACCCCGGACGCGGCGCGGGCGTGCGCGTACCTCACAGCATAGGCGGGATTGATGGCCACGTGCCTCGCGATTATCTCCGGCGCCACCCGAAGCGGCCGGCCCGGTATCGCCCTGGCCAGGGCAAACGTGACTGCGTCCCGCCCCGCGAAGGCCACCGCCGCGGCGATCTCACCGGGGGCGACGTGGTCTCGCCGCCTCGGGTTCGCGTCCGGTTGCCAGCTCCCCGCCGGGCCGATGTCCTCCCGTCGCGGCGGGTTCACGTCCTGTCCTTGTCCCGGTTGGCCAGAACGGAGGCGGGTTCCTCCCGGAACTTCAGCACCCGCCGCGGCGGCGAGACGGGCGGTCAGCCGCGCGGCGAGTGCCGCCCGTGCCTCTTCCCAGGTGGCGGCGGCCAGCGGGTCGCCGGGCGGCGGAGCGGGGACGGTCAGCCCGGCGAGCGCATCGCTCGCGGTGCAGCCGGGGCCGGCCTCGGTGACCCGGTCCGCGACGGCGGCCAGGGCCGCGGCGGTCACCGTGACCGTGAGGTAGCCGGGACCAGTGACCTCGGCTCTTCCTATCCAGGGCGTGACGGCGAGCGTGGCGGCCAGGTCGCGCGCCGCCTCGCGGGGGTGCCCGCCGAGGGTGAGGGCGGCGCTCGCGGCGTACTGGCCGGGGATTCCGGTGGGGCGCAGTCCCGGGTCGGCGCCGGGCGGGAAGCCCGCCGCGGCGAGCGCGCGGCGCAGCGCGCGCCGCAGGTCGCTGGTGATCACGGTCGGTACCCCTGCGCCCGGCGGGCGTCAGGCGGGCGGGGCGCCGGCCAGCTCGCGGACCACCCGGATCATCTCGCCGGGGTCAAACGGCTTGGTCAGGTAGGCGTCAGCGCCGACGTGCGCGCCCCGTGAGATGTCTTCTTCCTGCGCCCGGGCCGTGATCAGGACGACCTTGATGTGCGCGGTCTCCGGCGACTTGCGCAGCTGGAGCGCGGTCTCCCAGCCGTCGAGGCGCGGCATCATCACGTCGAGCGTGATCACATCGGGCGCGACGTCCACCACCTTGTCCAGGCAGTCCTGCCCGTCAACGGCGGTCGCCACCTCGAACCCCTCCAACTGCAGGTTCACCGCGATGAGCTGCCTGATCACCTCGTCGTCGTCCACGACAAGCACGCGCCCCAAACCTTGCGTCACACTCGGTGAGGGTACCTGGTCCGGCCGGATCTTGCCTAAGCGGCCGCCGATCGTGTCCCGTGCGCGTGTCACAACCGCCGCCGCGGACTGGTAACCTTGCTCCGTCGCCTGGCCCCCATAGCTCAGGGGATAGAGCACTGGCCTCCGGAGCCAGGTGCGAAGGTTCGAATCCTTCTGGGGGCACCCTGTTCCTGATATCGAAATTTTGCCGTTCACCTCGGCGTTCAGCATTTTCCCGCGCTTGCTCCGGCATGACGTCAGGCGACACCCCCGGACACCGGATGACGCGTTCTGACCGGCTCCGCGCTCCCGGTTCGCGCCCAAGATCACCTTCACCGCGAGTTTCACCGGCGCAGTCGCCGGTGCCGGCGGGCCAGCGCGTTCACCTGACGGATGTCTCGGTGCAAATTTCATGGCAAATTGTCTTCTGTCGGGCAGCGGTGCCCGGCAACGGCCCTGCCTGACCCCCGGGCGGCCACGCGGCGGCCCGCCCCGGCTCCCGCGCAGTCGCGTCGGCCGCCCCGCAAGGAGAACGCGCGTGAGCACACCCAACGCCATCGAGGTCCCCGGCTCCCTGCTTGAGGCCATCCAGCAGTTCCTCGCCAGCGACGATACCGACGCGATCCTCCGCGGCGACGGCCCCCTCACCAACTGGGACCGGACGCAGCTCGAGCTGGCCCGCAAGTCCTGGCAGCGGAAGCTCCAGCAGGCCAACGGCATGATCCGCGCGATCGAGGCCCGGCTGGCGGACAGCGGGCACCGCTAGCGGGCCAAAGGCGCCGGTCCCCGTTAGCGGATGCGCTGACCCAGCGTCCGACCGCTACGCGCGCCCGGCCGGGCGGGTGCCTGGCAAGCTGAGCGGGCTGAGGGCCGTCATGTCGACGTCGAGCAGCGCCGGGCGTCCCGACGCGATGGCTTCGCGGAACCGTGACTCGAACTCGGCCGGGTTGGCCACCCGGGCCGCCTGCACGCCCATCGACTTCGCCAGGGCGGGGAAGTCCGGCGTGGTGAGGTCGACGCCGAAGTTCCTTCCGTCGAACTGGCGGGCCTCGATGCCGCGCAGCACGCCGTAGCCCCGGTCGTTGAACAGGCAGATCACTACCGGCAGGTCGTGCTGCACCACGGTGACCAGCTCACCGACGTGCAGCATGAAGCCGCCGTCGCCCGCGATCAGCACGGCCGGGCGGCCGCTGCCCGCCGCCGCGCCGAACGCTAGCGGCAGGCCGGGGCCGATCGCCGCGGAGGCCGGGCGGACCGACGTCCGCGGCTGCAGGATCGGCAGCAGCCGGTCGCCCCAGACGTAGGCGGGCACGGTCGCGTCCCTGACGATGACCGAATCGCGCGGTGCGTGCCGCCGGATGGCGTCCATGATCTGGCCGTAGTCCTCGCCGATCCAGGCACGGGCGTCCCGGCGCGCCGCCTCAGCCGCCGACCTGGCCTTCTCCGCGTGCTCTGGATCGGTGCTCACCTCACCGATCAGCCCCAGCAACCGCTCAAGGCCGATGCGGGCATCGCCAGCGACCGGCAGGGCGGTTGAGTAGTTCCGGCCGATGACCGCGGGGTCAGCGTCCAGGTGCGCCAGCGTGCCCCCGAAGGACAGCCGCCAGTTGCGGGTGCTGTGACCCGAGAAGCGGGTACCCGCCGCGAGCACCACGTCGGCGGTCGAAACGATGTCCTCGACCTGGGGGCTGGTGGTCAGCGCGCCAAGGCACAGCGGATGGTCCTCGGGGATCGAGCCGCGGCCCTCGACCGTGGTGACGACCGGGGCGCCGAGCCGCTCGGCGAGTGCGGTGAGCGCGGGGCCGGCGCCCGAGCTGACCACGCCGCCGCCGGCCCACAGCACCGGCCGGGTCGCGGCCGAGAGCGCTTCGGCGACCTTGGACAAGGCGTCGGCGTCGGGGGGGTAACCAGCCTCCGTTCTGAGGCTGGGGATCTGGACCTGAGCGCGGCGGTACTGCTGGTCGACCGGGATCTCCACCGCACCCGGCTGGGGCCGGCCCGCGCGGATGTCCTCGGCGGCCGCGATGACGGCTCGTCCGATGTCCTCGGTGCGGCGCACCGTCTCCACCCGCCGGCAGAGAGCGGACAGCATGCTCCGCTGCTGCTCGGCCTCATGCAGGAAGCCCTTGGCCTTGCCCAGGTAACCGCTGTCGATCTGCCCGGTGATGAGCAGGACCGGCGAGGACGCGAAGCTCGCCTCGAACAGGCCCGTCATGGTGTTGGTGGTGCCCGGGCCGGTGCTGGCGATGACCACGCCGAGCTCGCCGGTAGCGCGGGCGTAGCCGTCGGCGGCGTGCGCGGCGGCCTGCTCGTGCCGCACCCCGATCGGCGTGATGGTCCCGCGCCGCGCGATGGCGTCGTAGATCGGCAGGTTGTGCACGCTCACGATGCCGAAGACGTGGCGGACACGAAGCGTCTCGAGGGCGAGAACTACCGCCTCTCCTCCCGTCATCTCCACGTTCAACCCTCCAGTGAGAACTTGATCGACACCTTGAGCGCGTTGTCGGTCCTGTCGTGGGCGATGCGGAAGGCCTCGTCGACCCGCTCGATCGGCAGCATATGGCTGAGCAGCGGTGACACGTCGATCGCACCGTCCGTGATCAGCCGCACGGCGTACCGGAACGAGTGCAGCCCTGGTTCGCCCTGGGCGCCGAAATTCGAGAAGGCGGTCAGTCCTCTTCTGAAGAAGCTATCGAAGGAGAACGGGTAGTCGCCGGGGCCCTCGGGCAGGCCGAACCAGATGAGGGTCGCCCCCGGCGCCGCCAGGTCCAGGCTCTGGGGGAACGTCTCGCGGCTGCCGACCGCCTCCACCACCAGGTCGGCGCCGCGCCCGCCGGTCGCCTCGAGCACCGCCCGCGTGAAGTCAGCGTCGTTGGCATCCACGGTCAGGTCCGCGCCGAGCTTCGCGGAGTAGGCCAGGCGGGCGGGCGACTTGTCCGACACCAGCACGCGGGCCGCCCCCGCCCGCTTGAGCAGGAACGTGAAGAAGGCGCCCGCCGAGCCCTGCCCGATGACGGCGGCGTCCTTGCCGATGAGATCGAACGGATGCGTGCGGAGCGCGTAGACGACGGTGCCAAGCTGCTGGGCCATGAGCAGGTGGCTGAGCGGCGCCCTATCCGGCAGGGGAAGGCAAAAGGCCCCGGGAATCGCCTGGTACTCGGCCAGGCAGCGTCCGTCGATGGCGTGCGGGACGGTGAGCACGCTCATTCCGGGCGCGAAGCCCGGGCAGCGCGATTCCACCACCTTGCCCACGCTCTCGTGCCCGGGATGGCCCGGTTCCTGTGGCTGGTCGGGCGCCTCGAGGAACACGCTGTGCAGGTCGGAGCCGCAGATGGACGCGTAGGCGGTCCGTACGAGGACCTGGCCGTCGGCGACCGGCGGCACCGGCACGTCCTCGCAGACCACCTGGCCCAGGCCAACCCAGCGCGCAGCCTTCATCGATGGGGACTCCCGTCGCCTCGTTCATACCGCCACCTGGCCGCGGCCAGCGGCGGCGCCCACGTGCCAGTTGTAACAGGCGCGGACAGGCCGGACAACGTGGGCGGTCGCCCGCGACGGGCCGCCGTCGTGCGCGGTCACCGGAGATCCTGCCGTCGCGGGCGTTCCAGGTACGTGCGGTCCGGCTTGGCGAAGCCGAACTTGCCGTACAGGCCGTGGGCGTCGCTGGTGTGCAGGGTCCAGCGGAAGCCGGCGCCAGGGCCGCGGTCGATCATGGTGGCCACCAGTTCCTTGCCAAGTCCCGCGCCGCGCGCGTCCGGGAGGACGAAGACGTCGGCCAGGTAGGCGAAGGAGACGCCGTCCGAGATCGCGCGGGCGAAGCCCACCTGGCGGCCGGCGGCCGCCTCGTACGCGCCGACGACGCGCCACGCGGAGGCGAGCTGCTTCTCGAAATCCGGCCGCGTGCGGAACCTGCCCCAGTACGCCTGCGTGGACAGGAACTCCCACACCGCGTCCCGGTCGACCCGGCCTGGATCGTCGTCAAGCTCGTAGCCGCCGACGGAGATGATCACTGCCGCATTCTAGCCAGGCGCTGGTCATAGCGGCCGGGTCAGGCGGACCTCTTCCTCGGCGAAGCCGAGCGCGGCGTAGAAGGCGCGGGCGTCGGCATTGCGGGCGCCGGTATGCAGGGTCAGGTGGGCGAGGCCACGGTCGCGTGCCCACGTGTCGGCCGCACCGATGAGCGCCCGGCCGATGCCCTGCCGGGCGGCGTGGGCGGCGACGGCGAGCTCGCTGATATACCCGTCGAGCTCGCCGCTGAAGTGCCTGCTCGGCCCGATGCTGATGACGCCGACGATCTGATCAGCGACGGCGGCGACGAACACGGCCCCGTCTCCCCGTGCCGCGGCGGCGAGCGAGCCTTCTAGCCAGCGGCGCCCAGCGGCGAGCGCTTCCGCCTGGTCCCGCCACGGCGCGACCCCGACCAGCAGCCGGGGCGCCAGGGCGAGGACGGACTCCCGGTCGGCGTCGGTCCCGGCCCGGATCGCGATGCTCTCTGTGCTCATACCGCCACCTTCTCACCGGCGCCCGCGGTTGATAAATGCCTTCCGCGGGGATGGCAGGCCGACGCTCGCTAATTGGCTTGCGCCGGCCGGACGCCGGGACGGACGATCGCCGGGTGAATGAGATGTGGATGCTTGATGAGCTGGCGCACGCGGGATCCGAGCACCTTGACGCGGGGTTCATCGCGGGCTTTGACCGGAAGCAGGGGTACCCGGACGCGGAGACGGACATCGCCGCGTTCGAGGCGCACGGGCTCGGGCGTGCGTCGGTGGTCATCGACTTCGGCGCCGGGACCGGGCAGTTCGCCATCCCGGCGGCACGGCGCTTCGGCCGGGTGACCGCGGTGGACGTGTCGCCCGGCATGCTCGCGGCGCTCGCCGCAAAGGCCGGCGCGGAATCCGGCGGTGAAACCCCGCCCGCCCTTGATTGCGTCCGCGGCGGGTTCCTCAGCTACTTTCCCGCCGAGCCCGTCGACGGCGTCTACACCCGCCATGCGTTGCACCAGCTTCCCGACTTCTGGAAGGCGATCGCGCTGCGCCGCATCGCGGACATGCTGCGGCCCGGCGGGATACTTCGGCTGCGCGACCTCGTCTACGACTTCGGGCCCGGTGAGGCGGGCGCAGTCTTCGACGGCTGGCTCGAAGACGCGGCGGACGACCCGGCCGCCGGGTACACCGCGGCCGATTACGCCGAGCACATCCGCACCGAGCACAGTACGTTCCGCTGGCTGCTCGAGCCGATGCTCGCGGCGGCCGGGCTCGACATCGCCGAGGTCAGCTACGACCGGCGGCTCTACGCCGCCTACACCTGCGTGAAAGCCGGCTAGCTGAGCCCAGACGCCGCGAGCTGATCAAGGGCAGCAAGGGCGGCCGCCGGGAGCGTGATCGCTCCCACGGCCAGGTTCTCCGTCAGGTGCGCGGCCGACGACGTTCCCGGGATCAGCAGGGTCCTGTCGTAGTGGGCAAGCTGCCAGGCCAGCCCGGCCTGCGCGGGAGTGACGCCAAGCTCGGCGGCGATGCCCCGCACCGTCGCGTTGTCCGTCACCCTGGGCAGGCTCGCGATGCCGGCCGAGCCGAGCGGGCAGAAGGGCACCCAGGCGATGCCGTGCGCGCGGCACAGGCGCAGGACGGGCTCCGCGGCCCGGTCCAGGACGCTGTAGGAGTTCTGCACGCAGGCGATCCCGGCAGGCAGCGCCTGCTCGAGCTGGCCGGCGGAAACGTTGCTCAGCCCGATCCCGCCGATCTTCCCCGCCTGACGCAGCGCGACGAGCTCCGCGAGCTGGTCGTCGAGGCTCACCACCTGCTCGCCCGTGGCGATGATGCCGGGCGGCGCGTCGACGCGCCGCAGGTTGACCGCGCCGAGCCGCTCGGTGGCGAGCGCGGCGAGGTTGGCCTCCACCTGGGCGCGCAGCTCGGCTGGCCGCTGCGCGGGCACGAGCCTGCCGCCGGCGTCCCGGTCGGCGCCGACCTTGCTGACCAGGACCAGGTCATCGTCGTAGGGTGCCAGTGCGTCGCGGATCAGCCCGTTGCACCGGCCGTAGAACTGGGCGGTGTCGAGGTGGTTGACGCCAGCGCCGACGGCCTGGCGCAGCACCGCGAGCGCCGCGTCCCGGTCGACGGCGGCCCGCTCCAGTTGCATAACGCCGAAGCCCATCCGGGCGACGCGCCGCCCGGCCAGGCCAGCCGTGCCGCCTGGAGCCGAATGGGGCCTCATGCCTGCGGTCATCATGCTCTCCTCGATGTCGTGGCGTTGTACCATTGCCAGCAGAACCGGAGCTTCCTCCGGTTCTCTCTCATCGTAGCAGAAAAACGGAGGATCCTCCGCTTTGCCGGGTCAGATCGAAGCGGTACCGGACCAGGCTCAGGCTCAGGCCGGCCAGGAACCGGCCAGGCGCCCGCGCGCCGACGCCGAGCGCAACCGGGCTCGCCTGCTTGACGCGGCACGGGCCGCCTTCGCGTCCGGGCAAGCGAGCGTGTCGCTCGACCAGGTCGCCAGGGACGCCGGGGTGGGCATCGGCACGCTGTACCGGCACTTCCCGACCCGCGAGGCGCTCGTCGAGGCGCTGTACCGCAAGGAGCTCGACGACCTGTGCGCGAGCGCCACCGCGCTGCTCGCCACCCGCTCACCGGAAGGGGCGCTGCGCGCGTGGCTTGACGGCTTCGCCGGCTACGTGGCCGCCAAGCGGGAGATGGCGGACGCGCTGCGCGCCGTCCTCGCCTCCGGCGCCGTGACGATATCCCAGTCCCGCGGGCGGCTCACCGCGGCGGTGCAGGTGATACTCGACGCGGGCATCGCGGACGGGACGCTGCGCGACGACGTCCGCGCCGAGGACGTGGTCGCGATGACCGTGGGCATGTTCACCGCTACCCCCTCGATCGACGGCGGGCGCGAGCAGCTTGAGCGAATGTTCGGGCTGCTCGTTGACGCCCTCCGGCGCCCGCGAAAGGCAGAATAGGCAGGTGACCGCCGTTCCCGTCGCCCGCCACCTGCTGCGCGCAAGGGACCTCGCGGACGCCAGGTACTTCGAGCCGCTCACCGTGGCTGACCTGGCCGCCGCGGCGAGGCTGTCGCCCGCGCACTTCAGCAGGCGGTTCAAGGCGACGTTCGGCGAATCGCCGCACCAGTACCTGCTGACCAGGCGGCTGGAGCGGGCCGCCGCGCTGCTGCGCGCGACCGACTGGCCGGTGGCCGACATCTGCTTCGCGGTCGGCGCGCAAAGCGTAGGCTCGTTCACCGTGAGCTTCCGCCGGGTGTTCGGCCGGACGCCGCTCGCCTACCGGGCCGCGTACCCGCCCGCGGAGCAGCACCTGCGCATACCGCGCTGCGTGGCCCTGGCCTACGGCCGGCCGCGGAACCGCACGTTTCGAGAAGACAGCGCCGCCGTCGCTCCCTAGCGTTGAGCTCAGCGAATACCGGAGCAGGAGGCGCAATGATCAAGATCGCGAACACGCAGTTCTGGGTGCACGACCAGGACGAGGCCCTGGCCTTCTACACGAAGAAGCTCGGCTGGGAGGTCCGGGCGGACGTGACGATGGAGGCGTGGCACTTCCGCTGGCTGTGCGTCGGTCCCGCCGGGCAGGACGGGCCCGGCCTGGTGCTCATGCCGGTCCCCGGGCCGCCGCTGCTTGACGCCGAGGCGAGCGCCCGGCTGGCCGAGCTGGTGGCCCAGGGCGCCGGCGGCACCCTCTTCCTTGAGACCGACGACTGCCAGGCCGCGTACGACGAGTTGTCCGCGCGCGGCGTCGCGTTCAACGACCCGCCCACGAAACAGGCCTACGGCATCGACACGTCGTTCCGCGACCCCTCGGGCAACAACGTCCGGCTCACCCAGGTGCTTGAGTTCGACCCAGGCCGGGCCTGAGGCCGACAGGCGGCTACTCCGGCCGGCTACTCCGACTGGGCCAGCTGCGCGCCGCCCTCGTCGATGACCTGCGCCCCGGCCGGCACGATGACGACCAGCTTGCCGCAGAAGGCGTCGATCTCCACGGTGACCTCGCGGCCGGGCAGCACCGCGTCGGCGAGGTTGATGATCAGCGCGCCGAACCGCACGGTCAGCCGGGTACGCCGGCCGCCCGGCGACCCAGCGCTGGTCGCCGGGCCGCGGAAGAAGAGCCTCGGCTGCCCGTCGGCCGGCTACCGCCCTTCCCCTGGCTGCTTGCCGAGTGGCAGGGCCTCACGGGGCGGGATGGTCTCGGCGGCGGCGTCGTCCGCGTCGATGTCGACGACGACGACGGTCACGTTGTCGTGCCCGCCCGCGTCGCAGGCCGCCGCGACGAGCGCGTCCGCGGCCTGCTGCGGGGCGCCGGCCGCGAGCAGCGGCAGGATGACCTCATCGGGCAGCTCGCTGAACAGGCCGTCGGAGCAGATCAGGTACCGGTCGCCGGTGACCGCGGGCAGCGGCCAGTGGTCGGGGAGCAGGCCAGATTCGCTGCCAAGGGCACGGGTGACCACGTTCCTGCGCGGGTGGGTCCGCGCCTGCTCCTTGGTGATGACCCCGGCGAGCACCAGTTCCTGCACTTCCGAGTGATCCACGGTCAGCTGCTCGAGGCGGTGGCCCGCCAGCCGGTAAACGCGCGAGTCGCCGATGTTGAACACCATGAGGTGGTCACCGCCAGCGGTTTCCAGGCCGGCCAGCCCGGTCACCGTGGTGCCCATCCGGGTTGCCTCGTCCGACTCCATGATGTGCCGGTTGGCATGCTCGAGCGCGGTAAGCACCGCCTCGGTGAACAGCGGGCGGAGCGCCGCACACGCGGACATCTCCTGGATGGCGATCGTGCTTGCCACGTCGCCCGAGCCGTGCCCGCCCATGCCGTCAGCGACCACGAAGAGCGGCGGGACCGCGAGAAACCTGTCCTCGTTGACCTGGCGGACGCGGCCCACGGAGGTGGCTGCGCCATGGCTGAAGCGGATCATTTCACCTGCCGGGGAGCGCTTGCGCGAGTGAACCGCGGATTACCACTCCGCGCCTCCCATCGTGGCTGTTTCCCCTGGCGGAATGCCAGAGGATTTACAGATTTGGTGCAATATCCTGCCATGTTCTCCCCGGCTCGCCGAGAGCGGCCCGGGGCCGGCTGTTAGCTTTATGCTGATCTTTTCCCAGGAGGGGGCAGCCGATGCCGCAGCCAGGGACCGCCCTGGAAAAGCTTGGGTTCCTGACGATCGGGCTGTTCGACGGCCAGGATCCAAGACCTGGGCACCAGGTGACGCTGGAGATGATCGAACTCGGCGAACGGCTCGGCTTCGACGCTGCATGGGTGCGGTGCCGGCACCTGCAGTACGGGATCTCCTCCCCGGTCGCCGTGCTCGCTGCGGCGGCGCAGCGCACGTCGCGGATCGAGCTCGGGACGGCGGTGATCCCGCTCGGCTGGGAGAACCCGTTGCGCCTCGCCGAGGACCTGGCGACCGTGGACATCCTGTCCGGCGGGCGGCTCAACCCTGGGTTCAGCGTCGGGCCGCCGATGAACTGGCCGCAGGTGCGCGAGGCGCTCTATCCCGATACCGCGGACGCCGAGGACTTCTCCTACGAACGGGTGACCCGGCTGCTGCGGTTCGTCGCCGGGGAGGTCGCCGCGCCGCTGCCCGCGGCCATCGGGTTCGAGCAGTTCTCCTCGCGGGTCGAGCCGCACTCGCCCGGCCTGCGGTCGCGGATGTGGTACGGCGCCGGATCGCTCGCGTCGGCGAAGTGGGCGGGCGAAAACGAGGTCAACCTGCTGACGTCGTCCGTGGTGAAGGCGGAGGAATCGGAGGACTTCGCCCAGGTGCAGCTGTCGCAGATCAGAGCGTTCCGCGACAGCCACCCGGCCGGGCCGGCGGCGCGCGTGTCCCAGGGGCTCGTGGTGATACCGACCGACTCGGCCTCACCCGCGCAGCGCGCGAAGTACGAGGCGTACGTCGCGGCGCGGACGCCGCGCACCGCCGCGCCGGTCGGCCCCGCCCGGATCATGTTCGCGCGCGACGTCCTCGGGCCGGCCAGCCTGATCGCCGAGGCACTGTACGAGCACGTGGCGTTCCGCGAGGTCACCGAGGTCGCGTTCGCGCTGCCGTTCACCTTTGAGCACGAGGACTACGTGCAGATACTCACCGACATCGCGACCCGCCTCGGCCCGGCGCTCGGCTGGGCGCCGAAGGGATGAGCGCTCAGGGCCTCGCTATCAGGGGAGTGCGGCGATCAGCTGGGTCCACGCCATGGCCGCGGCCTCGGCCAGGCACCCGTCGACCACCACGTCGGTGCCGAGGGCGCTGACCCGCACCTCGGGCAGCACCGGGGCGATCGCGGCCAGCTCGACGGTGACCGCCTCGGCGAACCCTGGTGCCTGGCCGATGCCGCCGCCGAGGACGATCAGCGACGGGTCGACGACGGAGATAACGCAGCAGATCGCGGCGGCGACCAGGCGAGCTTCGCCCGTCACCACCGCGGCCGCGCGCGCGTCGCCCGCCGCGGCGGCCGCGAAGACGTCCCTGGCGGTGGCCAGCCCGGGCAGGCCGGACCTGCGGGCCGCGCGGACGATGCCGTCGGCCCCCGCGGCGGTCTCCAGGGTGCCCCGCCGCAGTACCTCGTCCGGGTCGATGATCACGCCCTCGGGGCTGGCGGTCACCCGGTCGGCGGGCGGCGGGCCGGCGGACGAGCCGCCACCCCCGGCGGACCAGGCCGGCGGGTCGCCGCCGACCGGCAGGAACGCGATCTCACCGGCCACCCCGTGCACACCGCGGTGCAGCCGGCCGCCGAGCACCAGGCCCATGCCAATGCCGGTCCCGACGTGCACCCAGGCGAAGCTGTCGGCCTCCTGCCCGACGCCGAGCGCGCGCTCCGCCAGCGCGGCCGCGTCCACGTCGTTCTCGATCGCCAGCGCGGGGCCGAACGCCGCCCGCAGCCCGGCTACTGCCTCCGGCTGGTCCCACCCGGGCAGGCCGCCGGTCAGCGCCATCAGGTTCCGCTGCGGATCGTAGACGCCCGGGCTGCCGACGACCGTCGCGGTGACCTCGGCGCGGGTGATCCCGGCGCGCGCGCACAACTCGTCGGCCAGGTCGACGAGCTCGGCTACCCGGTCGCCGACCGTGGCCGCGCGCACCGGCACGGACAGCCGGGCCCGGACGTCGCCGGCCAGGTCGGCGACCGCGCCGCGCAGGTAACGCCCGCCGATGTCAAGGCCGAGAATGAATCCGGCCTCGGGCCTGACCTCGTAGAGCAGGGCGGTACGGCCCGGCATGCCGGTCCGCTGGCCGGCCAGCCTGATCAAGCCGGCCCGCTCCAGGTTCGCCAGGGCGAGCGACACGGTCGGCTTGGACAAGCCGGACACCCGCGCGAGCTCCGCGCGGGAGTAGGGACCCGAGGACCGGACGTGGTCCAGCAGCAGCTGCTCGTTGAGCGCCCTGATCAGGGCCGGCCGCGCGGCGGACAGGCCACTCGGCGGTACCGCATCGACTGAGGTCTCGGCCAAAGCACCCACCCCCTGACTGTCCATCACGGTTTCGCGACGAGGGCTAGGCAGCCCTTAATAGTTAGGATACTGTCCTAACTATATCAAAAAGGCAATTAGCCACACGGCGCTCAAACGTCACCGTCGACGCCAGGAATTCAACCGACGCGACTTCAAGTGAACTTCAAGTGAAGGGCACCCCCCATGAGACGCTTGCTCCTGACCGGCGCGACGGCGGTGCTCGCCGCCGCCGCGCTCGCTGCCTGCACTTCCTCCGGATCGTCCGGCTCCGCCTCAGGTTCCGCCGCGGGTTCCGCCGCGGGCAAGGGCCCGACCGGCACGCTGACGATCGTCAACGCCTCGGGCACCCAGTGGAACTGCAGCTTCAACCCGTTCAACCCCGGCAACCTCGGCGAGGGCGTCACCATGGGCCAGGTCTACGAGCCGCTGGCCTTCGTTGACACGCTGGAGAACGCCAAGGCCACGCCGTGGCTCGCGACCAGCTGGGCGTGGAGCAACGGCAACAAGACGCTCACCTTCACGATCAGGCAGGGCGTCAAGTTCAGCGACGGCACGCCGATGACCGCGGCCGACGTGGCCTACACCTTCAACCTGATCAAGAAGGTGCCCGCCCTCGACGTCAACTCCGTCTGGTCCGTGCTCAGCAGTGTGACCCAGAGCGGCGACACCGTGGCGATGACGTTCAAGACCGCCGCCGTGCCGTACTTCTACTACATCGCCGACCAGATCCCGATCGTGCCCGAGCACGTCTGGTCCAAGATCTCCAACCCGGTCACCTACGCGGATACCAACCCGATCGGCACCGGCGCCTACGTCGTCAACCCGTGCACGCCGCAGAACATCACCTACACCGCTAACCCGGACTACTGGCAGCCGGGCGAGCCCAAGATCGCCAAGGTGCTGTACCCGGCGTTCACCTCCAACGACCCGGCCAACACCATGCTCGCCACCGGCCAGGGGCAGTGGGGCAGCCAGTTCATCCCGAACATCCAGGCCCTCTACACCTCGAAGTCGAAGGACAACCACTACTGGTTCCCGCCGTACGCCAGCGTGTCGCTGATCCCGAACCTGACCGCGCCCGGTCTCAGCGACGTCGCCGTCAGGCAGGCGATGGCCTACGCCATCGACAGGAACAAGGTCGGGAACATCGGCGAGTACGGCGAGGAGCCTGGCGCCAACCAGAGCGACATCGCGCTGCCCACGTTCAGCGCCTGGCTCGACTCGTCGGCGGCCGCGAAGTACAACTACGGTTATGACCCGGCCAAGGCGAAGCAGATCCTCCAGCAGGCCGGCTACACGATGGGCAGCAACGGGATCTTCGCCAAGGGCGGCAAGCAGCTGTCGTTCAGCGTCATCAACATCGGCGGCTTCTCCGACTGGGTCGCCTCGATGTCGGTGATCCAGCAGGAGCTCAAGGCGGTCGGCATCCAGATCACGCCGGACAACCTCGCGCAGAACGACTTCCTGTCCCGGCTGTTCTCCGGCAACTACCAGCTCGCCTACTACGCGCAGACCGGCGGCCCGACGCCGTACTACGAGTTCAGGCAGTGGCTTTACTCCGCGAACTCCGCGCCGATCGGCAAGAACGCCGCGTCCAACTGGGAGCGGTACAGCAACCCGGCCACCGACCAGCTGCTCGACCAGTACGCCACCACCACGGACACGGCCACGCAGCACCAGATCGTGAACCAGCTACAGCAGGTCGTGCTCAGCGACGTGCCGTTCATCCCGATCACCGGCGACGTCGCCTGGTTCCAGTACAACACCGCTAGCTTCAGCGGCTGGCCCACGCCGACCGACCCCTACGCCATCCCCGCCGCCTACGCCTACCCCGACATGGGCCAGGTGCTGCTGCACCTGTCGCCCAAGTAGCCGGAGCCCCAGCTAGATGCGATACGTGCTGCGCCGGGCAGGGTTCTTCCTGCTTACCCTCTGGGCGGCGGTGACGCTGAACTTCTTCCTGCCGCGGATGATGCCGGGCAACCCGGCCGTCGCGATGATGGGGAAGTTCCGCGGCAAGGCCAGCCCGCAGGAGCTGCAGGCGCTCGAGACGATCTTCGGCGTCAACAGCGGCCAGTCCCTGCCCGCGCAGTACGTGCACTACCTCGGCGACATCTTCACCGGCAACTTCGGCACGTCGCTGTTCTTCTTCCCTGAGCCGGTCAGCCAGGTAGTCCGCTCCGCGGTCTTCTGGACGCTCGGCCTGGTGGGCATCACGACCGTCTTCGCGTTCGCGCTCGGCACCGGGATCGGCATCATCGCCGCCTGGCGGCGCGGCGGGCTGACCGACAGCCTAGGACCGCCGCTGCTCGTCGTCGCCTCGGCCATACCGTACTTCTGGGTGGGCATGATGTTCATCCTGGTCTTCGGGCTCAAGCTGCAGTGGCTGCCCTGGTCAGGCGGCATGAACCTCACCGACACGCCCGCCCTGACCCCCTCCTACCTCGGCGACGTGGCCGAGCACGCGCTGCTGCCCGGCCTCGCGCTGCTCATCACCACGATCGGGACCTGGACGCTGACCATGCGGAACAACATGGTCACCACGCTGGCCGAGGACTACGTCCGGATGGCCCGCGCCAAGGGCCTGCGGCCGCACCGCGTCATGCTGAACTACGCGGCGCGAAACGCGATACTGCCGAACCTCACCGGCTTCGCGATGTCCCTCGGCTTCGTAGTCGGAGGCGCGATCCTGATCGAGTACGTATTCAACTACCCGGGCGTCGGCTACATGCTGCTGCAGGCCGTCGAGAACGAGGACTACCCCCTGATGCAGGCACTCTTCCTGCTGATCACGGTGGCGGTGCTGGTGGCGATCCTGCTCGCCGACATCGCGACCGCGATCTCCGACCCGCGGACAAGGAGCAGCCGGTGAGGGGGAGCCAGTGAAGAGGACACTGTGGCGCGCGCTCGCCCGCTCGCCCAAGGCCACGGCGGGCGCGATCCTGCTGGCCGTGTTCATCGTGCTCGCGCTGTTCCCCGGCCTGTTCGCGCGGGACAACCCGACGGCCGAGGCGTACCCGCGCAACCTGGGGCCGAGCGCGGCGCACCTGTTCGGGACCACCGGCCTCGGCCAGGACGTGTTCGCCCAGGCGGTCTACGGCACCAGGCAGGTGCTCGAGATCGCGTTCGGCGCCGGCCTGGCGTCCACGCTGATCGCCGCGCTCATCGGCGTCGCCGCCGCCTACCTCGGCGGCTTCTGGGACGGCGCGCTCAGCCTGTTCACCGACGTGGTGCTGGTCATCCCGCTGTTCCCGCTGCTGATCGTGATCGCCGCCTACGTGCACAACTCGGGCACCGGCGTGCTGATCGCGGTGCTGACCTTCACCGGCTGGTCCTACACCGCCCGCCAGCTCCGCTCCCAGGCGCTGTCGGTGCGCAGCCGCGACTTCCTCGCCGCCGCCCGGGTGCGCGGCGAGCGCGCGGCGTACATCATCGCGGTGGAGATCCTGCCGACGATGATCTCGCTGCTCGTCGCGGCGTTCCTCACCAACGCACTGTACGACGTGCTGTTCGCCTCCAGCCTGCAGTTCATCGGGCTCGGCGACCCGAACTCGGTCTCCTGGGGCACGATGCTCTACTGGGCGGAGAACAACGAGGCGCTGCAGGCCGGCTATTACCTGCAGGCGATCGTGCCCGGCGCGGCCATCGCGCTGCTCGGCGCGGCGTTCGCGCTGCTCAACTATGCGTTCGACGAGATCGGCAACCCGGCGCTGCGCCCGGTGCGCGCACCGCGGGCGGGCAGGCGCCTGGCGTCGCTGCGCACCAGGAGGCCAGTAAATGCTTGAGGTATCCGGCCTGACGGTCGAGTACGCGGCCACCGGGAACGCGGGCGGCGGCAACCCGGTGCGCGCGGTGGACGACGTGTCACTGGACGTGAAGCCAGGCGAGTTCGTCGGCATCGTCGGCGAGTCCGGCTGCGGCAAGTCGACCCTGCTGTTCGCGATCGCCCGGCTGCTGTCACCGCCCGCCGTCGTCACCGCGGGGTCGGTGACCTTCCGCGGCGAGAACCTGGTCTCCATGACCGAGCGGCGGCTCAACGCGATCCGCTGGCAGAACCTGTCGGTGGTGATGCAGTCCGCGATGAACGCGCTCAACCCGGTCATGTCGGTGGGCGCGCAGTTCGCCGACGCGCTCCGCGCG
Source organism: uncultured Streptosporangiaceae bacterium (assembly GCA_964581815.1). Taxonomy (GTDB): domain Bacteria; phylum Actinomycetota; class Actinomycetes; order Streptosporangiales; family Streptosporangiaceae; genus Trebonia. The sequence goes on along the minus strand of CAZORE010000081.1, from coordinate 7,534 downwards.
CACGGGACGAGCTCGCGGAAGGCCGTCGCCGCCCGGTCCGCCGAAGTGCTCCGGCTGGTCGGCATCGACGCGGTGCACCTGGGCAGTTACCCGCACCAGCTGTCCGGCGGCATGCGGCAGCGGGCGATGATCGCGATGGCGCTGCTGTTCACCCCGGACCTGGTGATCATGGACGAGCCCACCTCCGCGCTCGACGTGGTGGCCCAGCGCTCGCTGATGACGCAGATCAAGGAGCTGCAGCGGGAACTGGGCTTCGCGGTCATCTTCGTCACCCATGACATGTCGCTGGTCAGCCACTACTCCGACCGGCTCGTCGTGATGTACGCCGGCCAGGTCGCGGAGGCCGGCCTGACCAGGCGGATATTCGACCGCCCGCTCCACCCTTACTCGCGCGGGCTGCTCGAGGCCTTCCCCAGCATCAGGGGGGCTAAGGTTCACTTGTCGGGAATCCCCGGTGCACCACCTGATCTTTCCGTCATCCAGAACGGATGCAGGTTCTCCCCCCGCTGCCCGGCAAAGCTCCCGGCGTGCGAGACGACCGCGCCGGCGCTGCTTGACCGCGAGGGCACCAGTGTCCGGTGCCTGCTGTACGACCCGGCGCCGGCACCCGCGACGGCGGCGAGCCTGTCGCTCACCAGGCCTCGCCAGAGCAGGAGGCGGCGAAATGACTGAGCTACTCCGGGCCGACCACCTGACCAGGCACTTCAAGATCGGCGGCAGGCTGGCCGGCGGCACGCTGCACGCCGTGGACGACGTGTCCTTCGCGATCGGCGAGCGGGAGATCGTCGCGCTCGCCGGCGAGAGCGGCAGCGGTAAGTCGACCGTGGCCCGGCTGCTCGCCCGGGTCTACCCGCCGACCAGCGGCACCGTCACCTATTTCGATGAGTCGGGTACCGGTAAACCGCTGTCGGCGCTGCGCTCCCGGCGCGACGCGCTGCGCTACAGCGCGCAGGTCCCGATGGTGTTCCAGGACCCGTTCAGCTCGCTCCACCCGGTGTTCCGTGCGTCCCACGGCGTGCTGCGCGCGCTCAAGCTGCACCGCCCTGAGCTGTCCGCCGCCGAGCGGCGGGCCGAGGCGGCGCGTGCCTTCGACGTGGTCGGGCTCGGCGCGGGCATGCTCGACCGCTACCCGCACGAGCTGAGCGGCGGGCAGCGGCAGCGGGTCGGCTTCGCCCAGGCGCTGGCGACCAGGCCGCGGCTCATCCTCGCCGACGAGCCGGTCTCCATGCTCGACACCTCCATCAGGATCGGCCTGCTTAACCTGATGGCGAAGCTGCGCGACGATGAGGGCGTGTCGATCCTCTACATCACGCACGACATCGCAAGCGCCCGCTACGTCGCGGACCGGCTGATCGTCATGTACGCCGGGCAGATCGCGGAGACCGGGCCGGTCGAGGACGTCCTCGCCGCGCCGCGGCACCCGTACACCCAGCTGCTGCTTTCCGCCGTCCCCGACCCCAAGGCGCCGCCGCCCAGCCTGGAGGCGATGGCCGCGGCGGCCGGCGAGCGCGGCGAGCCACCCAAGGTGATCGACCCGCGCCCCGGCTGCCGGTTCCAGCCGCGCTGCCCGGTCGCCACCGACCTGTGCGCCACGGTGACCCCCGAGTTGCTCCCGCTCGGCAGCGGCGAGGCCGCCTGCCACGTGGCGCAGTCGGACGTGGAAGTGAAAGCGTTCTCGTGAGCGTGACCGCGACCGC
>CAZORE010000081.1:0-5737 GCA_964581815.1 uncultured Streptosporangiaceae bacterium | reverse complement strand
CCGCGACCGCATGGTTGGGGCAACGAGCCGCCTATAGCCGGATGGTTGGCGCAACCATCGGAGACGGGCACGGGAGGACGGCGTGAAGCTTGCTGTTATCGGTGGCGGCTCTACCTACACGCCTGAGCTTGCGGACGGGGTCGGACGGCTCGCGCCTCAGGTCACCGAGGTGGTCCTGGTCGACCCCGACGAGGCGCGGCTGGCTGCGGTCGGGCCCGTGTCCGCGCGGATCATGCGGGCGCACGGGCACCGGGCGGTCGTCCGGTGGACCTCCGACCCGGAAGACGGGGTGGATGGCGCGGCCGCGGTGCTCATGCAGCTCCGGGTCGGCGGTCAGGCGGCGCGGGACAGGGACGAGACGTGGCCGCTTGAATTCTGCTGCGTGGGACAGGAGACGACCGGGGCGGGCGGGCTGGCCAAAGCGCTGCGCACCGTGCCGCTCGTGCTTGAGATCGCCGAGCTCGCCCGGCGGCGGGCGGCGCCCGGCGCCTGGCTGATCGACTTCACCAACCCGGTCGGCATCGTCACCAGGGCGCTGCTTGACGCGGGGCACCGCGCGGTCGGGCTGTGCAACGTAGCGATCGGGCTGCAGCGCTACTTCGCCGCGCTGCTCGGCGTCGAGCCGGAGTCCGTGTCGCTCGACCACGTCGGGCTCAACCACCTGACCTGGGAGCGCGCGGTCCGCGTGGCGGGGGTGGACCGGTTGCCCGAGCTGATCGCCGGCCACCGGGAGGAGATCGCGGCGCATGTGGACTCACCCGCCGCCGTTCTGGCTGCCGATGGTTTCGTGCCCTCGTATTACCTGCGCTATTACTACGAGCATGACGCGGTCGTGGCGGAGCAGCGGAAGTCAGGCACCAGGGCCGCCGCCGTCGCGGCGATCGAGGCCGAGCTGCTGCGGCTGTACACGGACCCGGCGCTCGATACCAAGCCGGAGCTGCTCAGCCAGCGCGGCGGCGCGTTCTACTCGGAGGCAGCGGTGGCGCTGCTCGCGTCGCTGCTCTCCGGCGCCGGCGACGTCCAGGTGGTGAACGTCCGCAACGCGGGCACCCTCGGCTTCCTGCCGGATGATGCGGTCATCGAGGTACCCGCGGTCATCGGGCCTGACGGGCCGGCGCCGGCACCCGTGGCGCCGCTCCCGCCGCTGCTGCGCGGCCTGGTGGGGCACGTGTCGGCGTACGAGGAGCTCGCGGTGGACGCGGCGCTGCGCGGCGGACGCGAGCGGGTGGTGTCCGCGCTGCTCGCGCATCCGCTGATCGGGCAGCACGACCTGGCGGAGCGGATGGCCGACCGGCTGATCGCGGAAAACCGGCCGTTCCTGGCCTGGGCATGACGGCTCACGGGCCGGCCGACGAGCCGGCCGCCGTGCTCGCCATCGACGGCGGCAACAGCAAGACGGACCTGGCCCTCGTCGGCTGGGACGGGACGCTGCTGGCCGCCGTGCGCGGGCCCGGCGCGTCGCACGAGGACTACGGCATAGACGGTGCCATGCGACGACTGGGCGACCTGGTCGGTGAGGTGGCGGCGAAGGCAGGCCTGGACGGCAGTGACTCCGGCTCTGGCACCGTGGCCAGGCACGTTTCCGCGTGCCTGGCCGGCGCCGACCTGCCGGACGAGGAGGCCGCCCTGACCGCGGCGCTGACCGCGGCCGGCTGGTCCCGCACGGCGGTCGCGATGAACGACACGTTCGCGATCCTGCGCGGCGGCGCGGACCAGCCGTGGGGCGTGGCGGTCGCCTGCGGCGCCGGGATCAACTGCGTGGCCGTGGCCCCGGACGGCACGACGGCCAGGTACCTGGCCCACGGGATGCTGACCGGCGACTGGGGCGGTGGCATCGGACTCGGCAGCGCGGTGATGTGGCACGCCACGCGCGGCTGGGACGGCCGCGGGCCGGCCACGGCGCTCGGCGCCGCGGTGGCCGCGCGTTTCGGCCTGGCCTCGGTGCGCGACGTGGCCGTGGCCATGCACCGGGGCGAGCTCGGCGAGGCCGACCTGATCAAGCTCAGCGAGTTGCTGTTCCAGGTGGCCGCCGACGGCGATGACGTGGCGCGGACCCTGGTGAGCAGGCAGGCGACGGAGATCCAGCTGATGGCCGTCGCCGCGATGCGGCGGCTCGGCATGGCGCCCGCCGGGGTCACCGTGGTGCTCGGCGGCGGGGTGCTGGAGTCCCGCGACGCGCTGCTGCTTGGCGAGATCGGCCGCCAGCTCGCGGTGGCCGCCCCGGGAGCTGTCGCGCGCGTGATCGACGTGCCGCCGGTGGCGGGCGCCGCGCTGCTCGGACTCGATCACGTCGCGGCGACCGCGGCCGCCAGGCAACGGCTCCGCGAGCAGTACCGCGCCGGCCCAGCGTGAGGCCAGCGCAGCGTAAAGCCGGCCCAGCGTGAGGCCGGGCCCAGCATGAAGCCGGCACTGCCTGAGGCGCAAAGACCGGCCGTCGTGACCGTACCCCCTTGCGACGAACGGCGCGCGAGCCCGCGAGGCCCGCACTGTCCGTCGCATCCCCCCCTCGAACGTTACGGTCACGGCGGCCGGCTCTATGCCGTCTGCTGGCCCGCCCGCCAGCCGACGACGGCAAGGCACCGATGGCATGCCAAACCACAGCGTGCAGCTCACATAAGGCCAAGCTGTCGGTGCCCAGTCGACAAAAAGGTTAAGCTGATGGTCACCGACGCACATCATCCAAATTATGTAGTCGGACGTGCATCTGCAATCCCCTCCGGGGCGCCCTTCCCACGCCCCCGGCCCGGAGTGAGGTACCGGACATAAGGCGTGACCTGCCCAGCGAACCGAACAGCTTCGTCGGCCGCGAGCAAGAGCTCGACGAGCTGACCAAACTTGTCCGCGCGACGCGGATGGTGACACTGGCCGGGCCGGGCGGCATCGGCAAGACCCGGCTCGCGCTGCACGTGCTCGCCGGGCTGGCCGACGAGTTCCCCGACGGGGCGTGTTACGCGGAGCTCGCCGACGTGACCAGCGCCGACCTGGTGGCAGCGCGGGTCGCCGCCGCGGTCGGGGTGACCGAGGAGGACGGCCGCCCGCTGCTCGACACGCTCGCCGACGCGCTCCACTCGCGCTCGCTCGTGCTCGCGCTCGACAACTGCGAGCACCTGCTCGATGCCTGCGCCGGGCTCTGCGGCCGGCTGCTGGCCGCCGCGCCCGACCTGCGCCTGATGGCCACGAGCCGGGAACCGCTGCGGGTGGCGGGCGAGACCGTCTGGCAGGTGCCGCCGCTGGCCGCCGAGTCCGCCGACGGGTCGACGGCGGAGGCCGTCCGGCTGTTCGCGGACCGCGCGGCGGCGATCGCACCCGGCTTCGCCCTGACACCGGACAATGCCGGCCCGGTGGCGGCGATCTGCCGGTCGCTCGACGGCATGCCGCTGGCTATCGAGCTGGCCGCCGCCCGCATCCGCGCGCTGTCCGTGGAGCAGATCCGAATGCGGGTCACCGACCGGTTCGGGCTGCTGACCACCGGCGACCGGGCGGCGGCGGCCAGGCAGCGAACGCTGCGCGCAACCATCGACTGGAGCCACGACCTGCTGACCGAGCGCGAGCAGGTGCTGCTACGACGGCTGTCCGTCTTCGCCGGCTGGTCGCTCGATATGGCCGAGGACGTGTGTACTGACGAGCTGGTGCCGCCGTCCGCACTCCTCGACACGGTCGCCGCGCTGGTGGACAAGTCCCTGGTAGTGCGCGAGCCCGAGGCACTGGGGCAGGCCAGGTTCCGGATGCTTGAGACGATCCGCGAGTACGCGGCGGAGAAGCTCGCCCTGGCGGGGGAGTCAACGCGGCTGCAGCACCGGTTCCGCGACCACACGCTGGGCGTCGCCGAGCGAAACTTCGCCGTGGGCATGGCGCTGGTACCCGCGCCGTGGCAGGACCGGGTCGACGTGTTCCGCAGGTACGACGTGGACGCGCCGAACGTCTGGCTGGTGCTCGGCGAGTGCCTGGCCGAGGGCGACGTCGCGACCGGGCTGCGGATCTGCACGGCGATAAGGCCATGCATGCTGGTGCGCGGCGAGTACGCCCTCGGCAGCGCCTGGCTCGAGGCCTTCCTCGCCCGGCCGGAGGCGGCCCGGACGGACCCGGGGATCAGGGGGCAGGCGCTCATCGGGCTGGCCCAGCTGTCCCTGCCGAGTGACCCGGCCGGCGCCGAGCCGTCGGCCCGGGCCGGCCTCGCGCTGTGCCGCGCGGCGGGCGACCAGTTCTGGACGGCGGCCGGACTCAACCTGCTCAGCGAGATCGTGCTGCACACAGGCAGCCCCGACAAGGCCGAGGAGCTCGGCCGGGAGGCGATAGCCATCGCCGAGGCCGCCGGGGACAGCTGGAACACCGGCTGGGCGCTCGGCATCCGCGCCGCGATCGCCGGCGCCCGCGGCGACATCCGCGAGGCGGCCAGGCTGGCCGGCGCCTCCATCGAAGTCATGGCGTCGATCGACCACCGATGGGGCGTCGCCCGCGCCGAGCTCGGCCTCGGTGACCTCGCCCGGATACGCGGTGAACTGGCGCAGGCCCATCACATGTACGGTGACGCGCTCGGCTACCTGCGGGAAGTCGGCGCGCAGCCGGAGATCGCCCGGTGCCTGTCCGGCCTCGGCCGGGTCGCGCTCGACCAGGGCGACACCGCGGCGGCCAGGGAGTACCTGACGGAGAGCCTCCAGGTCTGCCGGAACATCGGCACGCGCATCGGGATCGCCCGCGGCCTTGAGTCGTTCGCCGCGCTCGCGGACCGCGAGGGTGACGCGGAGCGCGCCGTGCTGCTCGCGGCCGCCTCCGCCGGGCTGCGCGCCGCGTCCGGCCTGCCGCCGCCGACCGGGGCGCGCACCGCCCGCTACCTCGCCGCCGCCGACCGCCTCGGCGCGGGCCGGGGCGCGCGGCTGTGGGAACGCGGCCTCGTGCTCCCGCCGGAGGCCGCCATTGACCTGGCCACTGGTCAGGCGGTGAGCGCGCACCCCAGTACCGGGGGCGGGCTCGCGGGCCCGGGCGCGATCGCGGCGGTGCCATCCGCGCCGCCGTCAGCGCCGCCGAGCGCGCTTACCCCGCGCGAGCTTGAGATCGCCGCGCTCATCGCGGCCGGGCGCAGCAACAAGGCCATCGCCGCCGAGCTGGTGATCAGCCCGGCCACCGCCGCGCGGCACGTCGCGAACATCATGACCAAGCTGGGCTTCAGGTCCCGGGCGCAGATCGCCGCCTGGGCGACCGGCCGACGGTAAGGCCGACCGGTGACGGTAAGCCGCTCGCTGACGGTAAGGCCGGCCGTCGGCTAACGGGCGGCTCGGGCCTCTTCCACCGTAAGCTCGGCGGCGGGATCCGCCTCCAGCCGCTGGTCGGGTATCGGCTTGCCACTGAGCACCGAGCGGCCGTATGTGCCTGCCTCGAGCCGAGCGAGCGCCCGGTCGATCGTGTCCAGCCGCTCGCGCAGCTGCGCGGCCACCGCCTCGTCCTCCGCCTCCTCCGTCAGCGGCTGGCCGGCGTCGCCGAAGTCCTCGGGAATGTCCGACGCCTGGTCAGCGACCCTCGCTTCTTCCTGCGTCTCCCGCAACAGCTCCGCTACCTCGGTCCGCTCCGTGCGCAGCAGCGCCCGCGCCCTGGTCTCGTCCATTACTCACGCCCCTTCGTCCGCTCCGGGCCAACATACCCAGGCGCGGTCGGGCCAAAGCCGCGGGACTGCCGTCGGCACCGCCCAGGGCGGCACCGCGGCCCGGCTCAGCCCGCCTCGGCTCAGCCCGCCTCGGCTCAG
>CAZORE010000080.1:30199-32053 GCA_964581815.1 uncultured Streptosporangiaceae bacterium | reverse complement strand
AGAGCCCCGATCGACCTCCCCAATCTCCACCCTCGCCTCAATGGCCACTCCCTAAAAGATTGGGGGTAGTTAGCACCCGAAAATGGGTGCTAACTACCCCCAATGACCGAATAACTTCGCGGGAAGCCGCGCCCGCCGCCGGGTGCCGCGAAGCTCACGCTGCCCGGTGGTAGGTGAGCCGCGCGAGCGGCCCCGCCGTCTCCGCCGCCGCCAAGGTCAGGCTGGCCGGCGCGCTCCCTTCGGGGAACAGCCGCGTGCCCTCGCCGAGCACCAACGGGAACACGAGCAGCCGGTACTCATCCACCAGGTCGTTGTCCATGAGCGTCCGGGTGACGGTGGCGCTGCCCATCACGACGATGTCCCGCGCCTGCCGACGCTCGCGCACCTCCGCCACCAGGTCGCCGCGCGTCAGGGCGGAGTTCTGCCACCCGGAGACGTCGTGCAGCGTCTGTGACGCCACGAGCTTGGACGCGGCGTTCATCTTGCCGGAGAACGGGTCGTCGCGATTTGGCCAGAGCTTGGCGAACTCCTCCCAGGTGCGCCGCCCGAGCAGCAAGGTCCCGGTATCCAGCACTTCGCCCACCCGGAACTTGTCGCCCGCGATCAGCTCCGGCCCGAACGTGAACAGCCACCCGCCCCGCGCGGTCCCTTCGTTGCCGCTCGGATCCTGCGTTACCCCGTCCAGCGACGTGAACGCGACGACGATGACTCGGCTCATGATTGCCTCCCTGGCTGGGTTCTTGCCAGGAAGACGAGCGGGCGAGCGCACCGGGGACAGCGCCGCCCGGTGTTCCTCCGGCGTCCCCGGCCCCGCGTCTGCGTGCTCCCCGAGCTCGTGGCAGCCGCGCCAGACGCACCGCCCAGCCGCGCCGGCCCGTCCCTCAGCCGGCGAGCACCTTGCGCAAGACGGCCGCGAACGCCTCTGGCTCGCCCGACCCGTTGACGAACCCGTCGTGCCCGCCAGGGAAGGTGACCGGCTCCGTCCCGAGTCGCCCGGCCACGGCGGTGCCCGCGCGGCCGGCGATCATGGCGGCCGACGCGGCCCCCACGCCGATGACGATGCGAGTCGGCGCCGCGCGGAGCGCGTCGAAGTCGTGGCCGTAGCCAGGGGTCGAGATCATGTTCAGCCCGACCAGCGGGTGGTCACGCGACCCGTCGTCCTGCGCCGGCAGCCCGAAGGCCGCCGGGTCCGGGGCGGGCTCGTCAGCGAAGCCGGCCGGGATCGGCCCCGGCAGCATGACGAACGCGATGAACTTCGCCATCGCGGGCCCGAACCCAGCGCGCTGGTAGGTCTCATGGATGGCCGCGCAGGTCGCGAGCACCTCGTCGCGGTCAGGCAGCGGCTGCGCGCTCGGCGGCTCGTGCGCCACCAGGGTGCGGACCCCCTCCGGGGCAGTGGCCACCAGGGCGAGCCCGTTGACCGCGCCGCCGCTGCTGCCGAAGATGTCCACCGGCCCGCCGCCGACCGCCGCGACCAGCCGGCGCAGGTCATCGGCCTGCTCCTCGGTCGTGGTCCGCAGGGCCCCGTCGGTCCGCTTGCTGCGCCCGGCGCCGCGCGGATCGTAGGTCACCACCGTCCGGTCGGTGAACTGCTCCGCGAGGGCGCCGAACGCGGCGGCCTCCATCGGCGACCCGACGAGCAGCAGCGGCGGCTCGAGGCTGTCACCGTTCCTCCGCACGTCGTAGTGCAGCACCGCACCGGGCGCGTCCAGGGTGTGCGTCTCTAGCTCGGTCATGACGGTGCCCTTCCCGCAAAGTGAGTGTCTTCAACAGAGAAGACTCATCATGCCGCCAGGACTCATCGGCGCTAGGCCGCCAGGTCGCCGCTGCCGGGGGTTCATCCCGTGTGGCCGG
>CAZORE010000080.1:0-30099 GCA_964581815.1 uncultured Streptosporangiaceae bacterium | reverse complement strand
CCACGCCGCCCACGCCGGCCACGCCGGCCGCGCCGGCCAGGGCGCGGCCGGCCGCCTCCGGTCAGCCCGCGGGCTTGATGTTCTGGTTGACGTGGAAGGCGTTGGCCGGGTCGTAGCGCCGCTTGACCTCGGCGAGCCGGTCGTAGTTGCCCCGGTAGGAGGCCCTGATCCGGTCCTCGCCCTCGGCCATCATGAAGTTGATGTAGGCGCCGCCGGCCGAGGTCGGGTGCAGTTCCTGCCAGTAGTCCTGCGCCCACTGCGTGATGACGGCCGAGTTGGCGGGATCGGGGTCGACGCCCACGATGACGCCGGCCCAGCCGCCGTCCCGGTAGGCGAACGCGGTCGCGTCGGCGGGCACCCGGCTGGCCTCGCCGTCGATCGGGTACAGGTGCATCGTCGAGTGGCCGGCCGGCATCCGGTCGCCGTACTTGACGTGCACCTTGATCGCCTCGTCGGAGATCTCCCGGAAGAAGTCCGCCTTCCAGTACCACTGCAGCCCGGCCGGGTAGAGCGGGTCGAAGGCACTCTGCAGCGCGGTGAACGGCATCTCGTGCAGCCCGACGACCAGCGGGGAGCCGAACGACCTGACCGGCTCGAGCACCTCGTCGGCCTTGGCGTGCGGCCCGGTGTAGCACCAAACGATGGCGCAGGACTTGTGGCCCCACAGCGACTCGGGGAACGGCGGGGCCGGCGGGATCGTGATCAGGCCGATCCAGCCGCTGAGGTCCTCGGGCAGCAGGGGCAGCAGCTGGCGGTACCAGGCCATGAGCGCCGCGGTGTCGGCGAAGTCGTAGAGAACGGGGCCCCCGATGACCGACCCGTGCTCGCCGATGTCATGGCAGCGGAAGGTGAACGAGGTGACGACGCCGAAGTTCCCGCCGCCGCCACGCAGCGCCCAGAACAGGTCGCTGTGCTCGTTGTCGGCGGTAGCGGTCACGAAGGACCCGTCGGCGAGCACCACGTCCGCGGACAGCAGGTTGTCCACGGTCAGGCCGAAGCGCCGGGAGAGGTAGCCGATGCCGCCGCCGAGCGTCAGGCCCGCCACGCCGGTCGAGGCGAGGAACCCCGACGGGGTGGCCATGCCGAACGCGACGGTCGCATGATCGACGTCGCCCCAGGTGCAGCCGGCATCGACGCGCACGGTGTGCTCTTGCGGGCTGACCGTGGTGCTGCGCAGCCCCGACAGGTCGATGACCAGCGCGTCATCGGCTACGGCCAGGCCCGCGGCGTTGTGCCCGCCGCCGCGGATGGCGATGTCGATCCCGTGGGCGCGGGCGAACCGGACGCACGCGATGACGTCGGCGGTGTCGGCGCAGCGCGCGATCGCGGCGGGATGCTTGTCGATCATGGCGTTGTAGACGGCGCGGGCCTCGTCGTAGCCGGGATCCCCGGCCAGGATGAGGGTGCCGCGCAACGCGGCGGACAGTTCTGCGTAGGGTGCCGTGGCGGTCCCCGTGGTGATGCTCACCGTTGTCTCCTTTAGGTCAGGTCAATGAGCGACGTGCCGACGGTAGAAGGAGCAGCGTTCGCGGGGCGTTCGCCCGGCGTTCGCGACCGTCAGCGAAGGTCGCGGAGGTCATCCTCGCAGCGGCGGACCAGGGCCACACTGCCCTGACTTGACGCGAGGTCTGACGCGGCGCGCAGCCGCGCGACCGCGCCGTCTGGCGGGTCATAGCTCGCGCGCATCCGCATCACCTCGGGCAGCCACCACAGGTCGTCGTACACGCGGGCGGCGCTGAGCGCGGCGTCCAGGGTCGCCCGGGCGGCGGCCGGCCGGCCTTCCCTCGCCAGCAGGTCGGCGAGCAGCGACAGCCAGTAGGGCCGGCGGGCGAAGGCGCCCTGGGCCTTGAGGTTGCCGACGCCGTCGGCGGCGAGCCTGGTGGCCCGGCCGTCGCGGGTGCCCGCGACCGACCACCCGTCAAGGACCAGCCCCCACTCGCGGTAGTAGCCGAACTCATACCGTCGGCACAGCTCACGCAGCTCGGCCACGACCTCGCGGAGCCGGGGCAGGTCGTGGCGCAGCTGCTGGGTAATGCCGCTGTAGGCCAGGGCGATGGTCACGTTGTACGGGTCGCCGATCGCGCGGGCCATGTCCACCGCCTGCTGCGCCGCGCGCACGGCCGACTCGTCATCGCCGAGCAGCCAGTGGGCGTGGGCGCCCCAGCCCGTCGCGTGCACGTTCGCCCGCGTCCCCACGCTGAGCAGCTCCATGCCGCCGTCAAGGCCGGCCGCGAACGCCAGGTCGCGCAGGCCCTCGGCCGGCCGGCCCATGGCGAGCGCCGCTCCGCCCATCATGAACCGCGCCTGGCCGGCGGTGCTTGACCCGGGGCTGGCCAGGGCGAGCGCGCGGGCCGAGACCCGGTGGCAGTCGGCGGTCCGGCCCTGGACGAACCAGGTGATCCCCAGGCCGACGAAGCCCACCTGGACGAGGTCGCCGCGGCCCAGTGACTCCGCGAGCGTGACCGAGCGCTGCATGTTCTGCTCAAGAGCGCGTGACGCGTAGCCCTCCTTGGCGTTGAGCGGCGCGGCCAGCGCGGTGAGCACCGCGAGCTCCAGGCCGTCACGTTCGCGCCCGTCGGGCATGGCCGCGATGACCGACAGGGCTTCCCGGTACAGCCGGATGGCCTCGGCATACGCGAACCGGCCGGCCGCCACCTGCGCGGCTCGCTGGTAGTAGGCCGTGGCCTTGGCCCGGTCGCCGGCCCTGGCGTACTGCCCCGCGAGCTGGGCGGCGACCGCGTCCGTGTCCCCGGCGCGCAGCAACTCCATGCCCTGGGCGGTCCGCCGGTGCAGCAGCCAGCGGCGGGCCGGGGTGACCTCCGCGTACGCGGCCTCCCGCAGCAGGTCGTGGGAGAAGTCGTAGCCGGTGCCGAACTCCCGCAGGATCCGGCTCCGCCACAGTTCGTCGACGGCGCCGACCACGGCATCGGCGGGCAGGTCGCTGGCCTCGGTGAGCAGGTCAAGGGCAAAGTCCGTGCCCACCGCCGCCGCCAGGCCCGCTATCTCCTGCGCCGCCGGGGTGGCCTGCGCCAGTCGCTTGCGCAGCACGGCGGACAGGTCACCGTCACCGGGCGCGGGCCCGCCGCCCGCGCCGGGCGAGCCAGGCTCGCCGGCGTCGATGCGGGCGGCTTCGATGACGTACAGCGGGAAGCCCCCGGTCGTGGCGTGCAGCGTTGCCATGTCCTTGGCCGCGAAAGGCTGCCCGGAGATCGCCTCGGCGAGCATGGCGGTGTCGGCGGCGTCCAGCGGTGCCAGGGACAACTCGGTGAGCAGGTCGGCGGCGCGCATGCGGACGGCCCAGGCGGCCAGTTCGGGGTCGTCGCGGCGATGGTCGTCCCGGACGGTGCCGGCCACCAGCAGCCGCGTCTCGTCGCCGGCCAGGCCAAGGCAGAACGTGATGAAGTCGAGCGTCTCCTGGTCGCACCATTGCACGTTGTCGAGGATGAGGAGCAGCGGACGGTCGACCGCGATCAGTGCCCGCGCCAGCCCCTCGAAGAAGCGGTGCCGTTGCCACGCGTCCGCGATCGTGTCCGGCCGTGGATCGTGCCCGGGGATGCCCTGGTCAGGCAGCAGCCGTGCGACCTCCGCCCGCCAGGCCGCATCCAGGGTCGCCGCGGCCGCCCGGACCACCGGATCGCGCAGCCAGTCGGCGACCGGGGCCAGCGCCAGCCGGCCAGGCGCCGCGAAGCACTGGGTGCTCACCACGACCGCGCCCTGCCTGCGGGCCAGCTCGGCGGCCTCGGTTACCAGGCGGGTCTTACCGACCCCCGCGCCGCCCGCGACGAGCACCACGCCGTGCCGCCCGGCGGCCGCGGCCTGCCAGATACCGGTCAGCACCCGGAGCTCGGCCGACCGTCCGATGAGCGGCGCCCGAGGCTGACCGGGCCGCCCCGCCGCCCGTGCCGTCCCCGCGGCCGCGGGCGGCTCGTGCGCCGGCGGCCCGTGCGCGGCACCGGGACCGGGGCGGGCCCGCGACATGAGCCGTTGGAAGGCCGCGCGCGTCGCGTCGTCGGGGAGCACGCCAAGCTCTCGTTCGAGCACCGACGCGCAATGGTGGTAGGTGCTCACCGCCGCCGCCCGGTCGCCCATGTCGGCGAGCAGCCCGATGAGCACGCGGTAGCCGGTCTCCTCAAGCGGCTGCAGCTCGATGCGGCGCCGGACGGCGGCCACCGCTCCCCTGAGATCGCCCGCCCGCGCCCGGGCGGCGCCGACCAGGTCGCACAGCTCCACGCACTGCCGCTCAAGCCGCGTGCGGGCCTCGGCGGCCCAGTCATCGTACACACCGGGCAGCAGGTCGCCGCGGTACTGGGCGAGCGCCTCGGCGCCGTGCCTGAGCACCGCGTCGTCATCGCCGGCCTCGGCCGCCGCCAGGGCCGCCTGCCGCTCGATGTCGAAGGCGCGGATGTCCGCGTGGCAGGTCGGCGCGTCCACCCAGCACAGGTCCCTGGCCGTGACCTGCAGCGAGCCGTCCTCGCCGAGCACCTGGCGCAGGTGATGCAGTTCGCGGCGCAGGTTGGTCAGTGCCTGCGCGTCGCCGGACTCCGGCCACAGCAGGCCGGCGATCCGCTGGCGCGGATGCGGCACCCCGGGGTGCACCGCGAGGTAGGTCACCAGGGCGAGCGCGCGCGAGGACCTGACCCGGACACCGCTGTCCCGGTCATCGGTGATTTGCTGGCCGCCCAAGACGGACACTCGCAACATGCCGCCGCGCCCTCCCGAGTCCAGGGCCTTGACCGATACCAAGATCCTAATGAGGGCGAGGCCGCAGCTGAAAGATGCCTCTGAAAGATGTCTCAGCCGGCCGGCGCCGTGACGATCCCGTACTCGTGAATGCGCCGGTAGATCGTGGCCCGCGACATGCCGAGCGCCCGCGCCGCGCGGATCTTGTTACCGCTGTGGTCGAGCAGCGACTGCACGATCGCGTCCCGCTCGATCGACTCAAGCGGGGACAGCATCCGGCGGGAGACGGTCCAGCACTCGGGCGGCAGGTCCTCCGGCATGATCTGGCCGACCCGGCGGCGCCGCACCACCTGCTTGAGTACCGTCCACAGCTGCGTCGCGTTGCCCGGCCAGGCGTGCCGCAACAGCAGTTGCGTCGCGGCGGGGGAGCAGGTAACCCGGCCCTGCTGGCTGAGCTTGCCAAGGAAGAACGGGACCAGGTCGCGCAGGTCCTCGCTGTGGTGCCGCAGCGGCGGCACCACGACCGTGCCGGGGAACAGCCGCAGCAGGCTGGTCAGGTCGGCCCGCGCGGCGCCGCGGTCCAGGGTGGCGGCTACCCGCAGCCCGGCCACCCGCCCGGCGCCCCGCGCCTGCGAGAGTGCTGCCGTCAGCCCCCGCACCTGGGCCGCGTTCAGCACGTGCACGTGCCGCAGCACCAGCATCCCGGTGCCGTCGAGCAACTCGGCGCGGACAAGAGACAGCCAGTCGGGGATGCAGGCGGCGTCCGCCGCGTCGAGGACGTGGCAACGCGCGGCCGGGTTACGCCGCTGGTGCACGGCGCGGACCAAGGCCAGCTTGCCGACGCCGGGCTCGCCCTCGAGCGCCAGCCACTCGCCGCGCTCGTAGCTCGCGTCCACGGCGCGGCAGGCCCGCCGCCAGGCCGCGCCCGTGCCGACCAGGCCGGGCAGCGACATGGCCGCCCGGGACGCCGGCGCGTCGGCGGCGGGCGCGTCGGCGGGCGCCATCAGCTTGACGTGCACCACGCCGTCGGCGAGCGGCACCGGCTCGGCCGACGCGACGAGCAGGCCGAACTCGCCCACCGGGCGGCAGAACATCCGGGCCACCGCACCGCTCGGCAGGTCCACCGTCACCGCGCCCGACGGGCGCCGTCGTCCCCGCGTCGCGGAGGCCGTGACGGCCGCCGCGGACAGCGTCTCGGTCGCCTGCGCGATCAGCACCGCCTGGTCGGCGGGGGACAGCGCCTGCCGCGCGTGGTCGTTGAGCATGACGACGTCGTTGCCGAGCGCGAGCACGATGCCGCCGGTATGCCGGCAGGCCCGGGTGTACTCCTGCAGCAGCCGCAGGTCGCGGCTGCTGCTCGTCTCGGCGAGCGCCTGGGTGAGCTGGTCGGCGGTGGACCGGACGAGCGACAGCATCAGCGGGTCGGCGTCCCGCCGCCAGCAGGTCAGGTCGAGGACGCCGACCGTCTTGCCGGATACCGGGTCGCGGATCGGCACCCCGGCGCAGGCCATGCCCTCAAGGTGCTCCGCGTAGTGCTCGTGCCCGAACACGTGCGCCGGCCCGCCCGACTCGAGCGCGGTCCCGATCCCGTTGGTGCCGACGACCTCCTCGGCGTAGCTGAATCCGGGCACCAGCCTGATCGAGTCAAGCTGCCGCTCCAGGTCATGGTCGCCGGTGAAGCGCCGCAGCACGAGGCCGCTCGCGTCGGTCAAGATGATGCTGATCGGCTGCCCGTCCAGTTGCTCGGACAGGTGCCTGAGCACCGGTTCCGCGGCGCGGGCGAGCGTGGTTTCCAGGTCGGGATCGCCCAGGTAGCTGAGGTCGAGCCGGTTGGCGGCGACGTTCCACTCCCGTGACCGCCACCACGAGGCGAGGATCGGCTCGCGCACCGCCGACCGGTCGACCGGCTCCTGCGCAAGGAACCGGTCCCTGGCCTCGGCGAGCGGGTCACGTTGGCCGGGCAGCGTGAGCCCGCCGTCTGACAGGCCACGGTGCAGCCTCGTTGATGCACGTCCCATCTCTCCTCCTGCCTGCTCGTCCCAGTCGGAGGACTTTCATCTCGCGGGGCCTTATCGGCGGCGCCTAACCGCCGCGATGCACAAAACATAAGCCCGCGTCCTCTCCGCACTGTCTCAAGTTGAGATGCCCGATGCAATCCCGACGGCGTCGGCTTGGCCCATGGACAGCCCCATGGACCCGCGCGAAGAGACCTACAACCCCTGGAGCATCGTCAACCTCGTCTTCCGCCACCTGGCCGACCAGGGCCTGCACCCGGTCCTCGGCGAGCACGGCGACCCGGGCAAACCCGCCGCCGACCTGCTCAAGGCGCTCGGCATCGCGCCCGCGGCCGAGGGCAACCGCCAGGTGTCCGCCCGGGTCAGCGACGAGCTCGCCCGCCTCAGGCAAGCCTTCGAGGCGGATCACCCTGTCTCAGGCTGAGAACACAGAGCCGGGCAAAGCGAGGTGTGATCCAGGGCACAGGCCTTCGCGACAACGACGGAGGGACTTTCCCAGCAAGGGAGGGATGCCGATGAGCCGCCAGAGCGTGGCCAAGGCCCACCAGAAGATCCAGGAGCTCTCCTGGGAACCCCAGTACCACACGCCGGTGAGCCACTACGGAACCGACTACACGTTCCGCAAGGCGCAGAAGAAGGACCCGCTCAAGCAGGTGCTCCGCTCCTACTTCCCCATGCAGGAGGAGAAGGACCACCGGGTCTACGGCGCGCAGGACGGCGCGATCCGCGGCAACATGTTCCGCCAGGTGCAGGAGCGCTGGCTGGAATGGCAGAAGCTGTTCCTGTCCATCATCCCGCTGCCGGAGATCTCCGCCGCCCGCGCGATGCCGCTGCTGTTCCGCACGGTGCCCAACCCTGAGCTGCACAACGGCCAGGCGATCCAGATGATCGACGAGGTCAGGCACTCGACGATCCAGCAGAACCTCAAGCGCCTGTACATGAACAACTACATCGACCCGGCCGGCTTCAACTCGAGCCTGCGCAACTTCCAGAACGACTACTGCGGCACCATCGGCCGCCAGTTCGCCGAGGGGTTCATCACCGGCGACGCGATCACCGCCGCGAGCATCTACCTGACGATCGTCGCGGAGACGGCGTTCACGAACACCCTGTTCGTCGCCATGCCCGCCGAGGCCGCCGCCAACGGCGACTACCTGCTCCCGACGGTCTTCCACTCCGTCCAGTCCGACGAGTCCAGGCACATCAGCAACGGCTACGCCACCCTGCTCATGGCCCTCTCCGACGAGTCCAACCACCAGCTGCTCGAGCGCGACCTGCGCTACGCGTGGTGGAACAACCACCGCGTCGTGGACGCGGCGATCGGCACGTTCATCGAGTACGGCACCAAGGACCGGCGCAAGGACCGCGAGTCCTACGCCGAGATGTGGCGCCGCTGGATCTACGACGACTACTACCGCTCCTACCTCGTGCCGCTGGAGAAGTACGGCCTGGTCATCCCGCACGACCTCATCGAGGAAGCGTGGAACCAGATCTGGAACAAGGGCTACGTGCACGAGGTCGCCCAGTTCTTCGCCACCGGCTGGCTCGCCAACTACTGGCGGATCGACCCGATGACCGACAAGGACTTCGAGTGGTTCGAGTACAAGTACCCGGGCTGGTACGACAAGTACGGCAAGTGGTGGGAGAACTACAACCGTCTCTCTAAGCCGAACGGGCACCACCCGATCGTCGCCGAGAACGTCGACTACGTGTACCCGCACCGCTGCTGGACCTGCATGGTCCCCTGCCTCGTCCGCGAGGACATGGTGGTCGACCAGGTCGACGGCCAGTGGCGCACCTACTGCCACGAGGAATGCCGCTGGACCGACGCGGTGGCATTCCGGCCCACCTACCAGGGCCGGGATACCCCGAACATGGGCCAGCTCATCGGCAAGCGCGAGTGGGAGACGTTGTACCACGGCTGGAACTGGGCCGATGCCGTCTCCGACATGGGCTACGTGCGCGACGACGGCAAGACCATGGTCGCGCAGCCGCACCTCGAGCTCGGCGACCCGAAGAAGATGTGGACGCTGGACCACCTGCGCCGCATGCCGGAGATCCAGTCGCCCAACGTCCTGCTCAACCAGATGACCGACGCCGAGCGCGCCGCGTTCAAGGCGGACTACAACCGCCAGGGTCCCGCGGGCCGCCCCGCCCCCGCCGCGAGCTAGAAGACCAAGACCTTTTAGCCCGAACGGAAGCGTGTTCCACCCGAAACCGGCCCCGCTCAATCCAAGTGAGCGGGGCCGGCAGGGGGAGCCTAACAAGGGGACAGGCAGTGAGCGAAAAGCACACGGTGCGCTTTGAACCCGTCGGCATCGAGATCCAGGTCGACGAGGGCCAGACCATCCTGCGGGCCGCGGCCGAGCAGGGGATCATGCTCATGCACGGCTGCAAGGAAGGCCAGTGCGCCGCGTGCAAGTCGTTCGTCCTTGAGGGCGAAGACATCGAGCACGACCGCTACTCCACGTTCGCGCTGCCCGACTACGAGAAGGAGGAGGGCTTCACGCTGCTGTGCCGGGCGCACGCGTACGAGGATCTCACGATCGAGCTGCTCAACTACGACGAGGACATGATCCGCTCCGGCCTGCCGATCCAGCAGGCCGTCGCCGAGGTGGTGTCCAAGGACGCGGTGACGCATGACATGCGCCACCTTGTCCTGCGGCTGATCGAGCCGGGAGAAGTCAAGTTCTTCCCGGGCCAGTACATGGACATCGTGGTTCCCGGCACCGACCAGGTCCGGTCGTTCTCGATGGCGAACACCTCAAGCAGGGACGGGCTGCTCGAGTTCGTCATCAAGGTGTACCCGGACGGGCTGTTCTCCCAGTTTCTCGACCAGGAACTGGCGGTTGGCGACCGCGTGGAGCTGACCGGCCCGTTCGGCGTCTTCACCCTGCGAGACTCCGACGCGGACCTGGTCTTCGTGGGCGGCGGAGCGGGGATGGCCCCGATCCTGTCCCTGCTCCGCTCCATGGCCGAGCGCGGCATCCAGCGCAAGGCCACCTTCTTCTACGGCGCCCGCGGGCAGCGCGACCTCTGCTTTGAGGACGAGCTGCGCGCGATCGCGGAGAAGCTGCCGAACTTCCGCTACATCCCGGCTCTCTCCCATGAGGACTGGGACGGCGAGAACGGCCTCATCACCGATGTCGTCAAGCGCCTGACGGGGAACCTCGCCGGCGCGCACGCCTACGTCTGCGGGCCGCCGCCCATGGTGGAGGCCGCCATTCCGCTGCTCGAGACGCTTCACGTCCCCGACAAGCGGATCTACTACGACAAGTTCACCACTACGGGAGAGCCTCAATGACTGAGACCCACGAGCGTAGCGTCCCGAAGCCGGAGTTCACCGACGCCGAGGCGGGCGCGAAGGAGTTCCCCGACTCGACCAAGCGCAGCTACAACTACTTCACGCCGGCCAAGCGCAAGCAGACCCACTACGAGGACGTCACCGTCGAGGTGCAGCCCGACCCGCGGCACTACCTCGCGCAGGGCTGGCTGTACGGATTCGCCGACGGCACCGGCGGCTACCCGCTGAACTGGACCGAGCTCAAGGCGTGGGGCTCCGACCGGCCCGAGCCGGAGCGCTTCCCCGGATCAGGCGGCAAGGGTTACGACTGGCCGGCCCACGGCTGGCACGAGTTCCGCGACCCGAACGAGGAGTGGGAGCTCACCTTCTACCGCTACAACTCCAACGTCGTGCGGCAGGTCAACCAGAACGTGGAGAACGCCAAGCAGTCCAAGGCGTTCGAGCAGTGGAACCCGAACTGGGTGAACTTCGTCGCGCGCAACGTCGGCGCGTGGATGCACGTCGACCACGGCCTTGGCCTCTACCTGTACGCGAACGCGCAGCGCCGGGCCCCCACCAACATGCACAACAACGCGATCGCGGTCAACTCGATGCACCGCATCCGGGCGGCACAGGACCTCGCGCTCTACAACCTCACGCTGACCGAGGAGGTACCCGGCTTCGACGGCGCCGCGCACCTGGATGCGTGGAACTCCGACCCGGCCTGGCAGGGCGTCCGGGAGACCGCGGAGCAGCTCACCGGGATCTGGGACTGGGCGGAGGCCATCTTCGCGGCGAACATCGTGTTCGAGCCGCTGGTCGGCGAGCTGTTCCGCAGCCACCTGGTGCAGCAGGTCGCGCCGCGCAACGGCGACTTCGTGACCCCCACGGTCGTCGGCGTGGCCGAGTACGACTTCGCCGAGCGCGACCTGCGCTACACCACGGCGATGTTCGGCCTGCTCACCACCGACCGCGAGTTCGCCGGCCACAACAAGGCGACCATGAACGGCTGGCTGGCGAAGTACGTGCCGATGGCCATCGACGCCGCCCGCAAGATGCAGCCGCTGTGGTCTCAGACCGACGTCAAGCCGCCGCGGTTCGAAGACAGCCTCGACGCCGCCAAGAGCCGGTTCTCCGGCATCGTGACCGAGCTGCACCTCGACGTACCCAAGGAGCTGGCCCAGTGACCACTTATCGGACCGCGGAGTCGCCGTACAAGTCGGACAACACCGCCTCCAACCAGTGCGGCGTCACGCTGATGAACAACCAGGTCGGCGCGGTCGTCGCCCAGGTCATGGCCACCAAGCCGAACGTGAGCGTGCGCTACCTGCCCTCGATGATCCGCGTCGACGCGATCGGCCGGATGGACTTCGTCTACGACGAGATCTCCGAGGCGCTCGGCGAGGAGCCCGGCTTCTTCGACGCCGCCGAGTTCGAGGAGAACATGTCGACGCACTACGGCCGGATGATCCACGAGGACGACCGGACGATCATGTTCGCCAACCCGGAGGACGCGGCCGAGTTCATCGGCTTCGACCTCACCGCCCGGAACTAACCTCATCGCCGCCCGCGCCCCGGCGGTTCCTTCCGGGGCGCGGGCGGCCGGCGCACCACAAAGATCGGGAACCCCTGAAGGAGGCGCAGAGCCTTGTACGAGAAGGACGGCGAGAAGTACTTCATCGTCGATTCGCACATGCACTACTGGCAGGCCGGACCGGAGGTCTGGGTCAAGGGCGCGGAACACTACGCCAAGGGCTGGATCGAGTGCTTCCACGCCTACCAGGGCCTCGGCCCCAAGGAGACGCACTGGCCGATCGAGAAGTTCATGTCCTACACCGAGGATGACCTGATGAAGGACGTCTTCGAGGACGGCTACGTGGACGTCGCGGTCTTCCAGCCCACCTACCTCAAGGAGTGGTACGAGGGCGGCTTCAACACCACCGAGCGCAACGCGGCCCTGGGGGAGAAGCACCCGGGCAAGTTCATCGCCAACACCCGGTTCGACCCGCGCGACGGCGACGAGGGCCTCAAGGAGCTGGCCCGCAACGTCGAACGGTACGGCTCCACGGGCGTCAAGCTGTACACCGCCGAGTGGAACAACGGCTCGCGGGGCTACAAGCTGAGCGACCCCATCGCCTACCGCTACCTGGAGCGGGCCCAGGAGCTCGGCATCAAGAACATCCACGTGCACAAGGGCCCGACGATCTGGCCGCTGGACAAGGACGCGTTCGACGTGTCCGACATCGACCACTGCGCGACCGACTTCCCCGAGCTCAACTTCATCGTCGAGCACGTGGGCCTGCCGCGGATCGAGGACTTCTGCTTCATGGCGACGCAGGAGCCCAACGTCTACGCCGGCCTGTCGGTCGTCATCGGCGGCCTCATGCACGCCAGGCCCAAGTTCTTCGCCAAGGTCATGGGCGAGCTGCTGTTCTGGGTCGGCGAGGACAAGATGACCTTCGGCAGCGACTACGGCATCTGGGAGCCCAAGTGGCAGGTCGAGGGCTTCGTCGACTGGGATTACCCGAGCGACGAGTTCTCCGACTTCCCCCGGGTCACCACGGCCACCAAGAAGAAGATCCTCGGACTCAACGCCGCCAAGCTCTACGGCATCGAGGTCCCCAAGGAGTGCCAGCTCCCCGCCGACGAGGGCACCCCCGCCGCCCAGGACGACGCCGCGCTGGTGGACTCGGGGTCATGACGGTCACCGCGACCAACACGGTGGTGAGCGCCGCCCTGGAGGCGCTCACCACCGTGCGCGACCCGGAACTCGACGAGCCGATCACCGCGCTCGGCTTCGTCGCCTCCTGCCAGGTGTCCTGCGAGGGCCGCGCGGTGGTCAGGCTCCGCCTCCCCACCTACTTCTGCGCACCCAACTTCGCCTACCTCATGGTCGCCGACGCCTACGACGCGGTAACCGCAGTCCCGGGCGTCACCTCCGCCGAGGTAATACTCGAAGACCACTTCGCCTCCGACCAGATCAACGCCGGCGTCGCCGCCCAGGCGGGCTTCGTGAAGTCCTTCGACGGCGAAGCGGTAGCCGAACTAGGCAACCTCCGCGCCCAGTTCCTCCGCAAGGCGGTGATGGCGGGCACGGACCAGGTCTGCCGCCCGCTCCTCGGCGCCGGGGTAACCCCGGAAGAGCTGCGGGTGCTGACCCTCGGCGCCGTCCCCGCGTCCCCCGAGCTTGACCGGCTGCGCGAGCGCCGCGCCGAGCTTGGCCTCCCCGCCGGTGACGACGCGCCACTGCTCATCGACCCGCAAACCGGGGCACGGATCGATGCGGCGGCCGTACCCCTCCACCTGCGCAAGGCCCGCGTCACCCGGGCCGGCATCGAGGCGAACACGAGCATCTGCTCCGGCATGTTCAAGGTCCGCTACCCGGACGGCTGGACCCCTTAGGTCCCCACCCACGAGTCACGCACGAGGTTCCACGATCGGGAGGAACACAGTGAAGGCAGTACGACTCCATAAGTTTCATGAGCAGCCAGTCATCGACGAGGTCCCGGAGCCGAAGATCACCGGGCCGCTCGACGTCATCGTCAAGATCGGCGGCGCGGGCGTGTGCCGGACCGACCTGCACATCATCGAGGGCCAGTGGGACGCGGCGATGCAAACGCCGCTGCCCTACATCCTCGGCCACGAGAACGCGGGCTGGGTGCACGAGGTCGGCTCCGCCGTCACCAACGTCGCCGTCGGCGACACGGTGATCCTGCACCCGACGCCGACCTGCGGCCTGTGCCGCGCGTGCCGGGCCGGGGACGACATGCACTGCGAGAACTCGGTCTTCCCTGGCCTGTCGAAGGACGGCGGGATGGCGGAGTACCTGCTGACGTCGGCGCGCGCGTGCGTAAAGCTCGACCCCGCGACGCAGCCCAAGGACGTGGCCGCCCTCGCCGACGCCGGCATCACCGCCTACCACGCGGTCCGCAAGGCGATACCGCTGCTCTATCCCGGCACCACCGCCGTGGTGATCGGGGCGGGCGGCCTTGGCCACATCGGGATCCAGTGCCTCGCCGCGCTCACCGCGACGAACATCCTGGTCGTCGACCGCAACCCCGAGGCGCTCAAGCTCGCCGCCGAACTCGGCGCGGCGCACACCGTCGTCGCGGACGGAAAGCACGTCGACGCGGTGAAGGACCTGACCAGCGGCGGTGCGCACGTGGTGCTCGACTTCGTGGCCGAGCAGGGGGCCGAGATGGAGGGCTGGAACATGACCCGGCCGGCCGGCTCCTACTTCGTGATCGGCTACGGCGGCACGGTCACCATCCCGACCCTGGACATCATCTCCACCGAGCGCAACATCATCGGCAACATCGTCGGCACCTACAACGACCTGGCCGAGCTGATGGCCCTGGCCCAGGCGGGCCGGGTCACCCTGCATACCAAGACCTACCCGCTGACCGCCGCCCCCGACGCCCTCGCCGACCTCGACGCGGGCCGGGTCCGCGGCCGGGCCATTCTCGTACCCTAAGGAGCACATCATGGCCAAGGAACTGCGCTTCGGTGCCGAGGCGCGTGCGCTGCTGCTCGCCGGGGTCGACCAGCTCGCCGAGGCGGTCAAGTCAACGCTCGGCCCCAAGGGGCGCAACGTGATCCTGGAGAAGATCACCGGCACGCCGGTGGTCACCAACGACGGCGTGACGATCGCCCGCGAGATCCACCTGAAGAACCAGTTCGAGAACATGGGGGCGCAGCTGGTCAAGGAGGCCGCGATCAAGACCAATGACGTGGTGGGCGACGGCACCACCACGGCGACCGTGCTCGCCCAGGCGATCGTCCGCGAGGGGATGCGGGCGATCGACGGGGGCGCGAACCCGGTCCTGGTCAAGCGGGGCATCGACCTCGCGGTCGGCCGCCTCGACGAGCACCTGCGGTCGGTGGCGCACCCGGTCGCGACCGAGGAGGACTACCGGCGGGTCGCGGCGATCTCCGCCAACGACGACTACACGGTCGGCGCGGTGATCGCGAAGGCGCTGCACACGGTGGGCGACAGCGGCATCGTGACCGTGGAGGACACGCCCGCGCACGGCATGGGCGTGGACTTCGTCGAGGGCTTCCAGTTCGACAACGGCTACCTGTCGCCGTACCTGGTGACCTCGCCCGCGTCGCTCGAGGCGGTGCTCGACGACCCGTACATCCTGCTGTGCAGCGAGAAGATCACCAAGGTGCAGCAGCTCATGCCGCTGCTCGACAAGGTGATGCGCAACCCGCGGCCGCTGGTCATCCTCGCGGAAAACGTCGAGGGCACCGCGCTGGCCATGCTGGTGCACAACCACGTCAACGGGATCTTCCAGTGCGTGGCGGTGCGCGCGCCCGGCTTCGGTGACCGGCGCCTGCACAAGCTGGAGGACATCGCCGCGCTCACCGGCGGCGCCGTCTACAGCAAGCACTCCGGCTTCTCGCTCGAGACGATGACCACCGAGCACCTCGGCCGGGCCCGCCAGGTGCGGGTCACCGCGGACAGCACGGCGATCATCGGGGGCGGCGGGGCGTCGGACGCGGTCGAGTTCCGGCTCGGCCAGATGCGCGCGGAGCTCGAGCGGGCCACCTTCGGCATTGACGAGGACGTGCTGACCGAACGGATCGGTGCGCTGTCCGGCCGGGTCGCGGTGATCCGGGTGGGCGCGCCGACCTCGGCGGAGCTGAAGGAACTGCGGCACCGGGTCGAGGACGCGCTGTCCGCGACGCGGGCGGCGATGGCCGAGGGCATCGTGGCGGGCGGCGGGTCGGCGCTGCTGCACGCGGTCGGCGCCCTGGACGGCCTGACCAGCGACGCGGACGTGACGGGCGACTACGTGATCGGCGTGGAGATCGTCCGCCGGGCGCTGTCTGAGCCCGCCACGCTGATCGCCGCCAACGCGGGGTACGACGCCGCCGCGGTGGTGGCCACGTCGGCCACGCTCGGCCCGGATGAGGGGTTTGACGCCCTGTCCGGCCGCCATGGCAACATGGTCGATATGGGCATCGTCGACCCGTTGCGGGTGGTTCGTTCCGCCCTGGCCAACGGCGCGTCCGTGGCCGGCCTGCTGCTCACCACCAACACACTGGTCGCCGAGGAGCAGACGCCGTGGGGCGGCTCGGCCGCGCTGATGACCGAGTACGGGTCGCTCGACGAGGGCCTGCACCAGCCGTCGCCCGACTCGTCCACCCCGCAGTCGCTCGGCCTCGGCCCGTCGGTTGGTTGATACCGCGCCCACCATTACGGGCACAGCCGCTCAGCAGGCCCTGTCCGGACAGCGGCGGGGCCTGCGGGCGGTGACGCCCTTTCTCGGGCCGGCGTTCATCGCGTGCGTCGCCTACGTCGACCCGGGCAACTTCGCCACCAACATGGCGGGCGGCGCCCAGTTCGGCTACGCGCTCGGCTGGGTGGTGCTCGGCGCGAACCTGATGGCGATGCTGGTGCAGACCCTGTCCGCCAAGCTGGGCATCGCCACCGGCCTTTCCCTGCCCGAGGTGTGCCGCGAGCGCCTCGACCGGCGGGTCGTGGTGTTCCTGTGGCTGCAGGCCGAGGCGGTCGCGATGGCCACCGACCTGGCCGAGTTCACCGGCGCGGCGCTCGGGCTGCACCTGGTGTTCGGGCTGCCGCTGTGGATCTCCGCGCTGCTCGCGGGGATCGCCGCGTTCGCCGTCCTGGCGATGGAGGTCGGCGGCTTCCGCCGGCTCGAGGCGGCGATCACCGCGCTCGTCGGCGTGGTGGTGGTGGCGTTCTGCCTGGAACTGCTGCTCGCGCGCCCCCCGGCCGCCGCGGTCGCCGGCGGCGTGTTCACGCCCCGGCTACCCGGGGGAGCGGCGCTGCTCGCGGTCTCCATCGTCGGCGCGACGGTGATGCCGCACGTCATCTACCTGCACTCGGCGCTGGTCCGCGGCCGGGTGCCGGTCAACGACAGCGAAACAGCCGCGAGACGGCGCCTGTTCCACTTCGAGATCGTCGACGTGCTGTGCGCCATGGGCCTGGCCGGGCTGATCAACCTGGCCATGCTCGCCACCGCCGCGGCCGTCTTCTTCACCCGCGGCGACACCTCCGCGGGCAGCGACCTCGGCCGGGTGGTGGCTGGCCTGAACGCGTACGCGGGCGCGCACGCCGGCACGGTCTTCGGCATCGCGCTGCTGGTCTCCGGCGTCGCGTCCTCCTGTGTCGGCACCATGTCCGGCCAGGTGGTGATGGAGGGCTTCCTCCGCCGCCGCATCCCCGTCTTCCTGCGCCGCGCGGTCACCATGCTCCCCGCCATCGTGGTGCTGGCCCTCGGCTTCAGCCCGACCCGCGCCCTGGTGCTCAGCCAGGTGTTCCTGTCCTTCGGCATCCCGTTCGCGCTGATCCCCCTGGTGGCGTTCACCGCCCGCCGTAGCGTCATGGGCCCCCTGGTCAACCGCCTCGCCACCACGGCCGCCGCGGTCGCGGTAACGACGGTCATCGTGTCGCTGAACGTTTACCTGCTGGCCACTGCGTAACCGCCGTGACCTGCGGCCCTGGCGGCAACTAGAAATGTTTGGCAAAACTTCCGGTTAAAACTCCAGCTAACATCCCGCCTCGCCAACATCATTAGCTGCGTCTTCTCCTGACCACGGCGAACCCCGCGCTCCGCTCTGCGCGCCGGAAGGCCGCGGCGGGCCGGGGGCACGCGGAGCACGCCCCGTTCCGGATAATTCAGATTTTCGTTACCCGATGGTCACGCTTTAGACCGATAATGTGAGGCTTATGCACCGCGGACTACCCGAACGCCTTGTTTTCCGACCTGCTGACGACGGGGCGGACGACCCGGCCGTCCGGCGCACCTGGGCGGCCAGGGTTTCCGCGGTCCTGGCCATGCGGGTGCCGGTGCGGATGCCTGGCCGGGCCTTCGCCGCGATCACGGTGGCGCCGGCGCTGGTCGCCGTGGCGTGGCTGCTGCCGGGAACCGGCTTGCTGCTCGCCGGGCGGCTGCTGGCCCTGCCCCTGGTGATCATCTTCGTGCCGCTCGCGGTGGTGCTGCTCGACTTCGCGGTGGTGCGGCTGCCGGTGAGCTGGCCGAGGTTCAACGAGGCGGAGCCGGGTGCCCCTCCGGTCGCCGCCCGGCGGAAACCCGACGTGCCGGGCGGCGCGCTGCTCGCCATGCTGGTGATCGCGGCCGGCTTCGGGCTATGGCAGGCGGCCCTGCGGTCCGAGCAGGTCTTCGCGACCAGCGATCCGGGGGTCTACCTGCAGTACGGGTACTGGATCGCCGAGCACGGGACGGCGCGGATCCCGGAGTCGGCCGCGGCGTTCGGCGGTGCCCGCGGGCTTGACTTCGCGACCCCGGGGTTCGCCGTGTCGGGCGGCTACGTCACGCCGGCGGCTATGCCCGGGCTGCCGCTTGTCCTGGCTGGCGGGACGTGGCTGAAGGGGCTCGGCGGCGCGCTGCTCATGCCGGCGGTCCTCGGCGGCTGCGCCGTGCTCTCGTTCGGCGGGCTCGTGGGGCGGCTGTGCGGCGGGTGGTGGGCGGTGGCGGGGGAGTTCGTGCTCGCGGTCGCCCTGCCGGAGGTTTACACGTCGCGTACCCCGTTCAGCGAGCCCCTGGTGCAGGTGCTGCTGCTCGGCGGGCTGTGCCTGTTCGTCGACTCGCTCGCGACCCGGCGGCGCACGCTGGCCGGGCTCGGCGGGCTCGCGCTCGGGCTGACCGTGCTCGCCAGCGTCGCGTCGCTCGACCTCCTGCTGCCCGCCGTCCCCGTGCTCGCGGCGCTGATCGCGACGAAACGGAAGCTGGCGGCGCCGTTCGGGGCCGGCCTCGTCGTCGGCGCCGGGACGGGGCTGGCGGCCGGGCTCGTGCTCGCACGCGCCTACCTGTCGTCCCTGTCGGCCCAGCTGCACCTGATCGAGCTGTGCGCGTACGGCTGCTGCGCGGTGGCGGCGCTGATACTGCTCTTCGCCCTGCCCGCGGTACGGGCGTGGGTGCGGCGGGCCTGCGCTTTCCATGTACCCGTCGTCGGGCTCAAGGGACAGCAGTCTTACCTGCCGTCGCTCGGCGACCTGGCGCAGTCGCTGGCCCTGGTGCTGCCGGTGTTGGTGCTCGTCGGGCTGGCCGAACGGCCGTACCTGCAGACGGTCCGCGGGCAGGCCGACCCGGCCATGGTCAGGGCCGTCGCGGCGCTGCAGCGCATCGAAGGGCTCCCGGTGGACGGGCTGCGCCAGTACTACGAGTCAAGCCTGCACTGGGTGCTGTGGTACCTGGGAGCGCCCGCCCTGCTGCTCGCCTGCGCGGGGGTGGCGGGGCTCGCGCTACGGTCGGTCGAGGCGGGGCTCGACGGGCGTTCGCGCGTCACCGCCGCCGATGCCGATCCAGATCTCGCTGCCGGTCCCGCTCCCGTTGCCGATCCCGATCCCGATCTCAATCCCTCTCCCGCCGGCGCGGCCGCTCCCGCTGCCCCTCCTACCCCTCCCGCCCCTCCTGCCCCTGCTGTCGCCGCTGTCCCGACCTCGGTGGTGTGGCTGTGGGGGCTTCCGTTGCTGATCGTCACCTGGTCGATAGTGACCGTGCTGTGGGACCCGTCCGTGGTGCCGTGGCAGCCCATGGCATCCCACCGGCTCGTGCCCGTGGTGCTGCCCGGGCTCCTCCTGCTCGGGGTGTGGGTGTCGTCGTGGCTGCTGTCCCGGGCCTGGGCGTTCGGTGCCTCGCGGGCCGCCGTCGTGGTAGTCGGCGCCTGCTGCGTGCTCGCGCTGGCGGGGCCGCCGCTCATCACGACGCTGAACCCGGGCCTGTCACATGCGCCTGCCGCGTCCTCATCGGCCTCGTCTTCGGCCCTCTCATCGAGGGTGTCGCGGTTCATGAGCCGGGTGCGACTGCGTGGCGTCGGCGCGTCGCCAACGTATGCCGGCTCGGCCGCGGCGGCCGCGGCGCTGTGCGCCGCCATCGGGCCGTCGGCGAGCGTCCTGGTCACGGACGCGTCGACGGCGGCGACGTTCGCCCCGGTGATCCGGGGCATGTGCGGGCAGCCGGTCGCGCTCGTGGTTCCCGGGCCGTCGGCCGCGGCGTCCGCGGCGGCCCTCGCGCAGGTGGTTCGCTCGGTCGAGCAGACCGGGCGGCATCCGGTGCTCCTCGGCCGGTCGCGTTCGTCGGTATCACTGCCTGGGGCATCGCCGCGGTTGGCGGTCTCGCTGCACACCTCGGGCGATGCCGAGTCCCTCACCGGGGCCCCGACCGGCACCTGGCCGGTGACCTACACCGCCTGGCTGGCCGTCCCGGTCAGCACCGGGGGATAGCCTCCGGCCTGGCCGGATATTACGGCGAAGCCCTTTGCGGGACAGCGGTTCTCCTATCGTTCACCGAACGGACATTAAATGTGAGGTTTTGCTTCTAAAGGGCCGCGTACGGTACCGACTTGGTTGAAACTGTTACTTGCACCTTTGCGCGGCACACGATTTCTTTCACATTGATACCAATCAATTCGTCTGGGGATATTGATGGCACAGGGAAGGCGCAGGGCGGCGACGCTGATCGCGGGCGGCGCCCTGCTCACGGCGACTTCCGGGGGTGTCGCCGCCATCATCGCCGGCAACGCGGCGGCGGCTACCGCGACCGGGACGAGCGAGTCCTGCGAGTCCTTGTCGGCGGTCAGCGCGTCGGCTACGGCGGCGGCGAGCGCCACGACGTCGACGTCCGCCCCGGCCGCCAGCACCTCCACCTCGCCGGCGGCTGCCTCCACCTCGCCGTCAGCGTCGGCGTCGGATACGTCGCCGACCACCGCCGCGCCGACGACGGCCGCGCCGACGACGGCCACGCCGACGACTGCCGCGCCGACCACCGTCGCGCCGACGACCGCCGCGCCGACGACCGCCGCGCCGACGACTGCCGCGCCGACGACCGCCGCGCCGACCACTGCCGCGCCGACCGGCACGACGACAACCAGCGCCGCGACAACCACTGCCCTGACGGAAGGCCTCTCCGGCCGGCCCGTCGTGCTGCTGGCCTACCAGGTGCCGGCGGCGGCGACCACCTCGGGGGTCAGCTTGTGCGTCGGGGTCGCGCCCCTGCAGCAGAGCATCCAGCGCGGGCAGGCATCCCAGTGGGCCGTGGGGGCCTGGACGGTGGGCGGCAACGTGCCGGACGCCAAGATCCAGCTGGCGGCCACCGCGGGCGCCGGCGGACCCGCCTTCACCTTTGGCTGCGGGACCGGTAACGGCACGTCCGTGTGCGACCTGGGCGCGGTGGACGCGAGCTCGGCCCAGCGGCAGCTACAGGCGGAGGTCACCGTCCCGGCCACGGCGACGACCATCACGGCGCTCAGCCTGACGGTGACCGGCACCGCGGCCAGCCTGACGCTGGCCCCGGCGGCGAGCGCCTCCGTCGCCGTCCTGGCCCCGTCGAGCCCGGTCGGCGCCAACTTGACGCCAGCGACCGCACCGATCGGCGTCGCGGCCCCGACCACGACGGCGAGCCCCGGAGGCAGCGCCGCCGGACTGTTTCCCACCGTCGGCCCGGGTTCAGGGTCGACTCCGGTCGCCAACGTGTCCCCGCTCGGCGGCGGCACCCCGCTCGGTTCAACGGTCGCGGAGATCGGAGGCCTGGTCGCGGTGGCCATGGCCATGCTCCTGGCGATCACCCGCCTGTCGTTCCGCCGCCCCGCGGCCCGCCCCGCTCCCCGGCACGCGGCCAGCGCCGGCGGCCCGGCGGCGTCCCGGGCGGCAGAGCCAGCCGAGCGTACTCGTCACCGGAGAGACCGGTCTGACCTGTTGTGACGGATGGGAAGGGAGTTCTTTGTGCAGTGTTCACCAGGAATCACGGTAGGCGTCGAGGTAAAGGGCCATGGAGTTACCGGGCCTTGATCTAATGACCTGGGCACCTGGCTACCTAATAGCCTGGCTATCGAAGGGATGGAGACGATCTTGCGCCGATCACGGCCGATCAACTGGCTGAAACTACAGCGCGTTGGGGAAGCCGGCGTCGCGGTGGGGGCGGCCGCCCTGCTGGCCTCGCTCGCGCTCGCGGCGCTGACCGCGCCGCTGGCCGGCGCGGCGGTCGCGGCCACGACCAATTGCTCCACTCCTTCCGCGACGGCCACGGTGACGCCGAGCACCACGGTGACGCCAAGCACCACGGTGACCCCGACGACCACGGCGACGGCCACTCCTACCACCACGTGCACCCCCACGCCCTGCGTCACGAGCACGGCGACGGCAGCGCCTGCCGTCACGGTGACCGTCACCGTGACGGTGACCGCCACCACCACCGTCACCCCGACCTCCACCACCACGGCGACGGCCACCCCGACGTGCACCGCCACCGCCACCGGCACGGCGACCAGCCAGTCGACGAGTGACGGGTCGGGGACCAGTACGAGCGGGACCTCCACCTCGACTCCCGCCTCGACCTCGACCGGGACCACAAGCTCGGGCCTCCCGGCGGGCGCGCCCGCGACGGGCGGCGGCACGGGGCCGGGAGTCAACGGGCTGGCGGTCGCGGCCGGGGGCGCCGTCATGGCCGCGGGCGGCGGGCTCGTCCTGCTGGCGCGGTGGCGCCGGCGTCGCGGGGTCCGCGGGGCCCGCGGGGCATGAGCCGGCCCGCGCGAGATCGGCTTAAGATCGCCTTATGTCGTCCGGGGACTACCGGAGAGAGTACGCCGACGAGGGCCCCCAGGGCATCGAGCTGCGCACGATCCTCATCGTGGGCCTCGTCTTGGTGGCCGTCGGCGCCTTCGTCGTGGCGCACGCGCTGGGCGCCGGGTCGAAGCTGCCGCCCGCCGCCGCCCAGGACATCCCGCGCACGGTCGGCACGACGGTGCCCTTCGCCCCCAACCCGGCGAGCGTCGCGGCTCCGCTGGCGGCCTCGACGCCGATGACGATCGAGATACCCGTGATCAAGGTGAACGCGCCCGTGACGCGCCTCGACCTCAATGCCGACGGGACCGTCCAGGTGCCGCCGCTCAGCAACCACAACCTGGCCGGCTGGTACGACCGGTCCGTCATGCCGGGGGCCAAGGGCACCTCCGTCATCCTCGGGCACGTAGACGACTACGAGGGGGCCTCGGTCTTCTTCAACATCAAGAACCTGCGCAAGGGTGATGCGGTCTACGTCACCCGGGCGGACGGCACCACGGCGGCGTTCTCCGTCGACGGCGTGCAGAAGGCGGCCAAGACCAATTTCCCGTCGAGTGACGTCTACGGCAACGTCCCGTACCCCGCTCTGCGCCTGGTCACCTGCGGCGGCCCGTTCGACGCGAAGACCGGCCAGTATCTGGACAGCATCGTCGTCTACGCCCACCTGGCGGGCATCGTCGCGAAGTGACGCCCCGGGCCCCTGGCGCCGCCCGCGGCCGCAAGGCCAGCGCGGGCGAGCGGCACCGGTGGCCTTAGCCGAAGCGGCCGCCCACGTAGTCGGCGGTCCGGGGATCTTGCGGCGCGCCGAACATCGCGTCGGTGGGGCCGTGCTCGACGATGTGGCCGGGCTCGCCCTGCGCGGCGAGGAAGAACGCGCACTGGTTGGAAACCCGCTGCGCCTGCTGCATGTTGTGCGTGACGATCACGATCGTCACCTCGCGGACCAGGTCGGTCATGGTCTCCTCGATCACCCGGGTGGAGGTGGGGTCAAGCGCGGAGCACGGCTCGTCCATCAGCAGCACCCGCGGCCGCACGGCCAGCGAACGGGCGATGCACAGCCGCTGCTGCTGGCCGCCGGACAGGGCCCCGCCGGGCTGCCGCAGCCTGCTGCGGACCTCCTTCCAGAGCCCGGCCTTGATGAGGCACTCTTCCACCACGTTGTCCCGCGTGCTGCGGCTCATCCGGACGCCGGTCAGCTTGAGGCCCGCCACCACGTTGTCGTAGATGGACATCGCCGGGAACGGGTTGGGCTTCTGGAACACCATGCCGATGTCACGGCGGGCCTGGGTGAGCCGGACCGACGGGTTATAAATGTCGACCCCATCGAGGAGCACCTCGCCGGCCAGCGAGGCGCTGGGGACGAGCTGGTGCATCCGGTTGAGAATCCGCAGGAACGTCGACTTGCCGCAGCCGGACGGCCCGATCAGCGCCGTCACCTCGCCGGCCTGCATGGTCAGCGAGACCTGGTCCAGGACCGTGTGATCACCGAACCAGGCCGTGATGTCGCGCGCCTCAAGCGTGGCCAGCTGCGCGGGCTCGCGCCAGGACATCGCCATCGTGGGCTGCTCGCCCTCGGGCAGCAGGTCCGAGAGATCGTCCGGGTCCACCGTGCCGATCTCGTCCACCGTCGTGTCGGCTTCGCGGGCCGTCTTCCGCACGGATCGGGTCTTTCGCCTCGGGGGCTGGGGGATGGTCGCCTTCATCACCGCTCACATCAGGTTCGGCAGCAGGCGGGTCGCCTGGTCTGCGATGGAGAGCACGAGGAAGCCGATGGCGGGAACGGCGATGACCCACGTCTGCCATTTGCCCCAGGCGGTCCATAGCCAGCTCAGCGCGAAGGCGATCAGCACGAGCAGCTGGCCCCACAGCACGATCGGCAGCCAGGCCTGCGGGTCGGTGGCCATCGCGTTCTCGGTCGGCGACAGGTAGGACTGCAGCAGCACGCCGGGGGACGGCACCGGCTTGGATGTCTCGTCGGCATCGACGCGCAGGACGCCGGATGGCTCGAGCGGCGCGCCGTCGGCGGTGACGAGGATTATCCGGCCCGCTCCGCTGGCGGGCGCGGGCGGCAGCGGGTCCCCGGCCCTGCGCAGG
Source organism: uncultured Streptosporangiaceae bacterium (assembly GCA_964581815.1). Classification (GTDB taxonomy): domain Bacteria; phylum Actinomycetota; class Actinomycetes; order Streptosporangiales; family Streptosporangiaceae; genus Trebonia. The sequence goes on along the minus strand of CAZORE010000080.1, from coordinate 5,477 downwards.
TCGATCACCTTGTAGCTGGCGACGGTCTGCCCGGTGACGACCTTGATGGAGTCACCAGGCACCAGGCTAGACAGGTGGCCGAACGGGCCGCCGTAGGCGGTCTGGCGGCCCAGGATCACGCTGGTCCCGGCCTGGCCGGGCATCACGGAGGTCCGCAGGTGGCCCGGGCCGTTTTCGAGCACCGCGCCGGTGGTGCCTTGCAAGACCACGGTGCGCAGCCCAATCGCCGGGATGCTGAGCACCGCCACGGGCGCGCCAAGCGGCAGCAGCTTGGCCGGGTTGTTGGGCACGGTCGGCCCGTTTGGCGCCGTTCCCGCGGCCAGCTCGACCCGCAGCGCGTCGTAGGCGTTCAGCTGCGCCTTGTCGTAATGCAGCTGGGAGAACAGGCCGACCCACGCGGTGAAGCCGAGCGCGGTGACCGCCACGATCAGCAGCGAGGCACCAAGCGTCCCGGCGGCCAGGCGCCCCGGGGTCACCGGCGGCCGGCGCCGGTAGCCACCTGGAGGCGGCCGCCTTGTCGCCGCACCGCCCCCCGCCGCACCCGCCTCCGCTGCCGAGTTCGCCGCCTCCTGGCTCTCCGGCGCCGGTGGCGGTGGTGGTGGCGGGGCCGACTCGGCGGCTGATTCGCGCACCGCGGTCATAGGGCCCACCAGAGTTGGTCAGGTTGCTGAGTACCTAGTTGGTTACCCATATTAACCGGCATTTACTCAGTTGTACCCTCGGCCGCCGGGCCACCGCCGTCCGGCATCCCGCCCGGCGCCGTCGCCTCGGCGGCCGCGGTCGCGGTCGCGCTCTTCGCTGATGCCGTCGGCGGCGTGGCGCCATTGTCCTTGGCCGCGTGGCCGTTGGCCGCCGCCCGCCCGCCGAGCAGCCGGCGCTCGGTGTCGCGGCTGGCCCGCGCGGCGACCGCCGCCAGTTCGGCCCGGCGGAGCCGGCCACGCCAGCGGAGGTAGAACCAGATGCCCACGCCGATGGCCGCGAGCAGCAGGATCAGGCCGAGGAGGGTCCACGGGAACGCGAACAGTGACGCGTTGGCGGCGACCTCCGGTGCGGCGTGGGCCAGCGCGATGGTATCCGTCGGCCAGCCGGCCTTGATGTCCACGTGCGCCGTCATCGGGCCGGCCGGGAACAGCCCGGGGGCCTGGGCGGTGACCCGGATCGAGTCACCGGGCAGGATCGTCGGCAATGGCGGCTGATGGATGACGACCTTCTGGCCGAAGGGGCCGGTGACGGTCACCGTCTGCGTGCCCGCCTGGCGGACGTTCCCGGTGTTGACGACGCTGTATGAGACCGTCGCCGTGCCGGTGCCGAACGGGTTGAGCGGGTCGCTGAACCCGGTCGAGACCGACTGTACCTGTAGGCCGGCCCGCAGCGCCCCGGTCACCCGCAGTTCAAGCGGCACCGCGATCCGGTAGTTCTCCGTTACCGTGACCCCGCCGTTCTTGTTCGGGATGGCGACCTGAGCGACGACCGCGCCGGTGTGGTCGCCGGGGGTCCCCTGCGGCGGTACCTTGACGCTGAACTGGACGACGATGGCCTGATTGGCGTTGATGATGGTCGTCAGCTGGGCCGCCCCGCCGGGGAAGCGCACCCAGGAGCCTATGTCCGTCGGCTTCTTCTGCGGGGCCAGCAGGAGTAGTGCGCCCTTCGCCGTGGTCCCCGCCGCGTCGGTGCCGTAAATGGAGAAGGCCGCGGACTGGGTGCTGTCGTTGACGATCTCAACGTGGTCGATGACCGTCGATCCCGGCTTCAGCACGCCGTAGTCGAACCGCTGCCGGGCCTTGTCCGGCCCGGTGGCGGTGGCCGGCAAGATGGACCAGGTGATCTTGAGCGACGACGACGGGGGCGTGCTCGCCGCGGTGCCGGCCCCGGTGGCCTGTCGCACGGCCGCGGTGCCGGACAACGGCGCGGCCGCGGCGGGTACCGCCGTCGCGGTCGTGCCGGCCAGCGCGAGCAGCAGCCCGCCGGCCATGGCACGGCGGCCGAACCTGGTACGGGGCCGGGCGGTGCCCGGGGGAAGAACTTTCATCGGTGCAGACTCCATCCACAGCGGCCCCCTCCGGACTCGGCGGACCGACGCACCGGCGGCTGGATCCCAACAAGAGGCAAACTTCCACTGGTGCAGTGTCTAACTGGCGATTTCCGCATTAATCAGGGGGAAATAGTCCATAACCACTTGAAACAACCCGGCTCCACCGGGGCGGCGGTACGCCGCCGGAGCCCGCGGCCGGGGTTAGGTCCCGCGCCGGAGACGGCAACCCGCCAAGGTCGTCTCCGGCGCGAGCCCGTTCAGCTAACCCGTTACGGCGTGCCGCTCATCGCGTCGATGTTCAGGAACGCGGCGTACGGGCCTTCCTCCTGCCCGGCCGGGATGGCCAGGGTGAGGTTCGCGCCGAGGGTAACCCCGCCGGCGCCGGTGAAGCTGCCGATACCGGGGGCGCCAGTCGCCAGGGGCTGGAAGGCATCCCCAAGACCGGTGCCGGTGGTGCCAGCGGTGATCGGGCTGCCGAGCGTCACGCCCGTGGGGAGCGTGCCGGTGTTGGTCGGCGCCCAGCCCAGCTGGTCGGCCGCAATGTGCTGCGAGCCGTGGTCAGCCGGGATGTCGGTCGCGGCCGGGTAGCCGCTAGGCGTCTCGGCCGACGGGTTGGTGACGCCGTGCCACTGCGTCGCCTCCCCGGTGACCGACCAGCCCGGGTAGGAGTTGTAGGTGTCCGTCACGACGACGGGGGTCGTCGCGGCGGTCCCGGTGGTCCCGGCGCTGTTAACGCTGAGCACGACCCAGGTGGTGGAGTTGACGCTGAGCGTGAAGGTACCGCTCAGCGGGACGGTCACCGCGAGGGGGATGGTCCCGGTCGCGGAGACGGGGTTCACCGGCGCGGGCTGGACCGGCAACGACAGCGCGCCGCCGGTTCCCGCGGTGAAGTTGCCTGTCGGGTTGTAAGTCGCCGTCAGGTTCACATTTGTCGTGGCGGTCTCAGTCGGGGCCGTGAACGGCAGACTGGCCGTGTCCGGCGAGCCGCCCGAGAGCGGCGCGCTGCCAAGCGAGGTCGCTCCGTTGAGGAACGTCACCGTGCCAGTCGCGCCCGCCACCGAAGCGGTGGCGGTCAGGGTGACCGACTGCCCGCTGGTGGCGGGGTTCGGGTTGGCCGTCAGCGTCAGGTTGACGCTCTGCGCCGCGCCGACGAACGTCTGGTTAGCGGCGAATGAGCCGTCGGCGTTGATAGTCACGAAGGTGCTCGGACCGAACACGGGGTTCTGGGTCGCCCCCGCATCTGAGTAGCAGATGTCCGTCACTTCGAACTGCACGCCGGCGTTGATGTTGTTGCCCGCGGCTGCGCCCTCCAGGCTTGCGAGGGTCTGGCCCCACGAGCCGGTGAACGTCCCGCTAGCAGGCGCGATGACCCCGGTGACCTGGGAGCCGTTCACCTGGTTGACCGGCGTCCCGGCGGCCGTCGTCGGGTCGACGGCCAGGAGGGCCGCCGAACCGTTGTGCCCGGTCGGGCAGCCCGCCGACGAGAAGGTCGGGGTGGTGGTGGCCGCGCTGCCCGCGCCGCCCGTCGCCGGGGAGAGGGTCAGCCCGGTGCCTTGCCCGAGCGTGCCGACGGCGGCGTGTGCCTGGGTGGTGCTCAGGGTGGTGCCAAGTACGGCGCCCCCCACCACAAGCGCGCCGACACCGGCGACAGCGATGGCCCGTTTGAGCCGCTGCAGGCTCAAGGTACCTTTCATGGAAGGGTTCCTTTCCACTTCCTCTTGAGAGGGGCACGCCGGCTGGCGTGCCCGGTGGCGGGTTGCCCCCGTACGGGACCGAGACCCCGTACGGGGCAGAGCCCTGGATGCCTGCCCGGGCACTGCGGGTCCGGGCAGGCCCCAGGACGCTGAGGGAGTTAGCCGGCGAGCCGGGCTAACTGGTTACGGCGCGCCCTCATTGGCCGTCAGGATCGCGCCACAGGCCACGTCCTGGAAGACCGAGGTGCTCATGAGCGCGAAGCCGTAGCCCGTGATGAGGGCATGCGCATGGCAGATCGTCGAGCCGACGCCATTGAGCAGGGTGCCGATCGGGTCGCCTGCGGCGGTTAGCCGGGAGAGCTTAACCACGTCGTAGACATAGCGGAGGATGGGGAAGCTGGTGTTCAGCGAGTCCGTCGTCCCGGAGACCGTGAACGGAGGCGTGACCACGCCGCCGACCACGATGGGCTGCAGGACCGCGGCGTGGAACCGCGGGTTGTGCGACGGGTTCTGCTGTGAGATCCACTGGGCGATGGAGAACGGGCCCACGCCGATCGGGTCGGTGGACACGGCGGTGCCGTCGTGCTCTTCGACCGGGACCTTAACGGTCTGCGTCCCCGACTGCGCCAGCGGGCCGCCCACGATGAAGTCGTGGACGCAGCCGGTGGCGGTGTCAACCGTGCTGTCGAGGAAGTTAGCCGCGGAGCTGCCCTCCCAGAACTTCCGGGTGCCCGAGCCGGACTGCGGCACGTACAGGTCGACCCCCACGTCGCCGGCCGGCACGGACTGGCCGGTGACGGTGCCGATGTAGGTGGTCGTCGTGCCGCCCACGGTGACGGGGACCGGGTTGCAGTTGTAAAGCGAGCTGATCTGCGCCACCGTCATGTTGCCGATGGCGGAGCCAAGCGTATTCGCCACCGAGTTGACGTTCATCGTGGTGCCGTTGCCGAGGTCAGCGGTGAAGCTCGGGCAGGGGTTGGGCGTGCCCGAGCAGGTGGACGGACCGGTCGCCATGGTCACCGCGTCGATCGCGAACGGAACCCACTGGATGTCGACGGCCGCGTTGTTGTCGGTGGTGTCCACACCGCTCGACGAGCGGGCGATGTCAACGCAGCCCAGCCCCGCCGCCGGGGCGAAGGCCGCGGTGGCGTGAGTGCTGTTCGCGTTGAGCGCGAGCCGCAGGTTCGCGACACCCTCGCCGGAGCCGTTCGGGCGGGCGAAGTTGCAGTCGCCGGGGGCTAGCGGGAAGTTAGCGTTGGGGTTGGGCACGATGCCGTTCTGAAGCGCCCAGCCGTCCTGCGGCGTGATGATCTGGTGGAAGGTGCCGTCCGCCGGGTTGGTCGCGTTGTACGAGGCGGCCGTGCCAGCGCCGAGCGCGGCGGGGATCGCGGCGAACCCGGTGGCTGCGGGCGAGCCGTTGGTGAACCCGTTCCAGACATCCTGGATGGTGTCGGATCCGACCACGACCAGGGCGGTCTGCGGGTCGGCCTTGGCCGGGGAGGACTGCGCGAGTGTCGTGCCGCTGACCACCGCGAGCACCGTGCCCGCGATGATCAGGCTGCGGAGTTTGTGTTTCCGCAGCATCGTGGGGGGTTTGAATCGCATAGAGGTTTTCACTCTCCTTGCCTCAGGACGTAGCCTGAAGGCGACGCCCAGGTGTAGCCCGCAGTTTGGTACTGGCAGGGCCGGGTGTTCCTTGGCCGGCGAACCCACAATTCGCCGGCCAAGCCTTTGGGGGCGGGACCGAGTTC
>CAZORE010000079.1:30098-33315 GCA_964581815.1 uncultured Streptosporangiaceae bacterium | reverse complement strand
CGGACTCATAATCTGCCGGTCGTGGGTTCGAGCCCCACCCGCCCCACCATGGTTGACCTGCGGAAATCGAATCCGCCAGCCACGCGGCACGCTGCTCTCTGGGTGTCAAAAACCGCTGCCCGCGAGGACCACTCTGCCGTGTATTTACTCAGCGCTGTCGTTTGCCCAGGTCAACTGAGGTCTTGTCCACGGCCCGCGCTTCTTTCGTGAGTCCCGGGACCTACCCAGCCGCGCTTGCTCGTGACCGGCGGATCGATGCTGCACGGCCCGCTGAAGGTCACCAGGCAGCCCGCCTTGTCCCCGCCTCGGGCACCGGTGACGATGACCGCGACCGAGTCCACGGGCTCGACGACCTGTTCGTACGCATCCTTGACCGGCTGGGCTGTCATGCGAACCGGGCAACGCATTCCGCAGCCGCTGCCGGGTTCAGGGGCCGGCGCGTGGGCCGCTTGCCAGAAGGAGGCATGCCCGCCGAGCAGGCGTCCGCCTCCGCCTCCGCCACCGCGAGCCCGCGGAGCAGCAAGGGGGGATGAACGCTCGCGCGCTCGCGGGCTGTGAGGAAAGCGCCCGCCTGGCGGTTAAACGCTGGCAGCCGGGAAGGAATGCAAATGAAAGGTCGCAAGGGAGGGTCGGTGCCGATGAGCCGTTTCCCCTGTACCCGCGCTGAGTGTGTCCGCATCTGTCAGGACGGCCCTGGCGACCGGGACCGCAGCCGGGCTCTTACCCTGCTGAAACGGCTGCGGGACAGCGAAGCCGCCCTGGCCCGTGACGACGAGCGGGCACCGGCGATGCTGGCCCTGCTGCGCGGACTCGTGCTGGCCGCACGGGAACTGGCCGGAACGGGGTGGCTTATAGCGCGGGCCTCACGATCCGAGGTCGCCGCGTTCCTGGCCCTTGACGTGATGCCCCAGCCGCCCGCCCCCACTGATCTCGACCAGGTCATGGCCGGGCTGCTCCAGGCGCGCTTCCCAGTGAAAAACGGATCCTCGCTGCCGACACATGACCAGCGTTGGCCGGATCGGTCCGCGGCGCTGGCGACGACGCCGCCGCGGAACCAGTCACTCGACCCGGGAACGCGCGCGAAAGCGCTGGCTAGCATTCCTCCAGTCAGGGATTCCGCTACCGCCAGCGTGAAGCCGCCGTGCTTCAGCGCGGCTCCCACCAGATCCGCATCTTTGTGAGTCTGCTGAGTATCGGCCATAAGAAGTGCTTATTAACCGTCGGCGCCGCCTCCACACCCTACGCCTTCACACCCGCCGTGCCGCCGGGGGTCGCGGTGGTCCGGCCCTACTGGCCGAGCAGGGCCCGGAGCGTCCGGGCGTTCCGCACCGCGTTGGCGTCGCCGTCGTTGTTGAAGTACACGAATACGTCCTGGCCGGCCATCTCCCATTCCCGGGCCCGGTCGGCCCACCACGTCAGGTCGGCGCCGGGGTAGGACCCGGCGTACAGGTGATGGCGATCGGGGCCGTGCATGCGCACGTAGACGAAGTCGGCGGTGGCGCGCAGCAGGCACGGCAGTCCCGCGCCGCTCATCACGCAGTAGGCGGCGCGGTGCTCCTGGAGCAGCGCCAGGGTCTCCTCGCAGTGCCAGCTGCGGTGCCGGAACTCCACCGCCACCCGCATCCAGTCCGGGACCAGCCGCAGGAAGTAGGCCAGCCGGGCGTCATCGCGCGGGTGCGACGGCGCAAGCTGGACCAGCAGCACCGCATGGTCAGGTCCTCTTCTCCGGCGAGCCTTCTTGCTTCGCCTGGCCGGCCTGGCTGTCTTCACCGGGCCAGTAGCCGGTCAGTCGGCGGGTGCCCTCGGCGGCGCCGCGGTTGACGGCGGCCCGGACCAGGGAGAAGATCGCGCCCTGCAGCGCGGCGGCGACCAGCACCTCGCCGAACCCGTGGCGGATGTCGGTGGGGCTCGGCGCCTCTTCCTCGCCTGACACGGCCTTCCACACCTTCTTGAAGACGGCGGTGGCGAGCATCCCGCCGAGCACGCTCACCAGGATGCTTACTGGCTTGTACAGCAGTTTCATGATTGCTTCCTCCGCTTCCAGATGATCAGCACGGCCAGGGCGGCGGCTAGCGTGCCCGCGGCAGCCGCAAGCGGTACACGCTGCTCGCGCGCGGTCCGGGCGCTCTGGTCGAGCGCATGCCTGGCCTGGCCCGGTGCGGTCTTCTTAGCCTGGCCGCGCGCCCGGGCCACGGCGGCCCGCCCTCGCTCGCCCAGCCGGGCGGCCCCGGCCCGGGCCTGCTTCTTCACGTCTGCCTTGGCGGCCAGTTGGTCGACCGTGTCACCCAGGCGCTTACGAGCCTGCTCGATCTCGTCACGCAGTGCCTGGGCTGTGTCGGCCGGGTCCGCCGAGGATTCCCCTGGCTTTGTGCTTGCCATCAGCGTCGCGCCCTTTCCTTGATCTCTTCCACGTCGGCCTTCACGCTGCTGGCCGCCTCTGTCGGGACCGGCGGCGTGGCCTGCTGGATCCGGCCCCTGCCCATGAGGGCGGCGACCCCGGCGACGGCCAGCAGGGCCACCCCGACGATCAAGGCGGCCAGCCAGCGCGCAACCACGTGGCTGAGGCCGATGACCGCGCAGCCGATCAGGCAGCCCACCCCGTACAGGGCGATCAGCCCGCCGCCGCCGAGCAGGCCGACGCCCAGCCCGGCCTGCTTGCCCTTGCGGGTCATCTCGACCTGGGCCAGCTTCAGCTCATCCCGCACCAGCGCGGCGACCTGCTCGGTCAGCTGCTTCACAAGCTCACCGGTGGAGTGCTCCTGGGCAGCGTCACCGCCACCGCCGTTTGCCTGACTCATCGCTACCCCCTCGGGCCCGCCATCGAATGAACCAAGAAGGAAGAGCAAGATTGTCCCGAACGGTGGCGGCTGACCCCGGTAGCCCACGCATTTGTGAGTACCCGGGGACCGTCCGGGCGCCATAACTCTGTGTTAAATTCGCCTGCCGGGCATGGGAACATCCGGGTAGCCAGGTAGCGGGCCACGCTGACGGCGGCGGCGCGCAGGTCCAGGTCAGAAGCGAGGCCGGGGTGGTACAGCCGGATCTCGGTCGCCTCCGGCGGTACGGTGAAGTCCCCGCCGCCGCCCATTCCCGAGATGATCTGGTGATTGGCCGCCAGCGCCGGAGCGGGTGGCCGCCCGGCTGGCGGGCACGCGGCTGCCATGCGGGAGACCGCGGCGGCCGGGATGACGAGCCCATCGGCCCGCGCGGGCAGGTC
>CAZORE010000079.1:27501-29998 GCA_964581815.1 uncultured Streptosporangiaceae bacterium | reverse complement strand
GCCGAGTACGTCATCGGCCATCACACCGGGGTTCGCGCCGGTCCGGTACGGCACGGGGTCGGCGTGCAGCATGATCCGGCACCCCTGGCCCGCCTCGGCTCGCACGGCGGCGATCACCTCCTGCTGGAGCGACCGGGTCGCCGCCAGCCGCTGGAGCAGGGTCGCGCTAGCCAGCTCAGCGCCGAGGAGGTCCTGGACCGACGCCCAGCCGTCACCGCCGCCACCGTTCCCCCGCCACAGCGGCTCCAGAGCGTCACGGACGGCCACGCGGAGCTGGCCCGGATCGGCACCATGCGACGCGTAGCCGTCGTGGCAGGCGGGGCAGAAGCACAGCGAGAGCAGGTACCTGGCCGCCTCGCCGAACGGCACGCCACCGGTCTTGTCGTGGGCGTGCGCATGCGCGTACCCGTAGCAGCCGCACGACTCCAGCTCGACCCCGCTGGTGCCCGGCTGGACGGCGGCCTCGGCCGCGAGGGTCGCGGCGTACGCGCGGACCGGTGGCTGGGCAATGCACAGCGCCCAGCTGAGGCTGTCGCCGTAGGCGTTGCGCACGGCGTGCTCGGGACGGGCGGCCCCGAGCCGGGAGTTGTGCGTAAGCACCACCCAGGCGTGCACGTCAAGCCCGGCGTCTCGTAGCTGGCGCGCGGCCTGGCCGTAGGCGTCGGCGGTGCCGCACCAGCGCTGCGGGGCGGGCCGCAGCGCGGCCGAGCCCCAGCGCGCTGGATCGGGCGGATAGTAGACCGCCGAGTGCGGGGCATGGACGACCCGGTGGAGCGGGTGACGCGGGGTGACCGCCGTTGCCGAGTGATACGCGGCGGCGAGCACGGCCGTGTCGGCGCCGAGCTCGCGCAGCCGGGCCGGGGCCGCCGGGTCTCCCAGGACGTCCCAGGGATACGTGAAGGCGGCGACCGCGGTCACGGTGCCGCCCGCCGGCCGGGCCGGCCGTTAGTCGGATGAGCGGGCAACAAGCGCAGTGGGGTTGACGAAGCGGAGGGCGATGGCGAGGAGGACGGCCATGGTGGCGGTGTACAGCACGGCCATGGCGTCGATGGACTGAGACGTGCGGATGCCGGCGGAGTTGACCGCGGAGAACAGCGCGACGATCAGCGTCTGGCTCGTCGGGCCGGAGGTCAGGAACGTGAGCTCGAACATGCCGAACGTCCGGACCAGCACCAGGATCCCGGCGGCGAGCAGTCCGGGGACCAGGAGCGGGGCCAGCACCCGGGAGAGGACGGTGAAGGTCCCCGCGCCGCACATCCGGGCGGCGTGCTCGATCTTCGGGTCGATCTGCTCGATGAAGGGGGTCATGGTGAAGATGACGAACGGGAGCGAGGGCACCAGGTTGGCCAGGATGACTCCGGTGAGGCTGCCGGCCAGGTGGAACTTGTAAAGCACCGTGGCCAGCGGGATGCCGTAGGCGATCGGCGGCACCAGGATCGGCAGCAGGAACAGCATGCTCAGCGCTCGCTTGCCGGGGAAGTCGCGGCGCGCGAGCTCCCGGTCCAGCCGGTGGGCAGCCAGGCGCTGAACCACTGGCGGCCGAATGAGTCAAGCACCACGGTGGCGATGACCCCGAGCAGGTTGATGAAGAAGAACGCCAGTACGGCCCAGGTGATCCAGGCACCGGGCCGCATCGCGAGCCGCGCCCGCGGCCGGGTCATCACTTGCCGGGGCATGACTTCCTCGTTCATCCCTTGCCTCCCGTCGCGCCAGTGTAGAGCCGGGCGCGCAGCGAGGTCACCGCGACGATGACGGCGAGCATCAAGGCGGTCATGATCATGGCGTCGGCGCAGCCCTGAGCGTAGTCGAAGCGCTGCAGGGCCGCCTCGTACGCCTCGATGGAGATGACGTGGGTGGTGCCGTCGGGGTCGCCGACCATCAGCGCGGACGGGAACACGGCGAAGGACATGACGAAGGTCAGGCAGAACGTCGTCATCAGACCGGGCAGCAGCAAGGGGAAGGTCACGTAGCGGAATCGCTTCCGCCAGTCGGCGCCGAGCGTGGCGGCGGCCTTCTCCATGCTGGGGTGGATGCCCGACAGGTAGGAGTGGATGAGCAGGAACGCGAACGGGAAGCCGCTGATGACCAGGGAGAGCAGGACGCCCGTGTAGTTCATCGTCAGCTTCACCGGCGATGAAGTCAGCCCGAGCAGGTGCAGGGTGCGGTTGAACCAGCCGGCCGGGCCGTAAAACTCCAGGATTCCCTCGGCGGTGAGCCTGAGGGGTACCAGACGATCTCGATGCCCTGGTCCTGGGCCAGCGACGCCATCGAGGCGGCACCGGGGCTGTAGTTGGACATCAGGCCGGGGAAGAAGCTGGTGTAGTACGGCTTCAGGTTGTACCACAGCCCCTTCTGGATGCCGGCGGACAGGCCGTCGGTGCCGGTCAGCACCAGCTGGATCTGCGCGTTGCCGGCCTGCTGCATGGCCTGCACCTTGGGCGCCAGGTCCGGGGCGGTGCCGGTGGTGGTCGTGACGTTGGCGATGATGCCCGGGTGC
>CAZORE010000079.1:20464-27401 GCA_964581815.1 uncultured Streptosporangiaceae bacterium | reverse complement strand
CAGGTCCGGGGCGGTGCCGGTGGTGGTCGTGACGTTGGCGATGATGCCCGGGTGCGACGGCTCCGGCGGCCAGGCCGCCGAGCAGCGTGCGCGGGAGATTGCTCTGGAGGCAGCGTTGTTCTCGGGCATGGCTGTCAGAACCCTTCGCGTTCGGTGAGTAAATGTCGCAGTTCGGGGAGGGCGGGATTGCGGGGGTCAGGTTGGGTCAGGGGCGGGGTTCCGGCCGGGGCGGCTCAGGAAGTCGAAGTCGCAGCCTTGGTCGGCCTGGGTGACATGGTCGGTGTAGAGCGCGCCGTATCCGCGCTCGTATCGCGGCGCAGGCGGCCGCCATGCGGCCTGTCGTCGGGCTAGTTCGTCGTCGGGTACTTGCAGGGTGAGCAGGCGGCTGGGCACGTCCAGCGTGATCAGGTCCCCGGTACGGACCAGCGCGAGCGGCCCGCCTGCGTGCGACTCGGGGGCCACGTGCAGCACGCAGGTGCCATAGCTGGTGCCGCTCATGCGGGCGTCGGAGACCCGGACCATGTCGGTGACGCCCTGGACGAGCAGGTACTTGGGGATAGGCAGCATGCCGTACTCGGGCATCCCCGGCCCGCCCAGCGGCCCGGTGCCGCGCAGGACAAGGACCGAGTCGGCCGTGATGCCGAGCGACGGGTCGTCGATCTGGTCCTGCAGCTCCTGGTAGGAGTCGAAGACCACCGCGGGACCGGTGTGGGTGAGCAGCCGGGGATCGGCCGCTAGGTGCTTGATCACGGCACCGCGGGGGGCGAGGTTTCCGTGCAGGACAGCGAGCCCGGCCTGAGCCGAGACGGGGTCCGCTATGTCGCGGATCACGTTCTTGTCATGGGTGACGGCCTGCGCGTAGTAATCGCCGAAGCTGGTCCCGGCGACCGTGGGACGCGTCGCGTGCAGCAGGCCGGGGACCTCATCGAGCTGGCGCAGCAGCGCGGGCAGGCCCCCCGCGTAGTAGAAGTCCTCCATCAGGTACCGGCCCGCGGGCCGCACGTCAGCCAGTACCGGGACCCGGACCGCGATCGCGTCGAAGTCTTCCAGGCGCAGCGTCACCCCGGCGCGGCCCGCCATCGCGATGAGGTGGATCAGCGCGTTCGTCGAGCCGGCCAGGGCGAGCACTACCGCCGCGGCGTCCTCGAACGCCGCGCGGGTCATCACCTCCCGCGGGGCCGGGCCCGTCCGGGCCAGCGACACCGCCCGCGCCCCGGTGGCGGAGGCCATCCGGTGGTGGGCGGAGTCCACGGCCGGGATGGAGGCGGCGCCCGGCAGCGCCATCCCCAGCGCCTCGGCGGCCGAGGTCATGGTGGAGGCGGTACCCATCGTCATGCAGTGCCCCGGGGAGCGCGCGAGCCCGCACTCAAGCTCGGCCAGCTCGCACTCGCCGATCCGGCCAGCCCGGTACTCATCCCAGTACGCCCACAGGTCCGTGCCGCTGCCCACGGTGGTCCCCCGGTAATGCCCGCGCAGCATCGGGCCGGCGGGCAGGTAGATCGCCGGCAGGTTCGCGCTGGCCGCGCCCATGAGCAGCGCGGGGGTGGTCTTGTCGCAGCCGCCCATGAGGACCGCGGCGTCGACCGGGTAGGACCGCAGCAGTTCCTCGGCCTCCATGGCCAGCAGGTTGCGGTAGAGCATTGGCGTGGGCTTCTGGAAGGTCTCCGACAAGGTGGCGACTGGGAACTCGAGCGGGAACCCGCCTGCCTGCCAGACACCGCGCTTGACCTGCTCGGCGCGCTCCCGCAGGTGCATATGGCAGGGGTTGATGTCGGACCAGGTGTTAAGGATCGCGATCACCGGCTTGCCGATGTGCTCCTCGGGCAGGTACCCGAGTTGGCGGGCCCGCGACCGGTGGCTGAAGACGCGCAGCTTGTCGGTGGCCGGCCCGGAGCCGAACCACGCCGCACTGCGCAGCGGCCGGTCAGCAGTGGGCGGCGGCCGGTCAGCGCCAGTGACGTCTTCGTTCACAGCCAGCCTTCCTCCTTCCACCGCGCGATCAGGCTCGCGATCTGGTCGCGGCGGTCCGGCGGCAGCAGCCGGGACGGCGGCCGGACGTCCCGGGCGGCGAGGCCGAGCTGCGCCAGGGCTTCCTTGACGACGCTGACGTTGTCCGAGGAGTCGTCGTCGGCGCGCAGTTCCTCGAACTCCCTGATGGACTCCCAGCTGGTCATCGCCGCGCGGAAGTCGCCGGCCCGCAGCATGCCCAGCAGGGCCGCCGACAGCCTCGGCGCCACGTTCACCAGCCCGGAGGTGAAGCCGGTCGCGCCCATCGCCCAGTACGAGGGGGTGTACGGCTCGGCGAGGCCGCAGATCCAGGCGAACCGGTCCAGTCCGGCGTCCCGCGCCACGGCGGCGAACCGCACCGCGTCGGGCACGGCGTACTTGACGCCCACGACGTTGGCGCACTGGTCGCCGAGCTGGCGGATCTGGGCGCCGGTGATGCGCCGGTCGCGGACGTACAAGATGACGCCGAGCTCGGGCACCGCCTCGGCGATCTGGCGGTGGTAGGCCACCCAGCCCTCGACGGACCGGTACGGGTGCACCAGCTGGTGCACCATGACCGAGCCAGCACCCGCCTCCCTCGCGTGCCGGGCCGCGGCTACCGCGCTGGCGATGCTCAGCCCGACGCCGGCCATCACGTCCGCGCGCCCGCCGGCCGCCGCCACCGCGGATTCCACGGCGCGGCGCGTCTCCGGCTCGGTGAGAGCGTAGTACTCACCGGTGTTGCCGTTGGGCGTGAGCACCTCGACGCCGTTCGCGACCAGTCGCGCGATCAGCGCTGCGTAAGAGTCCCAGTCCACGCCGCCGTCCGGGCCGAACGGCGTCACCGGGATGGCGACGAGGGTCGACAGCCGCACGCGCAGCGCGTCCAGGGGATTAGGTGCCTGCGTCATCGACGTGACTACTCCGCCTCGTTCTCGGGAAAGTTGCGGGCCAGGAAGGAACTGATGTGACCCCGCATCAGGGTCCGTACCAGGGCAGCGTTCCGCACCTCGGCGGCCGCTAGTATCGCCCGGTGCTCCGCGGCTTCTGCCTCCCAGGAGGACGGCCGGTGCGACCAGGCGGTGCTTGAGACCAGCGCTGTCTGGTCCCGCAACTCATCAAGCTGCCGCACAAGCAGCGGGTTGCCGCACCCTGCGTACAGCACACGGTGGAAGGCCCGGTTGGCCAGCGAGCGCTCGGCCGCGTCGGCGGCGTCGTCGGCGGCGTCCAGTGCGTCGTGCGCCGCCGTCAGGCTCACCCCGGCCAGGGCAGTGCGCCCCGCCGCCGCCGGCTCAAGCAGCAGCCGCATGTCGTAGACCGCGCGGGCAAGCTCGAGGTCGACCTCGCGGACGGTAGTGCCCTTGTAGGGGAGCATGACGACGAGCCCGGACCCGGCGAGGGTCTTCAGCGCCTCGCGGACCGGCGTCTTGGAGACGCCGAGGCGCTCCGCAAGCTCCGCCTCCACCAGCGCCTGTCCTGGCCTGAGCTCACCGGTGAGGATGCTGTGCTTGATCACCTCCAGGACTGCCTCGGTGCGCGATGGCGTCGCGCCGGGCTGGCCGGCCAGCCGCGCACCGGGCCGGCGGCCGGGCTCCGCGTCGCCGCGCGCCGCGAGGGTGTCGAACACGCATGTTCTCCAAACCGATGGATCGGTCATATCTCATATATGACACTTGACCTCGACGGTAAGACTCAAACTTGCGGACCGTCAAGAGAAATGCCGAGATTTTGAGCTATGGGTCATATATCTGCGGCTTCTTCGTGAGCTATAGGCGACGTAATCATATATGAGACATCATCCGGGATGACAGTACTTCTCGTCCCCTCGGGCCCGGGCGTGACGGACACCACCGTGACGGGCGGCCCGATCACCCCGGCTTCCTGCACCTCCCCGCCCTCCCCGGGAAGCCGCCCCGCCCTGCGCCCGCCTGCGCCGCCGCTGTCAGCGGCGGCGACCGTAACATCCGTCCCATCCTGCCCCGTCCCGCCTCACCTGGCTTTTTGACAGGTTCACGCGTTGGTCCGTGGACCGATGTCGGTAGCGCCGCCCGGCCGCTGGGCGTGCTGAAAGCGAAGCCACATGATCCGGCCTCCCGGGTTTCTGGTTGGGCGTCAGTGGTTGCGGAGGGCGGAGATCAACTGCTGCTTGCTCATCGACGAGCGGCCCTTGACGCCGATCTCCCTGGCCCGCTCGACCAGCTGCTTCTTCGTCCAGTCCGCATAGCTGGGGCTCTTGCCGCCGCGGGCGCCGACTTCCTTGCGCGAGCTCGCGGCGGCCGCGTTGGCGATCCGCCTGCCCGGCCCCCCGCAGTAAACCCGGCCCGCAGCGGCATTCGGAGCAGATTACCTCTGCCGCCAGCGTCGGAAAATCTATCGTGGCTGGCATAGACATTCGGCGGTTGCATGAGTATAGTTTCTCGCGTAGCCCAGAGAGACAGTAGGGCCTGGCCGGGATGAACTGCCAGGCGGCAGCGAAGTGAATGAGCAGTGCCCCGGTGACAGGCGTCGGCTGCGGATGCGCGCACCGGGAAGTTCGGCAGCGGGGTCCTGGGCCCGAGCGGGCGCAAGACGGGGCTGGCTGCCGGAGGGTGGCGCTACCGCAGGCCGCCGTGCAGTACGCAGTACCCGCTTGGTAAGTGAGTGATCTCAGAGGGAAGAACGGAGGAGCCAGGCGCCATCAGGATCGCCCGGGCGGAAGCCCTGAGCCCGGGTACCGCAGGACATCGAAAGCGAGGTGGTCTCCGGTCGAGCAACCGCGATCCCCGCACCCCTGGCAGCATCTCAGCCGGGTCTGCGGAAACAGAAGGCCGGCGCAGTACCAAGGCCGGCCGATGGTGTAGCAAGTTCCTTCGGGGCCCTGGTGCCGCATGGCACCAGGGCCCCTCTGCGCGTTCCGCAGAGAGGTGCGATGACAGCAGGCGACTCCTACGACCGGATCGACGACGACGACTACCCCGCCTACACGATGGGCCGGGCCGCCGAGATGCTCGGCACCACCCAGGGCTTCCTGCGCGCCCTCGGCGAAGCCCGCCTGATCACCCCGCTCCGCTCTGCGGGCGGCCACCGCCGCTACTCCCGCTACCAGCTGCGCATCGCGGCCCGGGCCCGGGAACTTGTCGACCAGGGGTTCCCCATCGAGGCCGCCTGCCGGATCGTCATCCTCGAAGACCAGCTCGAAGAGGCCCAGCGCATCAACGCCGAATACCGCCGCGCCGCCGAATCCGCGAACCCGACGACCGCGACCTGAGAGCGCCAGGACCACACTCCCCCGGAGCTTCGCGGCTGCCGCCCGTGCCGGCGGCCCCGGGGCGCAAAGCGTTCCGGGCAGCTTCGCCTGCCACGGCCCCGCGGCTGAGAGCGAGTGTGCCAGCGCGCCGCTTACCTGCCCGCGCGCGGTGCGAGCTGCCCCATGCTCCGGTGCGGTACCGGGTGATCGCTTCCGAAGATGCTCAAGCTGTCGCGCGAGATCGCCGACGGGGCGATGCCGGTCCTGGTCCCGCCGGAGTTCACGGCGGCCGCGCGCCAGGTCCCCGGCCCCGGCAAGCTCCTCGTGGCCGGGCTCGGCGCTGCCTTCCGCGACGACCCCGGCCAGGCCCGCGCCGAAGCCCGCCGGCTCGTTTCCGAAGTCGTCGCCAGGCCCGGCTCGCCGTACGCGCTCAACCTGACCCGCCTCGGCTACCCCGCAGACGAGATGAGCGCGCAGCGGTAGCCTGGCCAGCCCGAAAGTGCTGGCCAGGCGACAGCGTCGGTCAGCCGCCGGGGCTCAGCCGAGTCCGACGGACTGCAGCCACTGCTGGGCGGCGGTGGCGTAGTCCTCCTTGTCGGAGATGACCTTGACGTCGAGCGCCAGCAGGGCGCTGGTAGTCAGCTTGGCGTCAACCGCGTTCAGCGTCGATGAGATGGCCGGGGTCAGCGCAGGCTTGTAGACAAGCGGGATGACGTTCTGCGCGGCGAAAAGGTTCTTCGGGTCGGTGAGTGAGACCAGCTTGTCGGCGATGATCTGCGGAGTGGTGGTGAACACGTCCGCGGCCTGTACCTTGCCGCTGGTGAGCGCAGACAGGGTAATGGGACCGGACTCGTCCAGCGGGTCAAAGCTCTTGAACGTCAGGCCGTAGACGGACTTCAGGCCGATGACGCCGTCCGTGCGGGTCTTGAACTCCGGCGGAGCGCCCAGCACCAACTGCGATGCAACGGAGCTCAGGTCGGCGATGGACTTGAGCTTGTACTTAGCCGCGGTCGCCTGGGTGACCGTAATCGAGTCGCTGTCCTCGGCCGGGGCCGGGTTCAGCACCGTGAGAGAAGACGGCAACTTAGCGGCGAGGACGGCGTCGACGTCGGCCGTGGTCTTCGCGGCAGACGTCTTATCGATCTCGACAGTCAGCAGGGTCCCGTTGTATTCCGGGATAATAGTGATGGCGCCTTTTTCAACCTGCGGGTAGTAGACCTCTCGGGCGCCAATGTTCAGTTTAGTGCTGACCTTGACTCCCGCCTTCTGCAGGGCCAGCGCGTAGACTTCGGCCAGTACTTCGTTCTCGGGGAAGTTGGCCGAGCCGATGATCACCGAGCCGGCCGAGCCGCCGCCGAGTGGATTGGAGCCGGAGCTCGCCGACGAGCTTGAGCTCGCGGCGGCCGACGTCGACGTGCTCGAGGAGCTGCTGCTGGAGCAGGCAGTCACGGCGGCGATGCCGACGACCGCGAGAGCGGCGATTCCGGACTTGGCGGAAATCTTAGTGGTCATGGGGACTTCCCTCCATAGGGGGTATTCACTTTGGCCTGCTTACACCGGTCAGCCGGAGGAAGCACCCTGATCAGAACTGAAAAGCACAGGCACCGATTTTGGCCGTAGCACCGTCGGCAGCGCACAGCCGGCGTGACCCTGTTGCTTCGCACCGGTCGCACGCTCAGCCTGCCACGTTCCAGGCCGCGAGGACATTGGCGTCGACCGCCGCGC
>CAZORE010000079.1:16930-20364 GCA_964581815.1 uncultured Streptosporangiaceae bacterium | reverse complement strand
CACGCTCAGCCTGCCACGTTCCAGGCCGCGAGGACATTGGCGTCGACCGCCGCGCCCGCGACGCCGAGGATGGGGTGCAGGTCCATGGCCGGGGCGTACTTGCTCGCCGGGACCTCCCGGCCCAGCGCCTCGGCCATGGCGCGCACCTGGTGCGGCGCTCCGCCGCAGCACACCCCGATGTAGTTCACGCCCAGATCGCGGGCCGCGCCGGCGAAGGTGGCCATGTCGAACCGGGTGCAGGAAAACGGCTCAAGCGCCAGCGGGAACACGTGGTCCACGCCGTCGGTGCGCAGCGATTCCATCGTTGGCATCGCCGGGCTCGTCCGGTACGGCACCGGCTGGGCCGCGACCGCGCAGTCCACCGCGCCCCGTATCCGCTCCACCAGGGGCAGCATGGTTGACGGGCCCCGGTCGCAGTTCAGTCCGACGATGGTGGCCCCGTGATCGGCCAGGATGCGGCACGCCTCGACGTAGTCATAGCCGTCGCGGGTGGTGTTCGGCTGAGTCGACGCGAGCGTCACCATGGCGGGCAGGCCCAGCTCCTGGGTCACCTCCAGGGCGATCAGGGCCTCGCCGAGGTAGTCGTTGGTCTCGGAGATCACGAAGTCGATACCCTCGTCGACGGCCCAGCCGAGCTGCTCCATGTACTGCGCCCGGACCCTTGCGCTGGCCGCCGGGTCATCGGGATCGTAGGCCCAGGTGTTGCAGACGTTGCCGGCCACCAGCGCACCGCCCTCGTGCGCTACCTCCCGGGCCAGCCGGACGGCGTGCCGGTTCATTGCCTCCAGGTCGTTCTCGCGACCGACCTGCCGGAGCTTCTCCCGGTGCGCGTAGTAGGTCAGGGCGACCATCACGTCCGCGCCGGCCCGCAGGAACTCACGGTGCAGCTCGCGCACGGCGTCGGGAAAGTCGAGCACAACCTCGGGCACGTACGGGCCCGCCTTGATGTAACCGCGGCGCTCCAGTTCGAAGACGTAGCCCTCGGCCCCGAGCACCGCGCCTTGCGCGAGCCGCTGCTCGATTCCCTGCCCAGCAGTCATGCGGCTGTCCCTCCCGTCTGGGCACTGGGCGCGAACCGGCCCGGCGCGAAGCGGCTGATGTCATACGCGGTGCCGCGGGTGACGGCGAGCTGAGCTAGCACCCGACCCACCCACGGCGCGAACTTGTAGCCGGTGCCGCGCCAGCCGACGCCGACGAAAGCCCGGTCGGCCCCCGGCAGCGGGCCGAGGATGAAATCGTCATCCCCGACCAGATCGTAGAAGCAGGTGTCGACACCGCTGGCCTCGGCGACATCGACCGTCGCCGCGCCTCGCAGCCCGGGCATGCACTCGGCCACGAAGTCTTCCACCGACTTGATCGGCGAGGGCACGACGGCCGCGTCCGGGGGGTGGTAGAAACCGATTTTCACGCCCGGCGTCTTCCCCGCGTACAGCGGGTGCCCGTAGATCCCGACGTCCAGGTAGGCGAAGACCGGCAGGGTCTCCTCGGTATACTGATCGCGGACCGACGGCTGCGGGATGAAGTACTTGGACTGCACAGGCCGGTCCGGGCTGAGCGGGAAGCGGACGGAGCAGCCTGGGATCAGCTCCAGCAGCTCGTTGGTCCCCAGGCCTGCGGTGATCACCAAGACGTCGGACTCGACCAGCCCGGCACTGGTCTGCACCTGCCAGCTCCCGCCGGACCGGGTAATCGCGCGGATCTGCGTCTCCTCGCGGATCTCGACCCCAAGGGCCGGCACCACCGACCGCAGCAGGTCCGTCACCGCGTCCACATCGGCGAACCCTGCGTCGACGTCAAGCCAGCCGCCGTCGGCCGCGAACTGCGGGAAGCGCCCGGCCAGCACGGGACCCGGAAGGGCCTCGCAGCGCAGCCGCAACTCCTCCAGCACGGCGAAGCTGCGCGCGGCATAACTCGCGGGCACGTCGGGGGTCACGCTCGACTTAGCCAGGTTCAGGCAGCCGCAGTCGACCAGCAGCCGCTGGCCGGACCGTTGCTGCAGGTCCAGCCAGAGCTGCCGGGCCTCGAAGGCCAGGCGTGCATACTGCGGGTCGAGGTAGTCGTTGCGCACCGACCGGGTCAGGCCGAACGAGGCGGTACACGGGTCGCCGACCCGCGACTTGTCCAGCACGGTGACCGACCCCGCCAGCGGCGCCGCGTGATACGCCGTCATCAGCCCCATCACGCCGCCGCCGATGATGGTCAGCCGACTGCCGCCAGTTCCGGTCAAGCCTGCGCTCCGATCTCCAGAATGCCGAACGCCACCCGCGGAAACCCGCGGACAGGCGCGAGCCATGGTAACGCCTGCCTGTTTCGCGCCGATTTCCTCTGCCAGCCTTGAGCGTGAGCCGCTTCGGACGGCGGCGGCCCTGAATCGAGTCTCGCAGCGTACATGCGCCGCCCTTGAGCGCGAGTTCAGTGGCTAGTGGGGTGCCCCGCCTACGTTGCCGGAACGTCCGTCCCATCCCGCCCCGTACCGCCCCGTCCTGCTAGATCCTGGCTGGCCAGCATGCTCCAAGCTGCAGGTTTTATTGAAGTTTAGTTTTAATTAGACGTGCCAGGGTAGGCGGACCAGCATGGGACTGACGTACTCAAGTGTGGTGCCCGCCGAGCCTCATGACGTGTTCGCCTGGCATTCCCGGGCAGGGGCCATCACGCGCCTGATGCCTCCATGGCAGCCGGTACGCGTGGCGCGGGAGGCACCTTCGGTCCGCGACGGGCAGGCGGTCCTGGTGCTGCCCGGCGGGCTTCGCTGGGTGGCCGCCCACGACCCGGCGGGCTACGACCCGCCGCGCCAGTTCGCCGACGTTCTGCTGCCGCCGCTCGGCGCGGCGCTCCGCTGGCGGCACACCCATTACTTCGCGCCTGCCAGCGGCGGCGGCACCATTGTCGTCGACGACGTCTCCACCCCGCTCCCGGCCAGGGTGCTGCGGCCGATGTTCCGGTACCGGCACCGGCAGCTCGCCGGGGACCTCGCAGCGCACTCACGGGCGCGGGAAGCGTGCCCCCAGCCGCTAACATTCGCGCTCACCGGCTCAAGCGGGCTGATCGGCTCAGCCTTGGCGGCATTGCTGACCACGGGCGGTCACCGGGTGATTCGCCTGGTTCGCCGGGCGCCGCAGCAGCCAGACGAGCGCGAATGGCGGCCTGACGCGCCCGACCCGCAGCTGCTGGCCGGAGTTGACGCCGTGGTCCATCTGGCCGGAGCTTCGATAGGCAGGCGGTTCACCGAGGCGGCCAAAGGGGAGATCCTGTCCAGCCGGACCGGGCCGACGCGGGCGCTCGCCACGCTGGCCGCCAGGTCCCCCGGCCGGCTACGCGCCTTCGTGACCGCGTCCGCGGTCGGCTACTACGGCGCAGACCGCGGCGATGAGGTCCTGACCGAAGACAGCGAGCGGGGCGACGGATTCCTTGCCGACGTCGCCGCCGCCTGGGAG
>CAZORE010000079.1:0-16830 GCA_964581815.1 uncultured Streptosporangiaceae bacterium | reverse complement strand
CCTGCCGGTGTTAGCGGTTCGGAGCGAGCGCTGGAATCAGATCCGTCTTTGTCGCCCGTCCGGATTCCGACCAGCACCGAATGAAGACGTGATGCCTAGGGCCGGCCACGCGGTTCGTCGTCGACCATGCCCCCGGCCCAGTGCTGCTGGTCTGGCCCGCGCCGCGCCAGACATCGGGGCCATCCCGCCTGCGCCTCGCCGTCCGAGGTGCCGGTCAGCCTCGGTCACGGTCGTCGGGCGAGCGACGGCTCGCGCCCAGCGAGAGGCTGGCCGCCAGGCCGAGCGAGAGAAAACCGGCCGCGCTGACGGCTGTCCACCGGGTGGCGGTGGACAGCGCGCGTTGCGCGTCGCGGGCTGCCGCCGCAGTCGCTGGCCGTGCCTTCAGCCCTCCGATGCTGGCACCTGCGCTGTCTTTGACCGACGCGATGATGGCGCCCTGCGCAGGCGGCGGCAGCCTGCTGCCGGTCAGCTCGCTGCGAAGCTGGCCGCCCAGCACGCTGAACAGGATGGTACCGAGGATGGCGATGCCCAGCGCTGAGCCGACCTGACGGGCGGTGCT
Source organism: uncultured Streptosporangiaceae bacterium (assembly GCA_964581815.1). Classification (GTDB taxonomy): domain Bacteria; phylum Actinomycetota; class Actinomycetes; order Streptosporangiales; family Streptosporangiaceae; genus Trebonia. The sequence continues at coordinate 16,271 of CAZORE010000079.1, read as the reverse complement.
CTGCGTGCCGGATCCTTGGCCGCTCTGGCTGACCGGCACGTCGGCCAGGACGACGCCGGTCAGCTGCGCGGTGGCCAGGCCGATGCCGGCGCCGTACACGAACAGCGGAATCACTAGTTCCCATGGCGCGGTATGCACCGATATCACCAGGGCGAGGCCGAGCACGCCCGCGATCTCGAGCGCGATGCCGAGCCGCACCACGAACAGGGCACCGCGGGCCGCGCCGGCCTGCGCGCCGAACCCGCTGGCCGCGAAGCTGCCCACGGCGAGCGGGAGCAGGAGCAGGCCGGTGTCGAAAGCGGTCAGCTCAAGGACGTTCTCGATCCACAGCGGCAGCGCGAAGAGTATCCCGAACTCGCCGAGACTGACGATGGCAGCGGCAATGTTGCCGTTGCGGAATGACGGGATGGAGAACAGCCGGAAATCCAGCAGCACCGCCTTGCCCAGGCGGTTACGGCGCCGCTCGGCGAGCGCGAACGCAACCAGGCTCGCGATGCCGACGGCAGCTGCTATCGGCACCGGCGAAAGGCGGGTCGTCATGGTGACGCCCAGCAGGCCGACCGGCCTGGCCCTGGCCCACCAGCCGTCAGAGCGGCCCTCGATCAGCGCGAACACGATACCCGCCAGGCCGGTGGCAATCAGCACAGCGCCCAGGATGTCGTTGCCCCGCTCGGGCTCGCCGCTGCGCGATTCCGGTACGAGCAGGAGCAGGCCGGCGATGACCGCTACGCCGATGGGCACGTTGATGACAAATGCCCACCGCCAGGAGAATGAGGTCGTCAGCCAGCCGCCAAGCAGCGGGCCGAGCGCCGCGGTGCCCCCGATCGTCGATCCCCACACGGCGAAGGCGATGCCACGCTCGCGTCCGCGGAACCCGGCGTTGAGCAGGGACAGTGATGTCGGCAAGATCATCGAGCCGCCCACGCCCTGGACGACGCGGCTCACGATCAGCGTCAGCCCCGAGCCCGCCGATGCGGCCAGCACGCTGCCGGTCACGAATATCACGATCCCGGCCAGGAACACCAGCCGCCGCCCGAGCCGGTCGGCCACCCGGCCGGCCACCAGCAGCAGCGCGGCGAACACCAGCGTGTAAACGTCCTGCACCCACTGGGCGTCGGTAGAGGTAATGCCGAGGTCCTTGATGATCTGCGGAATCGCGACGTTCACGATGGTCGAGTCGACGATGATCATGGCAACGCCGAGGCTGATGAAGATCAGCCCGGCCCACTTGCGCCTGGCCGACCCGTCGGCCAGGCGCGATCCGGGCCCTGTCCGTGAAAGGCTCATCTCGTCTCGTCACCCCGGCTCGCCGGGGTCCCGGCGTCACCGGCGGGACGCGGGCCGGGCGGGCGGTCCCTGACCGGGGCGAGCGGTGCGACCCGCAGCAGCCGGGCGGCCGGGCGGGGCAGCCACCAGTTGGCCCGGCCGAACAGGGCGACCAGGGCCGGAGCGAGCACGCCGCGGATGACGGTGGCGTCAATGATGATCCCGGCGGCCAGCCCGGTGGACAGGATCTTGACGTCGGTGACCGGCACGCCGCCCAGGGCGATGAAGGCAAGGCAAAGGATGAGTGCACCGGACGTGACGAGCCGCCCGGTGTGGCCGATGCCGCGGACGACGGCCGGGCGGACCTCGCCGCCCTGCTCGTACTCCTCGTTGATGCGGGTCAGGATGAACACCTCGTAGTCCATGGACAGGCCGAACAGCAGCGCGAACACGGCCAGCGGCACCCAGAGGGTGATGGCGCCGGTGGCCGGGCTGGAGAACAGGGCGGTGGTGCCGTGGCCTTCCTGCCAGATGAAGGTCAGCACGCCGAACGCGGCGGCAAGCGAGATCAGGTTCAGCAGCAGGGCCTTGACCGGCAGCCAGAGCGACCGCAGGGCCTGGGCCAGCAGGACGAACGTCACGACCACGATGGCGGCGATGATGACGGCGAGGTTCCGGCCGTACAGGGCCGTGATGAAGTCCGCGTCCTGGGCGGGCGACCCGCCGAGGCGGGCGCCGGGCACCGCGGAAGCGGAGGCCCGGATCACGTCAAGCGCAGCCTTGCCGGTCGTGGTCGAGGGATCGGCCGGCGACCAGGCGTCCGCTATGCGCTGGCCGCCGCGCACCCAGGCGGCAGGCGATACCACGGTGATCCGCTCGCCGGGCGGCAGGGTGCGGCCCGCCGGGAGCAGGATCTCAGCCGGCCGCAGCACGCCCGGTCCGATGCCGGAGACGACCAAGGCGTTCAGCCCAGCGCGGGCGCCGGCCGGGGCGGTGGCCGCGGTCGCGGTCGCCTGGGGTTCGCCGAGGTTGAGCGAGAAGACCGGGACGATCAGCACGGCCAGGATAACCAGTGCCCCCGCGGCCGACCATCCGGGGCGCGCGGTGACCCGGCGGGCGATCCGCGTCCACAGCCGGCTGACGGTCCTGGCAGGCCGGCGGCGCGGCCATTCCAAGGCCGGCCCGGCCGCGTCCAGCACGACGGGCAGCAGCGTCGCCGACACGCCGATGCTGATCAGCGGGATCAGCATGGCGGCCAGGCCGATGCTGCGCAGGAACGGGACGCTGGTCAGGGCGAGCGCGGCCAGGCTCACCGCCACCGTGATGCCAGAGAACAGCACCGAACGCCCGGCGGTGGCGGAGGCCCGGAGCACGGCTGCGCGGTTGTCCAGGCCCCGGCCGCGTTCCTCCCGCCACCTGGTCACGATGAGCAGCGCGTAGTCGATGGCCACGCCCAGGCCGACCAGGGCGACGATGTTCTGCACCAAGGTCGACATCGTGATGGCATAGGTCAGGGCGTAGATGAAAACGAAAGCCGAAGGGATCGCGATCGCCGCGATCAGCAACGGCGTCACCGCGATGAGGGAACCGAAGACGATCGCAAGGACCACGAGTGCCCCGGCCCCGGCGAGCAGGGTCTCGGCCAGCACACTGCTGCCGCCGCTTGAGCCGCCGGAGGACAGGATGCTCGCCCCGGTGACCAGGACCGGCGCCCCGTCCACCCGCAGGCCGGCCACGGAGCTGGTCAGCCGGGGCACCACGGAGGCATACGGATCGCTGCTCGCGAAGTCCGGGACCGGGTACAGAAGCTGGAATGCGGTCCGGCCGTCGGCGGAGACGAAGGCCCGGTCGCCGGTGCTGACCCAGGAAGCGGACCGGGCCCCGGGCAGCTCGGCCGCGACCCGCCCGAACGCCGACGCCAGCTTGCCACGGACGCCGGGCGAGTCCACCGTTGTGCCCTGCGGCAGGCGGATCACCACGACCAGCGGCGGGTTGTCGCCGCCGGAACCGAACTCCCGCACGATCGCCGCATTAGTCTCGTACGCCGGCTGGCCGGGCAGGTCGAACGCAACCGAGAGCCGGTGGCCGGACTGGGCGGCGGCCATGCCTCCGGCCAGGGCCAGGATTATCCAGCTTGCGACTACTATCCATCGGTGGGCGAGCGACCACCGGGCCACGCGCGCCGCTCCCCGTAGTGAAGAAATATCATTCAATGAATGATTCACTTGATGAGCATATATTGGATGCAGGGAGATGACGCAACCAGGTGGCTAGCTTCTATCCGGCCGGTGACGACCAGGCCCGGATCAGGTGGGTGATCATCGATGCCCTGCGCCGCTACGGCACCGACTCGGGCCGGATCGGCCACGCCTTCGCCGAGCTGCACCGGCTGCAGCCGGCCGACCTGCGCGCCCTGGTCGCGATCATGAGCGCCGAGGGCAACGGCACGCCGCTCACCGCCGGGCAGCTCCGCGAGCAGCTCGGCCTGTCATCCGGCGGCGCCAGCCTGGTCATCGACCGCCTTGAGCAGGCCGGCCACATCCGCCGCTCCCGCGATCACCCCGCCGACAACCGGGTCGTGCACCTCCGCTACACCGACCAGGGCCGGGCCACCGGCATGGCCTTCTTCGGCTCGCTCGGCGACCGCGCGCACGCCATACTTGACGGCTTTACCGACGACGAGCTCCAGGTCATCGTCCGGTTCATCACCGCCATGGCCGACTCCACGCGCCAGCACGTGCGGGAGCTGGAAGGGCGGTTACGAGGGATGCGGGCAGCGGTGGCTCACTGGCTAAGCGGGCGCGCATGCGGAGCGGGCCGCGCGGGCGCAGCGTGATGCCGACCGCGACCGCAGGGTTGCCGCCTGCCTGGGCTAGGTCGCCGTGGCACAGCGGGGTGAGCGCGGTGCGCAGGATGAGGCGGGCCAGGTGCGCGCCGAGGCAGGTGCGCGGTCCCGCGGCGAACGGCAGGTAGGACCAGGCCGGGCGGCTGGAGGCGAGCCGCTCCGGCCGGATGACGTGCGGGTCGTCCCACAGCCCGGGATCGTGATGGGTGAGGTAGGGCGAGTAGAGCACCAGCGTGCCCGCGGGGATCTCGGCGCCCCCGGCAGTGCAGTCCCGGGCGGCGACCCGGCTGCCGAGCCAGCCCGCCGGGTAGCGCCGCAGGATCTCATCGATGAACTGTGGCAGGGCCTGCCGGTCGCGCCACAGCGGGTGGTCGGCGAGGTGCCAGACTGCCCACGCCAGCGAGTGGCTGGTGGTGTCGTACCCGGCGGCCAGCGCGACCCGCAGGTCCTCGACCATCTCCAGGTCAGCCGGGCGGCATCCATGAGGCTGGGCATCGCAGGCGGCCCCGGCAAGGCGGGCGGTGATGCTGCCGGGGGCGGGGTCGGCGAGCGCCGCGGCGATGGCGGCCTCCACGTGGCGGAACACCAAGGGGCGCGGCAGCATGGGCACCGGCAGGCCGCGGTGCAGCGGCCGCAGGAACCGGCTCAGCAGGCCAGTGGGCAGCGCCCCGCCGAAGAGCGCGACGTTGAGCATGTCCTGGACGACCGCGGCTGCCCAGCTGAGGGCCTCGAAATCGCCGCTCGGCCGTCTGGCTTGCGCTACCGCGGCCAGCTGACCTTCCAGGGCGGCGAGGGCGCGCGCGCTGAAGTGCGGGCTCAGGCTGCGCCGGCGCTCGCGGTGCTGCGGGGCGTCGGTGTGCACGATCCCGCCGGCCAGGTACGGGCTCAGCCCGCTCAGGCTGCCACGGCTGCGGAAGGTGGCCACGTCGGACAAGATGGCGCGGTTCCATTCCGGACTGTAGCCGACGAGGGCGGGCCGCCACAGCCTGAGCCGGAAGACCGGGCCGGTGCGGGCGCCGTCTTCGAGCAGCCGCAGCGGGCCGGCCGTCCATTGCCACAGGTGGCCGAGAAGCGGCAGGCCGGGCGGCTCTGGCAGGCGCGGCGGCTCCGCACGGCCGTGCCGCTGGTCACAAAGTCCGCGTGGCGGCGGGGCGGTGCTCGTCACCGGTGCCCGCCAGGTACCGGGGCATGCTTCGGGTCGGGGTAGCAGCGGCCTTTCCACCGGGCGTCCCGCCGGAACGCCAGCGCGTACACAGGCAGTGCCGCGAGCGGCGTGACCGGGACGAGCGCTGCCTCTCCCGGGGCGCCCCGGCCTGTCTTCACGTTGACCAGCATCCGTTGCGCAAGCCCGAGGACCGCCGCGGTCCGCCACGCCCGGTTGCGGCGCCAGGCCAGCCACGGCACCGTGTAGGCGAGCAGGTGCCACCCAGCGGTCAGCGCAAGCGCGCTGTCGTGACCGCTGTGAGCGGCCCGCAGGCTCTTGCCAAACCCGCGCACCGACTCCCGGTACCCGCAGTACATGCGCGCGCTGACCAGGTCGCCACCGAGGGCCAGGCCGAGGCGAAGTCCCGTGCGGCGGGCGCGCCGGGCCAGTGCGAGGTCCTCGTTGAGTGCGCCGGCTACGGCGGCGTGCCCGCCGAGCGCGTCGTAGGCACGTCGCCGGAACATGAGCAGCTGCCCGTTGGCCGTCGCCGCCGACGGCACCGGCAAGCGCAGCAGCCGATGGGGCAGGAACGCCAGCAGCACGTCGTCGATCAACGGCACCAGCAGCCGTTCGCCCAGCGTTACGGTGTGCTGGCGGGGGAACACCGAGAACACGTCGGCATCCTGCGCGCGCATCTGCGCCAAGCACGCGTCCACTGCCCCGGGTGCCAGCGTCACGTCGGCGTCGCAGAACAGCAGGACGTCGCCGCGCGCCGCCGCGGCGAGCTGGTGGCAGGACCAGTTCTTGCCGGTCCATCCGGGCGGGAGCGGCGTACCGGGCAGTAGCCGCAGCCGCGGGTCGGCCCTGGCGGCGCGGCGCACTACGGCGGCGGTGTCGTCGCTGGACTGGTCGTTGAGCACGATGATCTCGGTGACGTCCTGGGCGAGCAGCCCGGCCAGGGCGGCGGGCAGCCGCTGGCCCTCGTCACGGGCCGGCACCAGCAGCGAGGTGCCCGGCTTCCCGGCGTGCCCCGGCCAGCGGTCACCGGGCGGCCGCAGCACGGGAAACATGACGAGGTTGGCCGCCACGCCCGCCAGCTTGACGGCGTGGAAGGCGACGACCGCGCGGGCTAGTGCACTGGCCATGGCAGCCATTGGCGGGCGGCGTCCACGCGCTCGTCCCAGCTTCGCCGTCCGCGCACCACCCGGGTGAATCCGGGCAGCGGCTGGCGGGGGTCGGCGTGCCCGCACAGCCGGTCCACGCCGGCCAGGTCCTCGCGCAGCCGCTCGCGCAGCCGCCCGGTGACCTCGGGCAGCGGCCCGCGGGCGTCGACCTCGCTGAATACCACGTAGGCCTCCGGGTACTGGCGGCCGCGTATCAGGACCCGCACCGACACCGAGCACAGCCGGGCGGGCGCCCGCGCCGCGGCCCAGGCCGCACCCGGGGCAAGCGGGCCCGGCGGCCCGGCGGGAAGCAGCCGGCCCTCCGGATAGATGACGAGCGTGGCGCCGCCGCGCGCCGCGGCCAGGGCGGTGCGCAGTTCGTCGGTGCCCACTACGCCGATGCGGCGGGCGAACCGGTACCGCTGCACGTTGGCCACATCGGCCAGCATGACCATCCGGTGCCCGGCAGCGGTCAGCAGCGTGCCGGCGATGAACGGATCCCACCAGCTATGGTGGTTGGCGGCCCAGACCACCGGGCCGGCCGGCAGGCGGCCGCGCACCCACACGTCGGCCAGACCGCCGCGAACCGTCATCCGCAGCGCGGCGAGCATCGCCGAGCGGCCCGCCTCACTCATGACCCGGCTCCGCGGGACGTGCGGCCCGTTCGCGCCGCAGGATCCACTCCCACGCGGCCAGCGTCAAGGTGATCATGGCGAACCCGAACCCGAAGTCCTCCACCGGGATGTCCCACGGCCACCGCACCCCGGAGATGTCCCCCGGGCGGTAGGCGACGATCGGCGCGGACAGCTTGGTGAGCCAGCCGTCCACCGCCACCTGGAACGCGAGGGTGATCGCGATCGTGACCCAGAACCTGGGGCGGCGCAGGATCCCGGTGCGCAGGACGGTGAGCTCCACGGCCACGACCGCGACCGGGGCGCAGATCGCGCCGATGGTGTAGTCGCCAGTCATCGGCCTGCCCCCCTGCCGTTCCGCCACTTGAAGCCGCGGGCCCCGCGGCCGAGTACCTCGTAGGCGAGCAGCGAGCAGACCGGGACGACGAGGAAGAACAGCCACTCCTCGACCGGCAAGCCCGCCAGCCGCGGCCGCAGGGTGTACCGCGCGCTGAACCACCAGTCCCCGTGATGCACCGCGATCAGGTCCCACCCGGCGAAGATAGCCACGACCGGAACGATGGTGGCGAGGAGCGCCTTCGGGCGCCGGTACACCCGGGCCCCGCCGATGACCTCGAGCGGCAACGTCACGATGAGGCAAGACCCGAGTACCAGCAGGTACTGCCAGGCATCCACGGCGTCGCTCACCGCGCGCCGGCTGGCTGGGCTGGCTGGGCTGGCTGGGCCGACTGCCGCCGCATCGCCGCGGTCCACCGGCGGGCCAGGATACCTCGGGGCGGCACCGACCATACCGGCTCGGTGCGGTACCCGCGCGCGGCGAGGATGGCGTTGGCAGCGCCGATGCCGGTGGCGGCCGCGCGTTCCATCAGCGCGGAGGGGAACGGCGTGGCGACCCAGTCCCCGGCCAGGGTTAGCCCGGGGACGGTGGTGCGCACGCCGGGGGTGATCGCGTGGCCGCCGACCGGGAACCCGGCCGCGTCGGTTCCGACCTTGCAGTACTGGTCAACCTGGCGCAGCCGCCCGACCTCCGGCCACAGGCGGCCGAGCTCGGCCAGCATTGTGGCGCCGAGGCTGGCGGCGTCGGCGCCAGCGGGGCAGGCGTAGGCGTGTAGTTCGACCACCGACCCCCCTGTGCGCTCATGCCAGCGGCGCGCTTCGGCCTCAAAGCGGTGGTAGAGCGTGACGGAATCGAGCACGCCCGGGTCTGCGATGCTGGTGAACTGCGCGCGTTCCGGGCGGACGTCGCCCTCCAGCCAGTACCGCGCCACCGCGTACGGCGGCCCGGTCCGCGGCTGGGCGGCGACGGCGGCGAGCCGGTGGTCACCGGACATGGCGAGGGGTGAGGCGGCAAGGATCCGTGCGGCCGACCCGGCATCGGTGGCCAGCACCACATCCTCGGCGGTCAGCGTGTCGCCGGCGCCGGTGCGGACGAGCCAGTGCCCGGCCCGGTCACGGACGAGCGCGGTGACCGGGGTGCCGGTCCTGATCTCCGCTCCTCGCTGTTCGAGGTAGCGGCGCAGCGGCGCCCAGATGGCGGTTTCATAGTCGGCATGCGGCGCGTCCATGCCGAGGCCCTCGGGGTTGGCGAGGAAATAGAAGTGGAACATCGCCACCAGCTCGGCGGCTGACATCGAGGCGGCGTCATTGAAGAACGAGTGCGCGAAGACGTTGAACAGCATCACCCGGGCACGTTCCGGCAGCCGCAGCGCGGACAGCAGTTGCTCGGCGCTGAGGTGGTCGAGGTGCGCGTAGGTCTGGTCGGCGTCGAACCCGAGCAGGCTGAGGCCGACGGCCTGATCGGCGCGGGCCAGTTCGCGCAGTCGCAGGCTGGGCGAGCGGAGGGTGAGCGCGAGGATGCTCAGCGGCGGGGCAGGGGGAAGCCGGTCGAATTCCTCATCCGGCCAGCGGGCGGAGATGACCGGGTAGCTGCCGAGCGGATGCAGCAGCGGCGCCGGGCCGGGACTGACCCGGCGCAGGACCTGCCGCCAGTTGTAGTACTGGCGGAAGAAGCCGTGGAACCCGTGGTCGACCCACTGCACGGTCCCGTCGGGAAGGGTGCGCGGGTGCGCGCCGAGCCGCCCGCCGAGCCAGTCGGCGGCTTCGCAGACCACGACGGGAATGCCGCGCTCGGCGAGGACCACGGCGGCGCACGCCCCGGCGATGCCGCCACCGACGACCACGACCCGCGAGCGGCCCGGAACCAGGTCGCCCGGGGGCGCCGGGGCGCTCGCCAGGTACGGGCGCATTCCCGCCATCCGCCCCACCAGCCTGGACACTGCCACCATGGCGGTCATTGCTGCCGGTCCGTGGCGGCCAGGGCCAGCCCCTGCAGGGCGGCCGTGACGCGCGGCGGCAGCGCGGCTCGGCCGACGAGCGCGCAGGCGGCCTCGACGTTGCGGCGGACCTGGCGCTCGACGCGCGCCCGTGCCCCGCACTCGCTGAGCTCAGCCGTCAGCTCGGCGACGTCCGCGCGGCTGAAAGCGGGAGTGCCGGCCCGGGCAAGCAACGCCTGCCCGCGCGGTGGCAGCATGTCCGCGGCATAGGCGAGGAGCTGGGTCGGCTTGCCTGACGCGAGGTCTTCGCCAGCCGGCTTGCCGGTCCGCTGCGGGTCGCCGAAGACGCCAAGCAGGTCGTCGCTGAGCTGGAATGCCTCACCGACCAGGTCGCCGTAGCGCGACAGGTCAGGTGGCAGCTCGGGCGGGCCAGCGAGCGCGGCGCCGAGGCTCAGCGGTCCGGTTACCGTGTACCGCCCCGACTTCAGCAACGTGGTGGCGCGCGCCACCTCGACGGAGCGGTCTCGCCGCGCGGCCCCGGCCAAGTCGAGGAACTGACCGAGGACCAGTTCGTCGACCATCCGGCGCCACACCGACAGCGCCGGCGCGGGCAGCGCGGAGGCGAGCCGGCCAGCCACGGCGAATGCAAGGTCGCCGGTGAGCATCGCCACGGCGCGGCCGTAGCTGTCCGGGTTCCCTGCCCAGCCCTGCCGACGATGCTGCCAGCTGAATTCACGGTGCAGCGCGGGCCGGCCCCGGCGGGTGTCGGAGTCGTCCATGAGGTCGTCGTGAATGAGGGCGAAGGCGTGCAGCAGTTCCAGCGCCGCGCTTGCCTGCAGCAGCAGGGGGTCAGTGCCCTGCCCGGCGATGGCATGGCCCCAGTAGCAAAACCGCGGCCGCAGCGCCTTGCCGCCGTCGAGGTAGCCCGCGAGCGTCTCGGGCGGGTCCCACCATGGCGCGTCATGCTCCTGCCAAGCGGCCTGTTCGCGGGCAAGAAGGTCCGCCAGGTACGGCCGGAGCTCACCCGTGACGAAGGTGACGTCGGCAGGCGCCAGGACGGCACCTGACTGGTACGCGCTGACGCTCATGCTGGCCTTGCCAGTTCCCGCAGCACCGCGGCCGCCCGCTGCCGCCGCGGGACGACGGCGCGCCCGGCGAGGACGTCGCAGCCGGCTCGCTCGATGTGGTCGAGGATCCCGCCGTAGACGACGCCTGCCAGCCGGACGCAGCGGCGAGACCTCGCCGGCAGCATCGTCAGGCCCGGCCGGGCGTCGCGATAGTGGGCGCGCGCCCGCTCGATCTCGAAGGCGACCAGGCGGCGCACGGCCGGGCTCGCCGACGGTGCCGCGAGATCGTCCCGGTGCACCCCGAACTGCGCGAGGTCCGCAGCGGGCAAGTACACCCGGCCGCGATCCAGGTCCTCCGCGATGTCACGGATGAAGTTAGTGAGCTGGAAAGCCAGGCCGAGCTGACGGGCCGGCTCGCGCGCCGCGGCGGTCACCGCCGCGGGCACCGGCCCTCGCCCGTCGTCGGGAGCCAGCAGGATCGGCAGCATCATCGTGCCGATCACGGCCGCGGACCCCTCCATGTACTCGAGCAGGGAGCCGTAGTTAGCGTAAGAGCGGACATCCAGGTCCATGCGCATGCTGGCGAAGAACGCGGCGAAGTCGGCCCGGGACAGGCCGAAGATGGCGATGGTGTGCCGCACGGCGCGCAGGATCGGATCGGCCGGGTCTTCCCCGCCATCGAGCAGGGCGTAGAACCGGCCTGCCCACGCATCGAGCCGGCGGCCGCGGTCCGCTCCCGGGAGTGGGGTTCGCGCGTCAGCACCCGCGTCGACGATGTCGTCGGTCCAGCGGGTGAAGCCGTACAGGGCGTGCACGTGCCTGCGCTTCCAGGGCGGCAGCAGCCTGGTGGCCAGGTAATAGCTGCGGCCATGCGTACGGTGCAGGTCACGGCAGCTCGCGTACGCGGCGTCCAGTGCGGCGTCCGGCGGCATGGAGCGGGTCATGAGGTCCCCTAGCGGAGTCAGTGCTTGAACCTCGGCGAGAACGGGTCGTGGCGCCCGCAGGCCAAAAGTTCAAAACGACGCACATTTCGATTCAAACGTTGCTGATGTAGCCAGGCGCAAGTGGCCAGGTAATCGGGTGGCAGGTACCGTAGGCGACACGTTACCGAGCGGAGCTAAACCAATGCAGAACGTTACCGGACCTACCGAGAACGTGGTCATCGTGGGTGCGGGGCTCGGCGGCCTCGCCTGCGCGCTGCGGCTAGCCGGCGCCGGACGGCAGGTGACCGTGCTTGAGCGAGCGGACGGCCCGGGCGGCCGAATGGGCCAGCTCACCGTGGACGGGTACCGGTTCGACACCGGACCCACCGTGCTGACCATGCCGGACCTGCTTGAGGAAACCCTGGCCGCAGCCGGTGAGCGGATGTCGGACTGGCTCGACCTCGTCCGGCTGGACCCGGCCTACCGCGCGCACTTCGCCGACGGGTCGAGGCTGGACATCCGGGCGAGCACGGCAGATACGGCCGCGGAGATCGCGCGCCTGTGCGGGCCGCGTGAGGCCGACGGCTACCTGCGCTTCGTCGATTACACGCGCAAGCTGTACCGGCTAGAGTGGAAGCAGTTCATCGACCGCGACTTCGACCACCCGTGGGACCTGGTCAGCGCGGACCTGGCCCGGCTGGCCGCCTGCGGCGCGTTCCGCCGGCTGTCCGCCAAGGTCTCCCAGTTCCTTGACGACCCGCGTACCCAGCGGGTGTTCTCCTTCCAGTCGCTCTACGCCGGACTGCCGCCGCACCGCGCCCGCGCCCTGTACGCGGTCATCGCCTATATGGACACGGTCGCGGGCGTCTACTACCCGCGCGGCGGGATGCACGCGGTCGCCGAGGCACTTGCGGCGGCCGCCGTCAAGCGCGGGGTGCGGCTCGACTACGGCCGAGAGGTAACGAGCGTGGAGATCAGCGGGTCACGGGCCCGCGTCGTGCGCACCCGGGACGGCGAACGCATCCCCGCCGACGTCGTGGTGCTCAATCCCGACCTGCCGGTGGCCTGCCGCGACCTGCTAAACCGGCCGTTGCGGCGCCGGTTGCGCTACTCCCCCTCGTGCGTCGTCATGCACCTGGGAGCCGGGGCAGCCTATCCCGACGCGAGCCACCACAACATTCACTTCGGGCAAGCCTGGAACGCCACCTTCGACGACATCACCCGGCGAGGCCAGGTCATGGCCGACCCATCGCTGCTGGTCACCAATCCCACCCGCACCGATCCTGGCCTCGCGCCCCCCGGCGGCGAGGTCTACTACGTGCTCGCCCCGGTCCCCAACCTGCAGGCGGGGCCCGACTGGCCGCGCTTTGGCCAGGCCTACGCCGACGACCTGCTGCGGATCCTGGCCGACCGCGGCTACCCGGGGCTGGGGGAGGCCGTACGCGTGCGGCAGGTGGTCACTCCGGCGGACTGGGCTCAGGCGGGAATGGCGGCCGGCACGCCGTTCGCCGCCGCGCACACCTTCGGCCAGTCAGGCCCGCTCCGGCCCGGCAACCTCGCCCCCGGGCTCGACAATGTAGTGTTCGTCGGTTCCGGGACCCGGCCGGGCGTCGGCGTGCCCATGGTCTTGGTGTCCGCCCGGCTCGCCGCCGAACGGATCACGCACTCTCGTAGCCGTAAGGACCGGTGAACCCGTGCCGCCGGCCACGCGGCCGCAGGTGAGGTCGCCCGCGTCACGCAGTTGCATGGCAGTTCATCGGGGGCGCCCCGCGCCAGCAGGGCGCCCCCGACGGCGCTGCGGGCAATCTCAGGCGGTGACGGCCTGGTTGGTGTCGCTGCTTGTGACCTGGATGTTGCGGGGCTTGGCGCTCTCGCGGACCGGGATGGTCAGGGTGAGCACGCCGGCCGCGTAGTCGGCGGCGATCTTGTCGGCGTCGAGGGTCTCGCCGAGGAAGACCTGCCGGGTGTAGGTGCCGTAGGGCCGTTCGGCGATCAGGAGCTCGGCGCCGTCGGTCTTCACCGGATCGCGCTCGGCGCGGACGGTGAGCACGTTCTGCTCGACCGTCAGGCTGATCGAGTCCGCGGAGATGCCGGGCAGGTCCAGGTGGATGTAGAAGCTGTCGCCTAGGCGGTAGGCGTCCATCGGCATCGCGGCCGGCCGGGCGGCGGTGCCGAAGACCTGCTGGGTGAACCGGTCCAGCTCGCGGAACGGGTCGGTGCGCATGAGCATGGCTGGTGCCTCCTTGCCGTGTCGGGTGTCTGTCACGCTCACGGGATCTTTATAGCACGGCAGCGAGTTATCTGACAAGACTCGACTCAGGTTTTCTCCTGGCGCATACTGGAGGAAACCTGTGTGCGCAGCCGTGCGTCGGAAGGGACGGTGATGTGATGGCCGCTGACGGCCCCCGGGAGCCGCCCCGGGACCTGTACCAGCTGCTCGGGGTGGCGAGGGACGCCTCCCGGGAGGAGATCGCGCTGGCCTGGCGGCGCCGGGCGCGGGACGAGCATCCCGACGCGCGCCACGGCGACGACGGCGCGCCGGCCCGGTTCCGCGCCCTGGCCGAGGCCTGGCAGGTGCTCGGCGACCCGAGCCGCCGGGCCGCCTACGACCGGGGCCTGGACCCTGGGCATCACCCAGGCCGGGTACGGATCACGGTACGGCACTCGCCCGCCGCGCCCGGATCCCGCGCGGCGGGCGGCACCGCGCCGCCGGCCGGGGCCTCCGGGCCGCCGCTGGCGGCCGGGCCGGTCCGGGTGGAAGGCGGCCCCGGCCCGGTGCCCCGGGCGGGCGCCTGGGACGAGGAGGACGCGCGGCTCGCGCTGCTGGCGGAGCTGCTGCTGCGCTACCGCCGGGGCCGGCCGTGGTGAGCCCGGGGTGGGCGGACGCGGACCGGGGGCTGTTCAGCATCTCCGTAGCCGCCGAGCTCGCCGGGCTGCACCCGCAGACACTGCGGATCTACGAGCGGGAAGGGCTGATCGACCCCGCCCGCAGCGCCGGCGGCACCCGCCGCTACTCTTCCCGCGACATCGACCGGCTGGCCGAGATCTGTGCCCTGACCGCCGACGGGCTGAACCTGGCCGGCATCCGCCGGGTCCTGCTCATGCAGGAGGAAACCCGCCAGCTGCAGACCGAAGTAGCGCGGCTGCGGGAACTGCTTGACGGCGAAACCCCGCCCGGCCCCAGCGAAGCAGGCTAGCCGTCCCGGCCGCCCGGCCCGGCGCGAGGAGAAACCTCCAACTGGACTTGACAGTTTCATTCATCCGGTGCTACATAAAAAGTGTATCGGTCATTGACCCAGAAACGCTCCGACAGGTTCCCGGGAGGGTGATCGGCATGAGCCGGACAGCCCGTGAGGCAGCCGCGGCATTCGCGGATGCCGTCTACGCGGATCAGCAGTGGGTGGACGCGGAGTTCGCCGAGATCGTCGCTGCCTCCTTCGGTGAGCCGCCCGCGCCGCCGCCCCCGGCGCCACCCCGGGTCCCGCCCCTGCCCGGCACCCCGCCGCCGCCCTCCCGGCGGCCCGGGCCAGGCCCGGCCGTCCTCCTGTTCCCCCTAGCCGCGCCGGCCCGGTGCCGTCAGCGCTCACCCCCGGCGCGCCCAGGGCCGGCTTGCCCGGCCGCCGCGCCCGGCCGCTGAGCAGCCGGACGCCCGATAGCAGCCCCGTCCCGGCAACGGAAGGAGGACAGGCAGGTCAAGACAAGGAAGGGCCGGGTGCAGCGCCCGGCGCACGGCGGGGCTCCCTGGCGGGGAGCCCCGCCACTTGTCTTTCCCGGCACCCGCCCCGGCAGGTCCTTGGCCCCCGCCAGCTGGGGCACCACGTCGCAGGGCCGCCGCTCCTGGAGATCCTTCCCGGCCAGCCAGCTCAGAACGGTCAGGAAGTGCTATGAAAATACCCAGTGATTGCTAAGGAGATCTTCAGGTTTTGGCGTCATCATGCAATCGCACGGGGCATAAGCCCCGGGCGTTCCGGCAACCCTTGCGAGCACTGCGAAGTGAGCGTGATCTCAGATGCGGAAAGGAAACGGATACGAGTCTTACGGAGACGGCATCGGGCTTGCCGTCTCCGGGCCCGGCGGCGGTTACCGGCCCCGCCGGCGGCGCGGCACCAGCGTGCTCACGCACCTGGCCGTCGCCGTCCTGGCGGCCGGGGCGGCTGTCGGGGTGACCATCTCCCTTGATCATCCCGCCGCAAGCAGCGCCGCCGCGCCGCCGCTGCCCGGCGCCGCCGCGGTGCCGTCCCCGGCCGCCCCGTCCTCCGGCGGCAGCCAGGGCGGCGGCGAGCAGCAGGTCGTGAACAAGGTCGAGCCCGGCCTGGTGGTCATCGACACCACCCAGCAGTACAACGGCGCGGCCGCCGCCGGCACCGGGATGGTGATCAACGCCGACGGCCTGGTGCTGACCAACAACCACGTCATCGCCGGCGCGACCAAGATCACCGCCACCGTGACCGCCACCGGCAAGACCTACCCCGCGACCGTGGTCGGCTACGACAAGGCGGGCGACATCGCGCTGATCCGGCTGCAGGGCGCCTCCGGGCTGCGCACCGTCCCGGTCGGCAACTCCGCCGCGGTCAAGGCCGGGCAGCCGGTGGTCGCGCTGGGCAACGCCGAGGGCCAGGGCACCATCATCCCGGCCGCCGGGCAGGTCACCGGCCTGAACCAGTCCATCACCGCCGCCGACCAGGGCGGCACGGTCAGCACCGAGACCCTGCACGGCATGATCGAGGTCAACGCCGGCATCGTCGCCGGCGACTCCGGCGGGCCGCTGGCGAACGCGGCCGGGCAGGTGATCGGCATGGACACTGCCGGGAACAGCGTCAGCCTCACCCAGCAGCAGCCCGCCGCCGGGTTCGCCATCCCGGTCAACACCGCGCTGGCCGTCGCGCGGCAGATCGCCGCCGGGCACGCCAGCGGCGTGATCACGATCGGTTACCCGCCGTTCCTGGGGATCTTCACTG
>CAZORE010000078.1:22768-33977 GCA_964581815.1 uncultured Streptosporangiaceae bacterium | reverse complement strand
CTGCGCACCAAACGCGAAACCCTCCCACCCAAAAAACACGGCAACATCCCGCTGTGAACGCCACGGACGCGCAGCGATCAGGCGCCGGACGAACGGACGTCGCCGGGCAGCCTGGCGACCAGGCGCCCCCGGTGCCGGTGCTCGCCGTCACCCGCGGCCGGCCGACGGACGCGGAGCTCGCCGCGGTGACCGCGGTGCTGCTCGCAGCGACCTCCGCCGCTTCGACCGCCGCCGCCGCTGCCGCCGCTGCCGCGGCACGAGCGGCGCGGGGCCCGCGACCCCCGCTATGGGCGGCGGGCCACGGCGTGCGGTCTACCCACCCGTCCCCGGGCCCGCACGCCTGGCGTGCCTCTGCTCTCCCCCGCTGACACCCTTGCCAAGGAAGACCATGAACATGCCGGCCAAGCAGCCGCCTCCCCCGCCACAAGCACCGGCTCGCGTGGTGATCGCCAAGCCCGGCCTTGACGGCCATGACCGCGGTGCCAAGGTCATCGCCCGTGCCTTGCGTGACGCCGGCCACGAGGTCATCTACACCGGGCTGCACCAGACCCCGGCCCAGATCGTCGCCACCGCCATCCAGGAGGACGCCGCGGTGATCGGCCTGTCCGTGCTGTCCGGTGCGCACCTGACGGCAACGGAGGACGTGATCAGGCTGCTGGCTGAGCAGGGGGCAGCCGAGGTGCGGGTCATCGTCGGCGGCATCATCCCGCAGGCCGACATCCCGGTCCTGCACGCGATGGGCGTGCACGCGGTTTTCACTCCCGGGGCCGACCTCGGCTCGATCATCGAGACAGTGCGGCGGGCAGCCGCGGTGGGAGCGGCAGCATGACCCTGTCCAAGGTCCTCATCAGTAACCGGGGCGAGATCGCGGTCCGCGTCGCGCGGGCCTGCCGCGACGCCGGGATCGCCAGCGTCGCCATCTACGCCGACCCGGACCGGGACGCACCGCACGTCCGCGCCGCCGACGAGGCGTTCGCGCTCGGCGGCGCTACCCCAGCGACCAGCTACCTGGATATCGCCAAGGTCCTGGCGGCCGCCGAGAAGTCCGGTGCCGACGCGGTGCACCCCGGCTACGGGTTCCTGTCGGAGAACGCCGACTTCGCCCAGGCCGTCCTTGACGCGGGCCTGACCTGGATCGGCCCGCCCCCGCAAGCGATCCGCGGCCTCGGGGACAAGGTCGCCGCCAGGAAGATCGCCGAGCGGGTCGGCGCCCCGCTGGTCGCGGGCACCCCGGACCCGGTGTCGAGCGCGGCCGAGGTCATCGCGTTCGCCGAGCAGCATGGCCTTCCGGTCGCGATCAAGGCCGCGTTCGGCGGCGGCGGCCGCGGCCTGAAGGTCGCCCGCACGCTTGAAGAAATCCCGGAGCTGTACGAGTCGGCGGTCCGTGAAGCCGTCGCCGCGTTCGGGCGGGGCGAGTGCTTCGTCGAGCGGTACCTGGACCGGCCCCGGCACGTGGAAACCCAGTGCCTGGCCGACGCCGTGGGCAACGTGATCGTGGTCTCCACCCGGGACTGCTCACTGCAGCGACGCCACCAGAAGCTCGTCGAGGAGGCACCAGCTCCGTTCCTCACCGTCGAGCAGGACGCCCGGCTGCGCGCGGCCTCCAAAGCGATCCTCCGCGAGGCCGGCTACGCCGGCGCCGGGACGTGCGAGTTCCTCGTCGGCCAGGACGGCACCATCTCCTTCCTCGAGGTCAACACGCGGCTGCAGGTCGAGCACCCGGTCACCGAGGAGGTCACCGGCATCGACCTGGTCCTGGAGATGCTCCGCATCGCCGGCGGCGGCGACCTCAGCGCCTGGACCAACGACCCGCCGGCCCGCGGGCACTCCATCGAGTTCCGTATCAACGCCGAGGACCCCGGCCGCGGGTTCCTGCCCGCACCCGGCACCGTCACCACCTGGCAGCCTCCGTCCGGGCCCGGCGTCCGGCTGGACGCCGGCGTGACGGCCGGCTCGGTGATCGGCCCCGCCTGGGACTCGCTGCTCGGTAAACTCATCGTCACCGGCGCCACCCGCGAGCAGGCCCTGCGGCGAGCGGCCCGGGCCCTGGCCGAATTCGAGATCACCGGGCTGGCCACCGCCCTCCCCTTCCACCGTGCGGTCATCACCGACCCCGCCTTCGCCCCCGAGCTGCACGGCGACCCCGGCCCGTTCACCGTGCACACCCGGTGGATCGAGACCGAGTTCCGGAACGACCTCGCCCCCTGGGCCGGCGACGGCACCGGATCAAGTGGAAACGGCCAGCCGGAAGGAAGGCAGGCCATCGTCGTCGAAGTCGACGGCAAGCGCATCGAGGTCACCATCCCGGACAGCCTCGCCACCGCAGTCTCCGCGCCCGGCGCCACCGCTGCCGGGCGGCCCGGGCCCGCCTCCCCCCGCCGGCCCGCCCGCGCCGGCGGCCGGGGCGGCCCGGCCGCCGCGAGCGGCGACGCGATCGCCGCGCCCATGCAGGGCACCGTCGTCAAGGTCGCCGTCACCGAAGGGCAGCAGGTAGCCGCCGGCGACCTGGTCGTCGTCCTCGAGGCGATGAAAATGGAGCAGCCGATCAACGCACATAAGCCGGGCACGGTGCGGAAGCTGGCGGCCGAGGCCGGCGCGGTGCTCGCAAGCGGCGACGTCATCTGCGAGATCACCAGCTAACCAGAGCCGCCCTTTCCCGGACCGCCGGCCGCGTTCAGCTGAACTGGGCGGGCCCGCCCGGTTTCCTCGCCAGCACCGCGTGCACGGGGACCTGCGGGTCATGGCGGGGCCCGGGGACCACCGGGCGCCACTGGTTCACCGGCACCAGGCCGGGTTCGACCAGCTCCAGGCCGACGGTAAGGGCAGCTACCTCCGCCCGTGAGCGGAGGGTGACCCGCAGCGACGACATACGGTTCCAGTCGTCGGCCGCCGCCGCGAGCGCCGGATCCAGGTCGCTCGCCAGGTGGCACAGCGCAAGATAGCTCCCCGGGGATAGTCCCCGCTGCAGCGCGTCCACGATGGCGGCCACCCGGGCGGCACCCGGGATGAACGGAAGCGTGGACGGCAGCAGCACGGCCACGGGCTGCCGGAAGTCCAGCGTCGCGGCTGCGCCAGACAGGAGCGCGTCGGGGTCGGTGAGCTTCGCGTCGAGCGCGGCGAACGCTCCCTGCGGGGTTGACCGCCAGAACGCCCGGACATGGGACAGCACCATCGGGTCGTTGTCCACGTAGACAACCCGGCACTCCGGGTCAACCGCCTGGGCGATCTCGACCCGGCTTTGCACCGTGGGAAGCCCAGCGCCGACGTCGAGGAACTGCCGGATGCCGGCCTCCATCGCGAGAAACCGCACGGCGCGCTGGTGGAAGGCGAGGACAGCGGGCACGATCGCCGTCATCGCCGGCGCCGCCGCGATCATGGCCCAGGCCGCCCGGCGGTCGGCTTCGAAGTTGTCCCTGCCGTTATTCAGGAAATCCGCGACCCGGGCGGCGTTGGGTGCCGCGGTGTCGATCCCCTCGGCCTTCGGCCGACCAGTCGCGTCAAGTTGCCTGTCGTCGATCATCCTGCCCCCCCTGGGCCTGCCCGCTCTCGACGGCGCTGCTGTGACGTCAACGGCGACGGACGGGCACGCGCCCCCCTCAGGACGGCTCCCCTGCCCTCCACCATCGTCAGCGAATGCCAACATCGCGTCACCGTTGACGTCACCAGTAACTGAGACACACGTCAAGAGTAAAAATGGCCGTGCCGCACGATATTTTTCCTATGTTGGCTATATCGGGGATGTACCGGAGGTGCGAGGGACCGTGACCGAGCCGCTGCTGGCTGATCCGACGCTGCTCATCCGCGCCCAGACGGGCGACGGAGAGGCATTCGGCAAGCTCACTGATCCGTTCCGGTCTGAGCTGCAGGTGCACTGCTACCGGATACTCGGCTCCGCGCATGACGCGGAAGACCTGCTGCAGGAAACCCTGCTCGCCGCCTGGCGCGGGATCGGCCAGTTCGAGGGACGATCTTCGCTGCGGGCCTGGCTGTACCGGATCGCCACCAACCAGTGCCTCAACGCGCTGCGGGGCAGTAAGGCTCGCACGATCGCGGCGCGACGCGGCGCCCCAGCCATGCAGGGCGTCACCGGAACGGGCACGGGCCTGCCCGCGCTGCCCCCTCCCGCTTCTGATGACGAGCCGACGTGGCTTGAGCCCTATCCGGATGAGCTGCTCGCCGGGCTGCCGGACGCGGCGCCCGGCCCTGAGGCCCGCTATGAGTCACGCGAGTCGATCTCGCTCGCCTTCATCACGGCGCTACAGCACCTCACGCCGGGACAACGGGCTGCCCTGGTGCTGCGTGACGTGCTCGGCTACCGGGCCGCGGAAGCCTGCGAAATCCTCGACTGCAGCCTGGACACGGTCAACGGGTCGCTGAAACGGGCTCGCGCCGCCCTGTCCGCACTGCTTCCCGCGGACACGCTTCATCAGGCGCCACTGCCCAGGTCGGCCGGTGAACGCGAGGTCATCGGCCGGTTCACCGACGCTTTCGAGCGCGGCGACGTGCCCACGCTCGTCTCCATGCTCACCGAGGATGCCTGGCTCACCATGCCGCCATGGCCGCTCGGTTTCCGCGGCCCGGCCGCCGCGGCCGGCCTGCTGACGACGCTGGTCTTCCAGGGCGGGACTCTCCGCTTCCAGCTCGTCCCGGTCGCCGCCAACCGGCAGCAGGCGTTCGCCTGCTACGTCTCCGACGGCGTCGCGCCCGGCGCCGCCGGCCAAGGACTGATCGTTCCTACCCTGGCCGGGATGAGGATCTGCGGCGTCACCCGGTTCCTCGACAACGACCTGCTCACCCGGTTCGGCCTGCCGGCCTCCCTTCCTTGACCGCCGCGCCGGTGACAGGACGGCACGGCAGACCGGAGCTCGGATCACAGCGGCCGGTGACACCGTACGGTGGTACCCAGAGCTGATCACCGTCTGGAGGCACCCGGGCATGAGCATCGAGCGAGAGAAGCAGGTCGCCGCGGAAGCAGCCGCGCTGCTGGTGGAGAACGGCATGACCGTCGGGCTTGGCACCGGCTCGACCGTGGCCTACTTGCTTCCGGCGCTGGCGAAACGGTCACTCGACATCGTCTGCGCTGCCACCTCGCCGGCCACCGAGCACGCCGCGCGAGAACTGGGCTTGCGGATCGAGGACGTCCGACGCATCGACCGGTTCGACATCACCATCGACGGCGCGGACCAGATCTCCCCCGACGGCTGGCTCGTCAAGGGCGGCGGCGGGGCCCACACCAGGGAGAAGATCGTGGCCGGGGCGGCGGACCGGTTCGTCGTCATCGCCGATTCCTCCAAGCCGGTGCAGGCGCTGCACGCGCCGGTCCCCCTTGAGCTGATGTCCTTCGGGCTGCGCGCCACCATGCGCCTCGTCGCCCCGGCCGTGCTGCGCGACGTCCCGCTGAGCCCGGACGGCGGCGTGATCGCCGACTACCACGGGCCCGTCGACGACCCGGCGGCGCTGGCCGCCCGGCTGTCAGCGACGCAAGGGGTGGTCGCGCACGGGTTGTTCCCGCCGCAGATGGTCGCCATGGCCTTTGTCGGCCGGGGAGAGTCGGCGATGAGGATCGACTTCCCGGCGCGCGGCTGAGCGCGGCGCGGCCCGTTCACCGCGCCGTTACGAACCGGAATCGCGGCCGCAACCTGATATCCGCATGATCGAGGCAGGAGGGGAGGGGAAAGCGCATGTCATTGTGGAGAATCCGGGTCGCGATGTCCGACGACTTGGGGAGTCAGGAACTGCTCGCAGGAGCGCTCGCCGGGCAGCGTGTCTGCTCGCGGCTGACGTCACCGCGCGGCGCCGAGATAACCGTCGACCTGGTCATCGAGCTGACCGACATGAACGGTCTCAGTGCCCTGCTTGGCGAGCTGCACATGATCAGCCGGCAGGTATTCGTGAGCAGTGTGGAGCAGTCGTCACCCCTGGCCGCCGCCGTCCCATAGCCGCGTGTAGAGCTCGGGCCGCCGGTCGGTGAACAGGTCGTTGAGCTCGCTGTTCCGCTTGTCCCGAGCCAGCCGGAGGTCGATCGCGGCGGTCAGCACGGCCGTGCGGTCCTCGCACACCGGCCCGGCCACCGGGTAGCCACGGTGCCCGACGATGACCGAGCCGCCCACCCAGCCGACGCCGCGCTCGGTCTTGCACCGGTCCGCGACCGCCACGTACACGCCGTTGGCCCAGGCGGCCGCCTGCGCCGAGACCACCTCACCTGACCGCTCACCGGGTGGCGGCGGCGACGCTGACGCGGGCCAGTTCACCGGGGCCGCGATAAGGTCGGCGCCGCTCAGTGCGGCCAGCCGCACCCACTCAGGGAATTCGAGGTCATAGCAGATCATGAGCGCGACGTTGCCGAACGGCAGCTCCACCACGGGCGGCGCGTCGTCGCCTGGGGTGAAGATCTTCTTCTCGGCGTCCCACAGGTGCGCCTTGCGGTACACCGCCCTCGGGCCGGACCCGTCGACGATCGCGGCGCTGTTGTACAGCTGCCCGTCCGGCCCGAGCTCGCAGAACCCGCCGGCGATGGCCAGGTTGTGCCGGGCGGCCAGGATGCGCCACTCGCGCAGCGTCACGGCGGATGCCGCCGGCGACGCGAGCGACCCTGCCTCGTCGGCGCCCGAGAACACGTACCCCGAGTCCGACAGTTCCGGCAGCACGACGAGCCGTGCGTCCGCGGCCGCCGCCTCCGCGACCGCCGCGCTTGCCGCTTGCCGGTTAGCCTCCACGTCCCCTACGGTCAGCGCGAGCTGCGCGACCGCGACAACCACAGCGCCCGTGTCTTGCATGCCGCCATGTTCTCACGCGGAGATCAGCCCGAGAACGCGTATCAGCGGGACCACGAAGGGGGTGCGCGCCCAGAACGCCGGCCGGTGAGGAATCCTGGAAGCGGGTATTCAGCTCAGTTGCCGACGTACGGAATGAGGAACGATGGCGGTATCACCCGACGAGGCCGGCCGCGACTACCCGCGGATGATCGCGGCGGCCGGTCACACCGAGCCAGCGCCGCGCCGGGTGCGGGCGACGCTGGGCGGCGAGACGGTCTTCGACACCACCCGGGCCCGGTACGTATGGGAATGGGCGAACTATCCCCAGTACTACATACCAGTCGCGGACGTCGAGATGCGGTTCCTCATCGACGAGCAGCGCGAGCAGCACCTGCGCGAGGGGACGGCCCGCCGTCACGGCCTGCGCGCAGGCGGCCTGGACCGCCCCGGCGCGGTGCGGGTCTTCGGCGACGACGCCGCCGACGGGGTGGCCGGCACGGCCCGTTTCGACTGGGGCGCGCTTGATGCCTGGTATGAGGAGGACGAGCAGGTCTTCGTCCATCCCCGCAACCCCTACGTCCGCGTCGACGCGCTGCGCTCGCACCGGCACGTCCGGGTCTCGCTGGAGGGGGTCACGCTCGCGATGAGCACCACGCCGGTGCTGGTGTTCGAGACCGGCCTGCCGACCCGCTACTACTTCGATCGCACCGATGTCGACTTCGGCCATCTCGTGCCGACAAGCACCCAGACGGCCTGCCCGTACAAGGGCGTCACCAGCGGCTACTGGTCGGTGCGCACCGGCGATGAGGTACGCGACGGCCACCAGGACCTCGCCTGGGCGTATGACTTTCCCACGCGCCAGCTGTTGCCCATCGCGGGCCTGATCGCGTTTTACAACGAGAAGACCGACGTCGACGTGGACGGCGTGCGGCTGCCGCGGCCCCGGACCCATTTCTCGCAGTGATCGCCCCGGCGATAAGGAGACCTGCCATGGACGTACTGCACGCTGGCCCGGCCGGCGCCGGCGAGCTCGCCGAGCAGCTGGTCCGAGCCGTCGAGACGATGCGCGCGTGGATGGCCGAGTACGGCGATTTCGCACCGCACCCCTCGCTTGACGTGCCCCTTGACCAGTTGCAGCGGGCCACCGGCGCGCTGCATGAGCGGCTGCGGGAGAACTACCCGTTCTTCCATCCCCGCTACGCCGGGCAGATGCTGAAGCCGCCGCACCCGGCGGCGGTGATCGGCTACGTCAGCGCCATGCTGGTCAACCCCAACAACCACGCACTGGACGGCGGGCCGGCCACCGCCCGCATGGAGAAAGAGGTCGTGGCGCAGCTGGCCGCGATGTTCGGCTTCCCCGAGCACCTGGGGCACCTGACGAGCAGCGGCACCATCGCCAACCTGGAAGCGCTCTTCATCGCCCGCGAGCTGCATCCGGGTAAGGCGGTCGCGCACAGC
The DNA here is from genome assembly GCA_964581815.1 of uncultured Streptosporangiaceae bacterium. Classification (GTDB taxonomy): domain Bacteria; phylum Actinomycetota; class Actinomycetes; order Streptosporangiales; family Streptosporangiaceae; genus Trebonia. The sequence goes on along the minus strand of CAZORE010000078.1, from coordinate 25,764 downwards.
GCCGACGCCCACTACACCCACGGGCGCATGTGCCACCTGCTCGGCGTCGAGGCGGTGGCCGTGCCGGCCGCCGCCGACGGCACCATGGACCTGCAGGCGCTGGAGGAGACGCTGCGCGGCGGGCGCGTCGGCACGGTGGTGGCCACCGCCGGCACCACCGGGCTCGGGGCGGTCGACGCGGTGCACGACATCGTGGCGCTGTGCCGCCGCTACGGCGCGCGGGTACACGTGGATGCCGCCTACGGCGGGTTCTTCCGCCTCATCGCCGACGATGCCCCCGACGGGGTGGCCGCCGCCCCGTTCGGCGCGATCGGCGCGTGCGACTCGGTGGTCATCGACCCGCACAAGCACGGCCTGCAGCCCTACGGCTGCGGCGCGGTGCTCTTCCGCGACCCCAGCGTGGCCAGGCACTACCTGCACGACTCGCCCTACACCTACTTCACCTCCGACGAGCTGCACCTCGGCGAGATCTCCCTGGAATGCTCCCGGGCCGGCGCGGCCGCCGCCGCGCTGTGGCTCACCCTGCAGCTGCTGCCGCTGACGCCGGACGGCCTGGGCGCGGCGCTGCGCCCCGGGCGGCGCGCGGCCCTGGCCTGGGCCGACCTCATCGACGCGAGCGGCGAGCTCACCCTTTACCAGCGCCCGGCCCTGGACATCCTCAGCTACTTCCCCGCCCGGCGGCGCTTGTCGGACATCGACCACGCCAGCGCGCACGTGCTCAACGCCGGCCTGCGCCTGCCCGCCGCGCAGTCACTGTTCGTCGCCACTTACACCGTGGACGGCGCCAGCCTGGCCGCCCGCGGGCACCACGTGGACGTGGACGTGGCGAGCGGGCGCATCTTGCGCAGCGTGCTGATGAAGCCAGAGACCGAACAGCACGTCCCCGCCCTGCACCGGCAGGTCCTTGACCTGCTGGCCGGCTAGCACACCGGGCGGCCGCACCGGGCACAGGTGACCAGATCAGGCCCGCCGCCGGCCGCCCGCATGGCCCGGGCATCGGCCCGCAGGGACGTTCGGCCCTGTCGCCTGGGCGCTCATCACGCCACCATGGCCTCATTCTCCTAGCGCATGGAGGTGCCATGGCTGACCGGCCGCATGACGTAACCGACTTGTACCTCGCCCCGGTGCTCCTGGGCATCGACGCCCGGATCGAGAGGCTGGGCGAGCAGGATAAGGACGGTCTCGCCTACGAGGTCGCGCTTGCGAGCGACTTGCCCGATACCACGCGGCAGCGGAGGGAGGAGGCGCTGATCACGGCGATCACCCACCTGGTCGAGACCCATCACTGGGAATTCAGCTGGGACCCCCGCGGACTGCGCATGTCCCACGGTCAGCATACGTTCGTCGTGGGGATTCCGGCGGTATTCCTTGACTACCTCGGAGATGTCCCGGTGCGGTGACCGGGGTACCGGCGGTTCAGGAGACCGCCTTTACCACTGCCTGCTGGTACCTGCCCCGCCTGCTTGATCGGTGAAGAGCATCCGCCCTTGCGGATAACGGCCTGCGGCCGGGAGGATCAGATCCCGGGCCGGCGGACGAGCCGCCGGCGGGCGGACGGAGAGCGCACATGCGGATCGGCATCTCGGCGGTGGAGACGGGCGAGGCCCAGGCACTCAGCAAGCTGACCGATCAGGTCCGCCGGGCCGCCGATGACGGGTTCGCGTCGGTGTGGCTGGCGAACATCTTCGGACTCGAGGCACTGACCGCGCTGGCGGTGGCGGGCAGCCAGGTGCCAGGCATCGAGCTCGGCACCGCCGTCGTTCCCACCTACCCGAGGCATCCGGCGGTGCTGGCCCAGCAGGCCCTGACCACGGCGCTCGCGATCGGGCCCGGCAGGCTCGCACTCGGCATCGGGCTGTCGCACAAGATCGTCATCGAGAACATGTACGGGTACAGCTTCGACCGGCCCGCCCGGCATATGCGCGAGTACCTGTCGGTCCTGCTGCCGCTGCTCGACGGCACTCCCGCCAACGTCAGCGGAACTACGCTCAGCGCGCACATCGGCCTGTCCACGCCACGGACCGGCCCCGTGCCCGTGCTGCTCGCCGCGATGGCGCCGCGCATGCTCGCCCTGGCCGGCGAGCAAACCGACGGCACCATCTTGTGGATGACCGGGCCCGCCACCGTCCGCGACTACGTGGTCCCGGCGATCACCGCCGCGGCCAGCGCCGCGGGCCGGCCGAGCCCGCGGGTCGTGTGCACCCTGCCGGTCGCGGTGACCAGCGACCCGGCCGCCGTCCGGGCCGCCGCGAACGAGGAACTGGCCATCTACGGGCAGCTCCCGTCCTACCGCGCGATGCTGGACAAGGAGGGCGCGGCCGGCCCCGGCGACGTCGCGGTCGTCGGAGACGAGGACGCGGTCGCCGCGCAGATCCAGGCGCTCGCGGAGGCCGGCGTGACCGACTTCGTCGCCCTCGACATCGCTCGCGGTGAGGACCGGGACAGGACCAGGAGCCTGCTGAAGAAGGTCATCGCAGCGGCCTGACCGGCCGGGGCCCAACCGGGAGCGCCGTCCTCACTCTCCTCGGGCCTGCCGCGGTGCTTCCGCAAAACTAGAACTTGTTATAACTTTGCTGCGATGCCAGGCGACAAGGGAGATGAGCAAGGATGCCGGTCAAGTACCTGTCACCGGAATGGATCGACGCCTACAACGCGACCATGGCCGCCGACGAGGCGGTACGCAAAGCACTGAAGGGCAAGAGCGCGGTCATCCAGATGGTGGTCGCTGACGCGCCCGACGGCGAGGTCCATTACTCGCTCCGCATCGGCGACGGCACCGCCTCGGCCAGCCTCGGCGACGCCGACGACGCCGAGGTGACCATCCGCCAGTCCTACGAGACGTCGGCTCAGGTCAACCGGGGCGAACTGGACGGCGCGAAGGCGTTCACGCAAGGCAAGGTCAAGATCTCGGGCAAGATGATGAAGATGATGCAGTTGCAGCGCCCGCTGGCGGAGGTGCAGAAGGCGCTGAACGCCATCGACACCGAGTACTGACC
>CAZORE010000078.1:20727-22668 GCA_964581815.1 uncultured Streptosporangiaceae bacterium | reverse complement strand
GCCCGCTGGCGGAGGTGCAGAAGGCGCTGAACGCCATCGACACCGAGTACTGACCCCGGCCGAAGCGGGCCTGGCCCGGCCAGGCCCGCCTCTGTCAGGGAGTGGCGGGGCCGGCGAAGCTGTGGCCCCAGAGGCTCACCGCGGTGGTCTCCCGGGTGACCCAGGTCGCGTCGTCGACCAGCCGCCCGTCGGTGCCGTACTCGATGTCGAATCCGCCCGGGGTGCCCACGTAGAACGACACCATGAGGTCGTTGGCGTGCCGGCCGAGCGACGCCGACACCGGGGCGCCGCGCCGCGCGCAGCGGTCAAGGGCCCGGCCGACGTCGTCCAGCGCGGCCACCTCGATCATCAGGTGGACGATGCCGGCCTCGGCCGGCATCGGCGCCAGCGCCAGCGAGTGATGCCGCGGGCAGCAGCCAAGGAACCGGAACCAGACGGGCGGGTCGCCCGGCTGCCCGCCGAGGAACTCGGCCGGCATCCGCATCGAGTCCCGCAGCCGGAAGCCGAGCACGTCGGTGTAGAAGGCCAGCGCGGCGTCGGCGGCACCGGGCACCGGCAGCACGACGTGCCCCAGGCCCATGTCCCCGGTCACGAACCGGTTGCCGTAAGGGCTGACGGCGGGACGGTGCTCGAGCGCCGCGCCGCAGAACACCTCCACGGCGTTGCCCGCCGGGTCGTCGAAGCGCAGCATCTCCCCCACCCGCCGCGCGGCGAGCTCGTCAGGGGCGCCCGCCTTGACCGCGACGCCGGCGTCCGCGAGGGCCCGCCGCACGGCGGCCAGCACCGCCGCGTCGGCCACCTCCCAGCCGGTCGCGAGCAGCCGGTCCCGCGATCCCGGCACGATCACCAGCCGGGCGGGGAAGTCGTCCATCCGGAGATACACGGCGCCGCCTTCTGGGCCGCGTCCCTCCGTCATGCCGAGGATCCGGACGCCGAACTCGCGCCAGGCGGCGACGTCGGCCGACTCGATCCGCAGGTAGCCAAGGGACCCGATCACCGGTTCGCTCCTTCCAGGAAGCTGATCGCCAGCCGGTTGAACTCGTCGAACTTCTCCAGCTGGGCCCAGTGACCGCAGCCGCCGAACACGTGCAGCTGCGCGCGCCTGATCAGCTTCAGCGCCACCAGGGCGCCGTCGAGCGGGTTGACCCGGTCCTCGCGCCCCCAGATCAGCAGCACGGGACTGCGCAGCCGGTGCGCCTCCCGCCACAGCAGGCCGTCCTCGAAGAAAGCCGGGTCATAAAACGAGGCGCCGAGCGACGCCATGGCCGCGAGCGCGGCGGGCTCGGCCGCGGCCGCGTACCGCTCGTCGATCAGCTCGTCGGTCACCAGCCGCTGGTCGAAGACCAGCGTCCGCAGGAACGCCGCCATCTTCTCCCGGCTCGGGCCGGGCGGGCCAGATCCAACCGGCGCAGCGAAATCGGCCAGCCGCTTGACCCCCTCGGTCGGGTCGGGGGCGAGCACGTTGAGTGACAGCCCACCCGGTCCCATCAGCACCAGGCGGCCCGCGCGTTCCGGGTAGCGCAGGGCGAAGCGGACCGCGGTGCCGCCGCCGAGCGAGTTGCCCACCAGGTGCACCTGGTCGATGCCGAGCTCGTCGAGCAGGCCCGCGAGCGCTTGCGCGGCGAACGTGAAGTAGTTGCCCTCCACCGGCGGCTTGTCCGACTTGCCGAAGCCCGGCTGGTCGACGACCAGCGTGCGGAAGCTCATCCCGAACACCGGCAGGTTCCGCCCGAAGTTCGACATTCCCGCGGCCCCTGGGCCGCCGCCGTGCAGCATGACCACCGGGGTCCCGGGGCGTGACTCGCCCGCTTGCTCGTAGTGCAGGTGCATAAGGCCCAGCCCTCCTCAGAACGCAGTGCTTGCAACACGGGGCTTACAACACGGGGCTCAGAACGCAGTGCTTGCAACACGGGGCTCAGAACATCGCGCCGGGCGCGGCCG
>CAZORE010000078.1:0-20627 GCA_964581815.1 uncultured Streptosporangiaceae bacterium | reverse complement strand
CTCAGAACGCAGTGCTTGCAACACGGGGCTCAGAACATCGCGCCGGGCGCGGCCGGGTCGCGCCCGAACTCGCCGCGGCCGAACATCGACAGCGCGCGCTCCGGGTCGTTGATCGCGTGCAGCCGGCCGGCGTGCGCGTCCCGCCAGAACCGCTGCAGCGGGGTCCCGGCCTTCAGCGCCCGCCCGCCGGAGTTCTCGAAGAGCAGGTCGATCGCCGTGATGGCCTGCGCGGTCCCGGTCACCTGGTCGCGCCGCACCCGCAGGCGCAGCGGGATCGGCAGCTTCTCCCCGGCCCGGGCGAGCGCCATCAGGTCGGCCATGTTCCGCTCGAGCGCCAGCCAGGCGGCGTCGATCAGGCCCGCCGCCTCGGCGGCCCGCACCTGGCCGAACGGGTCATCGCCTGCCTTCTCCCCCGCGTACGCGGCGCGGACCCGGTCCCGCTGGTAGGCCACGTGCGCCTCGTACGCCCCGGTCGCCATGCCGATGACCGGCGTCGTGATGGCGTACGTGAACACCGACCCGTACGGCAGCCGGTACAGCGGCCCGGGGTTGCGTTCCTGGCCGGGGCAGGCGCACCGGTTGACGTCGGTGAAGCTGAGCGCCCGGTGCGCGGGGACGAACGCGCCGTCGACCACGATGTCGTTGCTGCCCGTGCCGCGCAGCCCCACCGTGTCCCACACGTCGTCGACGGCATAGTCGCTGGCCGGCAGCAAGAACGTGCAGAAGTCGACGGGCTTGTTGTCGTCGCCGAGCACGATACCGCCGAGCAGCACCCAGGTCGCGTGCCCGGCGCCGGAGGAGAAGCTCCACCGGCCCGTCAGCTGGTACCCGCCCGCGACGGCGCGCGCCCGCCCGGTCGGGGCGTAGGAGGAAGACATCCGGGTGGCCGGGTCGGCGCCCCAGACTTCCTCTTGCGCCCGCGGCGGGAACAGGGCGAGCTGCCACGGGTGCACGCCGAGCACGGACGCCACCCAGCCGGTCGACCCGCAGGCGCTCGCGAGCAGCCGCACGGCGGTGTAGAACGCGATCGGGTCCGCCTCGAGCCCGCCGTAGCTGGCCGGCTGCAACAGCCGGAAGAACCCGGTCTCGGTGAGTGCCTTGACCGAGTCGGCCGGCACGTCCCGGTTGTCCTCGGTCTCCTGGGCCCGCTGCCTGAGCATGGGGAGCAGGTCGGCCACCGCGGCGACGACGGCCGGCTCCGGCCCTGCGTATGCACCGAATTCGGCCACGTGCAGTCCCTTCTTTGTGGTCCAGCCCATCGCCACAAGACTAGAACATGTTCTAGTCTATGGGTATGGCTAGAGCGATGGGCACTGATCGTCCGCGGATTATCGACGCCGGGAGGCCGCCGGAGCGGTTCGCGCGCGGCTGGCACTGCCTCGGGCTCGCGGCGTCCTTCCGCGACGGCGGCCCGGGGTCGGCCGGCGGCGGCCCGCACGCGGTGCAGGCGTTCGGCACCAAGCTGGTCGTGTTCGCCGACGCCGCCGGGGAACTGCACGTGCTCGACGCGTACTGCCGGCACATGGGCGGTGACCTGACCATGGGCACCATCAAGGGCGATCAGGTCGCCTGCCCGTTCCACGACTGGCGCTGGGGCGGCGACGGCCGCTGCGCCCAGATCCCCTACGCGCGGCGGGTGCCGCCGGCCGCCAGGACCCGGTCCTGGCTCACCCTGGAACGGAACGGGCAGTTGTTCGTCTGGCACGACCCGGAGGGGAACCCGCCGGGCGACGACGTGACCATCCCGCTGATCGAGGGGGCAGGCTCAGCGGGGTGGACCGGCTGGACCTGGGACTCGATCCTGGTGGAGAACGCGAACTGCCGCGAGGTGATCGACAACGTGGTGGACATGCCGCACTTCTTCTACATCCACTTCGCGTTCCCGACCTACTTCAAGAACGTCTTCGAGGGCCACATCGCGACGCAGTACCTGCGGACCAGGGCGCGGCCCGACGTGGGGCCGGTTACCGCCCGTGCTGGAGGACCGGGCGGAGGAGGCGAAGTCACCCTCCGTTCGGAGGCTTCCTATTACGGACCTTCCTACATGATCGACTACCTGTGGCAGGACTACCACGGCATGGCCGTGGAAAGCGTGCTGATCAACTGCCATTACCCGGTGACCCCGACGTCGTTCATGCTGCAGTGGGGCGTGATCGTCAAGCGGCTGCCGGGGATGTCGGACGAGGCGGCCGCCAAGTTCGGCGCCAAGTTCGCGAAGTTCGTCGGCCTCGGATTCGAGCAGGACGTGGAGATCTGGCTGCACAAGAGCCGGGTGGACAACCCGCTGCTGTGCGCGGAGGACGGGCCGGTGTACCAGCTGCGGCGCTGGTACGAGCAGTTCTACCGGGACGCGGACGAGGTCGAGCCGGACATGGTCGCGCGGTACGAGTTCGAGGTGGACACCACCCGGGCGGTGGAGGGGTGGGAGGCCGAGGTCGCGCAGAACCTGGCCGCCAGGCCGCCGGCGGCCGAGGTCTCAGCCGAGGTCCCGTCCGCGCCAACGGCAGGCTGAGGTGGCGCGGCGGGCCGCGGGCCGTGCTGCGCCTGCGGCCGACGAGCGCTACGCCGCCCCGCAGCCGGTCGAGTGCGCCCGCTGCGGCGCGACGGCCGACGTGGTGAAGTTCAGCCCGCAGCACACGTCGGTGCAGTGGAGCGCCGCGGCGGTAGATCGCTGCGCGGAGTTCCGCGTCCGGGCCGCCGCGGGCACCCGCAGCGCGCTGGTCGACGGGTGCGCCGCCCTGCGGGCCAGCATCGACGCCGCGGTCGCGTCCGGGCGGCTGGCGGTGTCGCCGCCCGTGTATGAGCAAGCGCTTACCGCTGAGCAAGCAGAGCCCAGTGCGCGACTTTTACCAGGTGACCGTGGCGGCGGTGATCCGCGAGACTGGCGACGCGTCCTCGTTCGTGCTTGACGTGCCGCCGTCGCTGACCGCTGCCTTCGCCTACCGCCCGGGCCAGTTCGTCACCGTTCGCGTTCCCTCCGACCGGACCGGGTCGGTGGCTCGCTGCTACTCCTTGTGCTCCTCACCGCATGCCGAGGAGCCGCCCGCGATCACCGTCAAGCGAACGGCCGGCGGGTACGCCTCGAACTGGCTCATGGACACGGTAACGGCGGGCACCGTCCTTGACCTGCTGCCGCCGGCCGGTACGTTCTGCCCGGAGTCGCTGGACGGCGACTTCCTGCTGTTCGCGGCGGGCAGCGGGATCACGCCGGTCATCTCCATACTGAAGTCCGTGCTGGCCGCCGGGCGCGGCCGGGTCACGCTGGTGTACGCGAACCGCGACGAGCGCTCGGTGATCTTCTCCGAGCCGCTGCGCAGGCTCGCGGCCGCGGCCGCCGGCCGGCTTGCCGTGGTGCACTGGCTTGACTCGGTGCAGGGGATCCCGGCGGCCGCCGGGATCGCGGCCCTGGCCCAGCCGTATGCCGGGTGGGAGCCGTACGTTTGCGGGCCCGACCCGTACCTCACGGTGGTCAGGGCGGGGCTCGGGCAGCTCGGCGTGCCCGCTAAGCGAGTGCGAACGGAGCGGTTCCTGTCGCTGGCGGAGAACCCGTTCGACGAACCTCCTTTCCCCGAACCACGGGCGGCCAGCGCCGGCGGCGGGCTGGCGGCGACGCTGTCGGTCGAGCTTGACGGCACGGCCACGACGCTGCCCTGGCCGCCGGGCACCCGGATGCTCGACGTGCTCATCAGTGCCGGGCTCGCCGCGCCCTACTCATGCCGCCAGGGAATCTGCGGCGCCTGCGCCTGCCAGCTGGTGGCCGGCCAGGTGGAGATGGCGCACAACGAGGTACTTGAGGCGGCGGACCTGGCCGACGGTTACGTCCTCGCCTGCCAGGCCGTGCCGCTGACCCCGGAAGTGCGCGTGACGTACTGAGCGAGCCGCCTTGCGGCTGGGCCGAGGAAATATACCAGAGCTGACGCTAGAGTTAGACCAAGGCGTGAACAAACGTTTGCATTAGTCCGACCTTATGGCTAATCCGGCGGTCCCCGCGGCCCCGGAGATGCCGAGAAGCGGGTCCACGGGCGGGCCGATGCCCGATTTCTGCCTCAGAGAGCGAGCACGGCGCCCCTCGGGGCCCAAGGTCGCTTCATTTTTGGGCATCGAATGTGATGTGCGTCACGCAACGGCCGCGTTATGCAATCCTTTGCAGCGGTTGCAGTAGCCTCAGTCGGGTCAGAGCAATGTGGCCGGCCCGGGTAACCGGGACATCCGCCCAAGGGGTCACCCGGCGAGAGGCTTTATCCATGGCGCTGCTTTCCCCGAAGGTAATCGCCCAGGTCAACGTCCGTTCCACTGGCGAGGTCGGCGTGATGTCCTGGGAGTGGATCATGCGTGCCGACGGTCAGGTGTTCTACCGGCTTGCTAAGGTCGACGGCCGGCGGGAACGGAATGCGTGGACCCTGGCGACCCAGCTGTCGGCCGCCGAGTTGGGCGCCCTCCGCGGCGACCAGGCCAAGGCCACCGCGGCGCTTGACGCCATCGTCCGCAAGCACGGGTACCGGCGCTGAGCCAGGCGGTCACTGAGTCACGACCGGTGCCGTCCCCTGTACGGTCATGGTCATGGACACCGTAACGGCCTTGCAGCTCGCGGACTGGAGGCGCGCGACCGCTGTCTTGTACGCACGCGTACGGGAGCAGGCCGATCCCGCGGCGGCGCACGGGCTGTGGCGAGCGGGGCGCGCCGGGCTGATGAGCTCGCATCCGCAGAGCGCGCTGCCCGAAGGCGACCCGCTGCGGGTCACCGGCGTGCCTTACTGGCCCTACGACCCGGGCTTGCGTTTCGTGGTGCCCGTCGAGCCGGTGGCGGAGCCCAAGCGATTCGAGGTCGACACCGGGGAGGACGGCGTCACCCGCCTTGAGCAGGCCGGCTGGGTCACGATTCCCGCCCCGGTTGGCCGGCGACTCGCGCTGTGGTGGCTGGACCAGTACGGTGGCGGCCTCTTCCTGCCGGTCAGGGACGCGACCGCCGGCGGCGCCAGCTACGGTGGCGGCCGCTACGTGCTCGACACGGCGAAGGGTGCCGACCTCGGATCCGACGGCCAGCACATCGTCATCGACTTCAATTTCGCGTACCACCCGTCGTGCCGGTACAACCCGCGCTGGACATGCCCGCTGGCGCCTGCCGAGAACACCATCGACGTGCCAATCAACGCGGGGGAACGGCTAACACCGGCCTAAGCAGGCGTCAGACGCTCCAGAGTGCCTGGGTCGGTGACAGGCGGGCGGCGCGGATGGCGGGCAGCAGGCCGGCCAGGGCGCCGATGACCACCGCGGCGGCCAGCCCGCCGACCCACGCGTCGGCGGGAATGATGACGGCTTCGGTGTGGCCGTCGGCGTAGGCGGTGACGGCGGCGGCGCCGGCCAGGACGCCGACGGCGCCGCCCGCCAGGGACAGCATGATCGCCTCGGTGAGGAACTGGGCCCGGATCTGCCCCCGGGTGGCTCCCAGGGCGCGGCGCAGCCCGATCTCCTGACGGCGCTCAAGCACGGAGATGATCATGATGTTGGCGACGCCGATCGCTCCCACCAGCAGCGCGACCGCGCCAAGGCCGAGGAACAGCGTGTCGAGCGCTCCCTTGACGTCGGCCTGGGCGGCGAGTGCGGCCGACGGCCGGGAGATGGTGACCTGGCCGGCGTTCTCCGGGCTGGCCTGGGCCGCCAGCAGGTTGTCGACGCTGGTGGTGGCGGCCGACGAGTTCGGGGTGGTGCGGACGTAGATCACCGATGGGTTCCCGTCGAAGTTTAGGTACCGCTCCGCGGCGGGGAAGCCGACCAGGACCGCCGAGTCGATCTGCGGTGCGTAGGCGCTGGGGCTAGGGCTGAGGATGCCCGCCACGTAGAACCACATGCCTTCCGCCGGGCTGGGGCCGACCCAGATCCGCATCCCGGGCTGGACCCGGTCGATGCCAAGCAGCTGTGCCGTGGCCGCGCCGAGCACCGCGACGGGCTCGCGGGCGGTGGCGGCGTTCAGGTACTGGCCCTGGGCGACGCCGGTGGCGGTGACGGCGGGCAGGTTGAGCGTCGCGGCAACCACCCCGATGCCGTTGGTCTGCACCCTGGGGATTCGCGGTGACTTGTAGGCGTAGACGTTAGCGATGGTGCCAGTGTCTTGCACTTGCGTGACGCCGGGCAGCCGGGCGATCATGCCCGGCGCGGTGGCCGGCAGCTCGGCGGTGCTACCCGCGGCGTTCTGTCCGTTGCTGACGGTCAGCAGGTTGGTGCCGAGCCGGGCGATCTCGCTCAGCACCGCGGCCTGCGCGGACGCGGCGAGGCCGAGGACGGCGACCACCGCGGCGACGCCGATCGCGATGCCGAGCGCCGACAGCCCGGCGCGGAGCTTGCGGGTCCGCAGCCCGACGCTGGCCACGGCGGTCAGGTCTCCGGCGCGCAGCCGGGCGGCGGACGGCGGGGTCGCGGACGGTGGGGTCGCCGCGGTCGGCCCGCTGGACGCGATGGTCATGTTAGTCCTACTCCAACGGAGCTGATATCAGCGATGACGTGCCCGTCGAGCACCTCGATGCGGCGCCGCGCGCGGGCGGCGACGGCGTGGTCGTGCGTGATGATGACCACCGTCGACCCTTCTCGGTTGAGTTCCTCAAGCAAGGCCAGGATGGACGCGCCAGTGGCCGAGTCGAGGTTGCCGGTGGGCTCGTCGGCGAGAACCAGGGGCGGCGCGCCCGCGACCGCGCGGGCGATCGCCACCCGCTGCCGCTCCCCGCCCGATAGCTGGGTGGGCCGGGCGGCGGCTTTACGGGCAAGCCCGACCCGGTCGAGGGCGTCCAGGGCCAGCCGCCGGCGCGCCGCCCGGTGGACGCCGGCGTAGAGCAGTCCGTCCGCGACATTACCGAGCACGCTCTGGTGCTCGGCGAGGAAGAACTGCTGGAACACGAACCCGATCCGTGACGCCCGCAGGGCGGCGAGCCCCCGGTCGGACAGCCGGGCGATGTCGAGGCCGGTCACCCGGATGGTGCCGCTGGTGGGCCGGTCCAGGGTGCCCATCAGGTGCAGCAACGTCGACTTGCCTGACCCCGAGGGGCCGACGATGGCGGTCAGTTCACCGGCGCACACCGTGAGGCTCACGCCGTCCAGTGCCCGCACGGGCGGCTGTCCCGGGTACACCTTCGACACCTCCTCAAGTTCAAGCACCGGCGCCAGTTGCGTCGGCGCGGTCCCAGGGGCCGGCGCTGTCTTGATGCCGCCGGTCACGACGCCGCCACCACGACTCGCTCCCCGGGGGTCAGTGCACCGGTCACCTGCACCATCCCTGAGTTGTCGTCGAAGAGCCCCGCCGTCACGGGCACGTAGCTCCGCGCATTGCCCGGCCCGACGACCTCGACGTCGTAGCCGCCGGACGACTGGGCAAGCAGGGCGGTCACCGGCACCGTCAGGACGTTCCGCGCGCTCCGCGTGGTGACGTACACGGTGACCGGCGCCTGGTCCAGGGTGCCCGCCGCCTGCGGGTCGGTGAGCTTTACCTGCACCGGGATGGTGGTGCTGCTGCCGTTCTGTCCTTGCGTGGTGGTCGCCACCGTGCCGACCGCCGACACGACCCCTGGGGTGGTCGCCCCGTTCGGCAGCGTCACGCTTACCGTGTCACCCGCCTTGACCTGCGACTGGGCGGAGACGTCCAGGCTGATGGTGACCACGTGCCGGTCCGAGGTCGCCGCCAGGACCGGGCCGTTCGCCGCGCCGCCCAGGTGGCCGGTCACCTCGCTGACCCGGAGCGCCTCCGGTTCGAACACCACCTGCCCCAAGGCGAGGCGGCCGGACGGGCTGGAGACCCCGAGGTGCTCTTCCAGCTTTTGCACGGCCAGCGCGGTCGCCCACGAGTAGTAAGCCCAGCCGAGCGGTGCGATATCCGAGCTGCTTGCGTAGCCGAGCTGGACGAGGTCGTGGTTGAGCTGGGAGACGTCCTGCCCGGTCATGCCCTCGGCCAGGTCGCGCCAGTCCGGGACGCTCCCGTACAGCAGGACCACGGGGCTCTCGTTGTCGGTCTTGTACAGCACCTGGCCCTGGGTGATCACCTGGCCGGGTGACGGCAGCCAGGTCAGCGTTCCGCCGCCGTGCCCGCTCACCGGGTAGGTGCCCGCGTAGCCGAGCGTGGCGCTCACCGGCGTGGTCGCCGCCAGGTCTTCCCGCACCACGGCGCTGGTCGCCGGCGGCGGCGCTCCCTGCTGCCCTGTCCCGGACGAGGCGGCCGGGGAGAACACGCCCGTTCGCCAGGCCGCCGCTGCCCCGGCCGCCATCACGATGACCACGCCCACGGCCACCCACCGGCCCGGGCGGCGCGGTCGCGTTCTCATGACAGCGCCGCCGGGGCGGGATCCGTGCGCAGGCAGGCCATGATCACGACCTCCATCGGGGGCGAGTGCGTCTGGGTGTGGGTGATCCCGGCGGCGCTGACCTTGAAGACGGGCGCCCCGTTGGCGTCGAGGGTGGGGTCGGGCCAGTTGGGCACCCCGTGGGAGCGCATGCACTGGGCGAACTTCCGGTCGGCGGTCAGCATCTGCTGCACCAGGGCCGGCGGGCAGTCCCCGGCCTCGATGCACTCCTGGGACTGCTGATCGAACGACCCGCTGGTCGGCATCAGGTGCTGACAGGTGCGCTGGGCCGCCTGGTACTGGGCGTCGCTGACCCCGAAGGCCTGCGCGTCGCCCTTGGGTAGCTGCCCGCCGCTGGCCGGGTCGGGGTACTTCGGCACGCCGTTGGCGCGCATGCACTGGGAGTAGGCGACGGCTGACTGGGCGGTGGCTGAGCTTCCCGCGGCCGGGGAGGAGCTCGCCGGCCCGGCTGCGCTCGGCGAGCCGGTGCCGGCGGACGACGGGCTGCTGCACGCGGCCGCGAGCAGGGCCATGGCGACCGTGGTGAGGATGGCGGCGATCCGGATCGCCGGGGGCCGGGCCCGCCGTGGGGGCCAGTTGACGGGGGTGCAGGCGACGGGGGTGGCGTCGGGCATCGCTGGCTTCGTTAGCTTCATGTCTGCGGTTCTACGCGCGGGCCGGTGACAGCAGCGCTACCCGCGATGTCGGACGGATGTCATGCCGGCCGGCGCACAATGGCGGTATGCGGGTGCTAGTGGCCGAGGACCATGCCACGCTGGCCAGGCGGATCGCCCAGGGACTGAGCCAGGCCGGCATGGCCGTGGACGCCGTGCATGACGGCGCGGCGGCGCTGGACGCCGCGGGGCAGACGGCCTATGACGTGATCGTGCTTGACCGCGACCTGCCGGTGGTGCACGGTGACCGGGTGTGCCGCACGCTGGCCGGCGGCGGCCCGCGCATCCTCATGCTCACCGCCGCCGCGGGCGTCGAGGACCGGGTCGACGGGCTGGAACTGGGCGCGGATGACTACCTTGGCAAACCGTTCGCGTTCACCGAGCTCATCGCCCGCGTGCGGGCACTGGCCCGCCGCGCGCCGTCCGCGCCGCCGGTGCTGCGCCATGGTGACCTGACCGTGGACCGGGCCAGGCACCGCGCCGCCCGCGGCGGCCGGCCGCTGTCCCTGACCCGCAAGGAGTTCGGGATCCTTGAGCTGCTGCTGGCCGGCGACGGCGCCCTGGTCAGCGCGGAGGAGATGCTCGAGCACGTATGGGACGCCAACGCGGACCCGTTCAGCAACGTCGTCTCGGTCACGATGGCCCGGCTGCGCCGCAAGCTCGGCGAGCCGCCGCTGATCGAGACCGTGGTCGGTAAGGGATACCGGATTTGAGCCGCCCTCGGCTCACCGTCAGGGCCCGGCTGACCCTGCTGTATACCGGCCTGTTTGCCGCGTGCGGTGCCGTCATCGTGGCGGTCAGCTACATCCTGATGGCGCGGCTGCCGACGTCCGGGCAAGAGCAGCAGCCGACGCGCGTCCTCGTCGGGGGGCGGCTGCGTAACGGCACGGACGTTCCGGACAGCATCCTGGCGCAATGCCAGGCCCAGCAGAACCCTGGTTATCCCGATAAGCCCGCCCTGAGCCAGTGCGTCTCGCTGCTTGAGCAGCAGGGCGCGCAGCACCAGCAGACCCTGACCCTCTCCCACCTGCTGCAGTACTCGCTGATCACGCTGGCCGTGGTGCTCGCCCTCGCCGCGGTCTTCGGCTGGATCTTCGCCGGACGGGTGCTGCGCCCGGTGCAGCAGATCACGATGGCCGCCCGGGCCGCGTCCGAGCACAACCTGTCGGCCCGGGTCGCGCTGCGCGGCCCCCGGGACGAACTCCGCGAGCTCGCCCAGACGTTCGACGACATGCTCGGCCGGCTCCAGGCCGCGTTCGAGAGCCAGCAGCGGTTCATGGCCAACGCGTCCCACGAGCTGCGCACCCCGCTCGCGGTCATGCGCACCACCATCGACGTCGTGCTCGGCAACCCGGACAGCACGCCCGACGACCTGCGGGGCATGGCGGTGGACAACCGCGCCGCCGTGGACCATGCCGAGCACCTCATCGGCGCACTGCTGCTCCTCGCGCGCAACGAGCGCGGGCTCACCATCAGAGAAGACGTTGACCTGGCCACTACCGCGGAAGACGTCCTCGACTCCGCGGACGTTGGCGACTGCCGGGTACACGCCACGCTCGAGCCCGCGGTCATCTCCGGGGATCCGGTGCTGTCGATGCGCCTCGTCGCGAACCTGGTCGACAACGCGGCCCGTTACAACGTCCCCGGCGGCGACATCTGGATCACCACCCGCGGCACGGCCGACGGCAGTCAGCTGACCGTCGCCAATACCGGGCCGGTCATCGGCGCGTCGGAGGCCGGCCGCATCTTCCAGCCGTTCGAGCGGCTCAGCGACCGCACGTCCCATGACGGCTTCGGCCTCGGCCTGGCCATCGTCGCGTCTATCGCCGCGGTCCACGGCGGCACGGCCGCTGCCCTCCCCCGCCCTGACGGCGGCCTCTGCGTCACGGTCACCATTCCGGCAACGGTCTATTCGGCAGTCACTTAGCCGGCACCCAGCTGTAGATCGTGAAGGTCTCGGGGCTGGTGCCCCGCGGCGCGCCATACAAAATGTGCGCGTCGTTGTCTACGTACTTGTTCAGGAGGAGGCTCACGGTACCGTTACCGAACTGCTTGATCAGCGGCTCGAACTCCCCTTCCTCGGCGGCGAGGACGAGGGGGTGGTGCCCGGAGTCCTCGATCGCCCGAACGGCGGCGATGATCTTGGCCGCCGGGACGTCATTGCCTTTATCGGGAACGATGCTCTCCGGGATCGTGGTGTGCACGGCCGCCACCGGCACGTCGCACGTGCCGCGGATGGCCTGGCCGAGCCCGTCCATCGTGTTGTAGTCGATGATGAGCACCGACGATCCTTTGGGGATACCCTGGCAGATCTTGTCCACCGCCGCGATCTCGCCGACGAAGGTGCGCTTGAAGGCAAGCCCGTCGAGATTCCCGATCGCCGGCGGCAGGAAGATAGCAGCCGCACAGCAGAAGATGACAACGGCCCGGGGGGCTCGCTTGAGGTAGCCGGGCACGTCGACCAGGTGGATAACGCGCGACCTCTGGGCGAGCCACGAGGCCAGCCACACCGCGAGCAGGATCAGGCCGGGCAGCACGGCGGGGACCAGGCGGCGGCTGGCATACGGCTGGTGGGGGGTGATGCCCGGCTGGTACAGGAACGCCAGGATCGCGCAGGTGAACACCAGGATGGGCAGCACCCAGACGGGGGCCTGGCCCTTGATGCACCGCCTGCCGAGCATCGCGAAGGCGACCACCGCGAACACGATCGTGGCGAGTCCGGTGTACCAGTAGATCCAGTGCAGGCTGAGCGGCGCGTACGCGTGGTAGTAGTCCGAGTGCCAGCCCCGCTCGACGTAGGGCCGGAGCAGGAAGGCGGCGGTCACCACGAACGGGAGGACCGTCACGGCTTGGACCAGCCGTGACTTCGGCTGGCCGCGGAGTTCGCCGCCGCGCCAGCGCAGCCACCGGACCGCCACGATCGTGCCGATGAACAGCGCGATAACGGCGGCGCACATCCCCTCAACCGACACGGTGTTGCCCGGAAACAGGTACGGCGCGGTAAGGAAGGCCGCATCGAGGGAGCCGTATATCGTCCCCACGATCAGGCCCGCGATAAGGGGCACAACCTGCCGCTGCCGCCGCAGGATCAGCAGTCCGCAGTACGGGACGACGAACATGATGTCGGCCGGCCCGTCAAGCCGGACGAGGAAAATGAGGCCGAGCAGCAGCCCGGCGACACCCGCGAGGACATGCGAGCTTGACCTCGCATGCTGCCGCCAGTTGGACCGCCAGGATCCGGCGTCTTCCTGGTCCCGGAAGGTGCGCTGGCTGTCGATCCACAGCGACAGCCCGCCGACCAGGAAGATCAGCGCAAGAGGCTCGCTCCAGGTGCTGCGGCTCACGTACTGCATGGGGATGGTGGCACCGATCGCCAGGGCGGCGAACGGCGCCCAGCGCGGGCCCACCAGCCTGGCCACCAGGCCGCCGAACGTGAAGATGGCGAGGGCGCCGAGCACAGGTCCCCAGAACACCGCGAGTTTGGCGCCGCCCGCCCAGAAGCCCAGCGAGAGCAGCATCGGCAGCCCGGCCATGAACTGAGGCACGAGGTGGTTGCCGACCTGGAAGTACGCGGCGCCCGCGAACGTGATGGTCGACGTGTGACCGAAGAACTGGGCGTCCTGCGGGATGATCGTCGTCCCGTGCGCGGAGATCCAGTTGGCGAACTGCATGTACGACGCCGCGTCGTACTGGACGATCACGAACTGCGAGTTGAAGACCGCCTGGAAGACGCCGAACCCGACCGAGATCGCGACCAGCGACCAGAGCGTCCAGCGCGGCGTGGGCCTGGCCCAATCCTGGCCGGCGGTGCCCCAGGCGGCCGCCCCGGTCACCGAGGGGATACGTCGCCAGACATAGGGGACGATCAGGACGGAGAGCACCAGCCAGCCCGCGATCACCGGGACGGGCTTGAAGTAGCCGATCAGCAGCAACGGGAAACTGGTCAGCATGAACGGCAGGATCACGAGAGCGGGCAGCATGGTCAGCCGCCCGAAGAGCAGCCCAGGGAAGTCCCTCGGATCGCGCTCCATCGCGCCGACGACACCGTGGGCGGCGCGGAGCCGGTTGTCAACGGTCAAGGAAGAAACCACCCGTCCGATCGGGACCTACCTCAGGTCACTTGCTCAGCACGCAGGCCCTGGCGTGATCGGCACGTGCTTTGAAGCATCGCGGCCTCATCGGCCGACGAATGCGGGCAGCCGTCCGTCATCCGCCCTAAAGATAGCCTGTTCCCCGTGGGACATCCCACTTTTCCGTCGATACCGGTAAGCTCGGGCGGCCAGGCGATCGTGGGAGTCAGCACTGGTCAGGAACGGTCAACGGGGAGGTTGAGCGGCATCACGCCGCCGCCCGCGAAGTACAGGGTTATCGTCAGGGTCTGGCTGGCGATCGGGGCGGCTGGCCGCACCGTCAGGGTCGCGTCCACGGGGGCGGCCGGGCCTGCGGACTGGCCGGGAACCTGCAGCGGCCCGTAGTGCAGCCACCGCTTGACCACCATCAGCGGAACAATGCCGCCGCCACAGCCGGTCAGATCCGAGACCTCGGCCAGGCTGACTTGCTCGTGATAGAGCGCGACCGTGCCGCCGCCCGCGGCGATCGCGGCGTCGAGTTGGTCGGATTGCCGCCCGCTCGTGCTGACCTGCACGCTGGCCGTCAGGGTCCCTGATGGTCCTGGGCGCAGCGCCGTGGCGCTCACCGTGAGAGATCCCAGGCGGGCAAGGACATCCCCGGTCCCGGACGCCGCCGGCCCGGCCGGACCCGTCAGCAGCAGCCCGAGCGCCGCCAGCGCCAGCCCGGCCACCCCCGCCCGCCGGCCGTAACCTTCACTGGGCCGCGGGCTGCTCATCGCATCACTCCGGTGTGGCCCAGTGAGTAGCGCCCGGGCTGCGGCCATACGCAAAGCCCGTGCGGCTGCGGCCCGACCGGGATCTCGGCGAGCAATCGCCCGGTTTCGGTGGAGATGGCATACACCACGCCGTCGTAGCGCCCGGACACCCACAGGACGCGGCCGTCCGGTGACACCCCGCCCATATCCGGGCTCCCGCCGCCCGGGATCCACCAGGTCGTGACGATCTTCTTGGTCGCGAAGCTGATCACGGTGATCGAGCCGTTACCCCGGTTGGTGACGTACAGGTCGCGGGCATCGCGGCTGGGATAAAGGCCGTGAGCGTCGGGGCCGGTCGGCAGGAATCCGGTCGCCCGGAACGTCGCGGCGTCGATCATCCACACCCCGGCGTGGATCTTGTCGGCGACATAGAAGGTGCGCCCGGCGGGATCCAGCTTGATGTCCTGCGGCGCGGAGCCTGGCAGGTCGAGGTAGCCGGCCACCTTCAGGGTGTGCAGGTCGATCCTGACCAGGCGGCCAGCGAACTCGCAGGTGGCGATCAGGTAGGCGCCGTCGGCCGCGAAATCGATGTGGTCCACGCCCGCGCAGCTGACGCTGATCCGGTGTTCGAGTGCGAACGTGTGCGGGTTGCGGAAGTCCAGTTCCTGGCGGGCTTCGGCGACGACGATCGCATACCGCCCGTTGGGAGTGAAGTACATGTTGTACGGGTCGTCCACGGGGATATCCGGGCCGTCCGGCCGTCCGGTGACCGGGCTGATCGGGGTGAGGCTGTTGCCCAGGTCGTTGGTCGCGTACAGGGTGCGCAGGTCGTAGCCGGGCACGACATGCTGCGGGTTAAGCCCGGTCTGGTAGCTGTCGATCACCCGGTAGGTGGACGGGTCGATGACCGTCACGGTGGAACCGCCGCTGTTCGGCACGTAGATCCGGTACGGCACCCCGCGCACCGCGGGGCTGAGCATGCCGGCGCCGTCGTCCGCGTAGATGTTCGACGGGCGGGCCACCGGCGGCATTCCGGCCAGGGGCACCGACAGATCCGCCACCGTGCTCGCGACCGGCCACATCGAGGCGGAAGGCCGCGGCGACCGGGTAGGCGAGGCGAACGTCGCCGCCGGATGCGGTGCCGGCCTCGGCCCCGTAGAGGTTGGCGTTGGATCGGTGCTGTCGGCCGCTACCGCGATCGTCGCGACTAGGGCGCCGACGATCAACGACAGCCCCGCCACCTGGATCGCCCGCTTCCTTCGCGGGCCAACGGGCCGACCAGCCTCCATGCCAATCCCCCTGTCTGGCACTTAAGCACGAATCGGTGGCATCATTCCCCGCCAGTGGTCCGGTTACCGCCTGAGGTCCCTGTAAACGTCTGGGGCCGCCAGGTAGACGCTCAAACCTGCGGATTGGGAGCGGCCGGCAAGTTCGTGCAGGTCCCAGGTGCCCGGGTCCGCTAACCCGCTCAGCGGGCGCCCGCCGCCATTCGCGTGGCCGGGTTCCGCGTGTTGCCGGTGTACGCCCTGCGCCAGGCGGCGGCGCGCAGCAGCCGCAGGCCGTTGAGGCCGACGATGACGGTGGAGCCCTCGTGGCCGAGCACGCCGAGCGGCAGCGGCAGGTGCCCGGCCAGGTCCCAGGCGACCAGGACGGAGATGATGGCGGCGGCGATGACCAGGTTCGCGGTGATCACGCGCCGGGCCCGGCGGGACAAGGTGATCACGGCCGGGATGGTGGCCAGGTCGTCGCGCATGATGACGGCGTCGGCGGTGTCGAGGGCGAGGTCGGACCCGGCGCGGCCCATCGCCACCCCGGTGTAGGCGGCGGCGAGCGCGGGAGCGTCGTTGATGCCGTCGCCGGCCAGCAGCACCCGGGCGCCTGCGGACTGAAGGTCGGCGACGGCGGCGACCTTGTCCTGCGGCAGCAGGCCCGCGCGGACATCGCCGATGCCGACCTCGCCGGCCAGGCGCACGGCGGCGCGCTGGTTGTCGCCGGTCAGCAGGACCGGGGCGGTGCGGGTTACCTCGGTGATCCGCGCGACGGCGGGCCCGGCGGCCGGGCGAGTGCGATCCGCGATGGCCAGCAGCGCGGCCGCGGTCCCGTCCACGCGCACCACAGCGGCGGTCTGCCCGCCGTCTTCCAGCTGGGCGACGCGCGCGGCCGCCCTCGCGGCCGCCTGCCCGCCGAGCAGGTAGGCCGGGCTGCCGATCTCGACGCGGTGGCCGCATACCAGGGCGCTGACGCCGCGGCCCGGGACAGCGGTGAACTCGGCGGCGGGGGCGAGGGCGAGCCCGGCCTCGTGCGCGGCGGAGACTACGGCGCGGCCCAGCGGGTGCTCGGACGGGTTCTCGGCTGCCGCGGCCAGGGCCAGGACATCCCGTTCGCCCCACCCGGCGCCGGGCAGGACGGTGATCCCGGTCAGCCTCGGGGTCCCCTCGGTCAAGGTGCCGGTCTTGTCGAACGCGACCAGGGTCGTGGCGCCCAGCCGCTCCATCACGACGGCGGACTTGACCAGGACGCCGTGCCGCCCCGCGTTGGCCATCGCGGCCAGCAGCGGCGGCATCGTGGCCAGCACGACCGCGCACGGCGAGGCCACGATCATAAAGGTCATCGCGCGCAGCAGCGTGGGCTCGAATGCGGCCCCGGCAAGCAGCGGGACGGCGAAAAGCAGCAGGGTCGCGGTGACCATGGCGAGCGAGTACCGCTGCTCGACCTTCTCGATGAACAGCTGCGTCCTGGCCTTGGTCGCCGAGGCCTGCTCGACCATGGCGACGATCCGGGCGACCACGGTGTCGGCGGCGGCCCTGGTCACCCGTACCCGCAGCGCGCCGGTCCCGTTGCCGGTCCCGGCGAACACCTCGTCGCCGGGGTTCTTCGTGACCGGCAGCGGCTCGCCGGTGATCGTCGCCTGATCCACGTCACTGGAGCCGGACAGCACCTGCCCGTCCGCGCCGATGCGCTCACCCGGCCGGACCAGGATCACCGCGCCGACCTGCAGGCTCGCGGCGTCCACCAGCTGCTCGCCCCCCACGTCGTCGAGCCGGGTGGCCTGGTCGGGGGCGAGGTCGAGCAGGCCGCGCACGGCCTGGGCGGTGCGGTGGGTGGCCACCGCCTCAAGGGCGCCGGAGGTCGCGAAGATGACGATGAGCAGGCCGCCGTCCAGGACCTGCCCGACCGCTGCCGCGCCGATCGCCGCGAAGACCATCAGCAGGTCCACGTCCAGCGTCTTGCCGCGCAGCGCCCGCAGGCCCGCCAGCCCCGGCTCCCACCCGCCGGCCGCATAGCAGGCCAGGAAGAACACCCACGCCACGGCACCGGGGGCATGCGCGAGCCGGGCGGCCAGCCCGGCCGCGAACAGCATGGTAGCCAGCGCCGCCCAGCGCACCTCGGGCAGCGAAAGCAGCCCGGCCCGCCTGGAGGCGGGCGCCGCCGGCCGGGCCGCGACGTGGCCGGCGGTGGTCTCCAGCGTGCTCACGGGCACGGCGATCTCCTCCAGACGGGACAGCATGACCTGGTCACAATACCAGATAACTTGAAGACCTGTTCATGTGTTCCTACGTGCTACGCTTGCGCTCATGGGCCACAAAACCACCGGAGGAGACGAACAGGCCGCGCACGCCGCGCGGCTGGACGCCGCGTCGGCGGCGAAGATCGCCACCACCCTCCAGGCCCTGGCCACCCCCAGCCGGCTGATGATCCTCACCCGGCTGCGCGAGGCTCCCTGCACCGTCACCGACCTAGCCGAGTCCGCCGGGATGGAACTGTCCGCCGTCTCCCACCAGCTGCGCCTGCTGCGCAACCTCGGCCTGGTCACCGGCACCCGCTCCGGCAAGAACATCGTCTACGCCCTCTACGACAACCATGTCGCGGCACTGCTCGACCAGGCCGTCTACCACATCGAGCACCTGCGCCTCGGCATCGCCGACGCCCCGGCCCTCGACGCTAGCCGGGACTCGCTCACCATCGCCACCCTGGCGCCGTAACGGCAACCACCGGCGCAGACGGCACCGGCCGAAGAGGCATCGCCGCGCGCGGCGTTGGCGATGTCAAGCTCCCCTGAAACTCCTGGGCCGGGTGTCATGTCGCCGGTGCGGCGAGGGCGTGGGGCCCGAGGGTGAATTCCGGGTCGACCTGGCCCGCCAAGTCCTCGCCCGCGGCGGAGCTGGCCCAGGCGCGGGCGTTCCTGAGGTGGAATTCCGTGGCCTGGCGGGTGTACCTGGCCCAGTCCCTGGGCTGCGCGTCGAGCCTGTCCTTGATGGCTCCGAGCGCGGCCACGGTGGCGGAGCTCAGGTCATCCAGGCCGAACGGCCGCCCTTGTTCTACGGCGCGGATGGCCGGCTCGTGACCGCAACAGGCCAGCAGGTCGTCGCCGGCCTGCTGTCGGAGGAACGCCAGGTCACCGGGGGACTGGACCTTGTTGCCTAGCACCGTCATGGCGACGTCGTACCCGGCGGAGTAGTCTTGCCACTGCCGGTGGACGCTAATGCCCTTGCGGGTCGGCTCGGTGACCAGGACGGTCAGGTCGAAGCGGGTGAACAGCCCGGAGGCGAACGAGTCCGCGCCAGCCGTGCAGTCCACGACCACGTACTCACCCGGCCCGTCGACCAGGTGGTTGAGGTACAGCTCGACCGCGCCAGTTTTGGCATGGTAGCAGGCCACGCCCAGGTCCTCTTCGCTGAAGGGGCCGGCGGCCAGCAGCCGCGCGCCGCACGGGGCATCGACGCCGAGGTCGTGGACCGGGTCGGGGCCGCCGTGGCGCAGCAGGCGGGAGCCGCGCCCGGGCGGGGTCGTCTTGACCATGGCGGCGGCCGAGCTGATCCGCGGGTTGGTGCCGCGCAGGTACTCCTTGATCCCCGCCAGCTGCGCCCCCATCGCCGGCGGTGCCGCGGTGACGCTGAGCGCCTCGGCCAGGTGCTGGTTGATGTCGGCGTCGACGGCGACCACCGGCAGCCCGTGGGCGGCCAGGTACCGAGTGAACAGCGACGACAGGGTCGTCTTGCCGCTACCGCCCTTGCCGGCGAATGCGATCTTCATGGTTTCTCCGCTCCGCTGCCGAACCCGACTGTGCCGTGACAACCAGCGCCCACCTTACTTGAAACGGTTGTCATTTTCATGGAACATAACGGCGAGAGTAACCGGACAGTTACGATGAAGGGATCTCACGATGTCGCTTGCAGTACCGGCGGACCTGCTCGACCAGGCACAGCGCGGCGAGGTGGACGACGCCGCCTTCCTGGACTGCGTCCGCACCTCGCTGCCGTACGCCTGGAACCTGATCACCGGGCTCATCGCCGACCTGGAAGAAGGCGGCGGCGAACTGGCCGGCAACCAGGTCCCGCCGCCCGACGAGGCCTCCCGCGGCCAACTGCTGCGGCTGATGGCCAGCGACGCGATGCGCGCCGCGGTCGAGCGCCGCTACGGCGTCCGGCTGGCGTTCCAGAACTGCCACCGGGCCGCCGTCTTCCGCCCGTCCGCGACCGCCGCACTCGCCGAGTTCACCTCGGCCCGCGCCCAGCTCCTCAACCAGAGCCCCGAACTCGTCGACTGCTAACCAGGGCAAACCCAGTTTTCCGAACGAGTGGCGGTTGCCCGCAGCGCCCGCCACTCGTTCGGATTGCCAGGTGCCTTCGGGAGAGGCACCACTCGTTCGGGGATCAAGGGACGGAACTGAGCGCGGGCACCGATCCCCTCCAGCCGCAGCAGTTCGGTCCCGGCCCGCACTGCCTGGCCCTGGACTGGCATCACAGCTTTACCGTTGAGACCTTGCCGGTGACGGCCTTGTCCAGGGCGTTAACCTCGGCGAGCATCCAGGACTGGTAGTCGAATCCCGGGGTCGGCATGGTCTCGTAGACGCCGACGACCGGGATGCCGTTCTCGTTGGCCAGCTTGATGAAGGACTGCGTCAGGGAGTCGGTGACCTGCTGGTTGTAGAGGAGCACCTTGACCTTATGTTGGGTGAACAGGGAGTTCTCGGTCGCCGTATCCTGCGGCGAGGGGTCGGTGCCGTTCATGATGTCGGCCTGGAACGCGAAAGGCGTCAGGTTGTCGGTGCCCGCGGCCTGCAGCATGTAGTCGGCGACCGGCTCGGTCGTCGCGACCGGGGTGCCGGGGTGGGCCGCCTTGAATGCCGCGATGGCTCTGTTCCAGGCGGTCAGGCTGGCGGTGAACGAGGCCGCGTTGGCCTTGTAGTAGGAGGCGTGCGCGGGGTCGATCTGGCCGAGGCCGGCGGCGATCGCGCTGGCCACCTTCGGCATGGTGGCGGGGTCGTACCACAGGTGCGGGTTGGGCGTGCTGTCCGGCAGGCCCAGGAGCTGCTGGACGTTGATGACCTGGCGGCCGTTGCTCGGGGCGGCGTTCTCGATCGTGGCCGCCCAGTTGTCGTAGCCGACGCCGTTCTGCACGATCAGCTTGGCGGCGCTGATCTCGCGGGCGACGGCCGGGCTTGCCTCGAAGGTGTGCGGGTCGGTGTTCGGGTCGCTCATGATCGACGAGGCCTGCACGTACTTCCCGCCGATCTGCGCGATGACGTCGGCGTACTCGTTCTCGGCCCCGATGGCGGTGATCTTGGCAGTGGACGAGGCGGCGGCCGGCGAGCTGCCGCCCGCGGCGCTCGATGACGACGAGCACGCGCTCGCAAGCAGTGCCGCGGCCAGCGGCAGGGCAACGGCGAGAACGCCGGAACGGGTTCGCATGACCGTGTACTCCCAGTGGGGAAGCGCCGCAAGGCGCGGAGGCTATTGAAAATGAATACCGTTATGGTAATCATTTCCATTAAATCGGCGCAAGCGGCTCGGTGCGGTTCGCCGC
>CAZORE010000077.1:0-35638 GCA_964581815.1 uncultured Streptosporangiaceae bacterium | reverse complement strand
AGAAGATCCGCCACCAGGTCCAGTCCGCCAAGGTGGCCAAGGGCGAGGTCCCCCGTGAGCTGTCCGAGACCGAGCTCCACGAGATCGAGCACTTCGGCACCGAATAGTTAAGAGCAGTTCGTGGCGGGTCATCGCACAGCGGTGGCCCGCCACTGTCATCTCCGCCACAGTCAGCCTGCCGGCTCGGGGAGCGGCTCCCCGCTATGCCGTCGCGAGAGGCGCGGTGCGGACCGGACATGGCAGGACTGCGCGGGACCTCCCCTTAATGATCTTGACTTTGTATCAGTTCCTGTAAGTTTTCCGACCTTGTATCGATTCCGGTCATCCCCGTGCCCGTTATGTTCGATATGAGAAGCAAAGGCAAGCAGAAACTGATACGGAGTCGTCCCGGGCCGGAATTGACGGCAAGGTCGCGGCCCGCTGAGAATCGGGCCGCGTCAACCCGGAGCCGGCCGGCCCCCGACAGCCAGACGGCCAGTTAACTTAACGGCATTGGCCTATCACCGGCTCGCTGCCACAACCATCCGGGCCGCACGCGCCCCGCGCCCGCTCAGACTTGACCGCGAGCCCGTTCCCTGTGCTGGAGTAGCGAGGTGAGCGGTTACCAGCAACGGCCGTGGCTCGGCCTGTACCAGCCGGGCAAGCCCGCAGACATCACGCCCGCCTGCGACGACGCGCTCGCCATGTGGCGCGGCGGCGCCGGGGCAGACGCGGCGGCTGACCGTCCTTTCCTCTACTACTTCGATACCGCAGTAACCGGCGCCGTCGTTGACGCGGACAGCGACGCGCTGGCCGCCGCGCTGGGCGCGCGCGGTCTCGGGCGGGGCGACCGGGTCGCGCTTTTCTTGCAGAACGTGCCGCAGTTCGTGATCGCGCTGCTCGCGGCCTGGAAGCTGGGCGCGATCGCAGTCCCAGTCAACCCGATGCTCAAGGAACGCGAACTGCGCTACGTCCTCGCTGACTCGGGCGCCAGGGCCCTCATCAGCCAGCAGGACCTGTGGCAGGCCACCGTAGCCCAGACGATCGCGGGCACCGAGGTCGCGGTGGCGATCACCACCAGCCCACTCGACTACCTGGACCAGGGGGCAGCGCCTCCCCCGGTGCTCGCCTCGGTCACGCGGACGGCGACCCCCGGCGCGACCGACCTCGGCGAGCTGCTACGCGAGCACGCCGGCCAGCGGCCGACCCCGGTCACGCTCGGCCCGGGTGACGTGGCGCTGCTGACCTACACCTCGGGCACCACCGGCGACCCCAAGGGCGCGATGAACACCCACGGCAACGTGGTGTTCAACGCCTGCACGTTCCGCGACTGGATGAGCCTCACGCCGCGGGACGTGGTGCTCGGCGGCGCGCCACTGTTCCACATCACTGGTCTCATCGCGCATATCGCCGTCGGGATGCTCGTGCCCATGCCGATCGTGCTTGGCTACCGGTTCGAGCCGGCCACGATCATCCGGCTGGCCGAGCGGCACCGCTGCACGTTCACCGTGATGGTCATCACCGCGTTCACCGCGCTGGCCAACGATCCCGCGATGGCCGGCGCCGACCTGTCGTCGCTGACCAAGGCGTACAGCGGCGGCGCGCCGATCGCGCCCAGCATCGTCGAGCGGTTCGAGCGCGAGGTCGGCCCGTACATCCACAACGTCTACGGGCTTACCGAGACCACCTCGCCGTCGCACGCGGTGCCGTTCGGCCACCGCGCCCCGGTGGACCAGGCAAGCGGAGCGCTGTCCATCGGGGTGCCCGTCTTCAACACAGTCGTCCGGATCCTCGGCGACGACGGGCAGGAGCTGCCGCCCGGCGCGATCGGCGAGATCGCCACCAGGGGCCCGATGGTGGTACCCGGCTACTGGAACCGGCCGGACGCCACCGAGCAGACGCTGCCCGGCGGGGAACTGCACACCGGCGACGTCGGCTTCATGGACCGTGACGGCTGGTTCTACCTGGTCGACAGGAAGAAGGACATGATCGTCGCCTCCGGGTACAAGGTGTGGCCAAGGGAGGTCGAGGACACCCTGCTCCGCCACCCGGCCGTGCGCGAGGCGGCCGTGGTCGGCGTGCCCGACGCCTACCGCGGTGAGACCGTGTGGGCGTATGTCAGCCTTCGGCCCGGCGCGTCGGCGACCCCGGATGAGCTGATTGGCTTCTGCCGGGCCGAACTGGCCGCTTACAAGTACCCGCGACGCGTGGAGGTGCTCGCCGACCTGCCCAAGACGTCCACCGGCAAGCTGCTCCGCCGCGAACTGCGGGAACGCGCCTCGGGCGGCTAGCGAACTGATCCGGTTCAGTCATCCCCATTGCGCAATGACCCCTAATGCGGTGGGCTTAACCCATGTCGGACGACTCGCCCGCGGTGCGGGTGCGGGGACTGGTCAAGTCATATGGCGGCGTGCAGGCGGTGCGAGGCATTGACCTGGACATTCAACCGGGCGAGATCTTCGCGCTGCTCGGGCCCAACGGCGCGGGCAAGACCACCACGGTCGAGATCCTTGAGGGGTACCGGCGGCGGGACGGCGGCGAGGTCACCGTGTTCGGCTTCGACCCCGGCCGGGAGCGGGCCAAGATGCTGCCCCGGGTCGGCATCGTCTTGCAGAAGACGGGGGTGGACCGGTACCTGACGGTCGCCGAGACCGTCACGATGTACGCGAGCTACTACCCGAAGCCGCGGTCGCCGGCCGAGGTCGTTGACCTCGTGGGCCTGACCGAGAAGCGGAACAGCCGGGTGACCACCCTGTCCGGCGGCCAGTTGCGGCGGCTGGACATGGCGGTCGCCCTCGCCGGCGACCCCGACCTGCTCTTCCTCGACGAGCCGACGACTGGGTTCGACCCGTCGGCCAGGCGGGAGGCGTGGGAAGTAGTCAAGAACCTGGCGTCACTCGGCAAGACGGTCCTGCTGACCACGCACTACATGGACGAGGCACAGTACCTCGCGGACCGGGTCGCGGTAATCGCCGCCGGGCGGATCGTCGCCGAGGGCTCGCCGGGCACGCTGGGCAACCGGGACCATGCCCGGGCGCACATCAGGTACCGGCTGCCCGACGGCACCAGGCCGCCGGATGGGCTGGCCGGCGTGGCCGACCCGTCGGGCTTCACGACGATCACATCCGCCGATCCAGTCCGCGACCTGCACCGCCTCACCGGGTGGGCACTGGAACACGTGATCGACCTGGACGGGCTCGAGGTCACCAGGCCGTCGCTCGAGGACGTGTACCTGTCGCTGACCGGGGATGCAGAGGAGATGAAAGCGTGAACACACTGCGGCTGACCGGCGTTCAGATCCGCTACGTCAACAAGGCGTTCTGGCGCAACCCCGCCTCGGCGTTCTTCACCTTCGTGTTCCCGCTGATGTTCCTGGTGATCTTCACGGCCCTGCTTGGTCATTTCACGATCCACGTCGGCAGCAAGACCGTCAACACGTCCACCTACTATGTCGCGTCCATGGGCGCCTTCGCCGCGATCAGCGCGTGCTTCAACAACATCGCCATCGGCATTGCCTTCCAGCGCGAGGAGGGCGTGCTCAAGCGGGTCCACGGCACCCCGTTGCCCTCCGCCGCCTATCTCGGCGCGCGGGTGGTGCACGCGGTGTTCATCTCGTTGGTACTCGTCGCTATCACCGCGGTCTTCGGACACTTCGCCTACCAGGCCACCTTGCCGACCGGCGTGCCCTTGCTGCAATTCATCGTCATGTTGCTCGTCGGCTCGGCGGCGTTCTGCGCGCTCGGCCTCGCGCTCGCCGGCGCCGTACCCAACGCCGACGCCGCCGCCCCGATCGTCAACGCGGTCGCCCTGCCGGTGGAGTTCCTGTCCGGGATCTTCATCGCGTTCAGCAACGACACCCCGTCCTGGATCCTGTGGATCGCCCGCATCTTCCCGGTCCGGCACTTCGCGCTCGGCATGCAGTCCGCCTTCCTCGGCACGCCGTTCAGCTGGACGGACGTGCTTGTCGTCGCCGCCTGGGGCGTTGGCGGCATGCTCGTCGCCATTCGCTTCTTCCACTGGGAACCCCGCCAGTCCTAGGAAGCCGGCCGCCGGGTGGAAGGAAGAGGGGACGTTTGGCCCCTTGTGACGGCGTTGGCGTGAGGGTTAGCTGAGAAGTGGCGAGAGGGACCCGAAGAGACGCGGAGGAACGGAGCCGGCCACGACCGGAACCGCGCACCGCGCAATCGGAATCCGCGAGAAGCGGAGACGAGCCCCTCCCGCCCTTTCCGCGCACCCAGCAGGGCGTTCACCGCCCGATCGAGGGCTTTAGTCCCGGGTTATCGGGGCGTTCGGTCGTGGGCCGGAGGCCCGCCACGGAGTGGACTTGGTTCACCAGCGAAAGCCGAGGAAGGGGCGATTGCGGTGAACACCACCGTTAAGGACGTCATGACGACCCACGTGGTCGCCGTGCGGTTGAAGGCGACGTACAAGGACATGGCCACCCGGCTGCGAGAGTTCCGGGTGAGCGCGTTTCCCGTGCTCGATGACGACAACCGGGTGGTCGGCGTGGTATCCGAGGCCGACCTGCTGGCCAAGGAGGCACTTGAGTTCAGTACCCCCGGGGTGGCCAGCGGCATCCTGCACGGCCGCGAGCGGGCCAAGGCGGCCGGGGTCACCGCCGCCGACCTGATGACCAAGCCCCCGGTGACCATCGGCCCCGAAGAGACGGTCTCCCACGCGGCGCGGCTGATGTACTCACGCAAGGTGAAGCGGCTACCCGTGGTCGACGACCGCGGCCGGCTAATCGGGATCGTCTCGCGCGCCGACGTGCTCAGCGTGTTCTCCAGGCCCGACGCGGAAATCCGCCACGACATCATCGAGAACGTCATCATCGGTACCGTGGTCACCGACCCCGCGCGCTTCATCGTCACCGTTGACAACGGCATCGTCAAGGTCGAGGGCATCCCGGAGAACGAGACCGTCGGCCGCGACATGATCGAGGAGATCCGCCATGTCGAAGGCGTCGTCGCGGTTCGCGACTTCCTCACCCGCGTGAAGGAGCAGCGGTTCGTCCAGCGCACCGACCCGGACCTGGACTTCTAGGGGGCCGGGCACATGAACCTCGCATCCGCGTACCCTGGTGACTCGATTTCCGCGCCCATGATGGCGGCCCTGGTCCTCGCCGTAGTTGGAGGCCTTGCGGCGTGGCTCATCCTGGTGTTCCTCGCCGACCGGCAGGGCAGCGCCAAGGAGGCACGGCAGGCAGACATGCCTACCCCGGTGCTGGCCGCGCTGGACAGGGAAGCAGAAGATGAGCACAGCGAAGCCGGCCGCGCTCCGGCCGGCCGCGGGCACGGAGCGGCCGCCTGACGCGCCGCTACCGAGAGGAGCAGCAGATGAGCGACCCGGGCAGCGCGCCCAGCGTGTACGCGCTGCTTGCCGACGGCCGGACGGTCGAGATCCGGCCGGCCGTCGCGTCGGACTTCGATGCCGTCAAGGCCATGCACGAGGCGATGTCACCAGACAACGTCTACCTGCGCTTCTTCAGCATCAGCAAGCTGGCGGCCGAGCAGGAGGCCCGACGGGTCACCAGGGCGCCCGGCCCCCATCACGCGGCCCTGCTCGCGCTTTACGACGGGCAGGTGGTCGGGCTGGCCAGCTACGAGGTGGACCGGGGCGACGGCAAGACGGCCGAGGTGGCCTTCGCGGTCTCGGACACCATGCACCACAGGGGAATCGCGACGCTGCTGCTCGAGCATCTCGTCTCGCTGGCCCGGGCCAGGCAGCTTGAGGCGCTGACCGCCGAGACGCTGCAGGAGAACACCGGCATGCTGCGGGTCTTCTCCGACGCGGGCCTGCCCGT
The DNA here is from genome assembly GCA_964581815.1 of uncultured Streptosporangiaceae bacterium. Classification (GTDB taxonomy): domain Bacteria; phylum Actinomycetota; class Actinomycetes; order Streptosporangiales; family Streptosporangiaceae; genus Trebonia. The sequence continues at coordinate 29,856 of CAZORE010000077.1, read as the reverse complement.
GGTGAGCAAGCGGGAGGAGGGCGTGGTCGCCATCACGATCCCGCTGCCGCCCGACGACACAAGCAGGCAGCTCGACGACTACCTGGACACGGTGGCCGTCCGCGAGCGCTCCGCCAATGTGGCCAGCCTCCGGCCGGTATTCGCGCCCCGCTCCGTCGCGGTGGTCGGGGCGAGCAGGCGGACGGGAACGGTCGGCCGGTCGGTCCTTGACAACATCAGGGCCGGTGGATTCGCCGGGAAGCTCTACGCGGTGAACCCGAGCGCGAGCGAGGTCGGCGGTGTCCCCTGCTTCCCTGATGTCGCGAGCTTGCCCGAGGCGCCTGACCTCGCCGTGCTCGCGGTTCCCCCGCTTGCGGTCGTCGGCGCCGCGGAGGCGTGCGGTCAGCGCGGAATTCGCGGCCTCGTGGTGCTCACCGCCGCCATCGACGCGCCGGTGGGCGCCGAGCTGCTCGCCGTCTGCCGCAGGCACGGGATGCGGCTGATCGGCCCCAACTGCTTCGGCATCGCGGTCCCGTCCATCGGACTCGACGCCACGTTCGCGGCGGCCAATCCCGCTCCGGGGAGCGTCGGCCTCGTCATGCAGTCCGGCGGCATCGGCTTCGCGATGGTCGACCACCTCACCAGGCTCGGGATCGGCATCTCCTCGTTCGCCTCGGTCGGTAACAAGCTCGATGTCTCAAGCAATGACATGCTGATGTGGTGGGAACAGGACGGGCAGACCAAGGTCGCCGTGCTCTACATCGAGTCGTTCGGTAACCCGCGCAAGTTCGGGCGGACCGCGCGCCGGGTCGGACTGAAGATGCCGGTGCTGACCGTGCACGCGGGACGCAGCGAGGCCGGACAGCGCGCCGCCGCGTCGCATACCGCGGCGATCGCCACCCCGCTGGTCACCAGGGAGGCTCTGTTCGAGCAGGCGGGGATCATCGCCACGCCGAGCTTCGGCGAGCTGATGGGAGCGACGGCACTGCTCGCCACCCAGTCTCCGCCCGCGGGCAGGACAGTGGCGATCGTGTCCAACGTGGGCGGCGCCGGCGTGCTCGCCGCGGACGCCTGTACCGATCTCGGACTCGCCGTCCACCACCCGCACGGGCAGACCAGGCAGCGGCTTAGCGCCGTCGTCGCCGCTGGCGGTGCCGTCGACGGGCCGGTGGATACCACCGCGACCGTATCCACGGAGGAATTTCGCCAGGTGATCGAGGCACTCGGCGCCGACGACGAGGTGAACTCGGTGATCGCGCTCGTCTTGCCGACCGGGGCGACCGGGGACCTGCTGCAGGCCGTCTCCGAGGCCGACATCGGCGTCCCGCTCGCCGTCGTGGTGCTCAACCAGCCGGAAGCGGTCCGGCTGGTTGACGCCAAGCGCGGGAAGGCACCCTCGTACGCCTATCCGGAGACGGCGGCCCGGGCGTTGTCCCGCGCCGTCAAGTACGCCGAGTGGCGCGCGGCACCGCAGCGCACCGTGCCCGTGTTCCCCGACGTGGACACCGAGGCGGCTAGGGAGATCGTGCACGCCTTCCTCGCTAAGCAGCCCGCGGGTGGCTGGCTGCCCGAGTACGACGTCATCGACCTGCTCGCGCGCTACCACATACCTCGGGTGTTCACCAGGATCACGCGCACCGAGGACGACGCGGTCACCGCGGCCACAAAGGCCGGCTATCCGGTGGCGCTCAAAGCCGTGGTGCCCGGCCTGACCCACAAGACCGACGCCGGCGGGGTCCTGCTTGACCTGCGTACCGAGGCGGGCGTGCGGTCGGGCTACCGCCAACTCGCCGACCGCTTTGGCGACCGCCTCGACAGCGTCGAGCTCGAGCCGATGATCACAGGCGGCACCGAGGTGATCGTCGGCGTGCGCGACGACCAGATGTTCGGGCCGCTTGTGGTGTTCGGGCTCGGCGGGGTCGCCACCGAGGTGCTCGCCGATCATGCCGCGAGGCTCGCGCCGCTAACCGAGGCGGATGCCGACACCCTGATCAACTCGATCCGCTCGGCGCCTCTGCTGCACGGTCACCGGGGTTCCCCGGCCGCCGACCTCGGGGCGCTGCGCGACGTGCTGCTGCGCGTGTCGCGGCTCACCGACGATCTCCCGGAGATCGCCGAGCTCGACCTCAACCCCGTCATCGCCCGGCCGGACAGCGCGGTCGCGGTAGACGCGCGGATCCGGGTCGCGCCGCAGGTCTCACAGGACCCCTTCCTCCGCCGGCTGCGGTAGGAGGAGCAGCGACCTTCGTCAGGGTCATTAGTCCCGTGATGCGATCGCGTCGGACACTGTTCACCCGGCCGTGCGTTACCTAACGTAAGCGATGCGGGTAAGGATGGGAAGGCGCCCGCCAGCTGGGAGCGAGATGTGGCCGGGCACGGAGATGCCGGCACTCGTTCGGGATATGAGAGGACCGCATGACCGCGACGGAAACGGGACCGCTGACCGAGGCCGAGCTCGACCTGATCGATGCCTGGTGGCGCGCCGCCAACTACCTGTCGGTCGGGCAGATCTACCTGCTCGACAACCCACTGCTGCGGGAGCCGCTGCTTCCTGAGCACGTGAAGCCGCGGCTGCTCGGGCACTGGGGCACCACGCCGGGGCTCAACCTGATCTACGCGCACCTCAACCGGGTGATCAGGAACTGGGATCTCGACGTCATCTATATCGCGGGGCCGGGGCACGGCGGGCCAGGGATGGTCGCGAACACCTATCTGGAGGGCACCTACACCGAGCGGTACCCATCGATATCCCAGGACGAGGACGGCATGCGGCGGCTCTTCCGCCAGTTCTCCTTCCCCGGCGGCATCCCCTCGCACGTGGCACCGGATACGCCCGGGTCCATCCACGAGGGCGGCGAGCTCGGCTACTCGCTCGCGCACGCCTACGGCGCGGCGTTCGACAACCCGGACCTGATCGTGGCCTGCGTGATCGGCGACGGCGAGTCGGAGACCGGGCCGCTGGCCGGCTCATGGCATTCCAACAAGTTCCTCAACCCGGTTACCGACGGGGCGGTGCTGCCGATCCTGCACCTCAACGGGTACAAGATCGCCAACCCCACCATCCCGGCCCGGATCCCGCCCGATGAGCTCGAGGCGCTGCTCACCGGGTACGGGCACCACGTCTACGTGGTCGAGGGCGACGACCCGAAGCTCGTCCACGAGCAGCTCGCCGCCACGCTTGACGCGGTCGTCACCGAGATCCACGAGATACAGCGGCGGGCGCGGGTCGACGGGAACACCGAGCGGCCGCGCTGGCCAGCGCTGGTGCTGCGCACCCCCAAGGGCTGGACCGGGCCGAAGGTCGTGGACGGCAATCCGGTGGAAGGCACCTGGCGCGCCCACCAGGTGCCCATCCCGGAGGGACGCGGCAACGCCGAGCACCTGCGGCAGCTCGAGGAGTGGATGCTGTCCTACCGACCGGAGGAGCTGTTCGACGCCAGCGGCGCGCTGCTGCCGGAGATCGCCGGGCTCGCCCCGGCGGACTACCGGCGGATGAGCGACAACCCGCACGCTAACGGCGGGCTGCTGCTGCGCGACCTGGACCTGCCGCGCTTCCAGGACTACGCGGTCCACGTGCCGGCGCCGGGAGCGGTGGACGCGGAGAGCACTCGGGTGCTCGGTGGCTGGCTGCGGGACATCATCGTGCGCAACGGGTCGGCGTTCCGGCTGTTCGGGCCGGACGAGACGGCCTCGAACCGGCTTGACGAGGTCTTCGAGGTGACCGGGCGGGCGTTCGACGGGATCATCGTGCCAGGCGACAACAAGCTCGCCCCGGACGGCCGGGTGATGGAGGTGCTTTCCGAGCACCTGTGCCAGGGCTGGCTCGAGGGTTACCTGCTGACCGGGCGGCATGGCCTGTTCAACTGCTACGAGGCGTTCATCCACATCGTCGACTCGATGTTCAACCAGCACGCCAAGTGGCTCAAGACCACGCGGCACATCCCGTGGCGGCGGCCGGTGGCGTCGCTGAACTACCTGCTCTCCTCGCTGGTATGGCGGCAGGACCACAACGGCTTCTCCCACCAGGATCCGGGGTTCATCGACCACGTGGTCAACAAGAAGGCCGAGGTCATCCGGGTCTACCTGCCGCCGGACGCGAACACGCTGCTCTCGGTGGCCGACCACTGCCTGCGGTCCAGGCATTACGTGAACGTGATCGTGGCGGGCAAGCAGCCGCAGGCGCAGTGGCTGACGATGGACCAGGCGGTCATCCACTGCACCCGCGGCGCGGGCATCTGGGAGTGGGCCTCGTCGGACACCGACCCGGCCACCCCGCCGGACGTGGTCATGGCCTGCTGCGGCGACACGCCGACACTGGAGACCCTGGCGGCGGTTTCGCTGCTGCGCGAGCACCTCCCCCAGCTCAAGGTCCGGGTCGTGAACGTCGTGGACCTGATGCGGCTGCAGCCGGAGTCCGAGCACCCGCACGGCATGTCGGACGCCGAGTTCGACGCGCTGTTCACCACGACCGCGCCGGTGATCTTCGCCTACCACGGCTACCCGTGGCTGATCCACCGGCTGACCTACCGGCGGCACGGGCACGACAACTTCCACGTCCGCGGGTACAAGGAGGAAGGCACCACCACCACGCCGTTCGACATGGTGATGCTCAACGACCTGGACCGGTTCCACCTGGTGATGGACGTGATCGACCGGACGCCCGGGCTGGCGGGCACGGCCGGGCGGGTGCGGCAGCAGATGGCGGACAAGCGGATCACCTGCCGGGCGTACACCAGGGAGTTCGGCGAGGACGCACCCGAGATCAGGGACTGGAAGTGGACCAGCTGACCGAGCAGCCAGAACCATCATCCCGAACGGACGCGGCTTCCCCCGTCACCGCCGCACCGCACCGCGTTCTCGTGGTCAACGCGGGATCGAGCAGTCTCAAGCTCCGCGTGCTCGGCGGCCCCGGCGCGGGTAGCGACGAGGTAACCGGCGCCGCCGACCTGCCCGCCGTCGGCGGCACGCTCGGCGGCGGCGCGGACGGCGCGGCGATCAAGGAGGCGATCGGGTCCTTCGGCCCGGTCGATGCGGTCGGGCACCGGGTGGTGCACGGCGGGACGCTGTACGACGCCCCGGTGCTCGTCACCCCCGAGGTGCGGCGGCGGCTCGAGTCGCTGACCGACCTGGCGCCGCTGCACCAGCCCAAGTCGCTCGCCGCGCTCGACGCGGTCACCGCCGTGCTGCCGGACACCCCCGCGGTCGCCTGCTTCGACACCGCGTTCCACGCGACGATCCCGGAGGCCGCGGCGACCTTCGCCCTGCCCGCCGAGTGGCGGGCCCGCTGGACCCTGCGCAGGTACGGCTTCCACGGCCTGTCGCACGCCTACGCCTCCCGCCGGGCGGCCGAACTCGCCGGGCACCCAGTGCCCGGCGCGGCGGACGGACTGCGCGTGGTCACCTGCCACCTGGGCGCGGGCGCGTCGCTCGCGGCGGTGCACAGGGGCCGCTCGGTGGACACCACCATGGGGTTCACCCCGCTCGACGGCCTGGTAATGGCGACCAGGTCGGGCTCGGTGGACCCGGGCCTCGTGCTGTGGCTTGAGGAGCACGCGGGCATGCCGCCGCGCGAGCTCGCGGCCACCCTGGAGAACCGCTCGGGGCTGACCGGCCTGGCCGGGACGGGTGACATGCGCGAGGTGCTGTCCCGCGCCGTCGCGGGCGACGCCCGGGCGGTGCTCGGCCGCGACGTCTACCTGCACCGGCTCCGCGCGTCTGTCGCCGCGATGGCGGCCGCCATGGGCGGCCTCGACGTCCTCGTCTTCACCGGGGGCGTCGGCGAGAACTCACCGGAGATCCGCTCCCGTACTGCCGGCGGCCTCGGCTTCCTCGGCGTCGCCGTTGACGAGTCGCGCAACAACCTGGACAAGGCGGACCGCGGCGGCGAGGACTGGGAGGTCACCGCGGCGCGCGCCGCGGTCCGCACGTTCGTCATCGCCGCCCGCGAGGACCGGCAGATCGCCGCCGAGGTCCGTTCCCTGCTGCCGCTATGACGTGCCAGTGACCCGCATCTGGTACAGGGAGCCGGGACAGCCGTCGGGGAGGGCGGGGACGTCCCAGGTCATCGTGCCGGTGAAGGCGCTGACGGTCAAAGAATCCGCCTGGATCTCCTCGTGGGTGGCGGTGGCGGTGAGCTTGATGTTCAGCGTGGTGTCCTGGTAGTTGCTCTGGTGGAGGCAGTCAAACCAGTAGTCATTGATCGCGGCGACGCCCGTGAACGTCATCCCTGAGCGGGTCAGGGTAGCGGTGAAGGTTATGTCGCCGATGGAGCCGATGAGGGTTGCGGCGCATGCTGGCCGTCCGCAGTTGGCCGTGATGTACCACGTGTCTTCCCAGGTTGCTCCGACCTTCTGCCAGTAGGAATCGGAGCTAACGGTTTCCTGCGAATGGACGACACCGTCGAAGATGACGTTGGCGAGGGGCTGCACGGCGGCAGTAGTTGCGAGGACGGCGGCTGACGGCGCCGAGCGGCCGGTGCTGGTGACCCGGGCGACGGTGAACTGGTAGGCGGTATTCGCGCTGAGGCCGGTTACCTGGTATTTCGTCTGGTCATCGGGGACGGAAGCGAGGTCCCTGCCGTTCTCCGAGATCTCGAACTTGCTTGATCCCTTACCGGCCTGCCCGTTCCAGCTGAGCGTTACTGAGGTCTGCGTTGCTTGATCGACCGAGAGGCCGGTCGGCGCCGGAACAGCCGGCCCGGCCGGAGATGTCGCCGGCGCGGCTGATGCCAGCGCGGCCGGATGACCGGACGGCGCGGCCAGGAGCCCGATGACCGTCCCGAGGGCGGCCACGGCCGCGAAGGCGCCGACGGCCCCCGCGCGGCGGTTCACCCAGGTGCGCGGCCGCCACGTCCACGGCCTCGGCCGGGTCCTGCCCGCCGGTGCGGGCGCCGCCGCAGGCGGCGGTACCGCGATCCGAAGGCGGGAGTTCGCCGTCTCCTGTGGCAGTGGCCGTTGCCTGATCTCGGCGAGGATGCCCTCGGGCAGCCAGTCGTCCCGGTCGTCGGCGGCATCCGGGCAGGCCGCGATCAGGTCGGCAAGGAACTCACCCGCCGTCGGGCGCCCGGCCGGCTCCTTGGCCAGGCACCGTTCGAGCAGCGGCCGCAGCCCGGCGGGAACCTTGTCGAGGTCCGGGGCGAGGTACAGCACGCGCAGCGTGCGCGCGTCGGCCGGGCCGGTCCCGAACGGGTACTCCCCCGTCGCCGCGTACGCGAGCACCGCCCCCATGGTGAAGACGTCGCTGGCCGGCCCGACCGGGCCGCCCTGTATCAGCTCGGGCGCGATGAACCCGGGGGTGCCTAGGACCGAGGTCGGTGAAGTTATCTGGGCGAAGTCCGCGGCCTGGGCAATGCCGAAGTCGATCAGCCGGGGCCCGTCCTCCGCCAGCAGCACGTTAGCCGGCTTGAGGTCGCGGTGGATGACCCCCGCCGCGTGGACCGCGGCCAGGCCCTCGGCCAGCCGCGCCGCCAAGGTGAGCACGGCGGGGGGCGGCAGCGGCCCGTGCCCCGCGACTGCGTCACCGAGCGACGGGCCGGGCACGTAGTCGGTGACCAGCCACGGGACCGGCGCGTTCGGGTCGGCGTCGATCACCGGCGCGGTGAACGCCCCGCTCACCCGGCGCGCCGCCGCCACCTCGCGCGCGAACCGGGCGCGGAAACTCTGGTCCTGCGCCAGGTCAGCGCGGATCACCTTAACCGCGACGTGCCACCCACCGGGCGACCGGCCGTAATAGACCTGGCCCATGCCGCCAGAGCCCAAGCGCGCGAGGAGGGTGTACCCGCCTACCTGCCGGGGATCATCGGCCCGCAGCTCGTCCAAACCGCCCCCAAATAACTCAGGCCAAGGCGGGAGTAATGATGAACGAATCATAGCGATAAGCGATATAGCCGGGCATAACGATATAGGCGCTAAGGAACTACGGTGACCGGCCATTTGCCGGCCCGGACCAGGCGGACCGCGAGTGAGCCCATCAGCCGGTGACCTGCCTTAAGCGAGGCGCCAACCACGATCGCGTCGGCTCGGGACTCCTTGGCAACGCGGACGATCTCACTGTACGGGTCGCCGTGCGCGGCGATGAAGGTGACGGCGAGGCCGAGCTCGCGGGCCATCGCGTCGGCCCGGCCGGCCAGCTCCTTGGCGACCGCATCGTGCGCCTCGGCCTCCGCCATGAGCACGCTCGGCCCGGCCGAGCTGGCCAGGGCCATCCCCGCGAGGGGCGCCACGTACACCGCGATCACCCGGGCCCGCTGCCTGCGGGCGAGCCCGGCGGCGTACGCGGCGGCGCGCAGGCCAGTGACCGAATCGTCGACGCCGACCAGGATCGCGGAAGGCCCGTCGGTGCCAAGCTCGAACTCGCCTTTTTCCACAGGCAAAGTCTACGGTTTCCCGCCCTCGATGACGGTTGCCCCGTGCAAGTACGCGGGGACGGTGAAGTCGAGCAGCCGCGCCTCTCCGGGCGTCGCCTCGGCCCACGGGCCGGGCAACCCGAGGACCGCGGTGAAGGCGGTCGGGTACCCAGCGGTCAGCTCGGCGTCCGGGCCCGCCAGGCCCGCGGTCAGCTCGGCGAGGCCGGGGTTGTGCCCGACGATCAGCGCGGTGCGCCACCCGGGGTCGAACTCGCGGACCAGCATGAGCAGCCCGAGCACGGTCGCCTCGTACACCCGCGGCTCGTAGCGGACGGTGGGCGCCGCGCCCGGCGCGGCCGCGGCGAGCCCGGCGGAGGCGAGATCCCACGTTTCCCGGGCCCGGGCGGCGGTCGAGCAGACCACCGCGTCGGGCACGTACCCCGACGCGCCCAGCCAGCGGCCGACCACGGGAGCGTCCCGCCTGCCGCGCTTGGCGAGTGGGCGCTCGTGGTCCGCTACGTCCGGCCAGTCCGACTTGGCATGGCGCAGCAAGACAAGCCGGCGACCGGACTCTCCCCGCGACCCGCCCGCGCTCACCGCCGCATCACGCTCACTCAACCAAGGTAACGCGCCGCGACCCAAGGTGTGGCCAGCCTGCCGTGCCCTCGGGCACTCCGAGGTAACCGTCAGCCCTCGTGCTCTCCCTGGTAACCATCAGCGGCTAGGCTCGATGGGATGCAACGAGTGGCGCTCAGGGACGTCGACCTCGCTTCCTTCCGCGCGGCCGTCGGGCCGGAGGGATGCGCCGACGGCGCCAGCGCCGTCGGGCGCGGTGCCGTCGTGCAGATGGCCTGGGAGGCGTCACAGCAGCTCCTGACCGGCACGGTCCGCGAGAGTAGCACCGAACACATAGGCGAGATCAGGTCCGTGTCCGCCTCGTTCCGCGCCTCTCCCGGGTTTCCGCTGCGGTTCCGCCAGGGCTACTGCAGCTGCGCCAGGGGGACCAACTGCGTGCACGTCGCCGCGCTCGTGCTCGCCGCGACCGACGAGACGCTGCTGCCCGCGGCCGCGCCGGACGGGACCGCGGCGCGGCGCTCCGCGCTGCCCTGGGAACAGTCGCTCGACTCGCTGCTCGCCGCCCCGCAGGCCCGCGCCGCCTCCGGTGACGGCGACGCCACCGCGAGCGCGCCGCTCGCGGTCGAGCTTTCCCTGGTGCGGAACGCGCAGGAACGGGTCCGCCTCAGCTACTCCACGGACAACGGGCTGCACGAGCCGCCCGTCGATGACGCCATCCGCAGGTTCAAGCTCCAGGCGCGGCTGGTGCAGCCGGGCCGCCTCGGCGGCTGGGTGGCCGGCACCCTGTCCTGGTCCCGCCTTGACTTCCTGGTGCTGCGCGGCGATTTCCCCGACGCGCACGTGCGCCTGCTGCACGAGCTCTACGCCCTTTACCGGGCCAGTTCCGCCGCCCAGCGCCCCGGTCACCACCCCTATGGGTACGCCTCACCCAGCTACGGCGACCAGAAGTACCTGGACCTGTCCGCGTGCGAGTCCCGCCAGCTCTGGCCCGTCCTCGACCAGGCGCACGTGGCCGGGCTCCCCTTCGTCTACCGGGGCAAGCAGGGCGCCGTGCCGCCGCCCGGCACGGCGGAGCTTTGCCTCGACGTGACGACCGAGGGAACCACGCTGCTTATCGCGCCGGTCATCAAGGCCAGCGACGGCGTGGACGCCGTACCGCTGCGGTTCATCGGTACCGAGGGCCACGGCGTCATCTACGCCGAGCGGGAGCAGGCCGACCAGGGCGAGCTCGCCATGTTCCGGCTCGCCCGGCTGCCCCATCCGGTGCCCGCGCAGCTGCAGCAGCTGGCCCTCGCGGACGAGCGGCTCGTCGTCCCCGAGACCGGGCAGGCCGCGTTCCTGTCCAGGTACTACCCGCGGCTGCGCCGTCAGGCCACCGTGACCTCGTCCGACGGCTCATTCACCGCGCCGGAGATCTCCGGGCCGTGGCTCGTGGTCCAGGCTGCCTACGGAAAAGGCCATCGCGTCGACGTCCGCTGGGAATGGGCGTACCAGGTCGGTGGCACCGAGTTGCGGGCGGCCCTTGGCACCGGTCGTGACCCGTTCCGCGACCTGGACACGGAGGCACGCGTCCTCGCCGGGATCGGCCTGCCGGCCGGCTCGCTCGGGGTGCCGCGCGAGGCAACCGTCCGCGTGCTGCCCCCGGCTTACGCCGGGATGCCGTTCGGCGCGCTGGCCGAGGGCCCGCAGTCTGCGCTGGCCACCGCGGGCAAGCAGGGCCCCGCGGTCACCCTGCGCGGCCTCGACGCCATGACATTCTCCACCGAGGTGCTGCCGCTGCTCGAGGGGCGCGACGACGTGCGCGTCGAGGTGACGGGGCAGGTGCCCGACTACCATGAGGCGGGCGACTCGCTGGAGATCGGCCTTTCCACCGGTGAGCGCGACGGCGAGCGCGACTGGTTCGACCTCGGGATCACGATTACCGTCGAGGGCCGCGAGGTTCCGTTCACCGACCTCTTCGTGGCGCTCGCGCAGGGCCAGTCGCACCTCCTGCTTGCCGACGGCGCCTACTTCTCCCTGGACAAGCCGGAGCTCACCGCGCTCGCCCGGCTCATCGGTGAGGCGCGCGCGCTGCAAGACCAGCCGGATGACGGCCTGCGGATCAGCCGGTTCCAGGCCGGCCTGTGGGAGGAGCTGGCCGCTCTCGGCGTGGTGGGCCACCAGGCCGCCGCGTGGCAGGCCCAGGTGCGCGGGCTGCTGGCGGTCGACCAGATCGACGCGGTGCCGGTGCCCGCCGCGATCAACGCGCGGCTGCGGCCCTATCAGCTGGCCGGGTTCCAGTGGCTGGCGTTCCTGTGGTCGCACGGGCTCGGCGGCATCCTGGCCGATGACATGGGGCTCGGCAAGACGCTGCAGACGCTTGCGCTGCTCCAGCACGCGAAGGACACCTGGCGGGACCGGGGAAACCGCCCCCCGTTCCTCATCGTCGCGCCGACCTCCGTGCTCCACAACTGGGCCGCCGAGGCGGCCCGGTTCGCGCCAGACCTGGCGGTGACGGTCGTCTCCGACACACTCGGCAGGCGCGGCGGCACCCTCGCTGACGTGACCGGCGGGACGGACGCGGTGGTCACCTCCTACACGCTGCTCCGGCTCGACTTCGAGGCCTACGGCGCGCAGCGCTGGGCCGGGCTGATCCTGGACGAGGCGCAGTACGTCAAGAACTACCTGTCCAAGGCGTACCAGTGCGCGCGCCGGGTGCCCGCGCCGTTCAAGGTGGCGATCACCGGCACGCCGATGGAGAACAACCTCATGGAGCTGTGGTCGCTGCTGTCGATCGCCGCGCCCGGGCTGTTCCCCAGCCCGGACCGGTTCAGGGACTACTACGCCCGGCCGATCGAGAAGTCCGCGAACGCCGAGCTGCTCGCTCAGCTGCGCCGCCGGATCCGGCCGTTGATCATGCGCAGGACCAAGGAGCAGGTCGCCGCGGACCTGCCGGAGAAGCAGGAGCAGGTGCTCGCGGTCGAGCTGCACCCGAGGCACAGGAAGTTGTACCAGACTCACCTGCAGCGTGAGCGCCAGAAGGTACTCGGCCTGCTCGACGACGTCAACCACAACCGGTTCACCATCCTGCGGTCGCTGACCCTGCTGCGGCAGCTGTCGCTGCACGCGGCTCTGGTCGACCCCGATCACGCGGACGTGCCGTCCGCGAAGATCGACTCGCTGCTCGAGCAGGTCGAGGACGTGGTGGGCGGCGGGCACAGGGCGCTCGTGTTCAGCCAGTTCACCCGCTTCCTGCGGATAGCGCGGGCCAAGCTCGAGGCCAGCGGCGTGGAGTGCTGCTACCTGGACGGGTCCACCGTCAACCGCGGGGCGGTGATCTCGTCGTTCAAGGAGGGAACGGCCCCGGTGTTCCTGATCTCGCTCAAGGCGGGCGGCTTCGGGCTCAACCTCACCGAGGCGGACTACTGCTTCCTGCTCGACCCGTGGTGGAACCCCGCGACCGAGGCGCAAGCGGTGGACCGTACCCACCGCATCGGGCAGACAAGGAACGTCATGGTGTACCGGCTAATCGCCTCCGGCACCATTGAGGAGAAGGTGATGGCGCTCAAGGCGCGCAAGGCCGAGCTGTTCTCCTCGGTGATCGACAGCGAGGGCGCGTTCAGCTCCGCCCTGTCCGCCGACGACCTCCGCGCCCTCTTCGGCTAGCCATAAGGCCGTTCAGTTAGCCTGTGCGGTCCGGTGTCATTAGCCGGACCGCCGCCCACCGCGACATCAACTTCGCCACACTATCGCGTTCATCGTCAACTTCTGGTTGACGGTGCCTTACTCGTCAACTTAAAGTTGACGCATGACTACCTTCCCTGTTCCGCTGGACAATCTCATCGCCTACGTGAGGGGCCTGCACCCCGATGGCGGGCCGCTGGCGAACGTGTCCGACGCGTTCACCGTCTCGACCCAGCTCGACGAGCAGGCCGACGCGCTGATCGGGTACTTCGTGGACCAGGCCCGCCGGTCGGGCCTTTCCTGGAGCCAGATCGGCGGCGCCATGGGCGTCTCCAAGCAGGCCGCGCAGAAGCGGTTCGTGCCGCCGGCCAGCAAGATCTCGGACATGATGCCCGATTCGGCCAAGCCGTTCTCCCGGTTCACCGCCCGCGCCGCCCGCACGCTCGCCGCCGCAGGCAAGCTCGCCGCGCCGGGCCCGGTGGGCAGCGCGCACCTGGCGGCCGCGCTGCTCACGGAGCCGGAAGGCTTCGCCGCGCATGCCATCGCCGCCGCGGGCGTGGCACCGGAGCGGCTCTATGCCGCCCTCGGCACGGGACCCGCCGAGCGGGCGGAGAACACCGGATCGGCGGAACTGCTCGACCTGTCGCTTGACGAAACCGCGAAGGACGCGGTCAAGTCCGCGCTCAAGTCGGCGCTGCGGCTCGGGCACAACTACATCGGCACCGAGCACATGCTCCTCGGGCTGCTCTCCGAGGCCGGGCCGGTGACCGAAGCGTTCACCGCTCTCGGCCTGACACCGGACCGCGCCGAGCAGCTCATCGCCGCGGAGCTCGCCGCCTACCAGGCCTTCCAAGCCCGCAAGCCGATTGGATGATGCCGCATAAGGCTTCGCCGCCCGGCCCCCAACAAGACGGTGGATAGTTCGATACATCCCGGCGTGCAGAACTATCCACCGTCTTTCGCTCCGTCATCACGGATGGCCCGAAGCGCGGTAGGTGATCACCTCGGCAACACCACGGCATGGAGGCCGCCCAGCCGGCGGGAATCAGCAGGTAGTCGCGTTGTGACTACGTATTCTTGTGGCGGACCCCAAAAACGGAGCATGCCTCCGGTCGGGATAGCCTGAAGGAGATCCTCCGGTTTGACCCGGTGGACCGGAGGCGGGTTGGATCGCTGTTGACGACCACCGTAACCAGGTCGCGATGCCTGCAAGAGGAGTAAAGACGGCGTGAGCATCAGGGGCAGCATTCTCGGCACCCGGGTCCTGCGGACCGAAGATCCCGGCTTCCTGTCCACGGGGGCCATTTACACAGAGGACGTCCAGGACGAGCGGTTGGTCGGCGCCTGCTACGTGCACTTCGTTCGCTCAACGGTCGCGCACGCGAAGATCAACGGTATCGACGTCAGCGCGGCGCTCGAGGCGCCCGGCGTGCTCGCCGTGTACACCGCCAGGGACCTGGCGGACGCGGGGCTGAAGCCGCTCTCCCCGATGATGCCGAACATGAACCAGGCCATGAAGCAGCCGCTGCTCGCCAGCGGCGTGGTCCGGTTCGTGGGCGAGCCAGTCGCCGCCGTGGTCACCGAGGAGATGTACCAGGGCGAGGACGCCATCGAGCTCGTGGACGTGGACTACGACATCCTCCCCGCGGTGGTCACCATGCACCAGGCACTGAGCGGCGAGCGCGGCCTGCTTTTCCCTGACGCGGAAACCAACGTCGTCTGCACCCACGGCGACGCGAGCGCCAGCAGCCCCGACCTCTTCGAGGGCTGCGAGGTCGTCGTCTCCCAGGTCATCCAGAACCAGCGAGTGGCGCCGGCGCCCATGGAGAGCCGGTCGGGGGCAGCCGCCTGGGGCGAGGACGGCCGGCTGACCGCCTGGATCCCCAACCAGGGCGCGCAGGGTACGAAGGGCGCCATCATGGGAATGCTCGGCCTGAAGCCGGAGGACGTGCGGATCATCACGCCCGATGTGGGCGGGGCGTTCGGCGCGAAGTTCGGCGCGGACGCCGAGCACGCGGTCATCTGCTGGGTCGCGCGGCAGCTCGGCCGGCCGGCGCGCTGGTCAGAGACGCGCATGGAGAACCTGCTCGTGATGCCGCACGGCCGGGCGCAGGAGCAGAAGATCACGATCGGCGGCACGAAGGACGGGACGGTGCTCGCCTACCGGATCGAGATCACCCAGGACGCCGGCGCGTACCCGAAGGCCGGCGCGTTCCTGCCGATGCTGACGATCCTGATGACCCCGGGGCCGTACCACATCCCGCGCGCGGAGGCGTGGTCCGCCTCGGTGGTGACCAACACCACCCCGGTTGGCGCCTACCGGGGCGCGGGGCGGCCCGAGGCCGCCGCGGCGGTCGACCGGGCCATGGACCTGTTCGCCGACGCGGCCGGCGTTGACCCCGCCGAAGTGCGGCGGAAGAACCTGCTGCCCAGGTTCACCGAGCCGCACACGACCGCGTTCGGCGCGAAGTACGACTCGGGCGACTACGCGACCGCACTGGAGAAGGCCCTGGCGGCGGCCGACTACCCGGGCCTGCTCGCCGAGCAGGCGAAGCGCCGCGCCGACGGCGACCCGCTGCAGCTGGGCATCGGCCTGTCCTCCTACGTGGAGATCACCGGCCCGGGCGGCGAGGCCGGGGGACCGAACGAGAACGGCACCGTGGAGGTTCACCCGGACGGGACCGCCACCGTGCTGACCGGCACCTCGCCGCACGGCCAGGGCCACCAGACGGTGTGGGCGATGCTCGTCAGCGAGGAGCTCGGGATCCCGATCGAGAAGATCACCGTTAAGTGGGGCGACACCGACCTGGTTCCCAAGGGCGGCGGCACCGGCGGCTCCCGGTCGCTGCAGCTCGGCGGCGCGGCGGTGCAGCAGGCATCCCGCGAGCTGCTCGACGTGGCCAGGGAGCGGGCCGCCGCGGCCCTGGAGGCCGCACCCGCCGACCTGGTCTTCGACGCCGAGACGAGCGCGTTCTCCGTCAAGGGAGACCCGGACGTCTCGGTGCCGCTTTCCTCGCTCGCCGAGTCGGAGCGGTTGTTCGTGCGCTCCGTGTTCACCGCGCCGGGGCCAACGTTCCCCTTCGGCAGCCACGTCGCGGTCGTCGAGGTGGACACCGAGACGGGGAAGGTGTTCCTGCGTCGCGTCGTCACCGTCGACGACGCGGGAACGGTCATGAACCCGCTGCTCGCCGAGGGGCAGCGGCACGGCGGCATCGCCCAGGGCGCCGCGCAGGCGTTCCTCGAGGAGGTCGTCTACGACGACGACGGCAACCCGCTGACCGCGACGTTCGCCGACTACCCGTTCCTGTCGGCGACCGAGGTGCCGAGCTTCGAGCTGGTCGACATGGAGACGCCGACGTCCTACAACCCGCTCGGCGCCAAGGGCATCGGCGAGGCCGGCTCGATCGGCTCGACCCCCGCGGTGCAGAACGCCGTCATCGACGCGGTATCCCACCTCGGCGTCACGCACATCGACATGCCCACGTCCCCGCAGCGGGTCTGGCGGGCCATCAACGCTGTTGCCACCCGGGGGGGCGACCCCCCGTGCCCCCCGGGGCATGCCCGATGGGAAAGCGATGATATCGGACATGCAAGCGCTTCGAAGGAGGCCTGATCCGGTGACGGAGATCAAGCTCACGGTCAACGGGACCACCCGCAGCGATGAGGTCGAGCCGCGGCTGCTGCTCGTCCACTACCTGCGTGAGACCCTCGGCCTGCGCGCCGCGAACGTCGGGTGCGACACCACCTCCTGCGGTGCCTGTACGGTGCTGCTCGACGGCGAGTCCGTCAAGTCCTGCACGGTGCTCGCGGTGCAGGCCAGCGGCCGGTCGGTGACCACGGCCGAGGGACTCGTCGCCGAGGACGGCACGATGAGCGCCGTACAGCAGGCGTTCCGCGAGAACCACGGCCTGCAGTGCGGCTTTTGCACGCCGGGCATGGTCATGGCCTCGACGAGCCTGCTCGCGGAGAACCCGCACCCCACCGAGCAGGAGGTGCGGGAGGGCCTCGAGGGCAACTTCTGCCGGTGCACCGGCTACCACAACATCGTCCGGGCCGTGCTCGCCGCGGCGGACAAGCTGTCTGGCGGTTCTTCGCCGGCCGAGCCTGAGGTGACCGCATGATCCCCGCGTCGTTCGACTACGAGGTCGCCGATTCCGCTGCGCACGCACTTGAGCTGCTTGCCGAGCACGGCGAGGACGCCAAGCTGCTCGCGGGCGGTCATTCGCTGCTGCCGATGATGAAGGTGCGGCTGGCCCAGCCCGCTGTGCTCATCGACATCGCCCGGGTTTCGGAGCTGGCCGGGATCCGGGTCGAGGGCGACGAGGTGGTCATCGGCGCCACCACCAGGCACGCCGACCTGGCCGATTCCGAGCTGCTCAAGGCCGAGGTCCCGATACTCGCCTACGCCGCCGCGCAGGTCGGCGACCCGCAGATCAGGCACCGGGGCACGATCGGCGGCTCACTCGCGCACGCCGACCCGTCCGCCGACCTGCCGATGACCCTGCTCGCGCTCGGCGGTTCCGTCGAGATCACCGGGCCGTCCGGCGTGCGCCTGGTCGGCGCGGACGACTTCTTCGTCGGGCCGTTCGAGTCGGTGCTCGGCCCCGACGAGTTGCTGTCCGCCGTCCGCGTGCCGCGCGACGGTTCGGTCAAGTGGGGTTACCAGAAGTTCGTCAGGCGGGCCAACGACTGGGCGATCGTCGGCGTCGCCGCCTACGGCGGCCGCGTCGCGCTTGCCTCCATGGGCGGCACGCCGCTGCGGGCCACCGCGACAGAGGAAGCGCTCAGGTCGGGCGCGTCGATCGCGGACGCCGCCAAGCTCGCCGCCGACGGGACTTCTCCTGGCTACGACTTCCACGCCGACGTGGACTACCGCGAGCACCTCGCGCGCGTCCTCACCAGGCGGGCCCTGGAAGGCAAGGCCGGCTGACCCCCGTGATGTTGGACGGCTAGGCACGCCCGGTGTGCCTAGCCATGCGCTTTCTTTCGTACCGCCGCCCGGCGGGTAACCGGCATCGCGTTCGATAGGCTCTTACCGGCGTTGCTGTCCTTGCGTTGGAGTTGAAGAGATGCGGCGGAACCGGGCACGGCTGGAACCGCCGATGCTCCGGCTGCTCGGGCTGGTGTGCGCGCTGGTCGGGCTGGATACCGTCTTCTTCTCCGCGCTCACGCCGCTGCTGCCGCATTACGCCGCCGCGGCCGGCCTGTCCAAGGCCGCGGCCGGCGTGCTGACGGCGGCCTACCCGGCGGGCACGCTGATCGGCTCGCTGCCGAGCGGCGCGCTCGTCGCGCGGCTCGGCGACCGGGCGGTGGCGGTGCTCGGGCTGACGCTGATGGCCGTGGCGACGCTCACCTTCGGCTGGTCCACCGCGCCCGCCCTGCTCGACGGGGCGCGCTTCGTGCAGGGGCTCGGCGGCGCCTGCACCTGGACGGCCGCGCTGTCCTGGCTGGCCACGGCCGCCCCGGAGGAACGCCGCGGCGAGCTGCTCGGCACCGCGCTCGGCGCGGCAGTGGTCGGCGCGCTGTTCGGCCCGGTGGTCGGGGCGGCGGCCACCGCGGTCGGCACGGGGCCAGCGTTCTCGGCCGCCGCGGTCGCCGGCGCGCTCCTCATCGTGGTCGCGTTCACGGTTCCCTCGCCGCGTCCCGAGGTTCCGCAGCCGCTGCGGGCGGCGCTCCCCGCCCTGCGCGACCGGCAGGTCATGATGGGCAGCTGGCTGATGGCACTCGCCGGGATCGCCTTCGGCACGCTTGACGTGCTCGCGCCGTTGCGCCTGTCCCGTCTCGGGGTGTCCGGCCTGGTGATCGCCGCGACGTTCCTGTGCGGTGCGCTGGTCGAGTCCGGCCTGTCGCCGCTCGCCGGCCGCCTGTCAGACCGCTTCGGCGCGGCGCGCCCGCTCAGCGCATCGCTGGTCATGGGCGTCGTGTGCGCCTTGGTGATCCCCCAGCTGACGTCGGCGCCGTGGCTGATCGGCGTCCTCGTCGCGGGGACGCCGTTTTACGGGACCCTGTTCGCCCCGGCCTCCGCGCTCGTCGCTTCCGGCGCCCAGGGCCTCGGCCTCAACCAGGGCATCGCCTTCGCGCTGTCCAACCTCACCTGGGCGGCCGGCCAGTCCATCGCCGCGTCGACGAGCGGCGCGCTTGCCCAGGCCACCTCCGACCTCGTCCCCTACGCCCTGCTCGCGGCGGCCTGCCTCGGCACGCTGATCGTGCTGCACCGCGGCGGCCGGGCCAGTGCGCGAACGGCCGCCTCGCAGCCCCGGTGAAAAGGCGACGCACCCGCCCGGATCCAGCTAAACCAGGATCCGGAACGGGCGAGCTCTTTTGCCCTGCCCTTCACCTGAAAGGGCGACCGGACCAGGGTCGTCAGGGCAAAAGAGCTCGTAGGGCTTCGCCTGAGCGCCGATCGTTACGGCGGCCAGGAGTCACGACGCGCTGGGGGCGCCGGCCTTGCGGCTGTCCAGGAACGACCTGACCGCGGGGTAGCTGATCGGCCCGGCCGCGACGAGCGACGCGATCAGCGCGAGGAAGGCGCCGTAGTCCCAGCTGACGGAGAATCCCTGGATGCCATTGGTCGACGGCAGGGCGATGAACCCGATCAGGATGAGCAGGAACTGCAGGCCGGTGGCGGCCATCAGCAGCCGCTCGTGGGAGACAGGCAGGCCGAACGGCAGCTGCTCCCAGGCGGCCCTGGCCGCGAAGTAGGCAAGCAGGGCGAGCGCGACGAGGAACTCAAGCCAGAGCCAGCCGTGCTCGCCGGTGCCGCTGATGGACGCGGTGCTGGTAATGCCAAGGAGCGTGTCTTTCCCGGTATACCAGGGGAGCCAGAGCGAGATCATCGTGACGAGGGTCGCGCCCGCGATAACCCGGTCGAGGGTGGTCAGACGGCTCAGCTCGAAGCTAGCTGGCGGCAGCGCGGATGAACGCTGCATGAAGGGCCCGGCCTGACCGGGCTGGTACTGGGGGCCAGCCGGCGCGCCCTGGCTGGTGGGACCGCCGTAGCCGGCCGGAGCCGAGGGGATGAGCGACGTACCGCAATTAATGCAGAAGGTCGATCCCGGGCCGTTCGCCGTTTGGCACTGTGTGCAGTTCATTTGCGTTTACCTCCGCAATTCCTCTGTAGATGCGCTCATGATGGCATTACGGATCTCGAGGCCTACCCGGATTGCTGCGGGGTTGAAAACCCGAAAATTCGCGGGGTAATACCTCGGGGATGTCCGCGTGCAGGTGAGCGCGGTTTAGCCGAGGGCCGGAGAGGTCGTCGGCGACGGCGCCGGTGACGGCAGGTCCAGGGGCGAAGGCGAAAGCAGCGGGAGCGCCTGCTGGTCGGCGAGCGCTATTGCCAGCTCGCCGGCCGCGTTCGGGTGCAGGGGCGCCGCGTCGGACGGTCCCTGGACCCACGGGTCGGTGGTGCACAGCTCGTGGCCGGTGAACCTGGGCGTGGCCACGCCGAACCCGAACAGGCTGGCCCCCTGGGCGAGCACAGTGTTTAGCTGGCCCAGCCGGGCCAGCAGCACCTTCACCTTCGCCTGCGTCATGCCGTACTGCTGCAGGCAGCTGACGTCGGACCCGAAGGGTGAGTAGTACTCGTTCACCAGGACCGCAGGGTGCGCTGGCAGCCGGTCGAGGTCGCTGAGCAGCTGGTAGTAATTCCTGGTGAACGTGCTGAGCAGCTGGTTGAAGTAGGCGGAAGACACCTTGTCATCGCAGACGGCAGACGCCGCGCACAGCTTGGTCATCACCGACCAGGACAGGTCGTCCGCCCCGACGCTGACGATGACCACCTTGGCATGCGTCGCCGCCTCGGCCTGGGGGAGCTGCGGCGGCGCGATCTCGCCGTTGTAGAGCACCTCCGGGCCAAGCAGGCCGTTCGCGATCGTCGCGCTGCCGCAGGCCAGGCTGAGCACGTTCCACTGGTTGGCCGCCGCCAGGTCGGCCGCGTACGACTCGGGCGACCGGCCGCACGCTTGTTCCTCGGCGGTCGGCTTCGGCCCCCAGGGCAGGCCCCAGCCCGCCGCTGTGGAGTCGCCGATGACCACGGCCTGCGCGTTCGGGTTGGCCGCGCCGATGGCGGGCGGCTCGTTGACCGGGTCGACGCCCACCAGGTCGTCGATGGTGTGGACGCTGCGCAGCACCTTGGGCGTCCCTGACGCGGTGAGCGCTATGCCGCCCAGGTTGACGGCGACGACGACCGCGAGGCCGGCCGCGAGCAGCTTCCATATCCTCGGCCGCCCGCGCACCGCCGCGACGGCGACCAGCGGGATCACGGCGAACCCGACCGCGAGCAGGGTCTCCCACAGGAAGTAGTGCTCCCAGCCCGACGCGAGCTGCTGGCTGAGCGTCAGCTCGACCTTCGCGGGCCCTTGAGACCGCAGCATGTTGATCACCTGCGGGTCGATGGTGATGTGGTCGAGCGCCAGCTTGGGCCTGATGAGGCCGGTGAACTGCGGCCTGGTGGCCATGACCTGGCCGAACAGGTCAAGCTCGCCAGGGCCGTGCAGGCTTGCGTTCGGGAGCGTGGCCCCCACCTGCGCCGTCTGCCCGGCCGCCGACACGGTCTGCAGCGGGGCGACGCGCAGCGCGAGCCAGATCGACCCGGCGGCCACCACGGCGAAGGTGACCAGGTAAAAGCCCGCCGTTCGGATTCTCTGCACGAGCGTCGCTGTGCGATTTCGATGCAGATTTATGGAAATTGTTCAATCCCCCCGTGGTCGCGGCTGCTCCCAAACGGCAACAGCGTATGCGCTGGACGGCCCGATGACTAACCCTGCGTTCCGTATAGCCGGTTTGTCCGATTAATCGACGACCCCTCCCCGCGCCGCACGGGGACGCCGATTGTGCTCAGCAGAGGATCCGGCGAGCCGTCTGCTGTGCCCGGTGGCGCTTTCCGTTCGCGCGGCCCGGGCCGATGATGGGCGTCATGGAGACGATGCCTCAAGTGCACAGGGTCGGCGGGCTGATCGGTGCGGAACTCCGCGGTCTCGACCTGACCAGGGAGTACCCGGACGAGACCTACGACGCGATCCTGCGGGCCTGGGCCGAGCACGGCGTCATCTTCCTGCGCGGCCAGCAGCTGAACGCGGAGCAGCGGGACGCGTTCGCCGCGCGGCTCGGCGAGATCCGGGTGCGGCAGGAACTGCGCAAGGAGCCCGAGCAGACCAAGGCGATTGGCGAGGGCTGGCACACCGATATGACCTGCTTCGACGAGCCGCCCAAGGCCACGATCCTGTTCTGCGAGGAGGTCCCGCCGTGGGGCGGCGACACGCAGTGGGCCGCGATGGGCCCGGCCTTCGAGGGACTCTCCGCCGGGCTGCAGCAGACCCTGCTCGGGCTGCGCGCGATCCACGCCAACGTGCGCAAGCTCGGCTACAGCTACGCGCAGACCGACCCGCCCGAGCCGTCGGTGGCGGAATACGACGCGGCCGAGGGCCCGGTTCACCCGGTCGTTCGCCTCATCCCAGAGACCGGGCGGCGGGTGCTGTACGTCAACCCCGAGTTCACCACGCGGTTCGAGGGGTGGACGCGCCGCGAGTCGCTGCCGCTGCTGCGGTACCTGTTCGACTTCGGCCTCCGCCCGGAGTTCATCACCAGGTTCCGCTGGGCACCCGGCTCCATCGCGATGTGGGACAACCGGCAGACCTGGCACTTCGCGGTCAACGACTACCAGGGCCAGCGCCGCGTCATGCACCGCATCCTGCTGGCGGGCTCGAAGCCGATCCCGGCCGTGTAGCGGAAGCGCCCGGCCAGAGTACATACCATTCGTTAGCAATGGAAACTATTGCCGTGCCGGCCGTCAGGTCGCGGCGCCGTCTCGGGATGCTGGCCGTGCTCGGCGCGCTGTCCTCGTTCGGGCCGCTCTCGATGGACATGTACCTGCCGTCGACCCCGACGATCGCGGCGAACCTGCACGCCTCGCAGTCGCTGGTGCAGCTCACGCTCTCCGGCTGCCTGGCCGGGCTCGCCGTCGGGCAGCTGGTGGCCGGCCCGGTCAGCGACGGGCTTGGCCGCAAGCGGCCGCTGCTCGCCGGGCTTGCCGCGTTCACCGTGCTGTCGGTGGCGTGCGCCGCCGCGCCCGACATCGGCGCGCTGATCGCCTTCCGGTTCCTGCAGGGCATGGCCGGCGCGGGCGGCGTCGTGCTGTCGCTCGCCATCGTCCGCGACCTCTACACCGGGTCGGAGCTCGCCCGGGTACTCGGCTCGCTGATGCTGGTCTTCGGCCTCGCCCCCGTGCTCGCCCCGGTGATCGGCGGGCAGATCCTGCGCTTCACCAGCTGGCGCGGCGTGTTCGGCGTGCTCGCCGCGATCGGGCTTGTGCTGCTCCTGCTCGCCTGGTTCCTGCCGGAGACGCTGCCACCGCAGCGGCGCACGCCGTCCCGGCTGCGCCAGCTGCTGTCCGACTCGCGGACACTGCTGGACGACCGGCAGTACGTGGGCTACACGCTCGCGATCGCCCTCGGCAACGCCGCGCTGATCACCTATATCTCCGCGCTGCCGTTCATCGTCGAGGACGCCTACCATGAGTCGCCGCAGCTGTTCAGCGTGTTCTTCATGATCAACTCGATCGGCCTGGTGGCCATGGCGCAGGTCGGCGCGCGGCTGGTGAAGCGGCTCCCGATCACCAGGGTCGTCCTCGGCTCGCTGATCGTCATGGCCGCGGGCTGCACCGGCTTCCTCGGCGCGGCGCTCACCGGGCACCCGCCGCTCGTGGTACTGCTCGTGCCGCTGTTCTTCTTCATCGCCTTCTTCGGCAGCATGCGCCCGAACGCCACCGCCATCGCGCTGACCAACCAGGGCGCCATCGCCGGGACGGCGTCGGCCTGGGTCGGCGCGCTGCCGTTCCTGCTCGGCGCTCTCCTATCCCCGCTGGCCGGCCTGGGCGGGGAGGGCGCGGCAACCGTGGCGGGCATCATGCTCACCGCGCTGTGCGCGGCCGCGCTGCCCTGTGTACTGCTGATACCGAGGAGACGCCCGGCGGCCGGGCCGCCGCCGTCGCGCTGACCGCGTCAGCTGGCAGGCCCGGCCGCGTACTGGCAGGCATAGGCTGTCAGCCGTGGCAACCTGGATCGTCACCGACAGCACGCCAGGGACCGGACCACGGGTCGCGGTCAAGGACCTCATCGACATGGCCGGCCTGCCGACAACCGCGGCCTCCCGGCCGGTGGCCGACCATGCGCGGCCCGCCGAGCGCGACGCGGCCTGCCTCGCCGGGCTGCGCGCGGCGATGGCGGCCGGGCAGGCGCGGTTCGCCGGCAAGACCAACCTGCACGAGCTCGCTTACGGGATCAGCGGGATCAACGCGGCCTTCGGCACCCCGGTCAACCCGCTCGACCCGCGCCGGATGCCCGGCGGCTCATCAAGCGGCTCGGCAACAGCGGTCGCCTCCGGCGAGGCGGACATCGGCTACGGCAGCGACACCGGCGGCTCCATCCGCATTCCGGCCGCCTGCTGCGGGGTCACCGGCCTCAAGACCACCTGGGGCAGGATCTCACTAGAAGGCGTCAGGCCGCTGGCACACGGGCTTGACACCGTGGGGCCGATGGCCCGCGACATCGCGGGCGTCGCCGCGGGCATGGCGCTGCTCGAGCCCGGGTTCACCGTGGCCAGCGCACCGCCGCGACGGGTGGGCGTGCTCACCCTCGACGCCGACCCGCTGATCACCGGCGCGATCGACGGGGCGCTGCGCACGGCCGAGTTCGACGTGGTGCCGGTCAGCATCTCCGGCCTCGACGCGATCGTCACCGCCTCGATCACCGTGCTCGACGCGCAGGCCTGGCAGGCCAACAAGGGCCTGTTCGCCACGTCGGGCGACCATCTCGGCGCCGACGTCAGGGACCGGCTCAAGCTGGCGAGCTCGATCACCCCGGCTCAGGTGACCGCGGCCGAACAGGTGATCGCGCGCTGGCGGGAGACGCTGGACCAGCTGTGGCAGCGGGTGGAGCTGCTCGCCGCGCCCACCCTGCTGGGCTTCCCGCCGCTGCTCGAAGAGGCGCACATCTTGGTCAAGCTCCGTGCGCTCACCTCGCCAGTGAACGCGGCGGGGCTGCCCGCGCTCGCCCTGCCGGTCCCCGTGCCGGGGCCAAAGGCAGGCCCCATCCCGGCGAACGTTCAGCTCATCGGCCCCTATGACAGCGAAGAGCAGCTGCTCGCGGCCGGCGCGCTCATCGAGCAGGCGGTGCGCGGCTGACGACCGCTGCCGTGGGCAGATCTGCCGACGGCAGCGTCCGCCGCGGATCCAGCCGGTCATCACGCAGGCTTAAGGCATGTCACAGGAATCAAAGACCCCGGTATTCAGCGCGCAGTTCCGGCTTTCCCTGCTGCAGCGGCGGGTGCTCGTCCTCGACGGCCCGCTCGATGACGACAACGGCACCCTGCTCGCCACGCAGCTGCTCACGCTGGCCGACGAGGACCCGGACGCCGACGTGGCGCTGTGGATCAACTCGCCGGGTGGCTCCGTGCCGTCCATGCTCGCGATTCGCGACGTCATGCGGCTCATCCCGTGCGACGTGGCGACGCTCGCGTTCGGCATCGCGTACAGCGCGGGGCAGTTCCTGCTGTCCGCGGGGACCCGGGGCAAGCGGTATGCGCTGCCGCATTCCCGCA
This sequence comes from uncultured Streptosporangiaceae bacterium, assembly GCA_964581815.1. GTDB lineage: Bacteria > Actinomycetota > Actinomycetes > Streptosporangiales > Streptosporangiaceae > Trebonia. The sequence goes on along the minus strand of CAZORE010000077.1, from coordinate 4,697 downwards.
TCCTCATGCACCAGGGGTCGGCCGGGATCGGCGGCTCCGCCGTTGAAGTAGAGCTGCAGGCCGCCGACCTGCGGCGGACCCGGGACACCGTGCTCGGCCTGATCGCCGACGACACCGGCCAGCCGTTCGAGAAGATCTTTGAAGACTCCAGGCACGACCACTGGTACACCGCGCCGGAGGCGCGGGACTACGGGTTCATCGACGTGATCGCCGAGACGTTCGGCCAGCTGCTGCCGTCGCGCAGGCGGCCGTTCGGCCTGCGCCCGACCGCCGCGGCCGCCGCCGTGGGCGCCATCGCCGGGGGTGCCGCGTGAGCAGCTACACGATCCCCAACGTCATCGCCGACCACCCGCGCGGCGAGCGGATCATGGACGTCTACTCGCACCTGCTGACCGAGCGGATCATCGTGCTCGGCACCGCGATCGATCCGGGCGTCGCCAACACGCTGACCGCGCAGCTCATCTTCCTCGAGGGGCAGAGCGTGGACCAGGAGATCAACCTCTACATCAACTGCGAGGGCGGCGACATCCCGTCGATGCTCGCCATTTACGACACCATGCAGTTCATCAAGGCCCCGGTGGCGACCACCTGCGTCGGGCAGGCCGTGGCGGCGGGCGCGGTGCTGCTCGCCGCGGGCGCGCACGGGCGGCGGGCGATGCTGCCGCACGCGCGGGTCATCCTGCACCAGCCCGCGGTCAGCGGCCAGGGTACGATCCCCGACCTGATCCTGCAGGCCGACGAGCTCGTCCGGCTGCGGGCCCAGCTGGAGTCCGTCCTGTCCACGCATACCGGCCAGCCGGTGGAGACGCTGCGCGCCGATACCGACAGGGACCGCGTGCTGAACGCGCAGGCGGCGCTCGACTACGGCCTGGTCGACCAGATCCTCACCAGCCGCTAGGAGCACCGGCAGGTACGGGCCCCGCAAGCCGCGCGCCCGATACGATGGCGGAGCCATCGGGCGCGCCCCGGGGGTACGGGGGGTCGTCCCCCCGGGAGTTAACAGTCACGCCGCCATGGCGAGGGCGACCGGGCCCGACCCGTGCTGCGTGGAACGGGCCGCGCGGCCCGCGACCGCGGTTCGCGTGGTGACCGTGGTGACCGCGAAGACCGGGGTGACGATGCGGCGGAGGTCTTCCGCCGCGCCGGCCATCAGCTCGGCGACCGTGATGCCGAGCGCGCCGGCGAGGGCCGCGATCATCTCGCTCGACGCCTCCTTGCGGCCGCGCTCGATTTCCGACAGGTACTGCGGTGAGATGCCGGCGCGCTCGGCCGTCTGCGCGAGGGTCTCGTCACGGTCGGTGCGCAACGTCCGCAGGCGGCTGCCCAGCACCTCCCGCCACAGCGGCTCAAGCGCTTGCCCGCCCAGCGGGATGACCCTGCCGATCTCGCTCATGGCTTCAATGTAAGGACCAGTACCCGGCAGGGGAATCGGCGTTCACCAGCAGCGGACTAGGCGCGGCGGGTTGGCGGCCGTCGGCTTCAGCCGGCCCGCCGCCCGCCGCCGGCTAGCAAGGCAGCGGCGGTGAGCAGTTGCTCGGCACGGAACGGCTTGATGAGCAGGCCGTCAGGCCGGGCGCCAGCCGATGTGCCCGGGTGGCCCGCCGGGTCGGGGGCGTCAGGGAACGCGCGCGCCGGGGAAGCCGTGACCAGGAGAACAGGGACGCCGGGCGTGAGGGCGCGAAGGGCGGCGAGCAGTTCCAGGCCGGACATGACCGGCAAGTCCACATCGGTAAGCACCAGGTCCCAGGGCCTGCTGGTGGCCAGCAGCAGGGCCACCGCCGGGTCGGCGGTGTGGGTGACCTCGAACCGGCCGCGTTCGCGGAGGACCAGCGTGGCGAAGAGGGTCGCCTCCGGGTCGTCCTCGACGATAAGGACCCGTCCCCGTCTGGCGGGCTTCGCTGCGCTCCCGAGGGGAGCGGGGTGAGCTGAAAAAGACATAATGGCCCACTGTGCCATGCCAGCGATCGCCCGGCGGTGGCCTTCCCGGTGCTAGACGGTTGCGGTGCCACCGCCGCGCTGGCCGGCCGGGGCCGCGCGGTAACGGTAGCCGAACCCACGGACCGCCTCGATCAGCGACTCCGTGCCCGCCACGCCGCCCAGCTTGCGGCGCAGTCGCATCACGCTGTACTTGACCCGGTCCGGCCCGATGCCGAACGGGTCGCTCCACACGAGCTCGAGCAGCTTGGCCGGGCTCAGCACCTGCCCGCGGTGCCTGACAAGGACGGCGAGCAGCCGGTACTCCGTCGCGGTCAGCTCAACGGGCACGCCCGCCACGGCCACCTCGTGCGCGGCGAAGTTCACCCGGACGGTACCGTCGTCGAAGACCTCGGCCACCTCCTTGTCGGCGCCTGCCGAGCGGCGAAGCAGCGCCTGCACCCGGGCGACGAACTCCCCCTGGCCGAACGGCTTGGTGAGGTAGTCATCCGCCCCGGCCCGCAGTCCGCGCACTTTGTCGGCCTCCTGGCCGTGCGCGGTGAGCATGAGCACGGGCACCTCGCTCATCTCGCGGATGCGATCGAGCACCGTCCACCCGTCCAGCTCGGGCAGCCCCACGTCGAGGACAACGATATCGGGGCGCTGGCTGTGGAAAGCGCGCAGCCCGCCGCGGCCGTTGGCCGCCGTGGTCACCGCGAAGCCGCTCCTTTCGAGCACGGTCCTGATGCCGAGCGCGATGTCACGATCGTCCTCGATCACCAGGACTCGGTCGTTCACCGGGCTGCCGCGTTCTGATGGACAGGCAGGAACACGCTCACCGTGGTTCCCTGGTTGAGCACGCTGTCCACCGTGACGTACCCGTCGTGCATCTCGACGAGCAGCTTGACGATAGCGAGCCCGAGCCCGGTGCCCGGCAGGCCCGCGATCCGCGCGTTGGACGCCCGCACGAACGGGCCGAATAGCCGCGCCGCCTCCTCGGGCGGTATGCCGATCCCGGTGTCCGACACGTCGATCCGCCAAGTGTCGTCCGCGTGCCGCAGCCGGACCCGCACTGGGCCGTCCACGTGCGAGAACTTGACTGCGTTGCCGATCAGGTTGTCGAGGACCTGGGCGATCCGCCGCGGGTCGGCCGTCACGAGCGGCCCCTCGCCCGCGTCGAGGCTGACGGTCACGCCGGACCTGGCGGCCGCAGGGGCGGCACTCTTCACCGCGTCCGCCGCGAGTTCGGGAAGCTCGATCTCCGTCAGGTCGAGTGGTAGCCCGCCCGCCTCGATCCGGTTCAGCATCAGCACGTCGTCGATCAGCCGCAGCAGCCGGTCGGCGTTCCGCTCGATGATGTCGAGGAACCGCACGCCGTCAGGCGACAAGCCGCCTGCCTCGCCGCGCAGCAGTTCGCTGAACGAGATAATGGAGGTCAACGGCGTCCTGAGCTCATGCGAGACGGCCGCGAGGAACTGCGCGCGCTGCTGGCCCGTGGTCGCTTCATCTGTACCCGCCTGATCTGTATTCGTGCGCGCGGACTCCTCGACCGCCCTGCCTGTTGCGTCCCGTAGCCGATCCGGGTGAGACCTGGCCCGGGGAACGCTTCCGCCCCCCATGACCACTCTTTTCCCTCCTGACCCATCTGCCAAAACAACATCGGTTACCCGCTGCAACCGTTATGCACCAAACAGGCGAACTCCCTGACCACCTTGGCCAGCGAGGGTAACGGCATGACAATCACCAGACTGGCCGGTGTCCTAGCCCCGGCTACCACGCCAACGCTCGAGCAAGTCACCCAGCAGCGTGTCTCTGTAGTCATCCCGGCGCTCAACGAGGCGCGCAATCTTGAGCATGTCTTCGCTGCCCTGCCGGCCGGGCTGCACGAGGTCATCGTGGTCGACGGGCATTCGACTGACGGCACGCCGGAAATCGCCCGCCAGCTGCTGCCGGGCGTCCGCGTGATCACGCAGACCCGGAAGGGTAAAGGTAACGCGCTCGCCTGCGGTTTCGCCGCCGTGACGGGCGACATCATCGTCATGATCGACGCCGACGGCTCGACCGACCCGGCCGAGATCCCGCGTTTCGTCTCGGCGCTGACCGAGGGCGCCGACTTCGCGAAGGGCTCGCGGTTCGCCCCCGGAGCAGGCAGCAGCGACATCACCGCGCTGCGCAGGCTCGGCAACCGGGCGCTCGGCATGGTCGTCAACGCGACCTTCGGCACCAGCTACTCGGACCTCTGCTACGGCTACAACGCATTCTGGGCCAAGCACCTCCCGGTCTTCGACCTTACCCCCGACTCCCCCGGCCAGCGGCCGGTCTGGGGCGACGGCTTCGAGATCGAGACGCTGCTCAACCTCCGCGCGGCCACGACCGGCTTGTCCATCGTCGAGGTGCCGAGCTTCGAGCACGACAGGATCCACGGCACCTCCAACCTGAACACGTTCCGCGACGGTCAGCGAGTGCTCCGCACGATCGTGACCGAGCGGTTGCGCAGGCGATCACTCCAGCGCTGACCCGGAACCGGGCGGGAAACCGGCCAACCGTGTTTTGCCTGCCGCCGGTATCGCGGATTACTGACCTGCGGGTTTCGGGATCGCTGAAGTGGTCGTGGCCTGCACGAGTAATTCCACGGGCAGCGGCGCGGGCGGGGCGGCGAGGGGGGCGGGAAACGTCACCGGGCGAACACCCTGAACACCTCCAGCCCCAAAGGCACCAGCGTCGCGGCCCCAGCCATGATCATGAAGGGTTTATAGCACAATAGTGCTATAAACCCTTCACCA
>CAZORE010000076.1:0-35740 GCA_964581815.1 uncultured Streptosporangiaceae bacterium | reverse complement strand
AGTTACCGTCGTCAGTCGCGCCACTTGATCAGGGCCGCGCGGCGGGCCGCCACGTAGCCGTGGTCGGCGAACCAGCGGGCCGACTCGCTGATCGCCTCGCTGGCCGGGCGGGCGGTGTGGCCGAGCTCGGTGCGCGCCCGCGCGTCGCTGAAGGTCATCGGGGTCGCGGACATGCGCGCCGCCTCGAGCGGCACGTGCGGTGCCCGGCGCAGCACCCGTCCCTCGACCAGGGTGGAGGAGGCGCCCGCGGCGAGGATCACGCCGCGCGGCACCCGCAGCCGCGGCGCCGGGAGCCCGGTGCAGGCGGCCAGCTCGGCCAGGATGTCCCGCATTGCCAGGTTCGCGCCGCCGAGGATGTAGCTGCGGCCCCTGGCGCCGCGCTCCAGCGCCGCCAGGTGGCCCGCCGCCAGGTCATCGACGTGGACCACGTTCATCGCGGTGGCCGCGTACCCGGGCATCTTGCCGTTGAGGTAGTCGAGCACCACCTTGCCGGTCGGCGTCGGGGTCACGTCGCCCGGCCCGAGCGGGAACGTGGGCAGCACCAGGCAGGCGTCCAGGCCCTCGGCGCACGCTCGCAGGACCTCGTGCTCGGCCACGTACTTGGACCCCTTGTACGACCCGTACAGCCGGGCCAGGTCGGGGTAGCAGGTCTCGTCGGCCGGCCCGCCGTCCTCCGGGTGCCCGAGGACGCCGATCGTGGAGGTGTACACGAGCCGCTCGCAGCCCGCCGCCCGCACCGCGGCGAGCACGTTGCGCGTCCCGCCGACGTTCACGTCGTAGAACACCCGCGGGTCGCGGGCCCAGAACCGGTAGATCGCGGCCAGGTGGAACACGAACCGGGCGCCGGCGCACGCGGCGCTGACCCCTACCGGGTCCCGCAGGTCCGCCTCGGCCAGTTCGGCGTCAAGCAGCGTGAGGTTACGGCAGTCCGCACCGGGCTCCGTCATCGCGACCACGTGCGCGCCGGCTGACCGTGCCGCCCGCACGACGGCAGACCCGATGAACCCCGAGGCGCCGGTGACCACCACCCGGTCCTCCGGCATGATCTCGACCTGGCGCGGCAGCAAATCCCGCACGTGATCAACTGTCCGTCCCGGTGCGCGATCACGCAAGCCCCCGGTTTCGCAGCAGGTGACGCAAGCCCCCGGCCGCGCAGCACCTAGCGCAAGCCCCGGTCCAACAACCAGTAACGCAAGCCTCCGCAGCAGCAACCCCGAAGCTCCTAACCGGATTGCCCGCGGGCGCTAACGTCGGCGCCGGCGGTGGTCGCGCGGACCGCCTCGCCGAGGGCGGCGCGGAAGGCGCGGACCGCCGGGTCGCGGTCGGCGCCGGCCCGCACGCCGGTGGTGAGCCTGCGCCGCGGCCGCCCGGGCAGGGCGCGCACCCGGGCGTCCGGCGGCGGGATGGCGGTGAGCAGCAGGCCGGGCACCACCGCGGCGGCGTGTCCCTTCTCCGCCAGGTGGACCTGCAGCAGCAGGTCAGAGGCTGCGTAGCGCACATCGGGCTCGAAGCCCGCCGCGCGGCAGGTGTCGCGCGCCCACTGCCCGGCGGCGATGTTGGCCGGGTCGAGTATCCACGGGACGTCGGCGAGGTCGGCCAGCCGGGCCGGCTCGGCCGGCGGCTCCGCCCGGGCGTGCGGTCCGTGCTCCGGGATGACGAGGAACAGCTCGTCGCGCGCGAGCAGCTGGGTGCGGGCGCCGGGGACGGGAGGCCGCGCGATGCCCGGGTACTCCTCGCCGAGCACCACGTCGAAGTCGTGCGCGAGCAGGCCGGCGAACGCCGGGCCCGCCTCCTGGTGAGTGATCTCGACGCGCAGACCCGGGTGACGCGCGGCGAGCCTGGTGAGCACCTCGGGCACCAGGGCGAGCAGCACCGACTGGAACGACGCGACGCGCAGCGTGCCGCGCACCTCGGTCAGCGAGGCGCGCAACTCCGCCTCGGCCTCCTCCAGGCGCTCGAGGATCGCCTCGGTGTGCGCGACCAGGATCCGGGCCTGCGCGGTTAGCCGCACGCCGCGTCCGGCCGGCTCGAGCAGCGTCACCCCGGTCTCCGTCTCAAGCTGGCTCAGCTGCTGCGACACCGCCGACGGGCTGTACGACAGCGCCCGCGCCACGGCCGCCAGGGTGCCGCGCCGGTCAAGCTCGCGCAGCAGCCGCAGCCGGTGAACGTCAAGCACGGCGACCGCCTCCAGAGATCCAGCAAATGATCAGTTCTTCTTATCATTATTACTCGAAAACATTCGCTGGACGAAACGATCTCTCATCGGCGACGGTTAAGGCATGCGGACAAACAGGCTGACCCGATGACCACGACCGCTGCTCCCGGCCCTCTCGCCTCCGTCGCCACCAACGGCGCACGGGAAGTCGCGGCCCCGTCTGGCGCTCCCGTGGCCGCCGCCCGTGGCACCGCGGCCGCGACCGCTGCGCCGCGCAGCGCGCCGCGATCGGGGAGCCCTGCCGCCGCCGCGCTGCTCGTGCTCGGCTCGTGCACGTCACTGCAAGCCGGCGCCGCCCTCGCCATGCGGCTGTTCCCCGTCACCGGCGTGGCCGGGGCCACGCTGCTGCGGCTCGCCCTGGCCGCGACGGTGCTGCTCGTGCTGGCCCGGCCGCGCGTGCGCGGCTGGCGGCCGTCGCAGTGGCGGGCGGTCGCGCTCTACGGGATCAGCCTCGCGGGCACCAACGGGTTCTTCTACGCCGCGCTCGCCCGACTGCCCCTCGGCACCGCGGTGACCATCCAGTTCCTTGGCCCGCTCACCTTGGCGGCCGCGCTGTCCAAGCGCTGGCGCGACGCCGGCTGGGTCGGCCTCGCCGTCGCGGGCGTGCTGATACTCGGCCTGAGCAGCGGCCACGGCACCGCCGGGCACCCGCTCAACCCGGCCGGAGTCGGGTTCGCGCTGATCTCCGCCGCGTTCTGGGCGCTGTACATCGTGACAGGCTCGCGGCTGAGCAGGGCCGTCCCCGGTCGCGGCGGCCTGGCCGCGGGGCTGGCGATCGGCGCGCTCGTGCTGCTGCCGTTCGGCGCGCGCGGCGCCTGGCAGGTCGCCGGCCGGCCGCACCTGATGCTGCTCGCGCTCGGCACCGCGGTGCTCGCCTCGGTCGTGCCGTACACGCTGGAACTCGCCGCGCTGCGCCGCGCGCCGCGCCGGGTCTTCGGCACGCTGCTCAGCCTCGAGCCCGCGGTCGCCGCGCTGGCCGGCCTCGTGCTGCTCGGTCAGCGCGTCCCGGCCGCCGCGGCCGGCGCGATCGCCCTGGTCATCCTCGCCAGCGCGGGCGCCACCATCAGCCCGTGGCGGCCGGGGCCCCGGTCGTCGCCGATACCGCCTTCGCCGACACCGGCGGCGTGGGCAGCCACGCGTCGCCGGGCTCGACCACGAACGTGTAGTCGAGGGTGTACCAGGGCTCGGTGACGTCTGGCGCCGGGGCCGGCCCGTCACCGGGCTCATGCCGCACGTAGCTGACGATGAGCGCGCGGGTGACGCCGAACTGCGCGTCGGTGTCGAGCATCGGGTCGTCGTGGCTGTACAGCTGCGAGGTAATCGTCTTGAACCCGGGCTTGTAGACCAGCGCGTGGATGTGCGCCGGGCGGAACGGGTGCCGCTTGAGCGTGGTGAGCAGGCCGCCGGTCGGGCCGCCCGTCGGTATCGGGTAGCCGGACGGCTTGATGCTGCGGAAGGCGAAGGCGCCCTTCTCGTCGGTGACGAAGCGGCCGCGCAGGTTCCACTCGGCCTGGCCCGGGTCCTGGTTCTCGTACAGGCCGTCCGGTGAGGCGTGCCAGACGTCGATCTCCGCGCCGGCCACCGGGATGCCGTTGGTGTCGGTCACCGTGCCAGAGAAGAACAGCGGCGCCCCCGGGGTGGGCGAGCGGACGATCGAGTCGCCGTGGCGCATCACCGGGGCGCCCTGCCGCCAGAACGGCCCGAGCAGGTTCGCGGACGTCGGCTGCTCCTCCGTGCCGTTGTTCATCAGGCACACCAGCGTCGACAGGCCGAGGCTGCCCGCCATCAGCCGCACCTCGTTGTGGCTCGGCGTGGTGAGCTGGCCGAGCCTGGCGACGATGCCGATGCTGGCGTCAAACTCCGCCTCGGTCAGCCGCACCTCCCGCGCGAAGTCGTGCAGGTGGCGGATGAGCGCCTGGAGGACCTCACGGAACCGCGGGTCGTCCGCCCGGGCGGTCTCCGCGAGGACCGCCTCGGTCAGCTGGATCTCGTCCTTGATGATCATGTCCGTCTCCTCGCCCGGCGGCCCGGCGGGGATGATCGCCGGAGCGGATGCCCAGTTTGCGGCTCATGCGCACCGTACCGGAACCGCGGACCGGGCCCGCCGCGGGCCCGGCCGCGGGCTCTCCCGGGAGGCACGGAGGCGGCTGAGGGCGGGTTACGCGCCGGCGCTGCGGCTGCAGCGGTCTTCCGCGTGCTCAACGATGATCATGGGATGCTCCAGGGGCAAACGAACGCTCCTGAGGCGTATGCGACGTGATTAGGCTCACGACTGGCTGGTCGCAGCAGGCGACCACGCCCACGGGCATAGCATGATTGCCTGCCGCGTCGCGGGCGCTCCGCCGTTTCCTGCGCAGTTGGAGGGCTGATGGATATCACGCAGCTGATACTCGACGACCATCACGAGCAGCGACGGCTGTTCGCGATCCTGGAGCAGATCGACCGCGCTGACACCGAGGCGCTGTCCGCCGTCTGGGGGCGGCTGGCGGCGTTCCTCGAAGTGCACGCGGCGGCGGAGGAGGCGATCTTCTATCCCGAGCTGCTGCGGGTAGGAATCGCCGCGCGGCGCAGGGCGGGCGTTGAGGACGAGACCCTGGACGCGATCGATGACCACAACGAGATCAGGGACGCGGTGGCGGAGGTCGCCGGGCATCAGGTCGGCAGCGACGGCTGGTACGCGGCTGTCGCGGGCGCCAACCTGGCGAACAGCGACCACATGGCGGAGGAAGAGCGCGAGGGCCTGACCGACTTCCGCCGCCTGGCCGCGCTGCGACAGCGCCACGACCTCGCCGTGGCCTTCGCCGCCTATGAGGCGCGCAACGTCACGGGGGTCAAGCCGGTCGACAAGGACCCCGCCACGTATGTCAGCCAGGCGGAAGCAGGCATGGCACAGCGCGGTGACGGGTCACTTGGCATCGGGGCGCTCAAGCGCGGGTAGCACCCTGCTTGGTCCCGCCGCCGGGAAGGGCACCGCCGGGACCGCTCCGGCTAGGCCGGAAGGGCAGCCAGGGTTAGTGTGTGCCGGGAAGGTGATGCGATGCGGTCATGGCACGTGGACCGGCCCGGGCCGGTCGATCAGGGACAGCCGCTGGTGATGAGGGACGTGCCGGTGCCGGCGCCCGGCCCGGGCGAGCTGCTGCTGCGGGTGCTCGCCTGCGGGGTGTGCCGCACCGACCTGCACGTCACCGAGGGGGACCTGCCGGTCCGCCAGCCCTGGGTGACGCCCGGCCACGAGGTGGTCGGCGAGGTGGTGGCGACCGGCCCGGGCAACTCGGCCGGCTTCGCCACCGGCGACCGGGCCGGGGCGGCCTGGCTCCGCTCCACCGACGCCACCTGCCATTACTGCGCGCGCGGCGCGGAGAACCTCTGCCCGGCGTCCGTATACACCGGCTGGGACGCGGACGGCGGGTATGCCGAGTACCTGACCGTCCCCGCCGCGTACGCGCACCCGCTGCCGGCGGGGTACTCCGACGTCGAGCTCGCGCCGCTGCTGTGCGCGGGCATCATCGGCTACCGTGCGCTCAAGCGGGCCGCCCTGCCGCCTGGCGGCCGGCTCGGCATGTACGGCTTCGGCGGCAGCGCCCACCTGGCCGCGCAGGTCGCCCTCGCGCTCGGCGCCACGTTGTCCGTGATGACCAGAGGCGAGCAAGCGCGGGAGCTCGCCAGGTCGCTCGGCGCCGCCTTCGTCGGCGGGCCGGATGAGCCGCCGCCCGAGCCGCTCGACGCCGCGATCTTGTTCGCCCCGTCCGGCGACCTGGTGCCGCCCGCGCTTGCCGCGCTCGACCGCGGCGGCACCCTCGCCATCGCCGGCATCTACCTGTCCGACATCCCGCCGCTGTCCTACGAGCGGTACCTGTTCCAGGAGCGGCAGGTGCGCAGCGTCACCTCGAACACGCGGGAGGACGCCCGCGAGTTCCTCGCCTTCGCCGCCGCGCACAAGCTGTCGGTCACCACGCACGAGTACCCGCTCGACGACGCCGGCCGGGCCCTCGCCGACCTGAAGGCCGGCCGCTTCGACGGCGCCGCCGTCCTCGTTCCCTGAGGAGCCCGCTAGGTTGGGACATGACAGATGCTGATGAGCACGGGACGGAGATCGCAGTGCCTAACGACTGGAATAACGGCGTGATCGCGGAGTTCCGCGCCAACGGGGGCCAAGTTGGCGGCCCGTTCGCTGGCGCACCCATGGTCCTGCTGCACCACGTCGGCCGCAAGAGCGGCACCGAGTACGTCACCCCGCTTGTGTACCTGCCCGGCGACGACGCCTCGTTCTACATCTTCGCCTCCAAGGCCGGCGCGCCGTCCAACCCGGACTGGTACGACAACATCGTCGCGGCGGGACACGCCACCGTGGAGGTGCAGACGAGCACCTACCAGGCGACCGTCACCGAGCTTCACGGCGACGAACGGGAACGCGTCTTCGCTGAGCAGGTCAAGCGCATGCCCGGCTTCGGCGAGTACGCGCAGAAGACCGAGGGCATCCGCACGATCCCGGTGCTGCGGCTGACCCGCTAACGCTACCCGCCGGGTAAGCGGCCGCCCGGCGCCCTCACTGTCCGGATCAGGACGGGCATCCGCCGTGGCCGGGCGCGGCCGGGACGGCATGGGCTGCCCCGGCCGTGGCGGGCACTCGGTCTCGGGTTCGGTGCCCAGGTGCGCGTCGATCCTGATGTGCTCGATTCCGAGCGGTGCCAGCATGTCGGCCAGCGCCTCGCCGGACAGGTGGACCCACTGCTGCGACCGTCCCAGGGTCCGCGCGAGGGAGGTCTCACAAGTGAATGCGAGGCCGACGCGCTCGCCGGACCACAACCGCCCCGTTCGCACGGCGACCACCCCGGCCCTGCTCATTCGCACCGGGACGAGGAACGTAGGCTCCACGAAATCACTCCTGTGCTTAGGGCAGTCTGGCTACATCGAACCTGGGTGCGTCGTCATCTCTAATACGGCTTCCGCGCGCTGAGGGATTGCCCAGCCGGTGACCGCCATGCTCCCGGGGTGCTGCCCCGCGGGCCAGCCGGGCCGGGCGCTGTCCTAGGTTAGGGCTGAGCTCCGGGACGCCCGGGAGCCCTCAGCAATGAGCGATGAGGAGGCGCGGTGGCCTTGCGTACGGCGTTCACCGAGCTGTTCGGCCTGCGGCATCCGGTCGCGCTGGCGCCGATGGGCGGGTCGGCGGGCGGCGCGCTCACCGCCGCCGTCTCGGCCGCGGGCGGCCTCGGCCTGCTCGGCGGCGGCAACGGCGACGCGGACTGGCTGGCGCGGGAGCTGCCGCTGGCGGCCGGCGCCTCGCCTGCCCCCTGGGGCGTCGGCTTCCAGAGCTGGGCGGTCAGCCGGGACACGGTGCAGCGGGCGCTTGAGTACCGGCCGGACGCGGTGATGCTCTCCTTCGGCGATCACGGACCGCTCGCCGGGCCGGTCCGCGCGGCGGGCGCGCGGCTGGTCATCCAGGTGACCACCCTCGCGGAAGCCAGGCAGGCGGTGGACCTCGGCGCCGATGTCATCGTGGCGCAGGGCACGGAGGCCGGCGGGCACGGCGCCAGGCGCGGGTGGTCCACGCTGGCGTTCATCCCGGTCGTCGCCGACCTCGCCGCGCCGGTCCCGGTGCTCGCCGCGGGCGGAATCGCGGACGGGCGCGGCCTGGCCGCGGCGCTGGCGCTCGGCGCGTCCGGCGCGCTGATCGGCACCCGGTTCCTCGCCACCGCCGAGGCGCTCATCGACCGGGCGGAGCAGCAGGCGATCATCGACGCGGGCGGCGAGGACACCGAGCGCGACGCCGTGCTCGACATCGCGCGCGGCTCGCGCTGGCCCCGCGAGTACACCGCGCGCACCCTGCACCACCCGTTCCACGACGCCTGGCGGGACCGGGAAGACGAGCTCGACGCGAGCGCCGAGGCGAAGGCCGCCTACCGGCGCGGCGTGACCAGCGGCGAGCTCCCGCGGCCGGTATGGGCCAGCCAGGCCGTCGACCTCATCACCAGCCTGCGGCCCGCCGCCGACGTGGTCGACGGCATCGCGGCGCAGGCGCAGGACGCGCTGGCCCGAGCGCTGGGACGCTAGGCAGGAGGGAGCACGCATGACAGACCAGGCGGCCGACCTCATCATCGTCGCGCGCACGGTGCACACCCTGGCGGGCGACGCGCCCCCGGTGACGACGCTGGCCGTCCGCGACGGGAGGATCGCCGCGACCGCCGGACCGGGCGACCGCGGCGAGCTGACGGCCGCCTGGCGCGGCCCGGGCACGGTCATCTTCGACGAGCCGGGCCTCGTCGTGCTGCCCGCGTTCGTAGACACGCACAATCACCTGATGCTGGCCGGGCAGAACATCCTCGGCGTACCCGTCTCGCAGGCCGGGGACATACCGCGGCTCGTGGCGCTGATCGCCGAGCGCGCCGCGCAGACCCCGCCGGGGCAGTGGATCCGCAGCGCCGCGGACTGGCACGAGCTCGGCCTCGCCGAGCGCCGGCTGCCCACCGCCGCCGAACTCGACCAGGCCACCACCGAGCACCCGGTGCTCGTACAGCGCGGCGGGCACAACGGCGTCCTCAACTCAGCCGCGCTGCGGCTGGCCGGCATCGGCCGGGACACCCCGGACATCGAGGGCGGCTTCATCGACAGGGACGCCAGCGGCGAGCCGCGCGGCTGGCTGCAAGACGCGGCGCTCGACGTCGCGTTCCGTGCCGTGCCGCCGCTGCCCGAGCCGGCCCTGCGAGACGGCCTGGCCCAGGCGTCCGCCCAGTACGCGGCCCACGGGCTCGGCACCGTGCGCGACCCGGCCGTCTCCCCCGGCCAGTGGCAGGCCTACCGCCGCGCCCAAGCCAACGGCCAGCTGGCCGTCCGGGCGCACGCCATGATCTTCACCACGGCGCCCGCCGTCGCGGCGGCCGGCTCGATGGACGCGTACCTCGACGGGCTTGAGGCGCAGGGGATCACGCCAGGGGCGGGCGACGGCCTGCTGCGCCTCTGGGGGCTGAAGTTCGGGCTAGACGGCGGCGTCGAGGCCGCTGCCCTGGAACAGCCCTACGCCGACCGTCCCGGCTACCGCGGCGAGCTGCTCTGGGACCGCGAGACGCTGACCACCGCGTTCACCGTGTGCCTGCGGCGCCGCTGGCCGGTCGGCGTGCACGCCATGGGCGACCGCGCCAACGCGCTGCTGCTCGCCGCCATGAAAGACGCGGCCGCCGCGGCCGGCCCGGTACCGCCGGGGGTGCTGGTTATCGAGCACGGCGGGCTCATCGGGGACCGGATTCCCGAGGCGGCCGCCCTTGGCGTGCACATCACCGTGCAGCAGGCACTGCTCGACGGCCTCGGCCCGGCATTCCTGCAGGCCTGGGGGCCGGAGCGGACCGCGGCGCTGTTCCCGTGGCGCGCGCTCGTCGACGCGCGCGCGTGGATCAGCGCGGGCACCGACCACCCCATCGGCCCGCTGTCCCCGCTGCGCGCGGTGCACGGCATGACCACCCGGCGCACCCCGGCCGGGGTCCTCGGGCCGGAGCACGCCATCGGCCGCGCCGAGGCGCTGCGCCTGTACACCGTCGCGGGCGCCGGCTTCCTGTCCGGGCCCTCCGCTTCCGGGCCCGCGGCGGGAACCCTGGTCCCCGGCGCGCCCGCCGACCTGGCCTGCTACCCCGCCGACCCGTTCAGCTGCCCCGACGATGAGCTGCTCACCCTCTCCCCCACCGCCACCGTGGTCGGCGGCCGGGTCGCCTACCGAACCGCCGGGTAGGCCGGCCACCGCCGTCCGGTGAGCGGAGAAGATGCGACAGAACGGAAGCGGCGACTCCCGTCAGGCGTAGGCGGCGGCCCCCCGACGCCGTCAGCGGGCCGACCGCTTAGTTCACCCGCCCGGGGTGACGCGGGCGGCGGGCGGGCAGGTGACGATCCGTCATGCGGCATCAATCCGAGTAGTGGCATCCAAACGCGGGGAGTGAAGGTGGCAAAGCCATTCAAGGGGACCATCAACGTCGACATCCGTGACTCCGAGCCCGACTGGACGCCATTCGAGCCGCCCAAGGCGCCGTCGGACGCGCCCAATGTCGTGTACATCGTGCTCGACGACGTGGGCTTCTCGGCGATGAGCTGTTACGGCGGGCCGGTCCCGACGCCGAACATCGACCGGATCGCCGCGCAGGGAGTCCGCTACACCCAGTGGCACACCACGGCGCTGTGCTCGCCCACCCGCTCGTGCCTGCTCACCGGGCGCAACCACACGCGCAACAGCATGGCCTGCATCACCGAGGCCGCCATCGGCTTCCCCAACGCCAGCGGCACGATCCCGCCCGAGAACGGCATGCTCCCGGAGATCCTGGCCGAACGCGGCTGGAACACCTACCTGGTCGGCAAGTGGCACCTGTGCCCGACGGACGAGATGCACCTCGCGGCCACCCGCCGCAACTGGCCGAGCGGCCGGGGAACCGAGCGGTTCTACGGCTTCCTCGGCGCCGAGACCAACCAGTGGTACCCGGACCTGGTTTACGACAATCACCCGGTTGACCCGCCGCGCTCTCCCGAAGAGGGCTATCACCTGACCGACGACATCACCGACAAGGCACTCGAGTTCATTAAGGACGCCAAGGCGGTGGCGCCAGACAAGCCGTTCTTCCTCTACTACGCTCCCGGCGCGTGCCACGCGCCGCACCAGGCACCGCGCGAGTGGATCGACCGGTTCAGGGGCCAGTTCGACATGGGGTACGAGGCGATCCGCGAGCAGACCCTGGCCCGGCAGAAGGACATGGGGATCGTACCGCCGAACACCGGGCTCCCGCCGCTCAACCCGATCGGCACCCCCACGTCCCGGACCGGCCCGGACGATAAGCCGTTCCCCGAGCTCGACTACACCCGGCCCTGGGACTCGCTCAGCGACGACGAGAGGCGTCTGTTCGCACGGATGGCGGAAGTCTACGCGGGCTTCCTGGCGCACACCGACCACCACATCGGGCGCCTGCTCGACTACCTGGAGCAGACCGAGCAGCGCGACAACACGGTCGTCGTCCTGGTCTCCGATAACGGCGCGAGCGGCGAGGGCGGCCCGAACGGCTCCGTCAACGAGATGAAGTTCGCCAACGGCGTCCCTGACGACATGGCCGAGAACCTCGCGAAGCTGGACGAACTGGGCGGGCCCAGCACCTACAACCATTACCCCAACGGCTGGGCGATGGCGTTCAACACCCCGTTCAAGATGTGGAAGCGGTACGAGTTCAACGGCGGGACCGCCGACCCGTGCATCATCTCCTGGCCGGCCGGAACCAAGGCGCGCGGTGAGATCCGCGGCCAGTACCATCACGCGATCGACATCGTGCCCACGGTCTTGGACATGCTCGGCGTAGAACCGCCAGAGACGATCAAGGGTCACACGCAGAGCCGCTTCGACGGGGTCAGCATGCGCGGCAGCATCGACGAGCCGTCCGCGTCGTCTTCGCGCAAGACCCAGTTCTACGCGATGCTCGGTTCCCGCGCGATCTGGCATGAGGGCTGGAAGGCCGTCACCACCCACCCGTGCATCTCCGGCTGGGGCCACTTCAACGACGACACCTGGGAGCTCTACCACACCGACTTCGACCGGGCCGAGCTGCACGACCTCGCCGCCGAGCACCCCGACAAGCTCAGGGAGCTGGTGGCGCTCTGGTTCGCCGAGGCCGGCGCCAACGGGGCGTTCCCGCTCGACGACCGTTCCGCGGTGGAGATCATAACGACCCCGCGTCCGCAGCTCACCGCACCGCGGTCGAGGTACGTGTACTTCCCCGGCACCGCCCCGGTGCCCGAATGGCAGGCCGTCAGCACCCGCAACCGCTCCTTCGTGATCGGCGCCCTGGTCAACATCCCGGGACACTCTGCCGAGGGGGTGCTGTTCGCCATGGGCTCCCGGTTCGGCGGTCACACCCTCTACGTGAAGAACAACCGGCTGCACTACGTCAACAACTTCCTCGGCAGCGAGGAGCAGATGATCGTGGGCAGGGAGGACGTCCCGACGGGGGAAAACCTCATCCTGACCGCGTCCTTCGAGAAAGAGGAGCAGCGGCCGGACTGCGCGACCGGGACCATGACGCTCTATCACGGCGACCGCAAGGTCGGGATGGGCAGGATCAGGACCCAGCTCGGCGCGTTCGCCATCGCCGGCTGCGGTCTGAACGTGGGCCGGGACCCGGGCGAGCCGATCACGGCGCACTACCCAGGCGAGCCGCCGTACGCGTTCACCGGCGGCACCATCAACCGGGTTGCCATCGACGTCAGCGGCGACCCGTACCAGGATCTCGAGCGCGAAGCGCAACTCATGCTGATGCGTGAGTGAGCGATGACAGAAACTCAGGTCGGCGCCCGCCGCCGGGTGAAGGGCATGGTCCGGGTGCCCGGCGGCAGCTTCCTCATGGGGTCGGAGGACTTCTACCCTGAGGAACGCCCGGTCCGCCGCGTCGAGGTCGACGGCTTCTGGATCGACGACTATCCGGTGACCGTCGCCGAGTTCCGCCGGTTCGTGAAGGCGACCGGGTACGTCACGGTCGCGGAGCGGCCACTCGACCCCGTGCAGTACCCCGGTGCCGACCCGGCACTGCTGAGCCCCGGCTCGCTGGTCTTCTTCCCTACCGGCCGCCCGGTCGACCTGCGGGACGTCACGCAGTGGTGGCGGTACACGCCGGGCGCCAGCTGGCGCCACCCGGCGGGACCAGCAAGCACGCTGCACGGCATGGAGCGGCACCCAGTCACCCACGTGGCCGCGGAAGACGCCGACGCGTACGCCGCGTGGGCGGGCAAGGAACTGCCCACCGAGGCCGAGTGGGAGTTCGCCGCCCGCGGCGGGCTGGCTGGCGCGGTGTTCACCTGGGGCGACGACCCGGCCCCCAGGGGCAGGGCAATGGCCAACACCTGGCAGGGCGAGTTCCCCTGGGAGAACCTCAAGCCGCCGGGCAGACGGGGAACGTCCCCGGTCGGCGGCTTCCCGTCCAACGGCTACGGCCTGTACGACATGGCGGGGAACGTCTGGGAGTGGACAAGTGATTACTTCGTCACCCAGCCGGACGGCCACGCGTGCTGCGTACCAAGGAACCCGCAGGTGACGTCACAGGAAGCCAGCCTGGTTCTTGGTGAGCCGGGTGCCCACATCCCGCGCCGGGTCATCAAGGGAGGCTCCCACCTGTGCGCGCCCAACTACTGCCTGCGCTACCGTCCGGCCGCGCGCCAGGGCGAGGCGGTGGATACCTCCACCGCGCACCTGGGATTCCGCTGCGTCCTGCGAGCTACCGACGGCCCGTAGCTCGAGCACACCTGCAGCGCCTCGTCGGCGGACCGCGGCCCAGTTCCCGCCGTGGCTGGGGCATCACTGGCCGGGTTCTTCGAGCGCCCGGGACGTGGCCGGATCGGCTGGATAGAAGGCCTCGATCACGAGCTCGGCCGCGGTGACATCCAGCGCCGTGCCGAGCGTGGCGACCATGTTCAGGAACCGGAGCTCACGGCGCCCGCTCGTGATGCGCAAGGGAACGAATACCCGGTCGGCCGGGCTGGCTGTCTCCTGGCCCGGCTCGGCAACTCCCGGGTAGCCGCGCGCTTCATCGGCGAGCTCCGCCAGTCCGACATCGGCGCCGGCCAGGATCTGATGATCAAGCCGCCGTAGCAGGTAGGAGCTCCACTCCGCGAGATTGACGATCCGCGGTGCCAGCCCGGACGGGTGAAGGGCCAGGCGCAGGGCGTTAACAGGCGGGATGAGCAGTTCGGGGGCAACGCCTTCAAGGAATACGGCGGTGCTCTCGTTCCGGGCGACAACGTCCCACCGGCGGTCAATGACAAAGGCCGGGTAAGGACCGTGGCCCGTGAGCAGCCGCTCGATAGCCTCCCGCACGTATCGCATGTCAGAGCCGTCGTCGTCGAGCGCCCGGTGAGAGTAGGCCGGCGCGTACCCGGCCGCGAGCAAGAGCGAATTGCGCTCTCGGAACGGAACGCCGAGGTTTTCCGTCAGGTAAAGAACCATCTGGCGGCTCGGCCTTGACCGGCCAGTCTCGATGTAGCTCAGGTGGCGGCTCGAGACGCCTGTCCTGGCCGACAGCTCCAGCTGCGACAGGCGCCGCCGCTTCCGCCACTCGCGCAGCATGTCCCCGGCTGCAGCCTGCATGCTTAGCGACCATACCGGAGGCCCGGAAGCCGGTCCATGACGTCACAGGTTATGGACTCGCGGTCCCGGGGGAACACAGGCTGGGCCCATGGCAAAGTCAACGCGCACCGCAGGTGGCGTCCTCGGCGACCACCGCGCGGCCGGCGAGACCTTCACCGCCGGCGGGATACAGAGCTTCCTTCGCTCCGAGGGCGACGGAGAGCCCGTCGTGTGCATTCACGGCATGCTTGGCTCGTCGTTCGGCTACCGGAAAGTCCTCCGCGAGCTCGCTGCGCGAGGGCTCAGGGGCATCGCCTGGGACCTGCCGGGCTTCGGGCTGGCCGAACGCCCCCCGGGATACGACTACACCTGGACGGGCCTCGGGCGCTTCTGCCTCGCCGCCGTCAACACGCTGAACATTGACCGGTTCCATCTTGTCGTCCACGACATCGGCGGCCCGGTCGGATTCGAACTCGCCGCCGCCTGCCCCGAGCGAGTGTCGTCGCTGACGATACTCAACACCGTCGTCGACGTGGCCGGGTGGACGCCGCCCTGGACGATGAGGCCGTTCCGCTGGCCCGTCGCTGGCGGGCTCTGGGCGGCCGCCATGGTCCCCCTGGCCTTCCGGTTCCTGATGAAGCTGCAGGGGATCGGCGACTTCAGCCAGGTCAGCAAGGCCGAGGTCAGCGCCTACCTCACGCTCATGAAGGGTGATGACCGGGGGCGGGCCTTCCGGAAGGTCTCCCGCAGCGCCCAGGCAACAGCGGGAAAGCAAGAGCTGTACCGCCGGGTAGTGGGAAGCGGGCCCTACCCGGTGCAGGTCGTCTGGGCCGCCCAAGACCCGGCGATGCCGATCAGCACATACGGGGAGAAGGCGCGGGCGGCCGCGGGCCTGACGGTCATCGACCGCATACCCGGCAAGCACTTCCCGCAAGAGGACCAGGCGCCGGCCATCGCCACCCGGGTGGCATCCATCGCCCTGGCGCGGGAGAAGAACGCCCCGAGCTAAGCTACCCGCGCAGGCCGTTGGAAGGAGAGGGCGATGGGTGTGCTGCGGCATATTGCGGCGCCGGCGGGAGGGCCCGCCGGGCGCGGCTACAGTCAGGTGGTCACCGGCCGGGGGCGACTGGTGGTGGTGAGCGGCCAGGTCGCGCAGGACGAGCATGGCGGGCTGGTCGGCCCGGGGGACGCGGACGTGCAGGCGCGGCAGGTGTTCGAGAACCTGCGCCGCTGCCTGGAGGCGGCCGGGGCCGGCTTCGGCGACGTGGTGAAGCTCGGCTTTTTCGTCCTGGACGTCGCGGACCTGCCCGCGGTCCGGGCGGCTCGTGATGAGGTCATCGACGTCACCCGCCCGCCCGCGAGCACCGCCGTGCAGGTAGCCGGCCTGTTCGCCCCCGGGTATCTGATCGAGGTCGAAGCCTGGGCCCTGGTCGACGACTGACCACATTGCCGACGCCAGAGTTGGAAAGTCAGGCTTCCCACCACCCGACCGTCCCGTGGTTACTGCCGTACCACAGGTGGACTGCGCGGTGCCCCGGTGCGGTGATGACGGCATCTCTGAAGTACCGCTGCGACCCGTGGTGCTTAACGTCGGTGAGCGCGATGTCTGCGCGGTAGCCGACGCCACGGCCGAGCCAGTATTTCCCTGCCCCGTAGGCGCTGCCTCCTGTCCAGTGCGTCCAGTGCATGCCAGCGATGTCCCACAGGGCGCCGAAGCCGACCTCACCGCCGTACCGTCTGCTGAGCCCGCGCCACTGAGCTGGCATGATGTCACTGCTGTTGTTCCCGGGCGAAGCGGGCGTGACACGTTCAGAGCCGACGCCCGGCGTTATCCGCACCGATGGACAGCTGGCCCTTTGCAGTTACCTATTTATATCCTTTTGCTCCCGCCAGGGCCAATTGTTCTTTCCACGAAACGCCGCGGTTTTATGTATCCGCACGTCAGGATGGGTTGCGCTGCTATAGTCCACCACTGGTCATTGCTGCCCGAGGCTTGCCGGGGGAATTATGCCTTTTGGACATATGTGCCGTATTGGACGTGCGCCGTACTCAGCCCGGAATTCCTTTCTGTGAGCCGGCTGATGCGCGGGGCCGCGGCGGCGCGCCGCCGCCAGGCCGCGGTGACCGCCGGCGTCCTCACCGTGATCGCCGCGAGCAGCGTGGCGACCGGCTGCAGTAGCGGGCCCGCCGCCAGCGGGGCATCAAACGCGGCCACGGTCGCGGCGCTGCCGACCGCCAGCGCCTCGCCGAGCCCGCCGTCGCCAGTGAGCCCGTTCGGGGTCCCGGCGAGCACGGAGCTCGCGACCTTGCGTGGCACCTTGCCCCGGTACGTCAGCCCGGATCAGCTCGGCCGCGGAACCGTGCCGGCCAGCTGGGCGGACCGCCCGTCCGTGCTGCCGGTGCTCAGCACCGCGCCGGGCTGGGTGCAGGTCCGGCTCGCGCAGCGGCCGAACGGCTCCACCGCGTGGCTACCGGTCGACGCCGTGAAGCTGTCGAGCACTCCGTACGTGATCGTCATCGACCTGGCCACCACGCACCTGTCGCTCTACAAGCACGGCCGCCTCGTGTTCACCGCGCCGGCGGGGATCGGCACCCGCGACGACCCGACGCCGCCCGGCTGGTACTTCGTCGCCTTCACAGAAGGCCCGCCGCAGCCAAACCCTGGGTACGGGCCGTTCATCATCGTCACTTCGGCCCACTCGTCGGCGATCGCCAACTGGGACGGCTCGGGCGACGCGGTCATCGGTATCCACGGCCCGCTCGGCGAAGACAGCGAGATCGGCACCATCGGGGCCAGGATCTCCCACGGCTGCATCCGGCTGCACGACACGGCCCTGGAGAAGCTGTCAAACCTCCCGCCCGGCACCCCGATCGATATCGTCCGCTGACCGTCATGCGATTCCGGGTTGCGGTGCCAGCCGGCCGCGCTGGCTAAGCCGCCGCGTCGGACCTGAGCCTGCCAGGTCGAGGCCGAGCCAGGCGGCGAGGCCCGCTGACCCTCCCGCCCGTTGTCCGTGCGGACAGCCGGGCGCGGTACGGCGTTGTCCGCCCGGCCATGGCAACCGGCCGCCCGCGGAAACACCATGAGGAGGTCAGCAAGCACCGACTCAGGGAGGCCGTGATGGGTCTCGAATCCGGGCTGGGAGAAGCCCTCCGCACCGACTACTTCCAGCTGCGCGAGGAATTCACCGACGCGCAGCTCGGCTACCTGGAGCGCACCCGCCAGTTCGTGCACGACGAGGTGCTCCCGGTCATCAACGGCTACTGGGAGCGGGCCGAGTTCCCGTGGCCCCTGGTCAAGAAGCTCGGCGCGGCCGGCCTGGTCGGCGACGGCATCGCCGGCTACGGCTGCCCGGAGATGGACCCGCTGTCCGCCGGGCTGGTCACCATGGAGCTGAACCGGGGCGACGGCAGCCTCGGGACCTTCCTCGGCGTCCAGGCGGGCCTGGCGATGCGGTCCATCGCGATGCTCGGCTCGGAAGAGCAGAAGCAGCGCTGGCTGCCCGGCATGGCCCGGGTGGACCTGCTCGGCGCGTTCGCGCTGACCGAGCCGGACCACGGCTCGGACTCGGTGGCCCTGGAAACCACCGCCCGTTACGACGGCGGCGCGTGGGTCCTTGACGGGAAGAAGAAGTGGATCGGCAACGGCACCGTGGCCGACGTGGTCGTGGTGTGGGCGCGGGACACCGCCGACGGCCAGGTGAAGGGCTTCCTCGTGGAGAAGGGCACGCCCGGCTATAACGCGCGGCTCATCGAAGGCAAGGGCTCGCTGCGCGCGGTCTGGCAGGCCGAGATCGACCTGGCCGGCGTGCGGGTGCCGGAACAGAACAGGCTGCCGGGCGCCCGCTCGTTCCGCGACACCGCCGCGGTGCTCGCCAGCACCCGGGCCACCTGCGCCTGGGCCGCGCTCGGCCACGCGGTCGCCGGCTTCGACGCGGCGCTCGCCTACACCGGGCGGCGCACCCAGTTCGGCCGGCCGCTCACGGCGTTCCAGCTGGTGCAGGACCGCCTCGTCAAGATGCTCGCCAAGGTGACCGCGATGCAGCTGTACTGCCGCAGGCTCGCCGAGCTCGCCACGGCCGGGCGGGTCGAGCCGACGCTGGCCGGGCTCGCCAAGTCGCACAACACCACCGCCGCCCGCGAGGTGCTCGCCGAGGCTCGCGACCTGCTCGGCGGCAACGGCATCCTGCTCGACTTCCACGTCATCAGGCACATGGCCGACATCGAGGCCATCCACACCTTCGAAGGCACCGCCACCATCCAGAACCTCATCGTCGGACGGGACATCACCGGCCTGTCCGCCTTCAGCGCCGGAGCGTGAACCACCATGACCAACCTGGCTCTTGACCTGCGCGAGGCCGCGCAGATGTACCCGGACCGGCCCGCCGTCCGGCTGGACGACGCCGTCGTCAGCTACGCGCGGCTCGATGAGCTCAGCGCGCGCGTCGCCGGCTGGCTGCGCGAGCGCGGCCTGCAGCCCGGCGACCCGGTGGGCATCATGCTGCCCAACGTGCCGCAGTTCCCCGTCTTCTACTACGGCGTGCTGCGCGCCGGCGGCGCCGTCGTCCCGATGAACCCGCTGCTCAAGGCCCGCGAGGTGGCCCACTACCTGGGCGACTCCGGGGCCCGCCTCATCCTGGCGTGGGAGACCACGGCCGGCGAGGCCCAGGCGGGGGCGGAGACGGCCGGGGCGTCCGCGGTGATCATCGACGGCGCGGCCCTCGCCGAGGTCGGCGGGTGGCCGCTCTCGCCCGAGGTCGCCAGGCGCGCCGACGACGACATCGCGGTGATCCTGTACACCTCGGGCACCACGGGAACCCCCAAGGGGGCGGAGCTGACGCACGCCAACCTGCGCCGCAACGCCTCGGTCACGGCGACGACGCTGCTCGGGCTCGGCCCGGACGACGTGGTGATGGGCTGCCTGCCGCTGTTCCACAGCTTCGGCCAGACCTGCGGGCTGAACGCCGCGGTGCAGTCCGGTGCCTGCCTGACGCTGATGCCGCGGTTCAGCGCGGCGCAGGCGCTGCGGGTGATCGAGCGGGACCGGGTCACGGTGTTCGAGGGCGTGCCGACCATGTACGTCGGCCTGCTCCACGAGGGCGGCGGCACTGCGGACACCGCGACGCTGCGGCTGTGCGTGTCCGGCGGCGCGGCGCTGCCCGTCGAGGTGCTGCACGGGTTCGAGTCGGCGTTCGGCGCGGTGATCCTGGAAGGGTACGGCCTGTCGGAGACCTCGCCGGTGGCCACGTTCAACCGCCGCGACCAGCGCAAGCCGGGCTCGATCGGGCTGCCCATCGAGGGCGTGGAGCTGCGGCTGGTGGGCGAGGACGGGCAGGCGGCCCCGGCCGGGGAGGTCGGCGAGATCGCGATCCGCGGGCACAACGTGATGAAGGGCTACCGTGGGCGCCCGGAGGCGACCGCGGCGGCGATCAGCGGCGGCTGGTTCCGTACCGGGGACCTGGCGCGGGCCGACGAGGACGGCTTTTATTACATTGTGGACCGCAAGAAAGACATGATCATCCGGGCCGGCTACAACGTGTACCCGCGGGAGATCGAGGAGGTGCTCTACGAGCACCCGGCCGTGCTCGAGGCCGCGGTGATCGGTGTCCCGCACGCCTCGCTCGGCGAAGAGGTCGCCGCCGCCGTGGTCCTGCGCCCGGGCGCCTCCGCCGCACCGGAGGAACTGCGCGACTGGGTCAAGCAGCGGGTCGCGGCCTACAAGTACCCGCGGCACCTGTGGCTGGCCGACGCGCTGCCGAAGGGGCCGACCGGCAAGATACTCAAGCGCGAGATCACCGTCCCGGCGCAGCGGGAAACGGCGGACCGGTCATGAGCGGCGCCACCGGAGCCGAAGCGGCGCCCGACGTGGCCGGGGCGCTGGACATGATACTCACCCAGGCGGCCCTCGGCCCGGTGCGCCGGTTCCTTCCCGGCCGGTCCGCGCTCAAGTTCGCCTGGGCGCTGGCCGGCCAGCCGGGCCTGGTCGCGTCCCGCGCGGGCGGCCTGGCCGCCGAACTCGCCCGCGTCGCGGGCGGCGGCTCCGCCCTCGCCCCCGGCGCCAAGGACCGCAGGTTCGCCGACCCCGCGTGGTCCGGGAACCCGCTACTGCGCCGGGTCATGCAGGCCTACCTGGCGACGGGCAGCACTGCGCTCGGCCTGGTCGACGAGGTGCCGCTCGACTGGCGCGACGCGGAGCGGATGCGGTTCGCGGTGAGCAACCTCATCGACGCGCTCGCGCCGAGCAACAGCCCGCTGCTGTCACCCGAGGCGTGGAAGGCGGCGATCGACTCCGGCGGCGCGAGCCTGGTCGCCGGGACAAAGAACCTGGTCAGTGATCTGTCCAGCGCGCCGCGGATCCCGTCCATGGTGCCGCCAGATGCCTTCACGGTCGGCACCGACCTGGCGGTGTCGCCCGGCGCGGTGGTGCTGCGCGCCCCGGTGTACGAGCTGATCCAGTACCAGCCGTCCACCGAGACGGTCCGCGAAATGCCGCTGCTGATCGTCCCGCCGACGATCAACAAGTTCTACATCCTCGACCTCGCACCCGGGCGCAGCATGGTCGAGTACCTGACCGGCCAGGGGTTCCAGGTGTTCGTGATGTCCTGGCGCAACCCGGACGCGCAGCACGCCGCCTGGGGGATGGACGAGTACGTGCAGGCGATTATCGACGCGGCCGGCGTGGCGGCGGGCATCCGCGGCACCGACGCGGTGCACCTGCTCGCCGCCTGCTCCGGCGGCATCCTGGCCGGCGTGGCGGCCGCGCTACAGCCGGCCGCGGCCGGGGGCGGCGGCGGCGGGGGCGGGGCCGCGGACGAGAGCACCGCCTGGCCCCGTCTGGCGAGCCTCGGGCTGCTCGTCACCATGCTCGACCAGTCCCGCACCGACTCGGTCGGCGCGGTGGTGGACGAGTCCATGGCGGACGCCGCGATCGCCGCCTCCGCCCGCCAGGGCTACCTGGACGGGCGCAGGCTCGCCGAGGTCTTCGCCTGGCTCCGCCCCGGCGACCTGATCTGGAACTACTGGGTGAACAACTACCTGCTCGGCCGCGAGCCGGCGAAGTTCGACATCCTGTTCTGGAACGCCGACACGACGCGGATGACCGCCGGGCTGCACCGGGACTTCGTCCGCGCGGCCGTGGCCAACTCCCTCGCCAAACCCAGCGGGCTCACCGTCCTCGGCACCGAGGTCGACCTGGCCCGCGTGACCCTGGACAGCTACGTGGTCGCCGGGGTGGCCGACCACATCTGCCCCTGGCAGTCCTGCTACCGCAGTGCCCAGCTGCTCGGCGGCCAGACCAGGTTCGTGCTGTCCACCAGCGGGCACATCGCGGCGCTCGTCAACCCGGCGGGCAACAAGAAGTCCAGCTACCAGGTCGGCGACGACGTGACCGCCGACGCGGGCGACTGGCAGCGGTCAGCGCCGGCCGTGCACGGGTCGTGGTGGCCGGACTACGCCGCCTGGCTGGCGGAGCGATCCGGCGCGCAGGTGCCGGCTCCGGCCACGCTCGGCAGCGAGCAGTTCGCCGTCATCGAGGCCGCCCCCGGCAGTTACGTGCGGGCCGCTTGACTACTCCCTGCCCTGAACGACGGGGATTCCGGCCCTCACGGGCCGGGGTTCCTGTTTCACTGCCGATCGCACGCGGGAGGTCCCGGGGTGTCTGACATCGGCTCCGCAGGCAGTAACGGCAAGACCTGCCGCCAGGATGTTCTTCGCGGCGTTGACGTCCCGGTCGTGCCGGGTGCCGCAGGACGGGCACGTCCAGTGCCGCGTCTTGAGGGACAGTTCCGTGAGCAGGTGCCCGCAGGCGGAGCAGGTCTTGCTGCTGGGGTGGAACCGGTCCATGCCGGACACGTTCAGGTCCTCGATCACGATCACGTCGTGGTCGCGGACCAGCCTCGTCGAGGTTCGGTGCAGGAAGTCGGCCCGGGAGGCGCGGACCTTGCGGTGGGCGCGGGCGACCTTGGCCCTGGCCTTCGCCCGGTTCGCGGAGCCTTTTTGACAGCGGGCCAGGCGCCGCTGGTAACGGGCCAGGCTACGCTCCCGCCTAGCCAGGCTCCGCGGGTGGGGAATCTTCTGCCCGTCCGACGTGACGGCGAAGTCCTTGATGCCCAGGTCCACGCCAACCAAAGCGCCGGCAGGCGGGAGCGGCGCTGGCTCGGGCACGTCCACGGCGAAGGAGACGTACCAGCGGCCGCACGGGTCGCGGGAGACCGTCACCGTGCTCGGTTCGAGCGACGCCGGGTCGACGCCGGGCCAGGACCAGGCGAACGCCAGCGGCGAGCTGGTCTTGGCGAGGTACAGCTGCCCGTCTTGGTACCGGAAGCCGGAGCGGGTGTACTCGGCGGACTGCCGCCCGCTGCGGGACTTGTACCGAGGGTATCTGGCGCGCCCGGCGTAGAAGCTGGTGAAGGCGGCCTGCTGGTGGCGAATCGCCTGCTGGAGCGGGACGCTGGACACCTCGTTGAGCCAGCCGAGGTCTGCTTCGGTCTTCATCGTAGTCAGATAGGCGCTGGCCTTGGCGTAGCTGGTCGGGGCCCGGTCGCCGCGGTAGCGGGCTTGGCGCCAGGCCAGGGTGCGGTTCCAGACCACGCGGACGCAGCCGAACGTGCGGTTCAGCACGCTCGCTTGTTCGGGGTCGGGGTAGGCCCGGCACTTGTAGGCCGTACGCATGTTTGAATGCTACCGAAAGGAACCGTTTTAGATGAGCCGACACGCGAGAGGAGGGAGCGGCGTTTCCTCCCCGGCCTGAAGGCCAGGGTCTCCACGCCGCAACTTCGATGAAGCCAGTGAGGTCGTCGCGCCAGGGACGGGGCCGACAGGAACAGGGCCGGCCCCGGGAGGCGGACCGCTTCACCACGGTGACCGTGGGCGGGCGGCGGCTGCGGGTCGCGGTCCGTACCGGCACCCCGGGCGGGGTGCCGCTGCTGGTCTGCAACGGCATCGGCACCCCGCTCGAGGCGCTGGCGCCGTTCACGAGCGAGCTCGACCCCGCGATCACCGTGGTCCGGTTCGACGTGCCGGGGGTCGGCGGGTCGCCGGCGCCGCGGCTGCCGTATACCGTGCCGGGGCTCGCCTCGCTCGCCGGGCGGATGATGGGCCAGCTCGGTTACGGCCGCTTCGATGTCCTGGGCATCTCCTGGGGCGGCGGCCTGGCCCAGCAGCTCGCGCTGCAGAACCCGCGGCGCTGCCGCCGGCTGGTGCTCGTGTCCACCTCGACGGGGAGCCTGATGGTTCCGGCGCGCCCCCGGGTCCTGCTGCACCTGGCCTCACCCCGCAGGCACCAGGATCCCGCGCACGCCGCGCGCATCGCCGGGACCATCTACGGAGGCGCGCTGCGCCACCATCCCGAACTCGCCGCGCCGCTCGCCCGCGCGCACGCCGCGCCTGCCTCCCGGCGTGGCTACCTGTACCAGCTCGCGGCGTCCGCCGGCTGGACCAGCCTGCCCTGGCTGCCGCTCATCACGCAGCCGACGCTGATCCTGGCCGGCGACGACGACCCGATCATCCCCCTGGCCAACGCGCGGCTGATGGCCGCGCTGCTGCCGGACGCCCGGCTGCACGTCTACCGCGACGGCCACCTCGGGCTGCTCACCCGGGCGGCCGAGCTGGCCCCGCTGGTCAGCGACTTCCTGCTCGCCGTTGAGCCCTGCTAGCCGTTGAAATGGGCACCGCCCGCGCTGTCCAATAGGCAAATGACGGGCAACCACCACGACACCACCGCGCGAATCACCGCCGCGCTGCGCGCCGGCCTGCCCGGGCTGACCGAGCGCGTGGTGGCCCGCATCCGCGCCGAGATCCCGTTCTACGCCGAGCAGGACGTCGTCGCGGCCGAGGACCTGCGCGCATCGGTCAGCGCCAACATCGGCTACATCCTCGACAGCCTGGCCGGGACGGCCACAGCGAACCTGAGCGCGCCGAACGCCACCGGCCGCACCCGGGCGGCCCAGGGGGCACCGCTCGCCGAGATGCTCACCGCGTACCGGGTCGGCGTCGCGGAGCTGTGGCTGGCCCTGGTCGCCGCCGCGCGCAGCCTGCCCGACGTTCCCGACCGGGATGTGACCGACCTGGCGGGGACGGTCTTCGCGGTGCAGAACACCTACAGCGACGCTGCGCTCGCCGCGTACCGTGACGAGTCGCGGGAGATGCTCCGGGCCCGGGAGCGGGAGCGGTCCGCCCTGGTGGAGGTGATCCTCACCGGCGGCACGGTGAAGGGCACCCTGTGGGAGGTGGCCAGCACGCTGCGGCTGCCGCTTGACGGCGCCTTCCTGGTGATCGCGGCGGAGACCGAGCCGGGCCACGACCCGATGCCGCGTGCCGAGTCGGCACTCGCGGTGCTCGACGTCCGGTCGGTATGGCGGCTGGACGCGGAGCTGTCCCTCGGCGTCCTCTCCCTGCCCGACCGCTCGCGTAACGGCGCCGCGCTCGGCGTGCTCGGCAGGCACGCCACCCGGCGGGTTGGCGCCAGCCCGGTATTCGCGGAGCTGCACCAGGCCGGCTGGGCGCTCGAGCTGGCCCGGCTGGCGCTCGGCAGCAACCCGCAGGCCAGCGGAGTGGCGCAGTTTCGTGACAGCCCCATCGACCTGCTCGTCGCGGCCGCGCCGCAGGCTGCGCTGGAGGCCGCCCGCACCGTACTCGGCCCGCTGCTCGAGCTGCCGGAGGACGAACTCGAGCCGCTGCTCGGCACGTTCGAGGCCTGGCTGCGGGCGAACGGCTCCGCCACCGCCGCCGGCGCGGAGCTGTACGTCCACCCCAACACCGTCCGCTACCGGCTCCGCCGCATCGAGGCCGGCACCAGCCGGTCCCTGGCCAGCCCCGGCCAGGTCGCCGAGCTGGTCACCGCCGTCCGCGCCTGGCGCGAGCTCCCCCACGCCTGACTGCCCGCAGCGGGCGGCCCGTGTATCGGCAGCGGCCCGTTCACCCGTCGGTCGCCCAGGCCCGGTAGGCCGCTCGCAGCGCGGCCCGCCGGCCTGGGCTGGCCAGCACGTCCGTGGAGTCGGCCCACTGCTCGATGGAGCCGACCAGTGGCAGCCGCGCGACGTCCTGGTCGGTGATGCCGGCCAGCAGGCCATCGTGCACCGCCCCGTCCACCGTGCGGTAGGGCCGGCTGAAGAAGGGAATCACCGCGGCCGCGGGCGCCGGGTAGCCGCGTTCGCGCTGGAGGTCGAGCAGCACCTCGCAGGCAGTGGCGAGCGCGTCCTCGCGGTCCCGCCATCCGGGCGCCGCGGCGACGTCGCCGAGCAGCGGCCCGAGCCTGGCGGCGACCGGGAGCGAGCGGAATACGGTGCCGCGCCACTTGGGGTACGGCGCCCAGCGGCGGGACAGGGTGAACGCCAGGCTGACCACGTCGTCGGCGAGTCCCGCGCTCAGCAGCCGGGAGCCGAGCTCGTCGCCCGACTCGGCGGTACGGCCCAAGAACGGCATCAGCTGGCACAGCCGCTGCCAGCCGGCGGCGAGCACGTACCGCTCGACATCCGGCGGGTACCAGGCGAGCAGCGCGCGGGCCGGCGCCAGGGTGCGGGTCCGGTCGGCGAACACCGGCCCGGCGATCACCTCGAGCACGCTCTGCCCGGTCACGCTCAGCCAGTCAAGCACGCCCATGCCCTGGGTGGGGTCCGGGCCAAGCCGGCTGGCGGCGAAGTCCGCGACGGTGGCCACCTCGACCTGGTGCGACACCGATGAGTCCCAGGTGACAGGGAAGCGGACCGGGAACCCACCAAACCGTTCGGGCAGCTCGTCTTCCAGCAGCCGGCGGACCCGCGGCACCTGGTCGCGGTCGCCCGCATCCACGAGCAGCGTCAGCCGGCACCCCCAGTCGTGGTCGCGACTGCGCGCGTCGTCCAGCCCGAGCACGTCGGAGCCGGACCCGAGCCGCGCCGCGGCGTACCCGAGCCCGGGCACGGCCCGGCTCAGCAGCGGAGACACGGCATCGGTGAAGAACGCGCGGGCCAGCTCGGCTCCGCGCAGACCGCTATCGCTCACGGCGGCAGCCCATCAGACCGGCGGCGACGGCCGCCACTGATTTTTCCCGCGACGGTTAACCGCCACCGACGGCGCGGTGCGGCCAGCATCTCGATGTGCTACCGCAAAGCGTTGCTACGATCGAACACGCTTCGTATATCATCATGTAGCATCTCGGTCATGCCCTCCTCCTGGCACGACTCAGTAACGACGATCTTCACCGAGAACCCCGAGCTCGCGGTCGAGATCGTCGGCAGCCTCACCGGCGCACGAATACCCGAAGGGGTTCCCGTGCGCGCCGAGGCGCCCAACTTCAACGACCGTCCGTCCACCGACTTCCAGGCGGATGCCGTCATCGTGGCCGGCGGCGCACGCGACCCCGTCCGCGCCGTCATCGTCGAGGCGCAGAAGCGTACCTTCAGTGACAAGCCGCCGCAATGGGCCCGCTACGCCGCTCAGCTGTGGATCTTCCTGCGCTGCCCCGTCGACGTCCTGGTCATCTGCCCCGATGCCAAGTCCGCCTTCTGGTACGCCAGGCCCGTCCCTACCAGCCTGCCCGGCTACACCCATCTGCCCATCGTCCTGCCCCCGTCCGCCGTGCCGACCATCACCGATGCCGCCGACGCCGCCGCCCGCCCCGCCATGGCCGCGCTCTCGGTCGCCTACCACGGTGCCAACCGCGCCGTTTCCGAGGCATTTGTCGACAGTCTCCGACTACTGTCGTCTGATCACGCGATGAAGTACTATGAACACGCGTACAACATGGCCCCCCTCGCAGTGCAACGCATCCTGGAGCAGCTCGTGAAATCTGACACGTGGCCCGTCTACAGTCCCTTCGCCAAGGAGCACTTCGGCCGCGGCAAGGCCGAAGGTAGGGCCGAAGGTAGGGCCGAAGGCATCGCCGAAACTAGGGCTGAAGACGTTCTCACCGTGCTTGGGGCCCGCAACTTGGACCTCACCGACGCCGAACGCGAGCGCATCGCCGGGTGCACCGACCTGAGGCAGCTCGAGACCTGGGTCGGGCGAGCCGTGACCGTGGAGAAGACCAGTGACCTCTTCGACTGAGGCTTGGGACACCTGGCCCGTCTACAGTCCCTTCGCCAGGGCGCACTACAGCCGCG
Source organism: uncultured Streptosporangiaceae bacterium (assembly GCA_964581815.1). Taxonomy (GTDB): domain Bacteria; phylum Actinomycetota; class Actinomycetes; order Streptosporangiales; family Streptosporangiaceae; genus Trebonia. The sequence continues at coordinate 8,376 of CAZORE010000076.1, read as the reverse complement.
GCCAGGCCGAAGCCATTCTCATTGTGCTTAAGGCCAGGAAACTGGACGTCAACGACGCCGAGCGCACACGCATCGTCACCTGCACCAACCTGAGGCAACTCAAGACCTGGGTGAGGCGCGCCGTCAGCGCAGAAAGGACCTGCGACCTCTTCGTCTGAAACCGCCCGGTCTACGTTCCGGAGCCGACCGGGGCGGGGTCTGGCGCGGCCGGGCCGACGATCTCGCCGTGATGGCGCCCCAGGCGGAGGCGCCGCCGAGCGAGCGCGCCGCGATGACCGGGCCGAGCACGAAGTACGCGGGGATCGCGAAGTTCCAGCAGGCGTGCGCGATCAGGTTGATCCAGTACCAGGGACGGATCGCCAGCTCATGCCAGCCCTCGGCCAGGTCCGACCAGAACGAGGCCTGGGCGCCGCAGCGCAGCACGTCGGCGGCGAGCATCACGTACTGCCGCCGCAGCCGGTCCGCCCATACCCCGCCAGCCGGCCGGCCCGCGACCTCGCCTCCGGCACCGCGGGTTCCGCGGGACCTGCGGGTGCCGCCGGTGTCGCGTCCGCCACGTCTCCTCCGTCCGGTTCCGGTCGGGTGCCGCCGGGCGGCGATCCCGTGCGATTGTGCCGTGGCCCGCCAAAGCGGGCAATTCGTTTTCGCCCGCGGCCCGTTGCCATGGCGGGCCGGGCGGCAGAACCTAGAGGTGGCGCAGGCGACAAAACGCGATAAAAGGAGCTGCTGATGCCGGGACGGGTGCAGGGGAAGGTCGCTTTCATCACCGGCGCGGCGCGCGGGCAGGGGCGCAGCCACGCCATCCGGCTCGCCGAGGAGGGCGCGGACATCATCGCGGTCGACATCGCCGGGCCGGTCCCGTCCGTGTCGGCCTACCCGCCGGCCACCGAGGAGGACCTGGCCGAGACGGTCAGCCAGGTGGAGGCCCTGGACCGGCGGATCGTGGCGCGCAAGGCGGACGTGCGGGACGCCGCGGGGCTGCGGGCCGCTTTGGACGACGGCGTCGCCCAGCTCGGCAGGCTGGACATCGTGGTGGCGAACGCGGGCATCTACCAGCCCGTTTCCACTCTCGAACTCGACGACGACGCCTGGCACGAGACCGTCGCCATCAACCTGACCGGCGTGTGGCACACCGTGCAGGCCGCGCTGCCGCACCTCATCGCGGCCGGCGGCGGCTCGATTGTCCTGACCAGCTCGGTGCTCGGCCTGCGCGGCGCCGCCAACTCCATTCACTACAGTGCCGCCAAGCACGGAGTCGTCGGCATCATGCGCTCGGTCGGCCTCGAGTTCGGCGGTCACCGCATCCGGGTCAACAGCGTCCACCCGACCCTGGTCAACACCGTCATGATCCAGAACGAGCAGACGTGGAGCATGTTCGACCCCGAGAACCCGCACCCGACCCGCGAGTCGGCGGAGCCGATCTTCCAGACCGTCAACTCGCTGCCCGTGCCGTGGGTCGAGGCCGTCGACATCAGCAATGCCGTGCTGTTCCTCGCCTCCGACGAGGCCCGTTACATCACCGGCGTCACCCTCCCGGTCGACGCCGGCGCCCTCCTCAAGTAGGCACCACCGGAGCTGGCCCGCGCGGCGGCCTCACGGGCAGGGGATGGCCCCGGCCACGCCGCGGCACGCACCACCAACCCCTCCAGTCATACCCGCCCCTGCCACGCCAGCCCGGTGCATGACCATGAAGGCTTTATGGCGCTACCACGCCATAAAGCCCCTTCATAACCCCACAACTCTTCATGATCTTCGCCCACGAACCGGGTCGGCAGTGCCAGGATGGTCCCTGGCCCTGAGTCGGCAGTGCCAGGATGGTACGGAACGGGTGCGTGTTTCACCTGGTGCGGCCAGGTGAAACATGCGCTTCGTTCGGACTGGCCCCCTGGCGGCTTGCTTTCAATTGCGCAGCAGGCTGCTGCACAATTGGCTACGGATGGTGGTCAACCGGCGACCAATCGCGCAACGCGGCGTTGCGCGATTGCCCTCCGGTAGCGTGGTCAGCCGGTGAGGCCGCGCTCGATGGCGCCGATGATGGCCGGGCGGAGCTGGGCCACGCTGATGATCGCGTCGACGGAGCCGACCTCGACCGCGCGCTGGATCGAGTGGACGCGGTCGAACTCCGCGGCGACCTCGCCGAGCTTCTCCGCCCGGACGGAGGACTGGGCCTCGGCGAGGCGGAGGTTGAGCGTGGCCCGCTCGGCGCCGCTCGTCTCGGCCACCTGGGACTGCAGCGCGGTCACCCGGGGGTCGGTGGCCGTCCGGTTGCTCACCTCGGCGGAGAACACCACGGCCGCCGCGGGCGCGCCGCCGAGCACCGACGCGAACGAGCCCTCAAGGGCGAGCACGGTCATGTTCGGGTTGAGCGCCTTGGAGAACACCACGAACGCGCCGCCGTGATACCGGGAGATCACGCAGAACACGATCGGGCCGTCGAAGTTGACGATTCCCCGGCCGATCTCCGCCCCGTACTCCAGCTGGAGCTCCCGCATCGACTCGGGCGAGCCGTCGAACCCGGACAGGTTCGCGAGCACCACGAGCGGCCGGTTGCCTGACGCGGCGTTGATCGCCCGCGCGGTCTTCTTCGACGACTTCGGGAACAGCGTGCCCGCGGTGTAGGTGTCCGGCCCGTCGGTGGGCGGGAACCCGCGCCGCGGCACCGCCTTCGACTCGATGCCGATCAGGCACACCGGCCGGCCGCCGAGGTGCACGTCCTGCACCACCGCGGTGTCGGCGTCGGCCATCCCCGCCCAGCGCTCGAGCACCGGGTGGTCCTGGTCGGACAGCGCCCGCATCACGGTGCGGATGTCGAACGGCTTCTTGCGGTCCGGGTTGTGCTCGGCGGAGAAGATATCGCCGACGCGGGCGAAGTCGCTGCCCGCCATGGCGTGCGGGTAGTCGGAGACGTCACGGCCGGCCGGGTCGGAGGTGACCGCCCGCCGCGGTGCCGTCTCGCCGGGCGCCCGGTAGGTGTGCTCGTAGTGGGCCATCAGCACGTCGCACGCGGCCGTCAGGCTCGGCGCCCAGTACTGGGCCTGGCCGTTCGGCCCCATCACCCGGTCGTAGCCGCCGATGCCGAAGTTGTCCTCGGCCGACACGCCGCCGGAGAAGTCGAGTGACTGCTTGCCGGTGAGAACCATCGCCGAGTCTGGCGTCATCACCAGGATGCCCTTGGTGTGCATGAGCATCGTGGCCTCGGCGTTCCAGTACGGCTGCGCCCCGACGTTGATCCCGGCGACGACGACGTTGATCTCGCCGCCTCCTTGCGTGAACTGGACGATCCGCTTGAGCGCGGCGGCCACCGAGTCCATGTTCTCCGTGCCTGAGGTCATCGAGATCCGCGCGCCCGACGACAGGGCGAACCACTCGACCGGCACGCCGAGGCGCTCGGCGAGGTCGAGCGCGGCGATGACGCGGGAGCACTCGGGCTCCGACAGGGCGCCGAGCGACTTGGTGGGGTCACCGAGCAGGACCACCCGGGTAACCCCCTCCGGGTACCGCGGCGTCGGGGTGCTGACCACGCCGGCCACGAGCGCGGCGGAGTTCTTGCCCTTGGGCCTGCTCACCGGCACGAGCGCGCCTGAGGCGTCCAGGTCGTGCTCGGTGAACGTGCCGTCCTGGCCGGCCAGGAGGCCGGTCAGCTCGTACGGGTAGACGTTGCCGCGCCGGGCGGCCCGCAGCACCTTCTGCCGGTAGTCGTCGAGCGGCTGGATCGGCTCGGTCGGCGGCGGGCCCAGGTGCAGCTGGACGTTGTGGCTGGCGTCCAGGGTGGTCCACACCGCGACGTCCGCGAGGTCCCCGGACGGGGTGGGCATCCTGGCCACGAACTGGACCTCCTCAAGTCCGGCGCCGGACGTGGACGGCCTGATCCGGTGCACCAGGGAGTTGATCTCATCGCCGGTCAGCTCCACCACCGGCCACACGTAGAGCAGCACCCGGTTGCTGTCGAAGCGCTTGTGCTGCGGGAGCTGCGCCTGGATGGTGCGGATCGCGTCGAGGCAGCCCGCGAGCACGTTCTCGAGCGCGGGCAGCGCGACGAGGCGGCCGTCGGCCTCGCGCAGCGGGGTCAGGTCGCGGACCTGGCTCATCGCGATCAGCCGCTCGTCGGCCTTGTTGCTCTTGGCCACCGCCTTGAACAGGTAAATCTCCTCATCCGCGGACGGCAGCCGGGTGAGGTCGAACTCGCGCAGCCGGTCGAGCTGCAGCCGCTTGGCGATCTGCGGGTGCAGGCCCCGGATCAGCCGGTCCTCGGCCAGCCCAAGCTCCCCGACGGCCGGCCCCTCGGTCGGCGCGGCGCCCTCCCCGACGGTACTGGGCCGGTAGGTGAAGTGGTGCTGACTGGCGGCGCCGCTGCTGCCGACGATCGTGACCGTGACCCGCTCGACGCTGGCGGGCAGCGGGCGCTGCCGCCGCGCGAGCAGGTCGTGGATCTGCCCGGCGAGCGCGTCGGCATGGCCGTCCCCGGTGACGAACTCGCCGTCGCCCGCGACGTACAGGTCGGCGACAAAGCCGCCCGCGGGCGCCGTCGCAGCCAGGTCAGCCAGGCAGTCGACGGCCTGCGGCAGGTCAGTGAGCGAGGTGACCGTGGCGGCCACCAGGGCCGGCCCGTCGACACCACCGTCACTGGCGCCGTCGTACTCGGCGGTCACGAACCGGCGGCCGGCGATGTCGCGGACGGTGACGTCATCGAGCGCGCGGACACCGTAGTAGCGGCGGGTCAGCACCTCGAGCAGCGGCGCGTGGTCCACGGTGCCGCCAGTCTTGCCAGCCGCACCCCGGGCGATCCGCTGGCCGAGCAGCCGGACCAGCGGCTCCGCGGTGGCCACCATGGCCGCGATCCTCATCTCGCGGTCCGCCGCGTCCGGGTTGCGGTCCAGGTAGCGCAGGTCACCGCGGACCTGCGCGTACACCCGCGCGCGGTTGCGGCGCAGCAGCGGCTGGGCGAACCAGCGGAACACCACGCCGCGGGCGAGGTCGGACACGGCCGGGAACCGCAGCTGCGTCGCCTCGATGATGTGCTCGAGCGCCAGCCCGGCGCGCTCGCGCAGCGGCTCGGCGGGCGGCCCGCTCGCCAGCCACTGCCGCAGCAGCTCGGAGACGACCGTCGCGTCCGCGGTCATCCGCTGCTGCGCGAGGAAGATGCGGAAGACGGCGGTCTCCAGCTGCGGTGAGCGGTCAAGGCTGGTGACACCGTAGTGGCCGAGCGCGCGGCGCAGCCTGACCTGGAAGGCCTCGGGCAGGCTGGCCCGGTCGACGTCGAGGCTGCGCAGGTAGCTGTGGAAGTACTCGCGCGGGCTGTGCACCGCGCTGTTCGGCTCGGCCTCAAGCAGGTCGCGATCCGGCCCGTTGCGGCTCAGCTCCGACAGGTCGGCGAAAACGGTTAGCAGCTCGACCTCACCGGGCACCGGCCCGGCGCCGGCCTCGGCGCTGGCGGCCAGGTACCCCGACAGCAGTCGCTTGCGGTCCTCGGCGGTGCCGTCGAAGCCGAGCAGCAGCCCGCGCAGGTCGCCCAGGCACCGCTGGACGCGGTCGGCGGCGGGCAAGCCGGACGGCTCCGCGGGCAGGTCGATCTCGACGGCGCTGCCAGCCGACGCGCCAGTGCCGGCGGCTGCCGGGCCGGCGGCTGCTGGTGCGTCGTCCGCCGCCTCGGCGTCGTCGAGCGGCTCGAGGCGCAGCAGCGGCGCGCCGGCTTCCACCTGGCTGCCGACCGCGACCGCGCTTTCCCGCACGCGGGCGCGGAACGGAGCGCGCAGCACCGTTTCCATCTTCATGCTCTCAAGCACGATGATGGGCGCGTTAGCGTCGACCTCGTCGCCCACGGTAACCGGGGTGGCGACCACCAGGGCGGGCGCGGGCGAGCGGATCACGCCGCCCTCGTCGAGGCTCACGCGGTGGGTGACGCCGTCCACCTCGACCAGGTGGATGGGGCCGTGCGTGGCCGTGGTCAGCCGGAAGCGAACGCCGTTGACCGTGAACCGGCCGGTGTGCGCGTCGTACCGCTCTACCTCGACGTCGGCCGGGTACACGTCACCGCCGGACGAGACGCCGACCCGGAACCGGCTCGGCCCGGTGCGGGCCACGTGCACGCGGTAGCCGGTGCCGCGCAGCTTGAGGTCGAGCGGGCGCCCCGGGTCGTGCTGCACCTGGGGCCGGCCGCCGTAGGCGGTGGTCAGCAGCCTCTGCCGACTGACCTCCTCCTCGTCCTCGTACGCCTCGATCGCCGCGGCGGCGAGCGCGACGGCGGCGTGCTGGTGCGCGGCCAGGCGGCCCTCGCCGCGGACCCGGTCGATCCAGCCGGTGTCCGCCGACGCGTCGATCACCTCGGGCTGGCCCAGCAGGTCGAGCACGAAGCTCTTGTTGGTGGCGCCGCCCTCGATGACGACGATGGTCTCCGCCATGGCGCGGCGCAGCCGGCCGAGGGCCTCGGCGCGGTCGCCGCCGTAGGCGATGATCTTCGCGATCATCGAGTCGAAGTCGGCGGGGATGCTGTCGCCCTCGCCCACGCCGGTGTCCACCCGGATGCCCGGGCCGGCCGGCAGCACGAGCCGGGCGATGCGGCCGGGCGAGGGCGCGAAGTCACGGTCCGGGTCCTCGGCGTTCAGCCGCGCCTCGATGGCGTGCCCGGACTCGGCGGGCTTGTCGCCGTCCAGCTTCCCGCCGTCCGCGACGTGCAGCTGCAGCCGCACCAGGTCGGTGCCGGTGGTCAGCTCGGTGATCGGGTGCTCGACCTGGAGCCGGGTATTGACCTCGAGGAAGGCGAACCGCTTCTCCCCCGGGTGGTAGAGGAACTCGACGGTCGCGGCGCCCTGGTAGCCGACCGCGAGGGCGAGCCGCTCGGCGGACGCCTTGAGCTCCGCGGCCTGCTCCGGCGCGAGGACCGGGGAGGCCGACTCTTCGATGATCTTCTGGTTGCGCCGCTGCACCGAGCAGTCACGGACGCCGAGCGCCCAGGCGGTGCCCTGACCGTCGGCGATCACCTGGACCTCGACGTGCCTGGCGCCGGTGATGAGCCGCTCAAGGAACACGGTGCCGTTGCCGAACGCGCGCAGCGCCTCGGCGCTTGTCCGCTCGTACGCCTCGGTGAGGTCGGCGGCCGAGGCGACGACGCGGATGCCGCGCCCGCCGCCGCCGGCGGTGGCCTTGAGCATCAGCGGGTAGCCGATGCCGTCCGCCGCGGTGAGGGCCTCGTCCAGGGTGGCGACGGCGCCGCGGCTCCACGGCGCGACCGGGACGCCGACCTCCTCGGCGATCAGCTTGGCGCCGATCTTGTCGCCGAGCTGGCGCATCGCCTCGGCGTCCGGGCCGATGAAGGTGACGCCGATCCGCTGGCACAGCTCGGCGAACGCCGGGTCCTCGGCGACGAATCCCCAGCCGACCCAGGCGGCGTCGGCGCCGGTCTCGACCAGCGCGCGCTCAAGCTTCGCGAGATCGAGGTAGGGGCGGGCCGAGGCGGGCCCGAGCGGGTAGGCCAGGTCGGCCTCCCGGACGAACGTGGCGGCGGGCTCCGCGTCGGTGTACAGGGCGACCGTCTCGATCCTGGCCCCTGTCTCCGCGCACAGGTCCCGGACGGCGTGGATCAGCCGCATCGCGGCCTCCCCGCGATTGACGATGGCGACACGACTGAACACCGACTGAGACCTCCTGCGTACCGACACCCGCGGCGGCGCCCGAAACCCGGACCGCACCGTGACCGGCATCTATCCTGCTAGTTCGACACTGACCCTACCAATGCCGGTACGGCTCGAACCTCGGGCGCACTGTTGTAGGAACCCTACAAAAAGCCCGCACAGGGGGGCGGTCGCCCAAGCTCGTGGCCTCAGATGGGTGGCGGCGATCGTAGTCTGGCCGAGGCCGGCCGGGGTCGTAACTTACGGCCTTAGGGCTAGTCTCCGGAAAATCCCCAGAAGCCGACCTCGGTCGGCGTGCCGCCGTCGGAGAGGAATACGTACAGCCCGGTCCAGCGCATGGGCACCGCGCCCCAGAACTGGTCGTACCGGGGGTCGTCGTGATCGCGGGCGAGTGCCTCGAAATCCGCCCGGGGCGGCAGCGCCGTCCCGAACAGGGCCTTCACCTCGGCGGGGTCAAGCGCCCGGACCTGGTAGTCGGGCCACTCCACCGGCCCGATGCCGATCCCCTCGCGCATGTCACGGATCGAGTGCGTCCCCGAGTCCCAGCCGGACTCCCGCTCCCACAGCTCTTCGAGGCTCTCCGGCACCGGCTCCCAGTCGCCGAACTCATCCCACCAGTAGTAGTCCCGCTCCCGGAACACCCGCTCCTGCAGTTCCCGCAGCGACGCCGCCACGCTCCCGCCGTACGGCGCGACGTAACGCCAGCCCGAGGCACCCATCCCGTCCTCCCTCCGCCGCTCCCCGGCTC
>CAZORE010000075.1:30870-36537 GCA_964581815.1 uncultured Streptosporangiaceae bacterium | reverse complement strand
CTGGCCGTTGGCGTACGGCGGCAACTGGCCATTGGCATACGGGGCGACCGGCAACGGCCCGCTGATGGCGGAGGGCGGCACCAGCCCCGGCCCCGCGACCGGCAGCGGTCCGGTGGGCACTCGTGGCATGGGGCCGCTCGCGTACGGCGGGAGCTGACCAGTGTTCGCCACCGGGAGCGGGCCGGTGGGAATGCGCGGCATCGGGCCGGTGGCATAGCGCGGCAGCGGGCCCGTGCCGGCCATCGGCATTGGCCCGGTGGGAACGCGCGGCATCGGCCCGGTACCCGCCCGGGGCATGGGCCCCGATCCGGTTGCGCGCGGCGCGCCCAGATACCGCTGCGGGCCCTCGTAACCAGGCTCGTAGTACGTCTGGCCCGTGCCCGCGGGGGCCGGGGGGGCAGCGGCGGGCAGGGCGGTGCGCACGGGCGCGGACAGCACCGGCTGACCGCCGCTGACGGCAGTCGCGCCATAGTTATTGCCGCGCGACGCGGCGAGCTGGGCGAACATCGCCATGGCGCGCATCGGGGCGGACGCCGAGCCGGCCGACTCCTTCACCGGCGGCCCACTCAGGTTCTCTTTCGGCTTGAGTGAGTCGCTGAACACCCGTACCGCGAGGCCGAGCAGGACGATCGCGATGAGGAACCCGTAGCTCCAGTCGACGTAGGGCTTGCCTGAACGGCCGGCCAGCAGGCCGTGCCACACGCCGAAGACGAACGACGCGTAGGACGTGTAGTGAATCGCCCGCCAGCGCCACGCCTTGCCACTCGCGTTGAACCGCCCACGCATGATGCCCGTTATAACGAGGAGCAGGACGAGGTCAGAGGCGATGGTGCCAAGGCCGATGTAGAAGGTGCGGAAGGGTGACAGGAAGGGAACTACAGCGTCGAGCAGGTGGACGCGCTGCGCGAGGATCTCAGTGATGATGTGAATGATCAGGAAGGCCACGGCCCCGAAGGAAGCCGCCCGGTGCGCCGACTGGATGAACACCCGGTGCCCCGGGTTGAGGAACATCCGGTCCGTGGCCACCAGCCCGAGACCGACGGACGCGCACAGGCCGATCAGCGCGAAGACACCCGCGTAGTACAGCATGAAGTGCTGCGTAGCGGCGTCGATGACGTGACCGACGGAAGTTAGGGCCAGGAACGCGATGATGACTACGATGCCGACGATCCCGGTCGTGTAGATCTTCGTCGCGTGCTCGGCCGTCACCCCGCCCGAGGATGGACGAGCATGCTCACGGCCGCGGGAGCGGCTGCGAGTCGGTGCCACGAGGTTACCTCCAGGACAGGTAGTCGAACGGTGCCCACACGATGCCCACAGCGAATCACCTCACCGCGCGCCCGCACCGCGGCGGATATGCGGTCACTCGGCTAGAGGAATCTATCAGCGCACATAACCTTTGGGACACGAAACTTTATATATAACCCTTGTTAACTAGTTAACCGCCATCAATTCGGACTTAGACCGCTAAAAAGGCATGTAACGCCAGCCTCAGCTGGCGTTACATGCCTTTGCGTAGTCAGCTACAGCTAGTCCGTAAGGAGTTCGTAAGCTCTGCGGCGGCGAGCTCGGCGATTTGCGCCGTGTTGAGCGCCGCGCCCTTGCGCAGGTTGTCGCCGCAGACAAAGAACTCGATGCCGTGCGGGTCGTCGAGCGACTCCCTGACCCGGCCGACCCACGTCGGGTCGGTGCCCACCACGTCGGCCGGGGTCGGGTACTCGCCGCGCTCCGGGTCGTCGCTCAGCACGACTCCGGGGGCGCTCCGCAGCGTCTCCCAGGCGGCTTCCCGGCCGACCGGCCGGGAGAACCGGGCGTGCACCGCGACCGAGTGCGTGGTCACCACGGGGACCCGGACGCAGGTGGCGTTGACGCGCAGCCCGGGAAGGCCGAGGATCTTGCGCGACTCGTTGCGGATCTTGAGCTCCTCCGAGGTCCACCCGGCGTCCTTGAGCGAGCCCGCGAACGGCACGACGTTGAGTGCGAGCGGTGCGGGGAACGGCCCGAGGTCCCCCACCGCGCCGCGTACGTCGCCGGCCCGCTGCCCGAGGGAGCGCGTGCCGCCGACCTTCTCAAGCTGTTCGTAGAGGGTGTCGATACCGGACTGCCCGGCGCCGGAGGCCGCCTGGTAGGAGGCGACGACCAGTTCCTCGAGCCCGAAGGCCCGGTGCAACGCGCCGACCGCGACGATCAGCGAGAGCGTGGTGCAGTTCGGGTTTGCGATGACCCCCTTGGGGCGTCGCACCGCGTCACCCGGGTTGACCTCAGGCACCACCAGCGGCACCTCGGGGTCCATCCGGAAGGCACCGGAGTTGTCCACGCAGATGGCCCCGCGCGCCGCGGCGACCGGCACCCAGGCCGCGGACACCTCGTCGGGCACGTCGAACATGGCGACGTCCACGCCGTCGAACGCCTCCGCGGACAGCGCGATGACCTCGACCTCCTCGCCGCGGACGGTCAGCCGCCGCCCGGCGGAGCGCGGCGAGGCGATCAGCCTGATCTCTCCCCAGACGTCCTCCCTGGTGGAAAGCAGGTCGAGCATTACCGTGCCGACTGCGCCCGTCGCGCCGACGACGGCAAGAGTGGGACGTGAGGCGCTCATCGGCCGGTCCCCCCGTACACGACGGCCTCGACCTCATCGGCTTCGAGGTCGAACGCCTGGTGCGTCGCGTTCACCGCGACATCGACGTCGTTCTGGCTGACCACGACCGAGATCCGGATCTCGGACGTGGTGATCATCTGGATGTTCACGCCCGCCCCGGCGAGCGCCGCGAAGAACTTGGCGCTGACACCGGGGTGCGAGCGCATCCCCGCGCCGATCAGCGAGACCTTGCCGATCCTGTCGTTGTAGAGCAGGTCCTGGAAGCCGATCTTGTCCTGCGCAGCTCGCAGCGTCTCCAGCGTCAGCTGTCCGTCAGTGCCCGGCAGCGTGAACGAGATATCCGTGCGGCCGGTGGCGATCGCCGACACGTTCTGCACGATCATGTCGATGTTGATGCCGGCCTCGGCGATGATACCGAAGATGGTGGCGGCGGCGCCGACCTTGTCGGGCACGCCGACCACGGTGATCTTGCCCTCGCTACGGTCGTGTGCGACCCCAGAGATAATGGCGTGCTCCATACCGGCTTCCTCCGACTCATCGCCAGCGTGCCCGCTGACCCAGGTACCAATCTTGTCGCTGAACGAGGACCGCACGTGGATCGGCAGGTTGTACCGCCGTGCGTACTCGACGCACCGCGGTATCAGCACCTTCGCGCCGCACGCGGCCATCTCGAGCATTTCCTCGTACGTGATCCGCGGTATCCGGCGGGCGCCGCGCACCAGCCGGGGGTCCTCAGTGAACACACCGTCCACGTCGGTGTAGATCTCGCAGACATCCGCGTGCAGCGCGGCCGCGAGGGCAACCGCCGTGGTGTCCGAGCCGCCCCGGCCGAGCGTGGTGATGTCCTTGGTGTTCTGCGATACGCCCTGGAATCCGGCCACGATCGGGATCGCCCCCTCCGCGATCGCCGAGGCGATCCGGCCGGGCGTCACGTCGATGATCCGGGCCTTGCCGTGCTGGCCGTCGGTGATGACGCCTGCCTGCGACCCGGTGAACGAGCGCGCCTCCATGCCAAGGGTGGCGATCGCCATGGCGAGCAGCGCCATCGAGATGCGCTCGCCCGCGGTAAGCAGCATGTCAAGTTCTCGCCCGGGCGGCGCGGGTGTCACCTGATTCGCCAAGTCCATCAGCTCGTCGGTGGTGTCGCCCATCGCGGACACGACGACGACCACCTGGTTGCCCGCCTGCTTCGTCGCGACGATGCGCTTAGCTACGCGCTTGATGCCCTCCGCGTCGGCTACCGAGGAACCACCGTATTTCTGCACGACGAGGGCCATTGGGCGCGCCGCTCCTCCCAGTCGGACTGTTTCATCCTGCATGTCCGGATCGTGTGTCCAAGTCCGCCAACGTCAGGATGAAAGAGTTCGTAAGTTAGCGGACCGCCGTCGAGTTTAGCCGGGCCTCGGCACCTGGCCCAATCGACTTATCTCCCCCGCTCCTTGCCCTTGTTCTTCCCGGGAACACGCCTTCTACCAGGAAAATCTCGCGCTCAGACGTCGAGCAGACGGCGCCCCTCGAAGGCACGGCCGAGCGTCACCTCATCCGCGTACTCCAAGTCACCGCCGACCGGCAGCCCGCTGGCCGGCCTAGTCACCCGCAGCCCCATCGGCTTGACGAGCCGGGCGATGTAGGTCGCCGTCGCCTCCCCCTCCAGGTTCGGGTCGGTGGCGAGGATCAGCTCGGTGACGGTGCCGTCGGCCAGCCGGGTCATCAGCTCCTTGACCCGCAGGTCGTCCGGGCCGATGCCGTCGATCGGGCTGATGGCCCCGCCAAGGACGTGGTACCTGCCGCGGAACTCGCGGATCTTCTCCACCGCGGCGACGTCCTTGGGCTCCTCGACGACGCAGATCACCGCGGGGTCCCGCCGGGTGTCGAGGCAGATACGGCACTCCTCGGCCTCGGCCACGTTCCCGCACGTCCGGCAGAACCGTACGCGCTCGGTTACCTCCACGAGGGCGGCGGCAAGCCGCCTGACGTCCTCGGGGTCGGCGGCGAGCAGGTAGAACGCGATCCGCTGCGCGCCCTTAGGACCGACGCCCGGCAACCTGCCGAGCTCGTCGATGAGGTGCTGGATGACGCCTTCATACATCGCGGACGCTAATCCTCGGGGTGCTTGCCCGGCACGTCGCCGTGCGCGCCGTGTGCCTGGTCCTCGTCGTCCTCGTCGTCCTCGTCGTCGAAGTCCTCGTCGTCCTCGTCCTCGTCTTCGTCGTCGTCCTCCTCGCCGGCGGACGCCAAGCCGAGCTCACCGCCGAAGTTCGGCAGGCCGAGGCTGGACAGGTCGAATCCGCCGGGGGCCCCGAACCCGCCAGGAGCGCCGCCGAACCCGCCGCCGCCGAGTGCGCCAAGGTGCCGCTGCTGCAGGTCAACAGCCGCATCCCAGGCGTCGCGCACCGCGGCGAGCACGAGGTCCGCGATGGTTGCCGCGCTTTCCGCCGGGTCCGCGGGGTCGATCGCGCTCGGGTCGATCGTCAGGTCGATCAGCTGACCGACGCCGCTGACCACCGCACGGACGGCACCGCCGCCCGCCGTTCCCGTTACCTCGCTGTTGGCAAGTTCCTGCTGTGCGCTCAGTGCCTGCTGCGCCGCCGCGAAGATCTGCTGCATGTCAAAGCCGCCAGGTCCCATACCGGAAGCCTACTTCCGGCCACCGACGCTTTAGCCAGTTCCCCGGCCGCCTCGCCGCGTTACTTCGGCGCAGTGTGCACCCAGCCAGCTCGTTCAGTCGTCGAACTCGGCGATGACCTGGGCGCCTAGTTCGCGCTGGATGAGGGCCATGCCGGTGAGCTCGTTGACCGCCGGGGCGGACATGTCCTCGTCATCCGGGTCAAAATCCTCGTCATCCGGTGGCGGGGGCGACGGCAACGGCGGCAGGTCGCCGCCGGCGCCGACCGGGCCGCCGAACGAGGGCGTGCCTGCGCCCGGGCCGGATCCCGCTCCCCTCCGGGGCGGGCCCGCCATGGCGGCGGCGTTGCCGGGTTCCTCACGGTATGACTGGCCGGGCGCCGACGCGCCCTTCGACGCCGTGGCTCCCGCCGCGGCCGTGGCGTCCGGCGGGTAATCCGGCG
>CAZORE010000075.1:0-30770 GCA_964581815.1 uncultured Streptosporangiaceae bacterium | reverse complement strand
CCCTTCGACGCCGTGGCTCCCGCCGCGGCCGTGGCGTCCGGCGGGTAATCCGGCGGCGGGACAACCCGCGGCTGACCGTTCGGTGGCGCAGCCCCAGAAGACGGCTGACCGTAGCCGGACGGCTGCTGGCCGTTGGGCGCGGGCGGCGCGGAGGGCTGAACGGGGCGCCGGGCGGCCGACGGGGCGTCGCCGCCGCCGGTTACCGCGCGGATCACCACGTTGACGCCGAACATGGTGGCGATCGCCTGCTTGAGCAGGTCCTCGTACCTGCTGCCCTGAAAGCCCTTAACGTCGCCCTGCCGGGGGAAGCGGAGGGTAAGCACCCCTTCGTCGAACGAGGCCACGCTCGCGTTGCCGATCACGATCGCGGCGACCCGGCCCTTGGCCTTGATCGCCTCGACCACGCCCGGCCACGCCTGCCTGAGCATGTCCAAGGTCACAGATCCGCGCGGGGCGTCGGGAGCCGCCGGGGCGCCAGCCGTCCCAGGAGCGTGCGTGAAGGCAGGTGCCGGGCGCGACGGCGCAGCGGCCGTCGGCTGCGCGTCGGCCGGCTGGGCGGCTGGCGCCGGAGGTACGTCCGCCGGGCGGGCCGCCTGCGGCTGCCCCGGCGCGTCGGACGGAGCCGGACTCGCCGGCCTTGGCCGTTCACCGCCCGGCCCGGCCTGCATGTCCGGGGCATGCTCGGCCGCGCCGGGCGCCGCCCCGCCGTCGGGCGACGGGGCGGGGTGCGGAGCAGGCCGCGTACGTTCTGGATGATCCTGGCCTGCGCCTGCGACGGCCTGCACACCCGCGCCTGCCGCGGCGGCGCCTGCCTCGAGGCGCTCAAGGCGGGCGAGCACCGAGCGCTCGTCGCTCGCCGCGGCCGGCAGCAGCACCTGCGCGCACATCAGCTCGAGCAGCAGCCGCGGCGACGTGGCGCCGCGCATCTGGTCGAGGCCGACGGCGACGATGTCGGCGGCACGGGTGAGCGACGCCAGGCCGTACCGCTCGGCCTGGCCGCGCAGCGCGTCGGCGCGGTCCGGCGGCACGTCAAGCAGCCCGCTGCTGATCGCGTCGGGTACCGAGGCGAGCACGATCAGGTCGCGGAACCGGTCGAGCATGTCGGTCGCGAACCGGCGCGGCTCGTGACCGCCCTCGATCACCCGGTTCACCGCGCGGAACACCGCCGCGCCGTCGGCGGCCGCGAACGCGTCCACGATCTCGTCGAGCAGGCTCGCGTCGGTGTAGCCGAGCAGCGCGACCGCACGGTCGTACCTGATCCCGTCCTCGTCGGAGCCGGCCAGCAGCTGGTCGAGTATGGACAGCGTGTCACGCGCCGAGCCGCCGCCCGCGCGCACCACGAGCGGCAGCACCGCGGGATCGACCGGGACGTGCTCGGAGTTGAGTATCTCCTCGGCGAGCTCGCGCATCACCGACGGCGGCATGAGCCGGAACGGGTAATGGTGCGTCCGCGACCTGATCGTCGGGATCACCTTCTCCGGCTCGGTGGTCGCGAAGATGAACTTAAGGTGCGATGGCGGCTCCTCGACGAGCTTGAGCAGGGCGTTGAAGCCCTGCTGCGTCACCATGTGCGCCTCGTCGATGATGTAGATCTTGTAGCGCCCGGCGACCGGGGCGTAGAAGGCCCGCTCCCGCAGGTCGCGGGCGTCGTCCACGCCGCCGTGACTGGCCGCGTCGATCTCGATCACGTCGATGCTGCCCGGGCCGGACGGCGCGAGCGCGACGCACGAGTCGCAGACACCGCACGGGTCGGGCGTGGGACCGTTGACGCAGTTCAGGCTTCTAGCGAGGATGCGCGCGCTTGAGGTCTTGCCGCAGCCGCGCGGCCCGCTGAACAGGTAAGCGTGGTTAATCCGGCCGCTGCGCAGCGCCTGGCGGAGCGGTTCGGTGACATGATCCTGACCGCGGACTTCGGCGAAGGTGGCGGGGCGGTACTTGCGGTACAGGGCGAGGGACTGCCTGGGGGCATTGTCGCCCCGGCCTGCCCCGGTCGCTTGGGAGTCTGCCGCCATGACCTCATCCTAGAAAGAAGAGGGACCCCCCGCGCACCCGTCAGAGCCCGCGTACCCTTGCTGCCTTCCGGCCCTGGGGGGGTTGGCGAGGTGACGCCGCACGGGGGGTCGGTAGGTAAGTCTAGCCACCTCCAGCACCGCTCGCGCCCGTCGGCCCCCGAGACCGGCACCGGCCGACGCCGGCCCGCCGGCCTGACGGCGCACGCCGCGCCAAATCTCCGGTAAGCTACCCGGCGGAGGACTCGCCTAGTGGCCTAGGGCGCACGCTTGGAAAGCGTGTTGGGTGAAAGCCCTCGCGGGTTCGAATCCCGCGTCCTCCGCCATCGTTCACTGTGCGAACACGAACCGGCAGCCCTGTCGACAACTACGTCGCGGCCATCTTTCGGAAGCCCGGCGTTCGCACCCGCGTGTGTGCACCCGCGTGTTTGCACCCGCGAGGAGGCCGGCCCCAGGCGGAGCGGCTGGCCGAGGGGCGTTCGGGCAGCAGCGAGCGGGCCCGGCCAGAAGAATTATCTGCCGCCATTTTTACGTAGCGCTACCAGGGCGTCACCGTGCTTGTTTCGTTCCCTGGCAAGGGTTTAGGAAGCCGTTGCCGCTGCGGGTGAGCGCCGGAGGAAGGGGTATCCACTTCCGGGATGTCTTTCTTACATAGATACGCATGGTAAGAAGTCACCGGCACGTTTTACGAGGAAAGGCGCGGATGGTGGCCAAGGCCAAGCCTGCGGGGACGCTCGACAGCGGCGGTGTCCAGGGCGCCCGCCCGCCGGTGAGTCAGCACACGTATCAGCCGGACCGCTTCTGGTACACGGCGAAGACCAAGCTGCTCGGGCCGCCGCTGGTCAACGAGGAACTCGGCGAGCAGCGGCTGACCAAGCCACTCGCGCTCGGCGTGCTGTCGCCCGACGGCATCTCCTCCTCGGCGTACGGCACCGAGGAAATCCTCATCGCGCTGCTGCCGATCGCCGGCATCGCGGCGTTCACGCTGATCCTCCCGCTAACGCTGGTCATCCTGCTGGTAATGACGCTCGTGGTGCTCTCCTACCGCGAGGTCGTCATGGTCTACATCAGGCCGGGCGGCTCCTACGTCGTGGCGCGGGAGAACTTCGGGCCCCGCATCGCGCAGATCTGCGCGGTGGCGCTGCTGATCGACTACGTGGTCACGGTCGCGGTTCAGATCGCGGCGGGCACCGCCGCCGTAGCGTCCGCGATCCCAGCCATCGGCCCGTACAAGCTGGAGATCTGCGTCGGCGTCGTGCTGCTGATGTGCTACGGCAACCTGCGCGGCATCAAGGAGGCGGGCAAGGCGTTCGCGGTGCCGACCTACCTGTTCTCCGGCGCGGTGATCCTGATGATCGTGGTCGGCCTGATCCGCGAGGTCATGGGGAACCTGCACCCCCTCGACCCGACCACCCTGCACGGCACCTACACGATCGGCCCGGGCACCGAGGGACTCATTACCGGCGTGATGATCTTCACGCTGCTGAAAGCGTTCGCCAACGGCGGCGCGTCGCTGACCGGCATCGAGGCCGTCAGCGACGCCGTCGGCGCCTTCCACCCGCCGGAGGGCAGGAACGCCCGCAAGGTCCTCGTTGCCGAGGGCATCATCCTCGGCGTTCTGGTCGCGGGCATCGGCTGGCTCGCGCACATCACGCATGCCACGCCGCGCACCGCCGGTTACCCGACGGTGCTCGCCCAGGAAGCCCAGCTCGTCTTCGGCAGCGGGTTTGTCGGGCACGCGCTGTTCTACCTGGTGCAGCTCGCGACCATGCTGATCCTCTACACCGGCGGCAACACGAGCTTCAACGGCTTCCCGTTCCTGACCAGCTACGTCGCGGGCGACTCGTTCCTGCCCCGCTGGCTGCTCAAGCGCGGGCACCGGCTGGTGTTCTCCAACGCGATCATCCTGCTCGCGGTCACCTCGGTCGCGCTGCTGATCATCAAGGACGCGGACGTCAACAGCCTGGTGCCGCTGTACGCGATCGGCGTGTTCACCGCGTTCACGATGGCCGGCTTCGGCATGGCCAAGTACCACCACACGCGCCGCGAGCCGGGCTGGCACCACAAGTTCTGGATCAACTTCGCGGCGGGCACGCTGTCGGCGATCGTCGTCGCGATCTTCGCGATCGTTAAGTTCGCCGAGGGCGCCTGGGTGGTGCTCGTCCTGTTCGCCATCTTCGTTCCCGCGCTGATCCGGCTGAACGCGGAGTACCGGGCCGAGACCGAGGTGCTCGAGACGGTCAGCGGCGAGCAGCCGCCGCCCCCGCCGCACTACACCCGCCGGGTGGTCTACGTCTTCGTGGACAGCTTCGACCTGGCCACGCTGGCCGCGCTCCGCTACGCCAGGTCGCTGCGGCCCACCCAGATCCGTGCCGTCCACTTCGTCATCGACAGCCTGCGCGCCGAGAAGCTGCGGGAGAAGTGGACCCGGGCCGACCGCGGCGTCGCCCTCGACTTCATCGACTGCCCCGACCGCCGGCTGATCAAGGCGGCGACCGACCTGGCCGAGCGCGAGGTCGAGGATACGGGCACGCACGTCACGGTGATCCTGCCGCGGCGCAGCTACTCGCCGCTGCTCGGCCGCCTGCTGCACGACCGCACCGCCGACAAGATCGCCGCGGCCGTCAGCCGCATCCCGCGGTCGGCCGCGACCATCGTCCCCTACGACGTGCCGAGCCGGGTGGCGGTGCTGCAGGCCAGGCAGGCGGCCGCCAAGCCGGGCAAGGGCGGTGCCGTGGCCACCGAGCCCGTCACGTCCAAGGCGGAGGACCTGGCGGACACCGCGCAGGAACTGGCGCGCGAGTCCGACGTGGTGACGGAGCACAGCCTGCCCCGGCACACCGGCAACGGCGCCGCCCGGTCGGGCATCGCCATGATCGGGACCGTCACCGGCGGCAAGGTCACCGTGGAAGGCAAGATCCGGGTCGTGGAGATCCGCCCCGTGGAGCGGAACTCGGTGCTCGCGATCGAGATCAACGACTCGACGGGCAACCTCACCGCGATGTTCTACGGCCGGTCGCACATCCCCGGCGTTATCTGCGGCGCCCGCGTCCGGTTCACCGGCTCCGCCCGCATCAGCGGCGGCCAGCCGGTGATGATCAACCCCGCCTACGAGCTCGTCTCGCTGAACGAGGAGGGCTAGCACAGGGCCGGTCACTCGCCCCGCGGCAGCAGTTCGTACGCCGGGTTGATCATGGCCGGCCCGCCCTCGCGCATGGACACCTTCCCGACGAGCCGGACGCGCGCGCCCGGCTCGAACCCGGGAATGCTCGTCCGGCCGTAGAACTTGGCGGTGAGCGTCCCTGTCTCGTCCGCGATCATGGCGTCGAACACGCAGCTGTTCTCGACCGGGTGGATCTCCACCGACCGGACCTTGCCCTCGACGGCCGCCTTCCGCGCCCCGTTGAGCTCGCTGATCACGGTAACCCCGGCCCGGCGCGCGGCCGCCCCGGTGGTCCCGTCCGGCGCCGGGGTGCCGGCCGGCGGCGGCGCAGGCTCTTGCTTGAGCAGAACGCGGGCGTGGTTCCCCCCGTCGCTCGCCCGTGTCCCGTTCCCGGCCGGGTCGGCGGCATCGCGCGGCCCGCCGTTGACGGAGGACGCGCCCGCCTCGGGCTGGGCGCCGTCGGCCGGCTGCGCGGTGAGTCGCGCGGCCTGCCTGGCGTGCAGCAGGTGCACCCGGCTCTCCACGTCGAACGGGATGATCATGGCGGCGGCGTTCGGTACCTGGCTGACCACCTCGGCGATCTTGTCCGCCGTGCGGTCGTGCAAGATGCGGCCGAGGAACGGCGCGTAGCCGCGTCGTGGCAGCACAACGGTGACCTGCGTGCTCTTCTGCGCGGCCTCGCGGCTGACGAGCTCGAGCGAAGCGCGGGTGAGCCGCCGGTCGGGCGCGTCGATCATCTCGAGCGGTATGTCCTGCCCGAACCTGACCCAGTTCTCGTGCAGGCTCCGCGCCCGGGCGCCGTCGATGACGAAGTGGACGGCGCGCAGCGTGGTTGGCCGCAGGCCGCGCGCGTACCTGATCGCGGCCAGGGTGGCCAGGTCCACGTCGTCCACGAAGATCAGCACCACCCGGCGGCTGTAGTTCGGCTGCCTGGCCGGCACCCCCGCCGCGCGCCGGTCCCCGATGTTCTCAAGCACCTCGGACTCCATCCGGTACTCCCGGTTGAGCCGGATGAGCAGGAAAACGAGGACGGGGAAGATGATGACGATCAGCCAGGCGCCCTCGGTGAACTTCACGACCGCGAAGATCACGACGACGATCGCGGTGTAGACGGCCGCGGTCCCGTTGATGATCCTGCGGCGTTTCCAGCCCCGCTCCTTCACCCGCTTGTGGTACTTCGCCATGCCGAAGCCGGCCATCGAGAATCCGGTGAACACGCCGATCGCGTAGAACGGGATCAGCCCGTTGACCTGCGACCGCGTGGTGACAAGCAGGATCAGCGACACGACGGTAAGCACGATGATGCCGTTCGACAGCACGAGCCGGTGGCCGCGCTTGGTGAGCCAGCGGGGAAGGAAGGAGTCACCGGCCACGAAGCTGGCCAGGAACGGGAACCCGCTGAAGCTCGTGTTGCCCCCGGTGAACAGGATCAGCGCGGTGGCCGCCTGCACCACGAAGTACATGAAGTGGCCGTCGTGACCGAAAACGGTGCTGGCTTCCTGAGCGAGCACCGTTGGGTACCCGGCCTCGTACGGGATCGCGTGCGTGACATGGGCGAGCCAGGAGATACCGGCGATAAGGAACGCGACGATCGACCCCTGGGTGACGAGGAGCTGCCTGGCGTTCCTGCCCTCCGGCGGGCGGAGCGCGCCGACCGCGTTGGACACGGCCTCGATGCCGGTCAGCGAAGAGCCGCCGTTAGCGAAGGCCTTCGCGAGCATGTAGATCATGCCGAAGCTGAGCAGGCTCTCGGTACTGTGCCCGATGGGGAACGTGGCACCCGGGTAGGAGCTGACGTGGGGCAGGCCGACGGTCACCTCGCGGATCAGGCCGACGATGATCATCAGCGCGACCGTGACGGAGAAGAAGTAGGTGGGCATCGCGAAGGCACGGCCCGCTTCGCGGATTCCGCGCAGGTTGCCGTAGCACATGATCAGCACGACGATCACCGAGATGACCGTCAGGATGTTCGAGCCGATCACCGGGACGTTCGCCAGTTGCGGGAACGCGGACACGACCGCCGCCGCACCGGCCGCGACCTGCACCGCGACCGTCACCGTGTAGTCGATGAGCAGCGCCACCGCCGCCACCTGGGCGACCCGCGGCCCGAAGTTCTCCCTGGCCACCACGTACGAGCCGCCCGCCTTGGTGTAGACGGAAACGACTTCGCGGTAGGAAAGCACGACCAGCGCGACGCCGGCCAGGATCACCAGCGTCATCGGGACGATCAGGGTGAATGCCGCGAGGCCGACCACCTGGATCATCTCGATCAGCATTTCCTCGGTGCCGTAGGCGGCGGAGGAAATGCCGTCACAGGACAGCACGCCGAGGGCAAGCGGCCGCGACAGCCGCTGCTCGCCCATCTGCTCGTTGACAAGCGGCGGCCCGAGCAGCCTCCGCTTGAGCGAGTAGCCGAACGTCTCGCGCGGCCCGCTGCCCGGCATAACGTCGCCGGCGAGCTCGTCGGGGAGTTGATTAATCATCGCGTCCTTAACGCTAGGTTAGCACTCTCCCAAAGGCCGCAAGTGCCGCGTTAAGGCTGCTGAGCTGCGCGTTAAGGATTCGTCAAGACTGGCCGCAGCGCCGCCGCCAAGGGGTGAAATGGCTTGCAGAATGACTGGAAGTGAGCATCTGATGACATCCGCGCGGCGGCTGGGCACGCCGCCGGCCTGGCAACGTGCCCAATCGCGGCGGGCCTCCTGGCAGGGCGGCCTGCCCGGCCCCTACGCGCTGCCGGCCGGCTTCGCCGCGCTGCTCGCCATCGGCACCGTGACCGCCGCGCTCGGCGGCAGGCTGGGCGCCACCGGGGTGCTGATCGCGTGCGCGGTGGTGGTCGGCGGGCTCGCCGCCGTGACCCAGCCGACCGCCGCGGTGCCGCTCGCCTTCATCGGCTGGCTCACCGTCACCGGGTTCTCCCGGCCACCGTACGCCGACCTGCGGCTGACCGGCTTCGTCGCCGGGCGGGCGGCGGTCACGCTGGCGGCGGCAGCACTGCTTGCCGCCGTCTGCGGCGCGGCGTTCCGCTGGCGCGCCGCAAGAGGGACACTAGTAAGCGTGGAACGGCACGAGCAGGCCGGCATCTCCCGGCGCAGGCAGCTGGCCGGCGCGCTGCTTGCCGTGACCGGGCTCCCGCTGCTCACCGCGCTGCTCGCGACCCTGCGGCCGCACCTGAACCTCTCCGATGACCTGCTGATCTACCTGACCGCCGTGATCTGCGTCACGGTGGTCGGCGGCTTCTGGCCCGCGGTGTTCGCCGCGGTCGCCGCCTGCCTGCTGCTGAACTGGTACTTCACCGCGCCGCTGCACACGTTCACCATCGCCGAGCCGCGGAACCTGCTCGCCCTTGTGCTGTTCGTCACTGTAGCGGTGGCGGTGAGCAGCGTGGTCCACCTGGCGGCCCGGCGCGAGGCGGACGCGGCGCGTAACGCGAAGGAGACGCAGTCGCTGCTCAGCCTCGCCCAGACGGTGCTCGGCGGCGCGGACACCCCCAGCGACGTGCTCGATCACCTGACCGCAAGCCACGGCGGCCACGCCGAGCTCCTTGAGCGCGTGAGCGGCCGCTGGATCCGGGTGGCGTCAAGCGGCGCGCAGTCATCTCCCGGGGGGGCGACCCCCCGTACCCCCCGGAGCGCGTCCGATCGCGGAGCGATCGTATCGGACGCGCGGCCGGCTCAGGAGGACCCGCCCCTCCGGGACGTGTCTAGTGGGGAGCCGAAACTACCAGGCACGCTCCGCTTCGAGGTGCGGCCCGACCTGGCCCTCGAGGTGAGCGGTCAGGCGGCGAGCGCGACGACCTCGCTGCTCGCCGGGTACACCGCCCAGGCGGTCGCCGCACTCGACCGGGCCCGGCTGCGGACCCAGGCGGCACAGGCCGAGGCGCTCGCGGAGGGGGACCGGATGCGGACCGCGCTGCTGCGCGCGGTGAGCCACGACCTGCGCACCCCCCTTGCGTCGATCAAGGCGAGCGTGTCCAGCCTGCGGCAGACCGACGTGCACTGGTCGGAAGAGGACGAGGCCGAGCTCCTCGCGAACATCGAGCAGAACGCCGACCGGCTCGACGCCCTCGTCGGCAACCTGCTCGACATGAGCCGCCTCCAGGCGGGCTCGCTTGAGCCGTTCCTGCGCGCCATCGCGGTGGACGAGGTGGCGCCGGTGGCGCTGCGCGGCCTTGACGACGCGGATCACCTGCTGATCAGCGTCCCCGATGACCTGCCGCTCGTCCGGGCCGATCCCGGGCTACTTGAGCGGGTGCTCGCCAACCTGTTCTCCAACGCGCTGCGGCACTCACCGCCTAGCACGCGGCCCATGCTGCGCGCCAAGGAAGACGGCGACCGGGTGGTCCTCGACGTGGTGGACCACGGCGCCGGGGTGCCCGCCGGGCTCAAGGAGCGGATCTTCGAGCCGTTCGCGCGGCTTGACGCGCGGTCGCCCGGCGTGGGGCTTGGTCTCGCCGTCGCCAAGGGCTTCGCGGAGGCGATGGGCGGGACGATCGTCGCGGTCGACACGCCGGGCGGCGGGCTCACCGTGCGCGTGACGCTGCCGGCGCTGATGAGCGGTGTCCGCGCTCCCCTTGGAGCCGACTGATGACCCGGGTCCTCGTCATCGACGACGAGCCGTCGATCCTGCGCGCGCTGCGGATCAACCTGACCGCGCGCAACTACGAAGTGTCGACCGCGGTAGACGGCACGTCCGGCCTGGCCGCCATCTCCAGGGAGCGCCCGGACGCGGTCATACTCGACCTCGGCCTGCCCGACATGGACGGCACCCAGGTGATCCACGGGGTCCGCGGCTGGTCCGCCACGCCGATCATCGTCTTGTCGGTGTGGGGGGCGGAGCACCAGAAGGTCGCCGCGCTTGACGCCGGAGCCGACGATTACGTCACGAAGCCGTTCGGCATGGACGAGCTGCTCGCCCGGCTCAGGGCGGCGGTCCGCCGCGCGGCGCCCGCCCCCGACGAGCCCGTCGTCACCACCGAGGACTTCACCGTCGACCTGGCCGCCAAGCGCGTCACGCGGGACGGCGTCGACGTCCGGCTCACCCCGACCGAGTGGCAGCTCCTTGAGATCCTGGTCCGCAACCGCGGCCGGCTGATCACCCAGAAGCAGCTGCTCCAGGACGTGTGGGGGCCTTCATACGGATCGGAGTCCAACTACCTGCGGGTCTACATCGCGCAGCTGCGCAGGAAGCTGGAACCGGAAGCGTCGAGGCCCCGGTACCTGCTCACCGAGCCGGGCATGGGTTACCGCTTCCACGGCTAAACGCCCCGCCCGGCGGGCAATATCCCGCCGGACGGTGTGACCCTGCCCCCCGCCGGGGTACCTCCCGGTTGTGCGGCAATTCCTCGCATCGCAAGCGCGTCGCCCGGCATGGGCCGCGGTGCGCTCGGCCAAGCCCGCGACGGTCGCCGAGCACATCGAGAGAGCGCAGGCCCTCGACCGCCCCGTCGATGCGCTGTCCGGCTTCGCGGTGCGCGCCCTGCCCCCAGGCAGGCGCACCGACGCGCTGCACGGCGTGCCGTTCGGGCAGCCCGCTCATCCGGCCCTGGTGCGGATCCCGGCTGGCTGCTGGACCTCGGCTGTGCTACTTGACCTGTGCGGTGGCCGGGGGGCCGAGCGCGCCGCGGCGACCCTTATCGCGGCCGGGGTCATCACGGCGGTGCCCGCCGCCGCCAGCGGGCTCGCCGACTGGTCGGCACTGCACCGGCACCAGCAGCGGGTCGGGCTGGCGCACGCCATCGCGCAGGCGGCCGCGACGGCGCTGTTCACGGGCTCACTGCTGGCCCGGGCGGCTGGAGCGCGCCGCGCAGGCTACCTGCTGTCAGCCGGCGGGCTCGCCGCCGCCACGGCGGGCGGTTACCTGGGCGGCCATCTCGCGCTGCGGCTCGGCGCCGGGGCGAGCCATGCCGAGCCCATCGGGCACCTCGCCGGGCTCGGCTGGCACGACCTGTGTCCCCTGGCGGAACTGCCAGAGGGACGGCCGGTCCGGCGCCAGCTTGGCTACCTGGGCGTGCTCGCGGTGCGCCACGGTGACGCGGTCCAGGTACTCACCGACCACTGCACGCACCTCGGCGGGCCGCTGCACCAGGGGCGGGTCACCACCCTCGACGGCACCGCCTGCATCACCTGCCCGTGGCACGGGTCGACGTTCAGGCTAAGCGACGGCGCGGTCATGCACGGCCCGGCCACCGCACGGCAGCCGGCGTTCGACACCCGGGTAACCGACTCGGGCTGGGTCCAGGTCTGCCCGCACGGCGGGAAGCCGTCCCCGTGGACTCCCTGGGGCCGCGCCCGCAGCCCTCGCTCGGTCGGGCTGAAAGCTAGCCCGGTCACAGGGGCAGGCGGGTGATGCTGCCCCCGCCATCAGGCCCGGGGAGCGCCTCTGGCGGGTCCTCGCGGGGCAGGGCACGCCTGCTGTCGCCGGCGTCCGCCCGGCCGTTGAAAAGCCCGCCAAGCCCCTCCAGCGCCTTGCCGAGCTCGCTCGGCACGATCCACAGCTTGTTCGCGCCGCCCTGGGCGATCTCGGGGAGCATCTCCAGGTACTTGTACGCGAGCAACGACTGATCGGGATTGCCCTCGTGGATCGCCTGGAAGACCGTCGCGATCGCCTGCGCCTGGCCCCTGGCCCTGGTGGCCTGGGCGGTGGCCTCGGCGTCCGCGCGCACCACGGTGGCCTCGGCCTCGCCGCGGGCCCGCAGCACCGCCGCCTGCCGCTCGCCTTCCGCGGTCAGGATGGCCGACTGCTTGGCGCCCTCGGCTGAGAGGATGGCGGCGCGCTTGTCCCGGTCGGCGCGCATCTGCTTCTCCATCGAGCCCTGGATGGACGCGGGCGGCTCGATCGCCTTGAGCTCCACCCGGCTGACCCGCAGGCCCCACCGCCCGGTCGCCTCGTCGAGCTCCTTGCGCAGCTCGCTGTTGATCTTGTCTCGCGACGTCAGCGTGGTATCCAGGTCCATGCCGCCGACCACGTTCCGCAGTGTGGTGACGGTGAGCTGCTCCACGGCGGCGACGAAGTTGGCGATCTCGTACGTCGCCGCCTTGGGGTCGGTCACCTGGAAGTAGATGACCGTGTCGATGCCGACCACCAGGTTGTCCTTGGTGATGACCGGCTGCGGCGGGAAGGTCACCAGCTGCTCCCGCAGGTCGATCAGGGGGCGCAGCCGGTCGATGAACGGCACCACCATGTTGAGGCCCGCGTACAGCGTGCGGTGGTACCGGCCGAAGCGCTCGACGATGCCCGCCCGCGCCTGCGGCACGATGCGGACCGATCTCGTCACGGCGAATATGGCCAGGCCGACAACGAGGACAAGGAGGATTACCGCGACTATGGTGCCCATCACCATCATCTCCACCCATGGGACCCGATAAGGCCACGGTAACTCCGCCACGCGTTTACTTCCAGGGCAGCACGTTGGGTGACGAACAGACGGTCATCCTCCGGGTGAGCCCCCCCGGAGGCGACCCAGTACGCGGGGGACCCGCGCTACCGGGCCCAGGCTCGCCAGCGGTTCTCGTGCCGCTCGATCTCCAGCGGGATGCCAAAGCAACGGGACAGGTTCTTCGCCGTGAATACGTCCTCGATGGGTCCCGCGGTGAGGACGGCCCCGCGGCGCAGCAGCATCGCATGGGTGAACCCGTTGGGCACCTCCTCGACGTGGTGCGTGACGAGCACCATCATGGGCGCCTTGGGATTGCCCGCAAGCACGGAAAGGCGGCGCAGCAGGTCCTCGCGCCCGCCCAGGTCGAGGCCGGCCGCTGGCTCGTCGAGCAGCAGCATCTCCGGGTCGGGCATCATCGCCCGCGCGATCTGCACCCGCTTGCGCTCGCCCTCGGACAGGGTAGCGAACCGCCGCCTGATCAAGTGGGCGCAGCCGAGCGCGTCAAGCAGCTCCACGGCCCTGGTCACGTCGGAGGACTCGTACTCCTCCTTCCACCGGCCGAGGATCGCGTAAGAGGCGGTAAGCACCAGGTCGATGACCTTCTCGCTTGCGGGCACCCGCTCGGCGAGCGACGCGCTCGTCAGGCCTATCCTTGGCCGCAGCTCGAAGACATCGACGTCGCCGAGCCGCTCCCCGAGCACCTCGACGGTCCCCTCCGTCGGGTGCAGCAACGTGGCGGCCACCTGGAGCAGCGTGGTCTTGCCAGCGCCGTTCGGACCGATCACGATCCAGCGCTCGTGCTCGTGCGCAGTCCAGTCAACGTTACGCAGCAACAGCGACGTCTCACGCCGCACAGAAACGCCGCGCAGCTTGAGCACCTCGTCAGACACTGCCCCTCCTCACGCCGGCCATCCTCCCGCCGTACAGCCCGTCGCCGGGCCGAACAGCCGCCGAGACCGAACCTATGCCACCACGCCCCGATCAGCCATCCAGGCGCCCTGATGAGCCGCCGCCAGTTGACCGCCGCGGCACGGGGCGTCCACGCAGACGGTACCGTGAGGGCGAGATGAAACGACCAAGGACCACGATCCTGATCACGCTGACCGGTCGTGACCGGCCCGGCGTTACCTCGCGGCTCTTCAGCGTCCTCGCGCGCTTTCCGCTGAGCGTAGCTGACATCGAGCAGGTGACGATCAAGGGCAGGCTCGTGCTCGGCGTCCTGCTCGCCTGCGACGCACCCCCCGACCTGACCACGATCTACCGCGTCGTCACCGAGCTCGCCGGCGACCTCGGCCTCGAGGCGGAGATCACCACCGGCTCGGCGGAGGCGCCGTCCCGCGTGTCATCGAGGGGGGTCAACGGCAAGCTGCACGTCACGGTGCTCGGCAGCCCCCTGCGGCCGGAGGGAGTTGCCGCGGTCGCCGGCCGGATCGCGGCGAGCGGCGCCAACATCGACCGGATCACCCGGCTGGCGAGCGATCCGGTGACCTGCGTTGAGCTCGACATATCCGGGGCCGACCCCGGGTCGCTGCGGCAGGCGCT
Organism: uncultured Streptosporangiaceae bacterium; assembly: GCA_964581815.1. Classification (GTDB taxonomy): domain Bacteria; phylum Actinomycetota; class Actinomycetes; order Streptosporangiales; family Streptosporangiaceae; genus Trebonia. The sequence continues at coordinate 16,681 of CAZORE010000075.1, read as the reverse complement.
CGCCCAGGTGGCCGCCGACAGCGGTGTGGACGTGGCCGTGCAGCGCGCAGGCCTGCACCGCCGCGCGATGCGGCTGATCGTGATGGACGTTGACTCCACGCTTATCCAGGACGAGGTCATCGACCTGCTCGCGGATCGGGCCGGCTGTGCCGACGAGGTGGCCAAGGTGACCGAATCGGCCATGCGCGGCGAACTCGACTTCGCTGCATCGCTGCGGGAGCGCGTTGCCCTGCTCGCCGGCCTTGACGCCGCCGTGCTCGACGAGGTGCGGGCCAGCCTGCGGCTCACGCCGGGGGCACGGACGCTGGTGCGGACGCTCAAGCGCCTCGGCTACAAGTGCGGGATCGTCAGCGGCGGGTTCACCGCGGTGATCAAGCCGCTCGCCGACGAACTCGGCATCGATTACGTGGCGGCGAACACGCTCGAGGTGGCCGACGGCAGGCTGACCGGCCGGGTCCTCGAGCCGATCGTCGACCGGGAGGGCAAGACCGCGGCGCTGCGCAAGTTCGCGCAGGCGGCCGGCGTCCCGCTGTCGCAGACCGTCGCGGTCGGTGACGGCGCCAACGACCTCGGCATGATCGGCGCGGCCGGCCTCGGCGTCGCGTTCAACGCCAAGCCGGTGGTCCGCGACGCGGCCGACACCGCCGTCAACGTCCCCTACCTGGATACAATCCTTTACCTGCTCGGCATACCGCGCGACGCCGTGGACGCCGCTGATCAGGCGGACGAGTAAGAGCGGAGGGCGCGGCCGCGAGGCGGCGCCCCCATTTAACGCAAACGGCCCTCCGCACCGGGTCTCCCCGGCGCGGAGGGCCGTTGTCAGCGGATTACCGTCGACCTGGCCGGCTACTCACTCGCTAGGCGGCAAATCGGCCGACGAGGGCGAGCCGGTGGCCACGTGACCGTTCCCGTTCCCGTTCTGGTGGGACGTGCCGTTCTCGTGAGAGGCCTCGTCGGCCACCGCGGCCGCCGGAACCGCCGCCACCGTGGCGCCGGCCGGTGCCGGCACCGCCGCGGTTTCGTCCGGTGAGCCGACGCTGGCCGCGGGCGAGGTAGCGGCGCTGACCTCGGCTCCGGCCGGCACCTCGTCGCCCATGCTGTGCGCGCGGCGCTTGGAGATGACGATCGCCGCGACGATGATGATCACCGCGCCGAGCGCTACCCCGGTGCGCAGGCCGGTGTTGGAGCTGTACTTGACCACGGAGCTGGCGATCAGCAGCGAGACCAGGTTGGTGACCTTGAGCAGCGGGTTGATGGCGGGTCCGGCCGTGTCCTTGAACGGGTCGCCCACGGTGTCGCCGATGACGGTGGCCGCGTGCGCCTCCGAGCCCTTGCCGCCGTGCAGGCCGTCCTCGACCAGCTTCTTGGCGTTGTCCCAGGCGCCGCCGGAGTTGGAGAGGAACACCGCCATCAGCACGCCGGCCGCGATCGCGCCCGCGAGGTACGAGCCGAGCGGGCCGTAGCCGAACGCGAAGCCGATCGCGATCGGGGTCAGCACGGCCAGGATGCCCGGCGTGACCAGCTCGCGCAGCGAGTCCGCGGTGACGATGTCCACCACCCGCGAGTAGTCCGGCTTCTCCTCGTAGGTCATGATCCCGGGGTGGTTGCGGAACTGCATCCGCACCTCGAGCACGACCCGCTGCGCCGCCCGGCCGACCGCCATGATCAGCAGGCTGGAGAACAGGAACACCACCGACGCGCCGATTATGAGGCCGACGAGGACGTTGGGCCTGTCCACCGACAGGCTGAACGTGCCGGCCGCGCTGCCGAGCGACGTCTCGACCGTAGTGCGGAACGAGCCGAACAGCGCGGTCGCCGCGAGCACGGCGGTGGCGATCGCGATGCCCTTGGTGATCGCCTTGGTGGTGTTGCCGATCGCGTCCAGGTGGGTGAGCGCCTGCGCGCCCTCGCCCTCGACGTCGCCGGACATCTCGGCGATGCCCTGCGCGTTGTCGGTGACCGGGCCGAAGGAGTCCATCGACACGATGACGCCGACCGTGGTCAGCAGGCCCGTGCCGGCCATGGCCACCGCGAACAGCGCGATGGTGGCGTTGCCGGTGGCCAGCAGGTAGGAGCCGAACACGGCCCCGCCGATGAGCAGCGCCGAGTACACGGCGGACTCCATGCCGGACGAGATGCCGGACAGGATGACGGTCGCCGCGCCGGTCTGCGAGGCCTCCCCGATGTCCCTGACCGGGCGCCGGTGGGTCTCGGTGAAGTACCCGGTCAGCAACTGGATCGCGGAGGCCAGCACGATCCCGATCAGCACCGCGCCGAGCGCGATCCACTGCGGGTTGCCGTTGTAGCCCGCGATGGAGGGGTCGGTGACGCCCGCGAACGAGCTGAATTTCGACGGCAGGAAGGTGAAGCAGAGGATCGCGACGCCGATGACCGAGATCACCGCCGAGATGAAGAAGCCGCGGTTGATGGCGGTCATCCCGCTCCGGTCGCCCGCGCGCGGCCGCACCGAGAAGATGCCGATCACCGCCGTGATCACGCCGATCGCCGGGACGAGCAGCGGGAAGATCAGTCCCTTGTCGCCGAACGCGACCTTGCCCAGGATCAGCGCGGCGACCAGCATCACCGCGTAGGACTCGAAGAGGTCCGCCGCCATGCCGGCGCAGTCGCCCACGTTGTCGCCCACGTTGTCGGCGATCGTCGCCGCGTTGCGCGGGTCGTCTTCCGGGATGCCCTGCTCGACCTTGCCCACCAGGTCGGCGCCGACGTCGGCCGCCTTGGTGTAAATACCGCCGCCGACCCGCATGAACATGGCCAGCAGCGCCGCGCCGAAGCCGAAGCCCTCCAGGACGTCCGGCGCGTTCCCCTTGTAGATGAGGACGACGATGGCCGCGCCGAACAGGCCGAGCCCGACCGTGAACATGCCGGCGACGCCGCCGGTGCGGAACGCGATCCGCATGGCGTTCCGCTCGCCGCCATCACGCGCGGCCGCAGCGACGCGGACGTTGCCGCGCACGCACAGCGACATGCCCGTGAACCCGGTCAGCCCGGAGAAGAGGGCGCCGAGCAGGAAGAAGATGCTCCGTCCCCAGCGCACCCCGTCGCCGCCATCGACCGGCAGGATAAGCAGGATCCAGAAGATGGCGAAGACAAAGACGCCCAGCGTCCGGAACTGCCTGCGCAGGTAGGCGGCCGCGCCATCCTGCACGGCCTTAGCTATCTCCTGCATCTTCGCGGTCCCCTGGCTCGCCGCCAGTACCTCGCGCACCAGCACGCCCGCGACGGCGAGGGCTGCGAGTGCGATGACCGCGACAATCACAACCCACGTAAGGTTGCCGCCGCTGACGCTGACCGGGGCCACCGATCCGCCCGCCGCGAGGACGGGACCGAGCATAGACATTCAATCTCCTTCGACGTCTGGCATGCGCCGCTAAGTCAGTCGCTGGCCTGTAAACGCTCACTTCAATACGCTCCGGCAACACCCGGAAGCTAAGGGCGGCGTGGCGGGCAGTCTACGCCGACCACCTCGGATCTTTGTAGCGACATGGGCTTTTAGCTTTCCAGAAACAAATATTGATATTAGGAAGTGACCTCGAGTCACGTAAGCCCCACCCGTCACAACCCTTGTCCGACCTTATTGTGATTTGCCCCACTTTGGCCGGAGATACCTGGTCCTGTGGCCGGGCCAAGACGACAAAGTGCCCGGCTCGTCAGCCCTTCGCTGGGCCGCGAGCCGGGCACTGTGCTTGCGCCACATCCCGGGTCTGGGCAAGTTCACCTGACCGCCTTGGCGGCCCGGGGGAGCATGATCATCCGGCCCGGCGCTTCCAGGTCATCGTGACGCTGGTGCCCGGGCCCGCGGAGGCGATGCGGACGTCGTCGGCGAGCCCGGCGATCACCGCGAGCCCGACCCCGTCGGGCAGCTGAAGCGGCACCTCGCCGTCGAGCATGGCGAAGCTGCTGTCGTGGCCGTCGGACGTGTCCCGCGACCCGGCGCCGTTACCGTCCGCCGCTTCTGGCACCGCGTCGGTCACGACTACCTCGAACTGCTCTCCGTTGTCGGTGAGCTCGACCCTGATGGGCTGCTCCGGACAATGCCTCAGGTGCGCTTCAACCGCACGAGAGCATGCCTCGCCGACGGCGAGGCGTACCTCATCGAGCAGCGACTCGGCTACGCCGCTGCGGCGCGCGACCGCGGTGGCGACCAGCCGGGCGGTCCGCACGTGGACGGGCAGCGGCGTGAAGGTGACTTCGACGGTGGCCATTGGGCAGCGGAGGGCTTACTTCTCGGCCTTCCGGGCGGCGATGGCCTGGTCCACGGACTCGTGGATCCCGAACACCTTGGTGAGGCCCGTGATGCGGAAGATCTTGAGGATGCGCTCCTGCGTGCAGACCAGGTCAAGCGACCCGTCGTGCGCGCGCACCCGCTTGAGCCCGCCGACCAGGACCCCGAGGCCCGTGGAGTCGAGGAACTCGACCTTCTCCATGTTCACTACCAGCTGGTAGTTCTTCTTGTTGACGAGCTCAATGAGCAGCTCGCGCAGGCGCGGCGCAGTGTAGACGTCGATCTCACCTTCGACGTCCACGATCTCGATGCCGTCCTTGTTGCTGTGCGCCAGCTTCAGATCCACTAATCCTCCAGCGCCCCGAGGGCGTCTCTCGCGTCGTGGGGCGACCCCTGCGCGGCATTCAACCACGCTCAGGTGTCATGTCTATACGATTTCATGGTGTCACGACATCCGCCTATCGGATGACACACTTAAAAACCTATGCCCATCGTCGCCTCACCGGCAGCCGAAACCCGACAGGAGAGCGCCGCGCTCGCGGTCCTGCGGGCGGTGCAGCGTGCCGGCGAACTTGTGCACCTGGAACGCATACCCGGGCAACCGGGCCAATCCACCTCCTGGCCGGAGTCGATTCGCGTGGAAGTCGCCGCGGCACTGACGGCCAGCGGCGTGGGTGCCCCGTGGACGCACCAGGCGCGGGCCGCGGGGCTCGCCCGCGCGGGAAGCCACGTGATCCTCGCCACACGGGCCGCATCGGGCAAGTCGGCGGGCTACCTGGCCGCCGCCCTGTCCGAGGTGCTCGACGGCGGGACCGTGCTCTACATCGCGCCCACCAAGGCGCTTGCCGCCGACCAGCTCAAGGCGGTCTGCGACCTCGCGGTCCCCGGCGTCCGCGCCACCTGCTACGACGGTGACTCGACCACAGCGGAGCGCGCCTGGGCGCAGTCGCACGCCAATTACCTGCTAACCAACCCGGACATGCTGCACAGCGGGCTGCTGCCGAACCACGCCCGCTGGCGCGGCTTCTTCCGCCGCCTGCGAGTCGTGATCATCGACGAGTGCCACGGCTACCGTGGCGTGTTCGGCTCGCACGTCGCCCAGGTGCTGCGCAGGCTGCGCCGCGTCGCCCTGCACCACGCTGCCCCCGGCGCCGCGCGACCGCTCGTGTTCATCCTGGCGTCGGCGACGATCGCCGGGCCGGAGGACTGCGCGCGGAGGCTCACCGGGCTGGACACGGTCGCGGTAACCGAGGACGGCTCGCCCCGCGCGCCGGTCACCTTCGCCCTCTGGGAGCCGCCGCTGCTGCACGGCTACGCGCAGGCGCGCGCCCGCAGGGCCGCCACGTCAGAGGCGGCGGACCTGCTCGCCGCGCTGGTGAAGGCCGAGATCCCGGCGCTCGCCTTCATCCGGTCGCGGCGCGGCGCTGAGACCGTCGCGCTCGCCGTCCGGGACACACTCGACGAGGAACTCTCCGGCAACGTCGCCGCGTACCGCTCCGGCTACCTCCCCGACGACCGCCGCGGCCTTGAAGCGGGCCTGCGCGACGGGCGGATCACCGGCATGGCCGCCACCACCGCACTTGAGCTCGGCATCAACATCACCGGGCTTGACGCGGTGCTCATCGCCGGCTGGCCGGGAACCTGGGCCTCGCTATGGCAGCAGGCGGGCCGGGCCGGCCGCGCCGGGCGCCACGCGACGGCGGTGTTCATCGCCCGCGACGACCCGCTGGACAGCTACCTGGTGCACCATCCCCAGACACTGCTGCACCACCCGGTCGAGCCCGCGGTGCTCGACCCGGCGAACCCCTACGTCCTCGGCCCGCACCTGGCCGCGGCCGCGGCGGAGCTGCCGCTGACCGAGACCGACCTCGACCTGTTCGGCGCCGCGTCGGCGAAGGCGGTGGCCGGCCTGGTCGCGGCGGGCGAGCTGCGCAAGCGCGCGTCCGGCTGGTACTCCGCCCGGCACCGCCGCCGGGCCGGGGAGATCTCCATCCGCGGCGACCTCGGCAGGCCGGTGCGCGTGGTGGAGGAGGCCACCGGGCGGCTGATCGGGACCATGGACGAGCCGTCCGCGCACCGCTACGTCCACGACGGCGCGGTCTACCTGCATCAGGGCGACTCGTACCTGGTCAGCCGGCTTGACCTGGAGGACAGGGTGGCCCTGGTCGAGGCCGGTGACCCCGGCTACACCACCCAGGCCCGCGACGTCACCGACATCGACCTCATCGCCGAGCGCCGTCGTGTGTCCTGGGGCGATGCCGACCTGATGCTCACCGAGGTTCGGGTGACCCGGCAGGTGACCGGGTACACACGCCTTCGTTCTGGCAAGAAGGGCGGAAAGTCGAGGGAGCCTGCCATACCGCTCGAGCTGCCGCAGCGAACGCTGCCCACGGTAGCCGTCGCCTGGACGATCCCGAACGAATGCGTGGCTCACCTGGCCGGCGGCGACCTCGGCGGTGCCGCCCACGCCGCCGAGCACGCGGCCATCGGCCTGCTCCCGCTGTTCGCCACCTGCGACCGGTGGGACGTGGGCGGCCTGTCCACCGAACTGCACCCGGCGACCGGCCAGCTCACGGTGTTCGTTTACGACGGCCACGCGGGTGGCGCGGGCTTCGCGGAGCGCGGCTTCGCGGTGGCCGCCGACTGGCTCACCGCCACCAGGAACGCGATCTCCTCCTGCCCCTGCGAGACCGGCTGCCCCTCCTGTGTCCAGTCCCCCAAGTGCGGCAACGGCAACTCCCCCCTCTCCAAGCCCGGCGCGGTGGCGCTGCTAGACATCCTGCTCGCCAACGCCACCCGGCCCTCTTAGCCGTACCGCAGCTCGGTGAACAGGGCGACCGTCGGCGCAGCCGACAGCGGGGGGTGTGGGGGGTCGTCCCCCCACGGCGAACCCGAGGTCGCGAAGCGGACCAGGGTCCGCGAACAGGGGAAAAATGATGGTCCCCCTCGCCGGGGGGGAGAGCGAGGGGGACCACCATCGCGGTGCCGGCCCTGGGGGGGTTGGCCGGCGCCGTTCCACGGGAAAGCTTGTCCGCGGTCGCGGCGTGACAGAGCCACGCCGAGGTAGCAGCGACTCGCGTAAAGGAATTACAACATATATGTGTTGGTCGTGAACAGATGTTCCGCCGGATAGTTTGACGCGACCGGATATTTCTCCAGGGAGAGCCGGGCGTGGCGGCGCGCCGCGGCCGGCGCGCCGGAGGCCGGCCTGCCGCCCCGCCCGGTGGCGGCGGCCCGGACGGCGCGCCGCGTCATCCCAGCGGTAAATGGAATGTGAACGGCCGTACCGATCAAGATCACGAATTGATCACGCGGGGGGCTTGGATACGCCGCCCTTTCGTCGTAGAAAGGTGTCACGGACCGCTAGAACGTCCGGAGCACGACAGCCGGGTACCCACGCGCGAGCAGCCGCGGGAGGCGTGTCGGGCCAGGCCCTCGAGGACTGGCCGACAATCGAACATTGCACGCATGGTAGCCAGACTGTCCTGCATAAGGCGGCGGCGCCCCAGGCCTGGGGCGCCGTTCGCGTGTCTGGCTCCAGTTCGAGGGTCAGCACGAAAAGCTCGTAGTACCCCGGCGCGGGCGGGGATGTCCGCGCCCTCCGCAATCACGGGCGATAGCCTTAGTGTCACCTGCGGCAGCGCGCGCTGCCGCGGCGAGGATACGGGGAGGGTTGCATGAGCCGCAGCGGGAGACCGGATGGCGCCGACGGGCAGCAGTCGCTTGGGGAGCTCGTCTCGCAGGCGGCGAAGGACATGTCATCGCTTCTCCGGTACGAGATCAGCCTGGCCAAGAGCGAGTTCAAGCTGGACATCCGGCGCATCGGGATCGCCGCCGGCATCGGCGTGGTGGGCCTGTTCGCCCTCTGCCTGATCGTGGTACTGCTCTGCTTCGCCTACGCGTACGGCCTGGTGGCGGCGTTCGGCATCTCGATCTGGCTGGCCTTCCTCTGTGTCGCGGCCACCTGCCTCCTGCTCATCGCCGTGGGTATCGCGGTCGCGATCTGGCTCATCCGCCGGGTAACCGGGATGAAGATGACGCGGAAGACCGTGATGGACGACATCGGCATGCTGCGCAAGGCCGCCGCCAGCCCGAACGGCTCCGGGGCGGCCGTCAAGAACCCGGAAGTAAGCGCCGGGGCGGGCGCTAAGGCCCAGATTCCGCCCGCCCGATCATGACCGCAAGGCGCAGCGCATGCCGGTAGAACCCGTCATCCAGGTCAGCGGCCCCTGGACCCATCGGTCGGTGACGGCCAACGGGTGCCGCTTCCACGTGGCGGCCATCGGTGAGGGGCCGCTCGTGCTGCTGCTGCACGGCTTTCCCGAGTTCTGGTGGACGTGGCGGCACCAGCTCGTCACGCTCGCCGAGGCCGGCTACCGGGCGGTCGCGGTTGACCTGCGCGGTTACGGTGACAGCGACAAGCCGCCCAGGGGGTATGACCTGATCACCGCGGCCGCCGACGCCGCCGGGCTGATCCGCGCGCTCGGCGAGGCCAACGCCACCGTCGTCGGCCACGACTGGGGCGGGCTCACCGCATGGACCCTGGCCGCCTACTTTCCCAAGGCGGTGCGGCGGCTGGGCATCGTGTCGATGGCGCACCCGCTGCGGATGCGCGCGCGGGTGCTGTCAAGCCCGTTCCTCATCTCCCGGGCGCTGTCCGAGCCGGACGGCCCGGCCCGGCGCGGCGGGTACCCGCTCGCCTTCCAGGTGCCGATGCTCCCGGAACGTCAGCTGGTCAGGGACGGCGGTGCGCTGGTGGGCTCGATCCTGTCCTCGTGGTCGGCACCCGGGTGGCCCGACCAGGAGACCGTGCGGGTCTACCAGCACGCCATGCGCATACCGCCGGTTGCGCACACCTCGCTTGAGTATCTCCGGTGGTTCGTCCGCTCCACCTTCCGGCCTGACGGCCTGCGGTACGCCCGCCAGATGCGGTCGCCGGTCGCGGCGCCGGTGCTGCACCTGCACGGCGCCGCCGACTTCTGCGTCCCCCCTTCGGTCGCCCGCGGCGCGGGCCGGTACGTGGAAGGGCCCTACCGCTGGAAGATCATCGAGGGAGCCGGCCACTTCCCGCACGAGGAACGACCCGACTCCTTCAACGACGAGCTGCTCGGCTGGCTCGCCGACCCCGAGCCGGACCGGTGACCGCCGCGGCAGGCCGGGACAGGGACGCCGCCGGGCGGGCACGGAACGCGCGCCCACGGGACGAGCTCGGCCGGCCGCTCCCCAAGTCCGCGGCCCAGGACGTGCCGCGCGTCCCCGATGACCTGGTGGTAACCCCAGCCGAGGCGGCCGACCTCGGTGGCCGGCTGCTCGCCGAAGGCCAGCCGTTCCACGCCCACGAGGTCTTCGAGGCGGCCTGGAAGTCCGCGCGCGGGCCGGAACGCGAGCTGTGGCGCGGCCTCGCCCAGATCGCGGTGGGGCTCACTCATGCCAGGCGCGGAAACGCGGGCGGCTCGGCGGCGCTGCTGCGCCGGGGGGCCGGCCACGTCGCCGCGTTCGCGGGCACCTCAGCCGAGGTCGACGCGGGCTTCGTCGCGGCGGAGGCGGCGGGCCTCGCGCTGCGGATCGAGCGGGACGGCCTGGGCAGCCTCGCGGAGGCCGACCTGCGGCTGGCGCTGCGGCCCGGCGTGGAGTAAGGCCGGTTCAGTCACAGCTCCCGGTGCCGATCGGGGATGTCCGGCTGGCGCCGGCCCGCGCGTCGGCGGCGACCTCGGACGCGGTCAGCGCGAACCCGGTGTCCGCCGTGTCGACCGCGGCGGCGAACACCACGCCGTACACGGTGCCTTTCGTGCTGAGCAGCGGGCCGCCTGAGTTGCCCGGCCTGACGTCCGCCCTGATCTCGTAGATCTGCCGGTTGACCGTGCCCGTCTGGTAGATGTCCGGGCCGACCGCGGTCTGGGTCCCGCCGATGCGCGCGGCGGCCGCGGTGAGGCCCTCATCGAGCGGGTAGCCGGCCACGACCGCGCTGTCGCCGGACTGCGCCTGGTAATCGAACTGAAGCGGGGCCAGGTTGAGGCCGGGCACGTAGAGCACCGCGATGTCCACCTGGGGGTCGTAGAAGACGACCTGCGCCTTGTAGCGCACCCCCTTCACGGTGGTCACGGTCTGGTCCTGCGTCACGCCGGCTACCACGTGCGCGTTGGTCAGCACGTGCTGCGGCGCGTAGACGAAGCCGGTCCCCTCGATGCTGCGGTCGCAACTCGGCGCGGTGCCCTGCACCTTCAGCACCCGGCTGCTGGCGGCCAGGTAGCCGGCGCCGTTCACCACCCCGGGGTCCGGCGGGGCCACCGCGAACAGGTGGGCGGCGCCGATGCCGCTGAACACCTGCGGGAACGGGCCGCTGGCGAGCAGCCGCCGGAACTCGGAGAACATGGTCTTCGCCTGAGTCGGCATGACACGGTCCAGCGTGCCGAGCACCACCGAGTCATCGACCTGCTTGACCACGACCGGGAACGACGACGCGGTGAGGACCGAGCCGATCGCCCAGGCGATCAGCAGCATCGACAGGATGCTGACCGCCGACCCGCCGATGGAATCGAGGGTGGTGGACGACGGGCTTGTCATCGTCTGCCGCACGTAGGCGCCGACCGAGGACGCGACGAACTGGCCCACGATCGCGAAGCTGACGAGCAGGACGACCGCCACCACGTCCTGCTGTGTCTGGCCGCCGACGATGGCCCGGGCGACGTCCGGGCCGAACTCGGCGCCGAGCACGGCGCCGCCGACGAAACCGACGAAGCTCAGCGAGCCAATGATGAAGCCCTGCCGGTATCCGGACACCGCGAAAACGACGGCCAGGCCGAGCAGGACGAGGTCGAGCAGATCACCGCGCACGATGTCCAAGGTATCCGCTACCACCCCATGACAGGGAGGCATCGCCGACCCGGCTACGCGGCTCCCCGCGGGAGCTCGCGGACCGTGACGGCGTCCCAGGGGCGCTCCCACCCGCCGAGCGCGAGCAGCCGGTCAGTGATCAGCGCGGTAAAACCCCAGATCAGCATCGACTCGATGCGGAACGCCGGGCCGCTCCGGCCGCTCGGGAACTTGAGCATGAGCCGGTTCGCCGGGTCGGCGAGGGCCGCGACGCTGATCCGCTCCACCGCCGCGATCTCGCCGATGTCCACCGGCCGCACCGCGCTCGGCACCCGCCACCAGGCGAGCACCGGGACCACGCGGAACTGGCTGGCGGCGACGAACAGCTCGGGCAGCATGCCGATCACGTCAACTCCGGCGGGATCGAGCCCCGTCTCCTCCGCCGCCTCGCGCAGCGCCGCGGCGACCGGGCCGTCGTCGCCGTCCTCGATCTTGCCGCCGGGAAAGGCTGGCTGGCCGGCATGGCGCCGCAAGCCCTCGTTCTTCTGGATGTACAGCAGGTCGGGGCCGTCGGGGCCGGCGCCGAACAGCACGAGCACCGCCGAGGGCCGCCCGCCGGTGGCCGGCGGCCTGACCACCCGCGGCACGTCCATCACGGCGGCCGCCGCGGCGAGCCGCCGCAGCCATGCCGGGGGGCCGTCTCCGGCCTCGCTCGCCGGCGAGCCGGGGCCTGGCCCGGGGCCGGATCCGGTCACGAGAACGGCCCCTCCTTGACGAGCTTGGCCGCGGTCGCGGCATCGGTCGGGCCGAGGCCGAACGACGGGCACCAGTCGGCCACCGGGCAGGCGCCGCAGGCGGGCTTGCGCGCGTGGCAGATCCGGCGGCCGTGCCAGATCAGCCGGTGCGAGAGCAGCACCCAGTCTTGTTTGGGTATGAGCTCGCCGACCTCCGCCTCGACCTTGACCGGGTCGTCGCTCGTGGTCCAGCCGAACCGCCGGGACAGCCGCCCGAAGTGCGTGTCCACCGTGATACCCGGGATGCCGTAGGCGTTGCCGAGTACCACGTTGGCGGTCTTACGGCCGACGCCTGGCAGCGTGACCATCTCTTCGAGGGTGCGCGGCACCTCGCCGCCGAACCGCTCGACGAGCGCGGCCGACAGTCCCATCACCGACTTGGTCTTCGCGTTGAAGAACCCGGTCGGCCGGAGGATCTCGGCGACGTCCTCGGGGTTGGCCGACGCCAGGTCCTCAGGGGTCGGGTACTTGGCGAACAGCGAGGGCGTGGTCATGTTGACCCGCTTGTCTGTCGTCTGCGCCGACAGCACCGTGGCGACGAGGAGCTGGAACGGGTTCTCGAAGTCCAGCTCGCAGTGCGCGTCCGGGTACGTCTCCGCGAGCACCCGGTTGATCTTGCGTGCCCGCCGCACCAGGGCGGTGCGCGTCTCGGGGGTCTTGACCGCCATGTGCTTTAGCGTACGGCCGGCGGCGGGCCCGCGCGGCCGCCGCGGATTGCCCGCCAGGATTGTCCGCGCACCACAGGCGGCGCGCGCAACCGCAGTGGAGGCGGCCCGTTGTCCCGGACCCGGCCGGGGAGTAGCACTGAAGGCATGCGTACCAGGGCAGCGATCATCAGGGAGCCGGGCAAGCCGTGGGAGGTCACCGAGCTTGAGCTCGACGAGCCGCGGTCCGGCGAGGTGCGGGTCAAGTTCGTGGCTTCCGGGATGTGCCACTCGGACGAGCACCTGCGGACCGGGGACTCCACCGGGCGCCTGCCGATGGTCGGCGGGCACGAGGGAGCCGGGGTGATCGAGGCCGTCGGTCCGGACGTGACCCGCGTCAGGCCCGGCGACCACGTGGTCTGCTCGTTCATCCCCGCCTGCGGCGTCTGCCGCTACTGCTCGACCGGCCGCCAGAACCTGTGCGACTGGGGCGCGCAGATGATGACCGGGATGCTGGCCGACGGAACGTTCAGGTTCCACGACGACGACGGCGCGGACCTGGGCGGCTTCTGCATGCTCGGCACGTTCGCCTCGCGGTCGGTGATCTCCCAGAACTCCTGCGTCCCGATCGAGAAGGACATCCCCTTCGAGGTGGCGGCGCTGACCGGCTGCGGCGTGCCAACCGGCTGGGGCACGGCGGTGTACGCGGCCGGCGTCCGGGCGGGCCAGACCGTGGTCATCTTCGGCGCCGGCGGCGTCGGTACCAACGCCGTCCAGGGCGCGCGGTACGCGGGCGCCGCGCACGTCATCGTGGTGGACCCGGTCGCGTTCAAGCGAGAAAACGCAATGGCCTTCGGCGCCACGCACGTCTTCGCAAGCGCCGCGCAGGCGCAGGAAGCGGTCATCGAGCTGACCTGGGGGCAGCTGGCCGACCACGCGCTCATCACCATCGGCGTGCTGAACTCAGAGGTGGTTGACCAGGCCGCCGCGATCGTCGGCAAGGGGGCCCAGGTGACGATCACCTCGGTCGGCAAGTCCGCCGAGAAGCAGATACAGCTGGCCGCCAACGGCAGCGTGGTCGGCTGGCAGCGCCGGATCCAGGGCCACGTCTTCGGCATGTGCAACCCGCTCAACGACATCCCCCGGCTGCTCCGGCTCTACCGGGCGGGCCAGCTCAAGCTGGACGAGCTCATCACCGCGCGCTACGCCCTGGACGAGATCAACCAGGGCTATCAGGACCTGGACGACGGCAAGCTGATCCGCGGCGTCATCCGCCACGAGGGCTAGCCGCCGCCTAGCCGGCCGGCTTCCTGGCCAGGTCGTAGGCGAAGCTCACGGTCTGGGTGTAGCCGCCGTCGCCGTCGCGGTACGGGCCGAGCGCGGCCGCCAGGTCGGCGTCGAACGCGGCGGCCTGGTCGCCGCGCACCGCCGCGGGCAGCACCGACGTGGAACGGACGTACCCGGCGAGCTCCGCCAGGGTCCACCGGTGGCTTACGGCGAACTGGCGACGGCCGGCCGCCTCAAATCCCGCCTCGGACAGCACCTGGGGGTCGGGCCTGCGCTGCCGCGGCAGGTCCCAGCCCGCCGGGACCCGGTGCTCGGCACCAAGCCGCGCCCGCCACCGGTCCACGGTGCCGGCGAGCGCGCGCTGCCAGTCCGTTTCGCCTGCGGACGGGCCGGACGACCAGCAAAGCGCCAGGCAACCGCCCGGCCTGAGCCAGCCGAGGACCAGGGCCGCGACCGCGTCGCGGTCGAGCCGGTGGAACGCGTTGCCGATGACGGCGAGCTCGAAGTGCTCCGGCGGGCAGTCGAGCGTCTCGGCGTCCGACACGACGGGCCAGATCTCGCCCGCTCCCGTCGCGGCCGCCTTGTCCCTGACCGCGCCCACCATGTCCGCTTCCCTGTCCACGGCCCAGACCTCACCGAAACAGCGGCGCAGCGGGAAAGCGAGCTGCCCGGTGCCGCAGGCCAGGTCGAGCAGTCGCCCGTGCCCGGATACCCCCGCGCGCCGAACTAGGTCGTCCAGCATCTCCGCCGGGTAGGGCATCCGGTACCGGTCGTAGTGCCCGGCCGTGCCCTGGTAGAGGTCGCGCGCGAACCGGACCTCGCCGCCGGTGTCGTCCGTCACGTCTCGCACCTCCGCGTTCCCCCGTGACGCCGGCCCAGGTTTCCGCGCCGGCGTCGGCCGCGCACCTGGTTGGATGAAACCATGAGCCTGCCGCTAACGCATTATCCCGCGCTGTCCCGCCCCGACCTGCTCGCTACCGTGGTCGAGGCCGCGCTGAAGGACCTGCCATGGGCCGACCGGGTACGGGTGGCGGAAATCGACCCAGGGCTCGCCGACACGGCGCAGTTCTGCGAGGCGTACGGCATCACGCTTGAGGAGAGCGCCAACTGCGTGGTCATCGCGGGCAAGCGCGGCGGCGAGGTGACCTACGCGGCCTGCATGGTGACCGCCACCACGCGAGCCGACGTCAACGGCCTCGTCCGTCAGCACATAAGGGCGCGCAAGGCGTCCTTCGGCGCGATGGACGTGGTGACCTCGCTGACCGCCATGGAGTACGGCGGCATCACCCCCGTCGGGTTGCCCGACGGCTGGCCCGTCCTGGTGGATGACCGGGTCGCGACGGCCCCGAGCGTGGTCATCGGCTCTGGCATCAGGGGTTCCAAGCTCTGGCTGCCAGGCAGCCTGCTCGCCGAGCTGCCCGGCGCGGAGGTCCTTCCCGGCCTCGGCGTCTTAGCGGGCTAACCCGCCCTAGCCCGCCGGGCTTACCGCGCCCAGCGCGAGCTTGACCGCGATGCCGAGCATCGTCGCCGCGATCAGCAGGTCAAGCACCTGCCAGGCGCGTGGGGTGGCGAGCAGCCCGGCGGCGAGCCGCGCGCCGAAGCCGAGACCGACGAACCACAGGGTGCTCGCCAGGCAGGCGCCGACGGCGAACCACCACCGCCCGGAACTGCCGTGGGCGTTCGCGATGGAGCCGAGCAGCACCACGGTGTCCAGGTAGACGTGCGGGTTGAGCCAGGTGAGGGCCATCGCCCGGCGCACTACGGCGGTCCCCTCGCCTGGCTCGCCGCTCCCCGCCTTCAGGGCCGAGGGCTGCCGTGCCCGCCACGCCGAGGCCACCCCGTACCAGCCAAGGAATGCGACGCCGAACCAGCGCACCGCCTCCAGCGCCCAGCCGGCGTGCTGCACGATCACGCCGATCCCGCTGACCCCGGCGATGATGAGCGCGAAGTCCGACACCGTGCACACCGCGACCACCCGGCCGACGTGCGCGCGGCGCAGCCCTTGCCGCAGCAGGTAGGCATTCTGCGCGCCGATAGCGATGATCAGGGAAAGGCCGGTCAGCAGTCCGTCAAAAGAAGCGTTGAGCACGAGCTCGACACTAGGCTGAGCACTAGGTGAAGGCAAACAAATGTTTCTAAGTATCCATTAGCTGTGCTTCACTTAGCTGGTGGACCTCAACCCGGGCCAGCTCGACGCCCTCGTGGCCATCGCCGATCACGGCTCATTCGACGCGGCCGCCCGGCAGCTGCACATCACACCGAGCGCGGTCAGCCAGCGCATCCGCGCCCTCGAGGCGACGGCGGGCCAGGTGCTGATCAGCCGGGGCACGCCGTGCCGTCCTACCCCGCGGGGCGAATGGCTGGTCCGGCTCGGGAGGCAGACCCGATTCCTCTACGACGAGGCGGCCCAGGCGCTGACGACGGCCGCCGCCGTGGAGCTTCCCGTGGCGGTGAACGCCGACTCGCTCGCGGCGTGGTTCCGCGACGTGCTCGCCGAGGCGGCCACGTGGCCGGGGACCGCGATCCGGCTGCGCGTCGAGGACCAGGGGTACTCCCAGGAGCTCCTGCGCAGCGGCGATGTACTCGCGGCGGTCACCAGCGACACCGCCCCGGTGCAGGGCTGCGCCGTCACCCCGCTCGGCGCCCTGCGCTACCTGCCGGCGGCCGCGCCCGCGCTCGCCGAGCGGTGGCGGCACGACGGAGCGCCCGGCTGGGCCGCGATGCCGGTCGTCGTGTTCAACGACAAGGACGACCTGCAGCACGAGCTGCTGCGCCGGCACGGCGTGCTGCCGGGGCCGCCCGTCGTGCACCAGGTGCCGTCAACCGCCGACCTGTACGAGGCGGTCCGCATCGGCCTCGGCTGGGCCATGCTGCCCGAGCCGCAGGCGCGGGCGGACCTG
>CAZORE010000074.1:32965-36969 GCA_964581815.1 uncultured Streptosporangiaceae bacterium | reverse complement strand
CCGCCGCCGGTGTTGTAGCCGGCCGCGACGATGTTGGCCTGGACCGCCGCCTCGGTCGAGGCCGAGGCGTAGCCGTTGGTCATGACGCCTTCGTAGAAGGTGCCGTCCGCGCCCTTGCTGTTGTCGCCGCCGATGCCGAGGATGATCGCCCCTTGCTTCTTCATCGGGTTGTAACCCGAGGGCCGCACCCCGCTGAAGTCGGTGGCGAGGCCGCCGGACTGGGCGTTGCCGCCGAGGATGGCCCACTGGTTCTGGCCGCCCTCGATCATGGCGGTGGTGAACCGGAAGTTGGTGGTGGGGTCGTTGGAGTTAAGGTGCACGGCGGTCCCGGAGAACAGCCCGTTCTCCATGTCGGCCATGATCCACGGCCCGTTGCCCGAGCCGAAGCCCCAGACCTTGATGTTGCCGAAGTAGATGGCCTCCATCGTCCCGGCGCCGTCGTCGTTGTTGTTGGTCTCGGCGTTGCCGTAGTCGAAGCAGCAGCCGCCGTTGAAGTGGGTGCCGTCGAAGATGGCGTACTCGCTCTCCGAGTTGTTGCCGGTGACGATGTTCCTGGTGGAATCGTCGCGGTAGCCGTCACCCGGGGCGATGAAGACGCCGTACGCCTTGTGTCCGCCGACCGTGACCTGTGCCGCTGTCGCGTTCGCGAGGCCGTCGGGGCCGCCCGCGGCGCCGCCACCAGGAGCGTCGGTCAGGTTGTTCCCGTTGCCCGACTGGTCGTAGATCTCCGTGATGACGCAGGTGGTGCCGGAGCAGAAGGAGTCCTGCGTCGCGGCGTTAGCGACGCCGCCGGCGCTGAGCGGTGAGATGTTGGTCGTCGCGTTGTCCGAGGCGCGCCTGACCTGGTACAGCGGCCCGCTGTAGGCGGCGTAGAGCGCCCGGGTGGTGCTGTGCGCGGCCACGCACGCGGTGCCGCCCGCGGCGTAGATGTCGCACGGCTCCTGTGTCGCCGCCCGTGCCGTGGTCCCCGTGCCGCCCGCGAGCAGGCCGCCAAGGGCCAGGGTCGCCGCGGCCGCGAGCGTCAGCAGCGCTCTTCCCGTGAACCGGAGTCTTGGTCTGACAGTCATCGTTGAATCTGCCCTTTCCTGCTGAGAACCGGATTGACGTGTTTCCGCGTTCGCCGCCTGTCCGTTTACCGGCATGGTGAGATACGTGAACGACAGGCGGGCAAGCTCTCGCAAGCAGTTATGTTAGCGATCACATCCTTTCGTTTCGAAAACATAAAAGCCTTGCAGAATCGCTCATCTGAGAGTGTGAGCGCTAACAAGATGACTGTCAACGGTCCAATTATGATTAGCCAAACGGGTGCGTGCTTCGCCCGATCTCGTCACCGGAGCCATGGCCCGGCTGGCGCCCGCCGGGCCATGCGGGGCGTAGTCCACGCGACAGCCCCCCGACCACTATCCGTAACCGCATCGAGGACCAATGGCTCCACGACGCGCTCCAGCTCACCTGCGCGCCGCTGCCCCGTGCGAGCGGGGGCCGGGCCGACGGAGCGCAGGGTCCTCCGTGTGGCGTTTGGCCGGCTATGGCCGGCCAAACGCCGCACGGCGATCTTGCCCGGCGCGTTGCCGCCGGGGAACGACCGGCGCGGAGTCACCCCGGCCGGGCATCCGGCGCCGGCCGTCCCGGCGGCTCATCCTGTAGCAGGGGGCGGGTAGCCGGGGTGCGCCCTGGCGGCGCGCGGTTGTTCGGTGGCCGGGTGGCCGCGCCCTGCCCCGCCGCGAAAATCACGACGCAAAACTGGAGCCACCCCTGCGCGCCGCTGATGGCATCGTGACGGATGTGGCCGTTGCATTGAGCGGTGGATGGGCGCGGCCTGGCCTCGTCAGGTCAGGGACCGTAGGAACCGCCAAGCCTCCCGGCGCGGTAGATGCGTGACGCGGTGTCACGTATGCAGCTAGGGAAGGCTCGAGCGCTCGCCGCGGCGGGCTTGCCGTCTCTGTTCGCGCGGTGCCCAGGTTCACTAAGGATCTGGATTTTGCTGTGGCCGTGGCGGGTGACCCTGAGGCCGAAGACGTTGTGCACAGGCTAGGAGGACGCGGCTACCGGCCGATTGGCCTTCTTGAGAGGCCGTTTCCCGACCCGAGGCTCGCCGCGTAGCGGTCGCGACTTTCGCCATGGATCCATTTCACGAGCGGCTCGCTCGCGTTGCTCTTGGCGTTGCCGGATAGTTTGGCTTCGCCCCCGCGGTCTGGTATGCGGTTCAGGCTCACGGGCTGGGCGGGCCGCCGACTGGCTTGGTCCACCGGCGCCACCGTGCCTGGGGTGAGTAGCCGGCCGCCTGCCACAAGGCCTGCCCCAGCTCGTTATCCTCAAGGACCATCGCGTCAAGGCGCGTGGCGCCGAGGGACCTGAGTCTCGCCGCCCCCGCGTCGAGGAGCGCCTGGGCGATGCCCTGGCGCCGCATGGCTGGATGGACCGCCAGCCGATACAGGTGCGCGCGCCATCCGTCCCAGCCGGCGACAAGCGTGCCGACGATGCGGTCCCCTTGCCGCGCGATAAGGCAGGCTCCAGGGTCGCGGTCGAGCAGGGTGAGCACCGCCTGGGCCGTATCGCCGGGCCGGCCGTCGTTTTCGGCAGCGACGGCCCACAGCGCAAGCAGTTCAGGGACATCGCCGGGTGTCGCGATGTCAAGGCTGACATCTTCAGGCAGTGGCCGGGATCCGCTCATCCGGACCACTCTAGCGATCACCAGTCCGCCGTCTTAACGGAGGCGGTTGCGACATCGAGCCCATCTCCGCCACGCTCGACGCCGCCAGTCCCTGGTAAGCGTCAGGCGATCTTGCGGGCGCCGGGGCCTGGGACCGGGGTGACGTCCCTGGCCGATTCCAGGACGTGCCCGGCGCGGCAGGACAGCTGGAGCTGCACCGGTTCCCCGCAGTCGCGGTGCCGGAGCAGGACCGGCGGACCGTCCGGGCTGGCCTCGTACCGGTCGCCCCACTGCATCAGTGCCACCAGCACCGGGTAAAAGTCGAAGCCCTTGCTTGTGAGCCGGTACTCGGTCCGGCTGCGCTGGCCGGCTTCCTGGTAGGGGACCTTGCGGAGCATGCCCTCGCCGACCAGGCGGGCTAGGCGGCTGCTGAGCACCTGCCGGGGCATCCCGGTCCGGCGCTGCATGTCATCGAAGCGGCGCACGCCGTTGAACGCCTCGCGAAGGACCAGGAAGGTCGCCCGCTCCCCGAGGATTTCCACGGCCGCGCCAATCGCGCAGTTGGCCGGGTCGTAGTCCCGCATCCATGAATACTCCATGAACGCATGCTAGGTCCGCTTGACAGACTCAGCAATCCGGAGAGATGCTGAGTTCATGATCGGAACCCAGGTAGTAGCCGGCGTCCCTGCCACTGCGATCCGGCCGGCGTCCGCGGCGGACACGGGCGCGCTCACCGACTTCTTCGCCGGGCTGTCCATGCAAACCCGGTACCTGAGGTTCTTCGCCCCGGTCATGCCGGGCCCGAAACTAGTCCGCCGGATGTCCGGTGGCGACAGCTGCGTCAACGCCGTGGTCGCGGTCCGGGGCGGCGTGGTCATCGGCCACGCCATGGCCGTGGACCAGGCCGGCCCGCACGGCGCCAGGACGGCCGACGTCGGCGTGGTGGTGGCTGACGCATGGCAGGGCCTGGGCGTGGGCTCGGCGCTGATGCGCGCGCTGACCGCCGGCACCCGGGCGCGGGGCGTGACCTCGCTGACGATGGACGTGCTGCCCGGCAACCACCGGATGCTCGCCCTGATCGCGCGACACTGGCCCGCCGCGCGCGCCGAGAGCTCCGGGGGCTTCACCACGTTTTGCGTCCTGCTTGCGGGCCAACCGCAGCAGGTGCCGCAGGCCCGGCCCGCCGCCCTGGCACCCGCCCGGTTGTAGTCTTCCCACGGCGCCGGGCGCCCGGCTAACTCGCTCCTTACCTGGAAGCGCGAGTCAGTGCCCCTTGTCCTCGTCGCCAGGACCAGCGCGGGCGCGACCGCCGCTGCCCCCACGATAAGCGAGCCTGCCGACCAACGGAAGC
>CAZORE010000074.1:4263-32865 GCA_964581815.1 uncultured Streptosporangiaceae bacterium | reverse complement strand
GCGGGCGCGACCGCCGCTGCCCCCACGATAAGCGAGCCTGCCGACCAACGGAAGCCAGCGCGCCGGGACGCGATCCGGGTGCCGTCGGCGCCTAGCCTCGCCAGGCCCGCCTGATCCGCTTGCGGGCAGGCGGCTCGTGCAGCAGCGCTCCGGACGTCCTGGCGAGGAACTCCTGATACGTGTCGGGCGCGGCACCAGGGTTCCTGGTGTAGCGGTCGGTGGCGGTCCGCAGCGCCAGCATCAGCCGCTGCGCCTCGTTCATCTCGTGAACGGCGTCCGCCAGCTTGCCGGCGACCCGCCGCGCGCTCGTCTTCATCGGTGACCTCCTTCTGTGCTCTGACTTCAAGGCTCGCAGTAAGGCCCGCCGCCGGGCATTGGGAGAAATCCTTAACTGCCGGCTAGTGCCAGGCCGTAGCGCGCCCGGGGCCGGGCCGTAATCGGTTCGCCGGAACGTCGGACACCGGGGGATAATAGGGACATGGGCATGCTGGTGGGACGGGACGCGGAGCTGGACCGGCTGCGCGGCGTCCTGCGCGACGCCGCCGCAGGCCACGCGGTGACGGGACTCGTCAGCGGCGACGCGGGCATCGGTAAGTCCCGCCTGGTTACCGAGGCGATGGAGATCGCCGCGCGCGACGGCTTCACCGTGCTGTGCGGCCAGTGCGCGGAGATCGGCGATAGCGTTCCCTACCTCCCGTTCGCGGACGCGTTCCGCACCGCGCCGCCGGACATCGCGAAGGCCGTCAAGGCCCGCCCCGTGCTGGCTCGCCTGCTCCCGGACGGAGACGGGCAGGCCCAGGAGACGGACTGGGCGGGACTGGCGCGCCAGCAGATGTTCGGCGCCGTGCTCAGCCTGCTGTCCGAGCTGGCCGCCGACAGCCCGGTCCTGCTGGTCATCGAGGACCTGCACTGGGCCGACGCCACCACGCGTCACCTGCTCACGTTCCTCGCGCGCATGCTGCACCGCGAGCGCGTCGCGATCATCGGGACCTACCGAACCGACGACCTGCACCGCCGCCACCCGCTGCGCGGCGTGATCGCGGAGCTGCTGCGGCTGCCGATGGTCGCGCTCGTCGAACTCGGCCCGCTGTCCGGCGCCGCGCTGGCCGAGATCCTGTCCAACGTGCCGAGCGCCCAGCTGCCGCTGTCCACCGCCACCCTCAACTCACTCGTGGAGCGCGCGGAAGGAAACGCCTACTACGCCGAGGAGCTCCTGACCGCGTCCTCGTGCGCGGACGCCGCCACCGGGGGCACGCTGCCGACCGGGCTGGCCGCGCTGCTGCTGTCGCGGGTGGAACGCGTGTCGGACGCGGCGCAGCAGGTGCTGCGGGCGGCGGCCGTGGCTGGCGGCGGCGCCGCCGACCACCTGATCCGGGCCGCCTCCGGCCTGCCCGACGACGTTTATGAGGAGGCGGTCCGCGAGGCGGCCGGCCAGCAGCTGCTCGCTCCCGACGGGCCCGACGGGTACCGGTTCCGGCACGCGCTGCTGCGCGAGGCCGTGTACGCCGACCTGATGCCGGGGGAGCGGACCCGGCTGCACGCCCGGCTCGCGAGCCTGCTCGCCGGCGTGCACAGCGCCGGCAAACCAGGGGCCGCGGCCGAGCTCGCGCACCACAGCATGGCGAGCCACGACATCCCCGGCGCCTTCGCTGCCTCGCTGCGGGCCGCGGTCGAGGCCGAGCGCCTTGGCGCACCCGCCGAGGCCCACCGCCACTACGACCTGGCCCTTGAACTGTGGGTGCGGGTGGCGGATGCCGAACGGAGCGCGGGCATGACCCGCGGCAAGCTGGGACTGAAGTCGGCGCTTGCCGCCGCGGCGAGCGGTGACGTGCCCCGCGCCGTGCACCTGCTCCGGCGCATCCGCGACTGGTTGCCGAGCGAGGAAGGGCACGCGGAAAGCGCCGAGCTGCGCTGCCGGGTCGGGGAGCGGCTCGCGTACCACCTGCTGCAGGGCGAGAACACGCAGTGGTACGCCGAGGCACTCCACGTGGTGGAGGCGACCGTAGGGGAGACGCTGGACGAGCCACCGACCTGGTACCGGGCCCGCGCCATGGCGACCTACGCGATCGCGCTGATGGCGGCGCACCGCGACGGCGAAGCCCGCGACTGGGCCAACCGGGCCCGGGAGGCGGCCCTCGCCGCTGATTCGACCTCCATGGAGGCGGACGCGCTCGCCACTACCGGGCAGCTCGCCCTGCGGGCCGGCAATTCCGACGAGGCGATCGGCCTGTTCACCGCCGCGATCGAGCAGGCCGGGGCGGCCGGGTCGATCGGCGTCCGGCTGCGGGCCGTCTACCACCTGGCCTCGGAGCGCCTGGCGCGGGGCGAGCTCGCGGAGGCCGCCAGCATCGCCCACCAGGGGGTGGAATGGGCGGAGGCCGAGGGGCTCGGCCTCGCCCCGTTCGGATTGGACCTGCAGCACCTGCACTTCCAGGCGCACTTCGCCGACGGGCACTGGGACCACGCGCAGGAGCTGGCGGACGGGTTCCCGGTCCGGGTCGCCAGGCAGGCGGAGGCGGTGCTGTCCGCGATGGCGCTGTTCATCGACGTGGCCCGCGGCAACCCGGCGGCCGGCGAACGGCGGACCTGGCTCGAGCCGTTCTGGGACGACGTCTTCGTCGCGTACATCGCGCGCGGTATCCTCGCCGAGCACGCGCTGTGGCAGGGGGACTGCGAGGGAGCCCTAGCGGAGGCGGAGGCCGCGATCGACGCGGACGCCTGGCCCGCGCACAGCCCGTCGGTGATCCGGGTGACAGCGATCGCCCTCGCGGCGCGGGCCGACCGGGCCGCGCAGTTGCGGGCGGCCGGGGACTACCCGGGCGCGGCCGCCGAAGCGGCCGCTGGCGCCGCGCTGCTCGACGTCGCCAGGGAGGGCGCCAGCTACCCGGCCCGGCCCAAGGCGGCGCTCGGGCCGGAGGGCCGTGGCTGGCTCGCCCGCTGCGAGGCCGAGTATGCCCGCCTCACGCGGGCGAACTCCCCGGAGACCTGGGAGCGTGTCCTCGCCGAGTTCGGGCCCGGTTACGTGTACGAGACGGCGCGCACCCAGTGGCGGCTCGCCGAGGCGCTAGTGGAAGCCGGGCGCCGTGACGAGGCCGCCGCCGTCTGGCGCGCGGCGCGCGATACCGCGTCCCGGTTGCGGGCGGCGCCCCTTGGCACGGCCCTCGACGACCTGGCCCGCCGCGCCCGCCTCGACGCGGGGAACGGGAGCCGGGGCGGACACGGCGGTGGACCGGCCGCCCCCAGCCCGCTCGCCGCCTTGACTGATAGAGAACGGGAGGTGCTGAGCCTGATCGCCAGGGGCAAGTCCAACCGCGAGATCGGCACGGAACTGTTCATCACCCCGAAGACGGCGAGCGTCCACGTCTCCAACATCCTCGGCAAGCTAGGCGCGGCGAGCCGCACCGAAGCGGCCGCCATCGCCTACCGCGAGGGCGCGTAGCGATAGCTAGGGTTACGGTCCCGGTGTAGCGAAGGCCCTCTATGTTTTGCCGTCTAGGTAACGAGGAATTTCACTTTACGGGCAGGTAATTGGCAATTCTTGGCAGCCTGGTCACCTGGCAGGTGAATGGGATGGATCCTCACTACCCGCAGGAACTGCTCGCGGCACTGCGCGCGTTCCCTAGCGAGGATCCGGCCCACCTGTTCAACCGCGGTGTCATCCTGTCCGCATACTTCCAGGAGACAGGTCAGCGCCCGGCGATTGACCAGGCGCTGACCTTTTTCCGCGCGGCCGCGAGCCGCATGCCCCCGAGTCATCCGCGCAACGGAATGGTGTTCACCGGGCTGGTGGCCTGCCGCATTACCCGGTTCGACGCGTTCGGGGACCCGCAGGACCTGGCCGAGGCCGTTAGTTGGGCCGACAGGGCCGTCAGCGCCACCCCGCCCGGCCATGCCGATCGCCCGGACGTGTTGACCAAACACGGCCTGGCCTACCTGACCAGGTATGAGCGTTTCGGTGACCGCGCAGACCTTGAGCAGGCGATCCGTTCGTGCACGGAGGCGGCTCGGCAGGCCGACGGCCACCCGCGCGGGGCGGACCTGCTGTCGAACGCCGCCCTGCCGTACCGCGCGAGATTCGACTTGACCGGCGCGGAAGGCGACCTCGCCGAGCAGATCAGGTATGCCGAGGCCGCCGTGCGGGCCACGGATCCCGACGACCCGGGAATGGCTCGCAGCCTGGGAAACCTCGCCGCCGCGTACCAGATACGGTTCACCCGGTTCGCGGATCCCGCTGACCTAGGGCGGGCTCTCGAGTGCTGGCAGCGAGCCGAGGATGCGTCCACCAGCCAACTCGACCACCCGTTCATGCTCTCGTCGCTTGGGCTGGCGTTCCGGATGCGGTTCGAGCAGGCCGGGGCCGACGCCGACCTGGACAAGGCGATCCGGTACGGCGAGCAGGCTCTCGAAGAGGCGCCGGAAGGTCACGCCGCCTATCCCGGCGTGCTGTCGAACTGCTCCGTGTCGTACAAGCTTCGGTTCGAGCGATTCCGGGATCGCGCGGACCTCGACCGGGCGCTAAGGTACGCGCTGCGCACGGTGGAACTAATGCCCGACGGCCACCCGCAGCGCGCCAAGTACCTCGGCGCGCTGGTCGGCATCTACTACGCGTTGTTCCAGGAGACCCGCGACGCCAGCTACCTCGACGAGGCGATCCGGTCCGGCCGCGAGGGACTGGAGTCCGGGACGCGTCTCCAGACCGAGCGCGGGATGGCCCGGTCGGACCTTGGCCTGATGTACCGGGTCAGGTACGAGCAGAACGCGGCTCCCGCAGACCTTGACCTGGCCATCCGGTACGGTCGGGAGGCGATCGAGGCGACGCCCGCAGGCCATCCCGAGCGCGCGCTCCGCCTGTGCAACCTCTCCCTTTCGTACGGCGCGCGCTACGAGCTGTCCGGGGCGCGGCAGGACCTGGACCGCGCGCACGAGCACGGGACGGCAGCCGTCAAAACGACGCCCATTGACCATCCAGCGCGCGCGATGTTCCTGGTCGGCCTGGGCCGGATCCATCGCGCGCGATTCGAGCGCGGGGTGCCAGGGGCGCTCGGCGAGGCGATCAGCTGCTGGCGCGCGGCGGTCCGGTCACCAGTGGCGCCGGCGAGTGAGCGCCTGCACGCGGCGATCCAGTGGGGGATCGCATGCGAGGCACTCGCGGACCCCGCGCCGGCGGCGGAGGGCTTCGCCGAGGCGGTCCGGTTGCTGCCGCTGCTGGCCTGGCACGGCCTGACGCGGAGCCTGCGCGAGAAGCACCTCGCCGACCGCGGCGGGCTGGTAACGGATGCCGCCGGATGGGCGATCGAGGCAGGCAACCTGGAGAGCGCGCTCGAACTGCTCGAGCAGGGCCGGTCGATGCTGTGGTCGCAGTCACTGCAGCTCCGCACGGACCTGACCCGGTTGCGCCTGGTGGACGCGGGCCTGGCGGCCCGCCTGGAGGAGGTCCGGGCCGCGCTCGACCGGGCGCCTGGATCCGCCAGGGAAACCGCGGCCGCGGCCGGCGCGAGCGACTGGAGCCAGCAGCTCGTCGCGGACCGCCAGCGTGAGCTGGCCCGGGAATGGGACGAACTGGTCCGGCAGGCCCGTGAGCTTCCGGGGATGGACACCTTCCTCGCCGCCACGCCGTACCGCCGGCTGCGCGAGGCCGCCGCCGGCGGCCCGGTCATCGTGGTCAACATCGGTAACCGCCGGTGCGACGCGCTGATCATCGGGGCGCGGGGCGTGCGCGTGCGTCCCCTCCCTGGCCTGACCGCCCGGGAGTGCTCGGCACGAGCGAACGCGCTGCTCGGCGGCCTCGAGTTGTCCGCCTCGGCCGAGTCTCCCGTCGCGCTGCGAAAGCAGCTCATCTCCGTGCTCTTCGCCACTATGAACTGGCTCTGGGACACCACGTGCGAGCCCGTGCTCAACGACCTGCGCGACCACGGGGACCTGCCGGGTGACCAGCTCGTCCACGACAAGGGCGTGCCGCCCCGGATCTGGTGGTGCCCGACCGGGCCGCTCACCGTGCTGCCGCTGCACGCGGCCGGGCGCTACGGGCCCCACGGGGAAGCTGACGGACCGTGCCTGCCGCAGCTGGCCGTCTCCTCCTACACGCCCACGCTGGGAGCCCTGATCCGCAGCAGGGAACGCGCGCGGCCGGACACGGCCACACGGCTGCTCGCGGTGGGGATGCCGACCACTCCTGACTTCGGCGGCCTTCGGTTCACTGACCTGGAGGCGGTGCCGAGGGAACTGGATCGCGTCGCCGCGGCGCTACCCGAAGTCAGCGTGCGGGTAGTGCGCTCCCCCACCCGGGCGGAGCTTGCCGGCGGCGCGCTCGCTTACCAGCAGCCAACCGCGGACCTGGTGACGCGGGAGCTTCCGGCCCACCCGTGGGTTCACTTCGCCTGCCACGGTGGCCAGAACCTGCTCGATCCCAGCCAGGGTGCGCTCTACCTCGCCGACGGCCCGCTCACCGTTCTGCGACTCGGCGACGCGCAGCTCCCAGCCGCCGAACTGGCCTTCCTTTCCGCCTGCCAGACCGCCGTCGGCGGGGTACGGGTGCCGGACGAGACGATTCACCTGGCCGGCGCGCTCCAGTTCGCCGGCTACCGGCATGTCATAGCGACCGCCTGGTCGATCAGTGACAGTGAGGCGCCGCAGGTAGCCGGGGCCGCCTATGCCGAGCTCGGTGCCACTGGGTCGCCGCAGGCCGATCGGGCCGCCGCGGCGATCCACCGCGCCGTGGCCGCCCTCAGGGCAGCCAAGCCGCACCGGCCCGACCTGTGGGCCCCATACCTGCACATCGGCCCGTGACCTGAGCGGGCGCCTAGTCTCTGAACAGGGCGCGGGAGGCGATCCTGGCCCCCTCGGACAGCTCCTCGAGCTTCGCCCAGACGATCTCCGGGTGGCCGACCCGGTTGCCGAGGCCGCAGTCGGTCCCGGCGATGACGTTTTCCGCGCCGACCAGCTTCGCGAACCGCAGGAGGCGCTGGGCGACCAGCTCGGGGTGCTCGATGACGTCGGTCGCGTGTCCCACCACGCCGGGCATCAGCGACGCGCCGTCCGGCAGCCGCACGTCCTCCCAGAGCGTCCACTCGTGCTCGTGCCGCGGGTTGGCCGCCTCGATCGAGTAGCAGCCCGCCGGGACCGACAGGACCAGGTCGATGATGTCGCGGAGCGGGATATCGTCGCGGTGCGGGCCGTGGCCGCTGCCCCAGCAGACGTGCAGCCTGACCTGCTCCGGCGGAATGCCCCGCAGGGCGTGGTTCAGCGCCTCTACCCGCAGCGCGGCGTATCTCCGGTACTCGGCCACCGTCATGTCGGGGAACATCTGCCACCCGTCGGGCAGGTCCGGGTCGTCCAGTTGCAGCAGTAGTCCGGCGTCGGTGATCGCCGTGTACTCCTCGTGCAGCACGTCGGCGATCGCGCCGAGGAACGACTCCTCGTCCGGGTAGTAGTCGTTCCGCAGCCAGTGCTCGACGGTGCCGGGCGTGATCGCGGGCAGGAACGCGGTCACGTCATGCCCGCTCGCCGCCGCCGTCAGCCGGCCGATGTCGGCCTGGACGAGGTTCGTCCCCGCGTACCTGAGCGGGCCGGTGCAGACGTACCGTATCGCCAGGTCGGAGACCTCCGCCGCTGGCATGGCCCCCTTGAAGTCGAAGCCGCCGAAGCCGGCCGCGAAGAAGCCAGGGAAGTCCCTGCGGTCGCGGCCCGTCACCCCGGCGTTGGCCGGCGGGCGGTCCACGCCGATCTCGGCCTCGAATCCGGTCATCCGGTCGCGGATGTAGCCGGTGAACAGTCCCCGCTTGGAGATCTCCCCGTCGTTGACGATGTCGACGCCGGCGGCCGCCTGCCGGCCGACCACCTCCGCCACCGCGCCGGGAAGCGCCGCGTCGATGGGTCCTTGAGAATCCGGGCCCGCGTCGAAGAGACGTTGCAGGGCATCGGGCCGGGGCAGCGCCCCGGCGTGGGACACGAGAATTCGCTCAGTGCTGGCCGGCATGGATCTCTGTCCTTCAATCTTCGCGTCGCGGAGGGGTTGCGCGCTGCCTCTGGCAACGTACCGCGCCGGGCCAGAAACCGCCCAGTAGTCGGGCTTGGCTTATCGCGCGACGATGTTAGCGATCTTCCCGGGGACGATGACCAGGCGCTGGATCGTCAGGCTCTTGGTGTGCTGCGCGAAGGCCGGATGGCTCCGCAGCCGCCGTTCGATCTCCGGCTGGCCGGCGTCGGCGCTGACGTCGATGGTGAACCGGGTCTTGCCGTTGACCTGGACGGGAAGGGTGAGCGTCCCTTCGGCCGCCAGCCCCGGGTCAGCTTCGGGGAAGTCCGCGTACGTGAGGGATTCGCCGTGGCCGAGCCGGCTCCATAGTTCCTCGGCGATGTGCGGTGCGAGCGGCGCCACCATCAGGACCAGCGGCTCGGCCATCGCCCTGGCCAGCGGTTCGCGTGCGGCAAGCTTGGCCGCGTGGCCCGTCAGCTCCATCAGGCGGGCGATGGCGGTGTTGAACCGGAGGTCTTCGAAGTCCCTCCGCACGATCATGATGGTGCGGTGCAGGCGCTGCAGGCTCTGGTCGTCGAGCGGGCGGTCATCCACCCGCGCCTGGCCAGTGCCCTCGTCGATCATCGAGCGCCACAGGCGCTGCAGGAAACGGTAGACGCCGGCGATGTCGTCGGCGCGCCACGGCCGGCCGGTGTCGAGCGGTCCCATGGCCATCTCATACAGTCGCAGCGCGTCCGCGCCGTAGCGGGCGTACACCTCATCCGGGCTGACGCCGTTCTTGAGGCTCTTTCCCATCTTGCCCGCGCGGCGGGTGACCGGCTGGCCGGCGTGGCTGAGGCTGCCGTCGGCGGCTTGCACGACCTCGGCGGCGGGCACGTACCTGCCGCGCTGGTCGGTGAAGGCGTCGGCCAGGATGTAGCCCTGGTTGCGGAGCCGCCGGAAGGGTTCCCTGGTGGACACGTACCCGAGGTCGTACAGGATCTTCTGCCAGAATCGTGCGTACAGCAAGTGGAGGACGGCATGCTCGACCCCGCCTACGTACAGGTCAACGCCGCCTTCGCCGTCGGCGGCAGCGTCCGGGGCGACCATCCAGTACCGCTCGGCTTCGGGATCGGTGAATGCCTGGTCGTTGGCGGGGTCGAGGTAGCGCAGGAAGTACCAGCATGATCCGGCCCACTGCGGCATGGTGTTGAGCTCGCGCCGGTACCGCTTGACGCCTTCACCAAGGTCCAGCTCGGCGGTGCCCCATTCCCCGGCCCTGGCCAGCGGCGGTACCGGGTCGCCGCCCTGGTCTTGCTGCGGTGCGGGCCGGAAGTCGGCCATATCGGGCAGTCGCAGCGGAAGCAGGCCTTCCGGCAGCGCGACGGGCAGCCCGTGCTCGTCGTAGACGATCGGGAACGGTTCCCCCCAGTACCGCTGCCGGGAAAACAGCCAGTCGCGCAGCCGGTACGAGCGTGCGCGGCGGCCTGCGCCCCGGGCCTGCAGCCAGTCGATCGCGGCCGTGATCGCGTCCTGCTTGCCGAGCCCCGCCAGCTCCGGTCCGGGCGCCGTGACGTAGGCTCCGTCGCCGGTGAACGCGGTCCGCCAGTCACGAGCCGGAGCGGAAGGGTCGGTGCCGTGCGTGGCGTACCAGTCCGGCGGCGGTTCCAGGACCTTGCGGACGTCGAGCGCGAACGCGTGCGCGAAGTCCAGGTCGCGCTGGTCATGGGCGGGGACGGCCATGACCGCGCCGGTACCGTACCCGGGCAGCACGTAATCGGCCAGGAAGACCGGGATCTGCTCCGCGGTGACCGGGTTGACGGCGTAGGCGCCGGTGAACACGCCGGTCTTGGCGCGGCCCGCGGCGGTGCGCTGGCGATCGCTGAGCCGCCCGGTCATCTCCAGGTAAGCCGTCACGGCAGCCCGCGAGGGGCCGGCGACGAGCTCGTCGGCGAGCGGGTGCTCGGGGGCCATCACCACGTAGGTCGCGCCGTACAGCGTGTCGGGACGGGTGGTGAACACCTCGATCGACCGGCCCGGCTGGCCGGCTACCGGCAGGTTGACGGACGCGCCGTCGCTCGCCCCGATCCAGTTACGCTGCATCAGCTTGATGGGCTCGGGCCAGTCCACGAGGTCCAGGTCATCGATCAGCCGCTGGGCGAACGCGGTTATCCGCAGCATCCACTGCCGCAGCGGCCGACGGAACACGGGATAATTGCCCACGTCACTGCGCCCGTCGGCGGTGATCTCTTCGTTGGCCAGCACGGTGCCCAGGCCGGGGCACCAGTTGACCAGCTCCTCGGAGACATAGGCCAGCCGGTACCCGTCGATGATCGTCCGCTGCTCAAGGCGGCTGAGATCATCCCACGAGCGGCCATCGGGCGTAGGACGCTGACCAGACGCGAACTCGCCGACTAGTTCCTCGATCGGCCGGGCCTGTCCCGTCCGCGGGTCGCACCAGCTGTTGAAGATCTTCAGGAAGATCCACTGGGTCCACCGGTAGAAAGCGGGGTCGGCGGTGGCGACCTCCCGCCGGCGGTCGTGCCCCAGGCCAAGCCGCCGGAGTTGCCGGCGCATGTTATCGATGTTGTCCTGCGTGGTGAGCCTCGGATGCTGGCCGGTATCGATCGCGTACTGCTCGGCCGGCAGTCCGAACGCGTCATATCCGAAGGCATGCAGTACGTGATGGCCGGTCATCCGCAGGTACCGGGCGTACACGTCAGTGCCGATATAGCCAAGCGGGTGCCCCACGTGCAGGCCGGCGCCGCTGGGATACGGGAACATGTCAAGCACGTAAAACTTGCGGCGGCCCGCCACCCGCGCAAAGCCGTCACTAAGCCGCCCGGCCGGGTTCGGTGAATTGAACGTGCCGTCGGCCTCCCACCGCTCCTGCCAGCGCACCTCGATCTTCCCTGCGAGCCGGGCGTCGTAGCGGAACGGCAACTGGTCATCAGCGGGTACCGGTCTCGTCCCTCCCGGCTCACTCTTGCTCATGAAATCCTCGTTATCACCTAGCGGGGGAAATGAAAAAGCCCCTCAAACATGAGGGGCAGCCGCGTTGACGGACCGGTCAACGCGGCTCGGCGAGAAGGAGGCCGTAAAACACGGGCATAGCCGCAAGGTTACCTCGCCAAGCGGCCTCAGTCCCGCCGGTTTTCGCGCCGTTCCCTGCGGCGCCGGCGACGACGCACAACGCCCAGGCCGAACCAGGCCAGCGCCCCGAGTACCGAGCCATCATCCCAGGATCAGGGCGAGGAACCGGCGGCGCATCACCCGTTGCGGGTGGCCCTGAAGGCTAGAGCGTGCCAAGGGCCGTGCCGAGCGCGCTGATCGCACTGGACAGGGACGTGGCCGCCTGGCCGGTGATCTGCCCCTGGGACTTGTCCTGGGTGTAGGCCTGGACGAGTTGCGAGTACTGCTGCTGTAGCTGCTGCTGCTGGTTCTGGCCGAGCGGCTGGAAAAGCAGCTGCTGCAGCTGGTTGTACAGGTTCTGGCCCGCCTGCGGTGCCACCTGCCCGTCGATGACGCCTTCCTTCAGGTCGCCCACCAGCGTGGCGGCCGCGGCGGCGACGGGCGACCAGGTCGCCCGTGGCTGCGCGACCGGCGCGGCCGAAGTGGGGTGCGCGGTAACCGTGACCACCGGGTGCGCGGTCGGCGAAGCGGACGGGGAACCGGACGTGGTCAAGAGCACCACCATGAGCGTGAGCAGCGACGCGGCGAGCGCGCCACCGAGCGCCGCCTCGGCCGGACGGGGCCGCCAGCCTCGGCGCGGGGCAGCCGGCCCCGTTCCCGGCGGGACGGGAAGCACGGCGGTACCGCCGTTCGGTGCGCCGTCGACGGGCGGGAAGACGGAGAGCAGCCCCGCCCGGGCCGCGGCGGCGGTGGGCGGCCGCGATGACGGCTCCTTGGCGAGGAGCTGGGCGGTGACTTGGTCGAGTTTGGCGGGCAGGCCGGGGCGCCAGTCCGAGGGCAGCCCGGGATCGTCGTGGACCTGCCGGTAGGCGAGCCCGACCGCCGAGTCGGCGGTGAACGGCGGCCTGCCGGTGAGCATCTCGAACAGCACGCAGCCGAGGGAGTAGAGGTCGGAACGCGGATCCGCGGGACGACCTGAAGCCTGCTCGGGCGACAGGTAGGCGGCGGTGCCCACGACCGTTCCGGCCGCGGTCGCGGCGCGGGTGCCGTCGGCCCGGGCGATGCCGAAGTCAAGGACCTTGACCGCACCGCCGTTCAGGACAATGTTGGCCGGCGTGATGTCGCGGTGCACGAGTCCCGCGGCGTGCGCGGCGTCCAGCCCCTCGCAGACCGCTGCGGCGATCGCGACCGCCTGCCCGGGCGGCAGCACTCCGGCGTCGTCGAGTACCTGGCGCAGGGTGCGCCCCGCGGCCAGTTCCATCACGATGAACGGCGTGCCGCTCTCGACGCCGCAGTCGAACACGGTCACGAGCCGGGGATGACTGACGGCGGCGGCGTGGCGTGCCTCGCTCTCGAACCGGTCAAGGAACTCAGCGTCGGCGGCGTGCTGCGGGTTGAGTACCTTCACCGCGACGTCACGCCCGAGCGTCTCGTCTCTGGCCCGCCACACCGTGGCCATCCCGCCAGTGCCAAGCACCGCCAGGAGTGTGTACCGGCCGCCAAGCACAGTCGTCCCTGCCACCGCCATGTTTCCGCTCTCTCCGCGCTCCCGCCAGATCAACCCTAATGCCCGCAGATCGTCCATGCCCTCGATTGAGTCGCAGGGCGTGAGCGGTTACGGCGAGCCTCACGGCCGCAGGTAGCCGGCGCGGGCCAAAACGCGCGCGCCGCGCCGGCCCGGCCGTTCGCCCGGGTCCGCGCGGCGCGCGCTGAGGTGCGGTGAAGCTCGCGGTGCGCCCGCTAGCGGGAGACGCGGCTCACTGCACCACTGACCACACGAAGGTGGCCGTGCCTGAGACTCCTTCCGTGTCGGTCGCGGTCACGGTCACGGTGTAGGTCCCGAGCGCGGTGCCCGAGCCGGAGACCGTCCCGTTCGAGGCGATGGTGATGCCCGGCGGAAGCCCGCTGGCGGTGAAGGTCAGGCCCGCGGACGAGTTGGAGTCAAGTGCCTGCATGGTGAAGTTCACGCCGGCGCCCTTGGGGCTGCTGTAGCCCTGCGGGTTGAAGACGCCGACGGTCTCCGCGCCCGGCACGCCCGAGTTCGCGGTGACGTTGGCGCTGACCGCCGTGTTGGCCGGCGCTTCGCCCGCGTACGCGGAGTCCGCGGCGACCTGGCCGGTCAGCATGTGGGCCAGGCTGGTCGTGCCGCTCAGCGGCCGGCTGGCCGAGGAGTCGCCGACCGAGATCCCGTAGGTCCCGGCCTGAGCCTCCCAGGCGTTGTCGGTCGGCGAGAAGTCGGCCAGGTTGTGGATGGTGAGCGGGAAGGTGACTGTCGCGGCCTGCCCGGGATTGAGCGTGACCCGCTGGAAGCCCGCCAGCTGCTCCGGCGGGTCCTGGCTGGCGGCCGGGTCGCTGACGTACAGCTGCGCCACGTCCGCGCCCGCCTTCGACCCGGTGTTGGTGACCGTCGCGGTCACCGTCGCCCGGCCGTTGGCGTTGAACGCGCCGATACTGAGGTTGGAGAACGAGAACGTCGTGTAGGACAGCCCGTACCCGAACGGGAACATCGGAGTGATGTTCTGCGACTGGTACCAGCGGTAGCCGATCTTCACGCCCTCGCTGTAGGTGACCCCGGTCGACGTGCCCGGCCACTGGGCGGTGGTCTGCGCGGGAACCTGGCTGAGGCTGGACGGGAAGGTCAGCGGCAGCTTGCCCGACGGGTTGACGGTGCCGAAGATCAGCGCGGCCATCGCGGCGCCGGTCTCCTGCCCGCCGTACCAGTTCTCGAACACGCCCGCCACGCTGTTGAGCCATGGCATGACGACCGGTCCGCCGCTGTTGATCACCACGATGGTGTTCGGGTTGGCCGCGGCCACCTGGGAGATCATCGACTCGTCGGTGGCGGACAGGTCGAGGGTGGTCAGGTCGGTCTCTTCGCCCTCCGCGAGGTTGACGTAGATGATCGCGTCGGTGGCGGCCTTGGCCGCGGCGACCGCCTGCGGGATGTCCGTGGTGCCGTTGTCGTTGCCTGGGGTGTAGGTCACCTTGACGTTCGGCCCGGCCGCGTTCTGGATTCCGGTGATCGGCCAGATCGTGTTCGAGCTGGTGACCGTGCCGCTGCCGCCGCCGGCGAGTTCCACCCCGGCGCCGGCGTCAGTGCCGATCACTGCGATGGACTCGCTGCCGGCCGGGTTGAGGGGCAGGATGCCGTTGTTCTTCAGCAGGACCGAGCCCTCCTCGCCGAGCTGCAGCGCGGTCTGCTGGTGCGCCGTGCTGGTGACGGTGGCGGAGAGTGAGCCGGTCTGCGGGTTGTCGAACATGCCGAAGGCGAACATCTGGGTCAGGATCCGGCCGACGGCGGCGTTGATCGTGTACTGGCTGAGCGCGCCGGACGTGATCGCGTTGGCCAGGTCGGTCGGGATCGAGCCAGGGAACGGCATGCCGATGTCCATGCCGCCCTCGACGGAGGCGACGTTGTTGTAGTCGCCACCCCAGTCGGAGGTGATGTAGCCGCCGAAGTTCGCGTTGCTGTCCAGCCCGTCTATCTGCATGTAGGCGTTCTGGCAGGAGGCGTTGCCGTTGACCACCGCGTAGGAGCACATGAACGAGGCAGGTGCGGCCTGCTTGATGGAGGTCTCGAACGGCGCCAGGTAGAGCTCTTGCAGCGCCTGGTTGCTCACCGTCTCGTTGTTGTTCCCGTTGGGGTACTGCTCCTGGTCGTAGGCGGCGACGTGCTTGACCATGGCCATCACGCCCTGGCTCTGGATGCCCTGGACTTCGGCCGAGGTGATCTGGCCGGCCAGGTACGGGTCCTCGCCGTAGGTCTCATACGTCCGGCCCCAGCGCGGGTCGCGCACCAGGTTGGTGGTCGGGCCGAGCGAGACGTTCACGCCCTTGCCGGCGAACTCCGCGCCGACCGCGGTGCCCTCTTGCTGTATCAGCGCCGGGTCCCAGGTCGCGGCGGCGTTCTCGCCGTCGGGGAAGGCCGTCACGCCGCCCGTACCATCACCGACACCGTTCGGGCCGTCCTGCATGTTGATCGCCGGAATGCACAGGTTGGGGATGGCAGCGACCTGGCCGATGTAGGACGAGCCGCCGTCGCCGGAGAGCAGGGTGAACTCTTCCGACTGGTCCATGGCGTTGAGCACCTGCTGTACCCGGCTCGCGACCGGCGCGGTCGAGCCGACCCAGGGGCACACTCCGTTGCCGCCGTTGCCGTTGCCGCCGCTGAGCGGGGCAATGGTGGTCAGGCCGAACACGTCGAACTCGAAGATCGAGTCGCCCCACTGGGTCGCCCGCTTGATGCAGTACACCCGGATGTAGCGGCCGGTCGCCGAGAAGGTGAACGACTCGCTGCCGCCGGTGGCGGTGGTGGTGGAGTAGACCGTGGTCCAGTTCACGTTGTCGGTCGACACCTGGATCTGGAACGACGAGGCGTACGCGGTCTCCCAGAGCAGGCTGGCGCTGCAGATCTGGGTCTGGGACCCGAGGTCGACCTCGAGCCACTGCGGGTCGGTGTACGCGCTTTCCCAACGGGAGCCCGGGTTGCCGTCGGTGGCGGCGGGCGCCAGGTTGCCCGTTGCGGAATAGGTTGAGGAGGCCGTGGTCGGCTGGTCGAGCGCGAGGTCCTGCGTGCCGCAGTACTCGGTCGGGCCGCCCCCTCCGCCGCCTCCGCCGCCGCCACTCGATCCTGACGTGAAGGCGAAGTAGTGGAGGTTCCATCCCGCGGCGTCCTGGTCGACGGTGAGCGTCTGTGCCCCGGCCGGCAGGGTGACGCTGGCGGTGACCGTGGTCCAGGTCTGGTACCCGCCGGTGGCCGGGACCGCGACCGCGCCGCTCAGGCTGGTGCCCGCGGAGTTGGCGATGTGCAGCGCATCGCCGACAGCGGTCGGCGCGGCTACCCGGAAGCTGACCGTGTAGGTCCCGGCGGTGGCTACCTGGACGGTGTACTTGAACCACTGTCCGGCGCCGGTCCAGCCCATGTTGTCCGCGCCGGCCCCGCTGTTGTTCTGGGTGTCGGCGCTCGCCTCGAGGTCGACGCCGTCAGAGCGGTAGCTGTTGGCGGTGCCGTTGGCCGCGGTGACGTTGTAGGCGGTGCCCTGGCCCCCGGTGTCGTAGTTCGCCGCGTATACCGTGCCTGGCACCGCCGCGGGCGTCCCGCCGAAGGGCGCATCACCCGAGCCGCCACCACCGCCGCCGGCCGAGGTCAGGGTGAAGGTCATGAAGTGGAAGTTCCAGCCGTTGGTGTCCTGGTCGACGGTCAGCGTCTGCTGGCCTGCGGGCAGCACGATGCTGGCGGTGACGGTGGTCCAGGTTTCGTAGCCGCCGGTATTCGGCACCGCGACGGAGCCGGTGAGGTTGGTGCCGGCGGAGTTGGCGATGTGCAGCGCGTCCGTGATCCCGTACGGTGACGACACCCGGAAGGCGACCGAGTAGGTGCCGGCCGTGGCGACGTTAACGGTGTACCTGAACCACTGTCCTGGTGTGGTCCAGCCCATGTCGTCGGCGCCGCCTGCCGCGCCGGTGTCCTGCGTGTCGGCGGTGGCCTCGAGGTCGACGCCGTCGGAGCGGTAGCTGTTGGCGGTGCCGTTGACCGAGGTGACGTTGTAGGCGGTGCCCTGGCCCCCGGTGTCGTAGTTCGCGGCCTGCACCGTGCCGGGCACGGCCGCGGGCGTACCGCCGAACGGGCCTTCCGTGGCGGCGTAGGCCGCGGGCTGTACGGCTGTGACCGCGGTCAGGGTGGCGAGGACAGCGACGGCGAGGATCAGCGGCCCTGTTCGGCCGCGACGCGGCCGGGCCCTCCGGGGCCAGGGCAGGTGGGGGACGTGCATTGCGCCCATGGATGTCGGTTCCTCTCCTGAGCGGGCCCGGTGAAAGCAAAATTCAAATCTTGAATTAAGTTGCGATTTAAGTGCTCACGGGCTGCCGCGGCCCCTGCTGATGCGGCCGCGGCCCCGGATGATCTGGGTGGGCGGGATTGCGGTCGGGGAGAGGGCCGGGCGCTGTCTGTACCGCGGCGCCCGGCCCGGCTCACCTCGCGCCGCGCGTCAGAAGCCGATGGCTACCTGCACGTACTGCGCGTTGGTGGTGTTGAAATCGGAGGCCGTCAGGGCGGTACGTCTCCGGTGCGGGAGACCGTGCCGCGACATGATTAGCCGCGGGACGTGAAGTTGACCCATCCTCGTGCTCCTTTCTCATCCCCGCACCAACGCCGGCTCTTCCCGGCGCTAGTGCGGCGGCCTGCCGCAAGCCGTCGGCCCTGGCTGGGCAAGTCAACGGGTCTCGGTCATTGAAGTAGGAACTGGAGCTGTGCTAGCGGGCGCGCGTCACCGTCCGCACATGGCCGACCCTTAATTCAGGACTTATATTAAGTAGTGATTTAACAGCATGTTGCACAGCCGTCAAGAGGCGTCATCGCTCGGTAACACCTGCGTTCCCGCCACGGGTCATCGATTTACCAGATGACCTAGGTAAGTATTCACTGTTGGACAGATGGCCCTTGGCTGGGGAGAGTAATTGGGGCACGCGTTCGCGGTGCGGCGGAGCGGAAGTGAAGGAAGCCATGAGCATCGAACAGGTCGAAGTCGTGGTCGTCGGCGGGGGCCAGGCCGGGATCGCGCTAAGCGAGCACCTCAGTAACGCCGGCGTGCCGCACGTCATCCTGGAACGGGGGCGCATCGCGGAGAAGTGGCGCTCCGGGCGCTGGGACTCCCTCGTGGCGAACGGGCCCGCGTGGCACGACCGCTTCCCCGGACTCGAGTTCGACACCGCCCCGGATGCCTTTGTGCCGAAGGAACAGGTCGCCGACTACTTCGAGGCCTACGCGAAGAAGATCGCGGCACCGGTCCGCTGCGGGGTTGACGTAACGCTGGTGCGGAAGAACGACGGCCGTCCCGGCTTCACCGTGAAGACCTCCGGCGGCGTGCTTGACGCCCGCTTCGTGGTCGCCGCGACCGGGCCGTTCCAGCGGCCCGTGGTTCCGCCGATCATCCCCGGCAGCGCCGGCGTCGAGCAGCTCCACTCCGCCGCCTACCGCAACCCGGGGCAGCTGCCAGCGGGGAACGTCCTCGTGGTCGGCGCCGGGTCCTCGGGCGTGCAGATCGCCGCCGAGCTCCGCCAGGCGGGCCGACGGGTCTACCTCGCCGTCGGACCGCACGACCGGCCGCCGCGCCGCTACCGCGGGCGGGACAACGTCTGGTGGCTGGGCGTCCTCGGCAAGTGGGAGATGTCAACTCCTCCGCTGGGCGCCGAGCACGTGACCATCGCGGTCAGCGGCAGCAACGGCGGCCACACCGTCGACTTCCGTGACCTCGCCGCCCAGGGCATCACCCTGGCCGGGCAGGCCTCCTCGTTCAGCGGCGGGACGGTCCGCTTCAAGCCGGACCTGCGGGACAACATCGCGGCCGGCGACGCCAGCTACCTCTCGCTGCTTGATGAGGCCGACGCCTACATCGCACGCAACGGGCTCGACCTGCCCGAGGAGCCGGCGGCCCGCGTTCTCGGTCCCTACCCGGCCTCCGTGACGAGCCCGCTGCGCGAGCTTCACCTCGCGAGCGCGGGCGTCACCTCGGTCATCTGGGCGACCGGCTACGCCACCGACTTCGGGTGGCTGCAGGTCGACGCCTTCGACGCCAACGGCAGGCCGCGGCACGCGCGCGGGGTGTCGAGCGAGCCCGGCGTCTACTTCCTCGGGCTGCCCTGGCTGTCCCGGCGCGCGTCGAGCTTCATCTGGGGGGTATGGCACGACGCTAGGTACATCGCCGACCAGATCTCC
Source organism: uncultured Streptosporangiaceae bacterium (assembly GCA_964581815.1). GTDB lineage: Bacteria > Actinomycetota > Actinomycetes > Streptosporangiales > Streptosporangiaceae > Trebonia. The sequence continues at coordinate 14,065 of CAZORE010000074.1, read as the reverse complement.
ATCCAGCGCGGCTACGCCGCCTACGACGAGGGCAGCTGACCATGAAGCACACTCGCATCCGGCCATTCAACACGAAGGACACCTACCCGGAGCAGGACCTCGACAACGACCTGTGCCAGGCCGTCGTCGCCAACGGCGTCGTCTACATCCGCGGTCAGATCGGCCAGGACCTCGATACCCGCGAGAACGTCGGCGCCGGCGACCTCGAGGCACAGACCGACAAGGCGATGTCGAACATCAAGATGCTGGTCGAGGAGGCGGGCGGCACGCTGGAGGACATCGTCAAAATCGTGGTGTACCTGACCGACGTTCGGTACCGCGAGACCGTCTACCGCACCATGGGCAAGTGGCTCAAGGGGGTCTTCCCCGTCTCGACGGGTGTCGTGGTCACGGCACTCGCGCGCCCGGAGTGGCTGGTCGAGATCGACGCCACCGCGGTCCTGTCCACTGTTCCATCGACAGGGGCAGGCGCGTGACCTTCTCGCTGGCGGTGCGCGACGCGGCGAGCGGCGCGTTCGGCACAGTGATCTGCTCGTCGTCCCCGGCCGTCGCGGCCCGCTGCGTGCACCTGGCCGACGGCGCGGGCGCGGTGCTGTCCCAGAACGTCACCGACCCCCGGCTCGGCCCCAAGGTGCTCGCGCTGCTCGGCGCGGGCAGCGACGCGGCGACGGCGGTCGGCACCGTGCTCGCGGGCGAGCCCTTCGCCCGGTTCCGCCAGCTCATCGCCGTCGACACGGCGGGACGGACCGCCGTCCACTCCAGCCGCGACGCACTCGGCGTGACCGGCGAGTACGCCGTCGACGGCGCCGCCGCGGCCGGCAACCTGCTGGCCGCGCCGGACGTGCCGAAGCGGCTGGTCGAGGCCTGGCTGGCCGCCGGCGGCCCGGTCGAGACGCGACTGCTCGCGGCCCTCGGCGCGGCCATCGCGGCGGGCGGCGAGGCCGGCCCGGTCCACTCCGCCGGCCTGTCGGTGATCAACGGCTCCGGCTGGCGGGTCACCGACCTGCGCGTCGACTGGGCAGACGACCCCCTGGCCGACCTCACCGCGCTGCTCGACGTCTGGCTTCCCCAGCGCGATGCCTACATCACGCGCGCGCTGAACCCGGCCAGCGCACCCGCGTACGGCGTCCCTGGTGACGAGTAACGGACGCTCACCCGAGCCTGGCCTTCGGTTACTCGTCGCCGATGTCGGCCAGGATCGCGCGCAGGTCGGTGATCAGCGGGTCCCCGTGGGGCAGGACATGGTCAAGCCGGTCGACCGTGTCGCGCAGCAGCGCGCGGGCGTCGCCGTACCGTCCCAGCTGATGGTACGCGCGGGCAAGCTGCGCGCGGCTGCGCAGCGCATCGGGGTGGCGGGGACCGAGCGTCCGCTCGAAGCCGAGCTTGGCCTGCTCGTAGACCCGCTCGGCCGCCACCGTCCTGCCCATCTGCTGGTAGGCGGTGCCTAGGCTGTACCGGGCCCGGTTGGTGTCCAGGTGGTCGGGCCCGAGGACGCGCTCCCGGTCGGCGACCACCCGCCTGTACACGGAGACCGCATCCTTCGCCTGGCCGCCGGCCAGGTAGGAGTCGGCCAGGCACTGGCGCGCGGTTATCGTCTCCGGATGGCGCGATCCCTGGCTGCGCTCACGGTCGGCGAGCGTGCGCCGGTACAGGTCGATGGCGTCGGCATGCCGGCCCGCGGCCAGGTAGGCGGCGGCAAGCTCGTCCCGCGCGCCGACCGTATCGGCGTGCTCGGGGCCGTTGACCCGCTCGGCACCGAATACGACCTTCTCCAGGACGGAGACCGCGCGGTCGAGCTGGCCGGCCGCCACGAGAGCGTGGCCGAGGCGGCGCCGCGCTTCGACCACTTCCTGGTGATTCGGACCCAGCCGTACGCTCTGGATGTCGAGCAGCCGCTGGAACGAGGCGACGGCGTCGTCCCCGCGGTCGGCCGCCAGCTGGGCGTCGGCCAGCCGCTGTCCGGCCAGGACGGTGTGCGGGTGCCCGGAACCGAGCAGCCGGTCGCTGGTCGCGAGCAGGTCGCTCCAGAACTCCACCGCGGGACCAGTCAGGCGGGCGCGGTCCAGGCTGTCCCCGGCGCGAAGCAGTACCGGATGGCAGCCGGCGGACCACAGCCGGTCTCCGGCGACCTGCCGGAGGGCCGCCGCGCAGGACCGCAGGGCGGAAGCGGGCCAGCCGGGCGGCTCGGCCTGCGGCCAGGCCTGGAGCAACGCGTCCGCGGCCACCCTGACCGCCTGGTCAAGCATGGCTTCCGGCATCGCGGCGCGCAGCGCCGCCTGCAGCACCGGGCTGAGCCGGACCATCGGCGGTGCCGCGGGCGTGAGGGTCAGCAGGCCGACGCGTTCCAGCGCCGCGAGCGCCGCGCGGCTGGCCTCGCCGTTAGCGTGGGCTCCGGCGCCGGCGAGGTAGCCGCCTGCCGCTGGCGCGGTCAGCACGGTCACGGGGATGCCGTGCCCGTCGAGCACCGCGGCCAGGGCAAGAACCGACTGGGGCGCCCCGCCCGGGGCGAGCTGACTGGCGCGCTCGAACGAGATCGTCCAGGTGACCGCGCTGGCCGGCGGCGATGTGCCGGACGAGTCGGCCAGTTGGTCCCGCCTGCGCAGGAAGTACTCGCAGTAGCCGTGGCAGGACATCGTGGAGCTGGCGATCACCGCGCTGGCCTGAGTCAGCGCGGTGGGCTCCAGGGCGATTGACCGGACCAGGTCAATCGCGCCGAGCCGCTGGCCCGGGTTGGCCGACAGCCGCTCCATCAGGAAGCTGAGGGCCTCGCGCGAGTTGAACGACCCCACTGGCAGGACCTGCATGCCGCGGGGGAGGGCCGTGGCTTCCGCGCAGGTCACCAGGACCCGGCCGTTGGGGCCGGACGGCCAGAGGCCGTCAAGGTCCGCGGGGTCGGTCACGTCGTCGAGCACCACCAGCCAGGAACGGCTGGTCTCGCTCAGCCAGCCGAGGAACTGGGCGGCGACCGACTCGCAGCTGCTCGCCTGCTCCCGGCCGGTCGCGGTGGCCGTCGCCGCGGCGTAGCCGGACAGCACCGCGGCCCGGCTCGTGGCCGGGATCCACACAAGCAGGTCCAGGTCGCCCGACTGCCACAGCGACTCGGCAAACGCCGCGGCGAACTGAGTCTTGCCCGACGATCTCAGCCAGTCTCGGGCCGCGTGAGCGGCCACCAGACCGGCATCCGTCGCCTGGCCTGAGCCTGTCGCCTGACCAGAGCCCGTCGCCAGACGGGATACCAGCGCGACCGCGGCGCCGGCCGGCAGGGCGGCCGCCAGGCCGGGATTGGTCTCCGGCCGCTCCGTGTAACCGTCGGCCAGGGCGGGGACCGTCCCTGACCGCGCAGGCCAGGACGGCCCGCCGGCTGTCGGGCCGGCCGCACTCCGGGGGATCGCTACGGTGGTCATTACAGTTCCAGTTCAGGGACTCGCACGGGAGTGGCCCTGGTGAGAGTCTGCCTGCGGAAGAAGGCGGGAGCCGTGACGCGCATGTAAATAAAGCTGGCGACGCCGGCCAGCGCGGCCAGCGCGGCGATGATGAAGATCCCGCCGACCTGCCACCCCAGGCCGGGCACCGTCCAGCTGGTGTAGCTGTTGGTCGCCACCCAGTCGCTCTGCAGGCTGTAAGTACCGGCCGCGTACATGATCAGGCCGCCGATGACCGGCAGGATGCCGCGCATCCACAGGTCGCGTGCGCTGTTACGAAGCGTGGACCGGTAGTACCAGGCGCAGGAGAAGGCGGTCAGCCCGTAGTAGAAGGCGATGTAGAGCCCGATCGCGGAAACGGCGTCGGCGATCGGGTTGCCGCCGGAGATGTAGTTCAGCGGTATGTACAGCGCGACGGAAGCGACCCCCACCACGACCGTGGACACCGTGGGGGTCAGGTACCGCGGGCTGATCTTGGCGAACTGCTGCGGCAGCGCCCGGTAGGCGGCCATGGACAGCGTGGTGCGGGCGGCCGGCAGGATCGTCGTCTGGGTGGACGCGGCCGCCGAGCTGAGCACCATCAGGATCAGCAGCCGGGACAGGAACGTGCCGAACGAGGAGTTGCCGAAGATCGCGCTCCCGGTCACCGACAGCACGTCGAACTGGTGGTCCGGGTTGGTCAGCCCGACGCCCTTGCCGCCGACCCCGGCGAACGACTGGACCGCGACGATCACGATCCCGTAGGTGACAAGCAGCAGGATCGTCGAGATGATGCCCGCCCGGCCGGGCGTCCGCGACTTGTCCGCCGTCTCCTCGTTGACCGACAGGGCGGTGTCCCAGCCCCAGTAGATGAACAGCATCAAGATGATCCCGGACACGAACGCCGACAGCGGCAGTTGCGACGGCGAGAACCAGCTCAGGCTCGGGTGGACCGACCCCGCCGGATGGCTGGCGTATACCTTGACCAGCGCGGTCACCGACATCACCATCAGCATGATGACCTCGATGGTCAACAGCACCCGCTGGAACCGGGCCGAGACCTCGATACCGCGGTAGCAGATGTAGGTCATCGACGCGATCCACAGCACGCCCACCAGCAGCACCCAGCCGCCAGAGGCGTTGGCCCCGATCGAGCTGTTCGGTCCCTGGATGAGGAAGAACAGGTACTGCCCGGCCACCTGCGCGAGGCTGCCCATGACCAGGATGTCGGCGGCCACCGTGGCCCAGCCGCCCGCCCAGCCGGCCGATGGCCCGAACGCCCGGGTCCCCCAGATGAACGTGGTGCCGCAGTCCGGGTCGGCCTTGTTCAGCTCGCTGAAGCCGATCGAGCACAGCAGCATGGGCACGAACGCGAGCACGGCGACAAGCGGGGACTTCAGCCCGACCGCGGCCACCACGAAGAACAGCGTCGCGGCCAGGCTGTAGGCAGGCGCCGTCGAGGCGACCCCGATGACGATGCTTGACACCAGGCCGAGGGCGCCGGTCTTGAGGCCTTTTTCCCTCGACTCCTCGGTTGGCTGCATGCCAGTGGCAAACGTGGCCATGGTCCCCCTCCGCAAGGCAAAGCTAGTCGTGGCGGGAACACGCTGACCGCATCAGCCTCCGCCCGACAGGCTGGAGCGTAACCGATGATCAAGGCATAAATCCTCATATTTAGACAATCAGCTATCACTTCGGTTCTAAAGCGGCTCTGTCCGGTCTCTGCGATCGATTGCAGGTGTCCGAGTCCTTGCTCGTTCTGGGATATATGTGCAACTATGCATGAATCGTGACTTATGGGGCAGGTGGCTCTCGATGGACGAGGTCGGTTTCGGGCCGAGCCGCGAGCCCCGCCCGCCGTCGCGCCGCCGGCGCGCGTTCACGGTCGCCGTTTCCCTGGCCGGGGTCGCCGTCGCCGGCGTCATCTTCGCCGTGAAGGCACCGAGCGTGTATCACGCGCTTGCTTCGCAGTACACCGTCACCCGCCCGGCGGCGCCGTCGGCTTCGCCCGTCCGCCTGCCCTCGCCGGGCTGCCGGCCCGCTCACCCGGCCTGGCCGAGCCTGGCCGGCCTCCCGGCCGGCCTGCGTCCCGGCGCGCTGCCGGTCATCGCCGACGCCCAGTTCAGCGGCAAGTGCCCGTGAGCCTCGCCCGTCACGGATGAACGCCGGTCTGCGGGAAAGAACATCCCCATGACTGCCGGAACCGGGAAGCCCTCGGCGCACCGCGCCGCGCTCCGGGCCGTCGAGCTGGTCTGGCGCGACCTCCGGTTCGAAGACCTGCACCGGCGCGGCAAGGAGTTTGAACTTATGTACCGGGCCATGGGTTTCGCGGCCCTGTCCATGCTCACCGTGTTCCCGCTGCTCGTCATCGTCGCCGCCGCCAGCGCCGCCACGCATCACGGCATAGCCGTATGGGTGGTCTACGGCATGGGCCTGACCGGCCCCTCAGCCCGCGCGGTGACACAGCTCTTTTCCGCGCCCGCCCGGGTCTTGAGCACGACGAGCGCTTTCAGCCTGGTGCTGCTCGCCCTCTTCGGCGTGACGTTCGCGGGCAGCGTGCAGGCCGGGTTCGAACGGGTCTGGGGCCTTCCCGCCGGGCCGTGGCACAAGATCTGGCGGCAGGCGGTGTGGCTGGCCGTCTTCATCGCCTACATTTACGCGGCGGCCACGGTGGGTACCGTGGTCCGGCATTCTCCCGCCGAGACGTTGTTCCGGGTGCTAGTGGCGGTGGTACTCGGTGTCGTCTTTTTCTGGTGGGGACTTCACTTCCTGGTCGGCGGCCGGGTGAGCTACCTGGCGGCGCTGCCCGGCGCGGTGGTCACGGTGGCGTTCCTGGCTGGCCTGCGCGTTTTCTCCGCCCTGGTCTTCCAGCCGCTCGTCGTCGCGAACGCGGTCACCTACGGAGCGCTTGGCACCGTCCTGATCGTGCAGTCGTGGCTGATCGGCGTCGGCTGGGCGGTCTACGGTGGCCAGCTGTTCGGGGGCTGGTTCCACGACGCCTGGCTCCAGGCATGGGCAGACAGCCGCCGAGACAGCAGGCAGGCTAGCGGCTGATGACGGGCAGGATCAGCTGGCTGGGGTGATCCGGACCGTGCAGCACGCGGTTGACCGCGGCGGCGGCCAGGTCGGCCGGCTCGTCGGCGATGACCCCGCCGGTGTTGGTATTGCGGTCAAAGCGCGGGAAGTTGCTGCTCGATACCTCAAGCCGGATCCGGTGCCCGGGCAGGAACACGTTCGACGTCACCGACAGGTCCAGGCTCAGCTTGACGGGCTCGCCGGGGGTAAGCGGCTCCGCCTCGGCCAGCGAGTTGCGGTAGCGCGCCCGGATGATGCCGTCGGTCAGGTAGATCGCGCGGCCGTCAGGGAACACGTCGACGAGCTTGCCGGTGAAGTCGGTGTCCGGTGCGGAGGAGGACGCGTACAGCGTCAGCGACACGTGCCCGGTGACCTCGAGCGGCTCGGTGAGCACCGGGGAGGTGAAGCAGAGCACGTCGTCGCGGGCCTCGGCCGGCCGCTGGTCGACCGCGCCGGCCGCGTTCGCGGTGGTCGGGAGCATGACCCGCCCGCCCAGGCTGGGCACCGGACGCCGCGGGTCGTAAAGGAAAGTGTCCGCCGCGGTCTGGGCCGGCACCTCGGTACCGAGCTCCCCGTCGCCCGCCGCGCTGTTGGCCCGGCCCGAGCCGTGCAGGTAGTACGGCACGTACGTGGTGTCGGGCAGTGGCCAGTCCTGCTCCTCGCGCCACCGGTCGATGCCCATCACGAAGATCTTCACCGGGGCGGAGCCGTCAAGCGCGCCGGGCCTGTCCCGCAGCCACCGGTCGAAGAACCGCACGTGCTGGCCGGTCAGGTCCTGGGTGATGGCGTCGGCGGTCAGCCCGAAGCGGCGGTCCGGGTAGATGCCGGTCGCGTTGAGGTGGTCCCAGGGACCGATGATCAGCCGCTGCCCCTCCCGGGCCTCCGCGGTTCCCGCCCGGGCGCGCAGCTCGGTGAACGACCGGGCCGTGTTGGCCACGAAGATGTCGAACCAGCCGCCGATGTGCAGCGCGGGCACGGTGACCTGCTCGGCCCGGTCGAGCACGGACAGGTCCTGCCACCATTGGTCGCGCGACGCGTGGGACAGGATCTGGCTGAACCACGGCCAGACCTTCTCGACCGCTGGCTGACGGCTCGACGGCAGCGCCTCCAGGTGCGGCTGCGGGTCCGCCATCATGCCCATCAGCTCGCCGAGCAGCTGCGGGTCGCCTGCGCCCCGGCCGAGCTGGCGCAGCGTCTCGACCATGGCCATCTGGGTGCTCCATGACTGCACCGTGTGCCAGGAGCCCGCGCCGCCCTCGGAGTACCACGGCGCGGTGTAGTAGTCGGTCGTGGTCACCGCCGGCGCGATCGCCTTCACCGGCGCGCCCGCCGATACACTCGCCCACTGCACGAAGCCCAGGTAGGACGGCCCGTAGGTGCCGATGTTGCCGTCGCACCACGGCTGGGCAAGCAGCCAGGCCACGGTGTCGGCGCCGTCGGCGGGCTCGTTCAGCATCGGCACGAACTCCCCGCCGGATCGCCAGGTGCCTCGGCAGTCCTGGTACACGACCACGTAGCCCGCCTCGACGAGGGCGAACACGTTCGGCACCAGCCCGTAGGCGAGCAGCTGCGGCAGGTCCTTGCCGTAGGGGAGCCGGACAAGCAGGACCGGCGCGGGCGTCACGGACGGGATCCAGGCGTCGGTCGCCAGTTCCACGCCGTCCCGCATGGCCACCATGATGTCCTTTTCCACCGTGAAGCTCATGCCTGCTCCCTTGCCGTGTCAGCGACGTTGCTGAACCACAGCGTAAACCGGCCCTTCTGGGCAGAGAAGAGCCCGGCGGCCTGGCCTCCGCGGCCCGGGAGATCGAATTTGCGTTCTAACCGATGGGTTTAGTCTGGAATATAGCGGCCTGCGGAAGCGCTTACGCCGGTATGAGCGTTCTTGACCTCCAGCCAGGCGAGGATTTCGCCGCCGACTGGGCAGCGTGGCACAAGAAGCACGAGGACCGGCTCAACGCGCCGGACGGCTTCCTCGCGATCACCAGCATCAACTGGCTCACCGAGACCCCGGCCCGGTTCCCTGACGCGCCGGGGGAGTGGTCGGCCAGCGACGCCGGCGTCACCGTGCACCTCGCGCCGGGCGAGGAGCTCACGCTGGACGGGACCCGGATCACCGGCAGGCACAGCTTTGACCAGATCCCCGAACGCGGCGGGCTCTTCCCGTCCGATGCCGCTGGCGTGTACGAGGTGGCCAAGCGGGGCGGGAACGACATCCTGCGCCCGCGCCATCCCGGCACGCCGCTGCGTGCGGGCTTCCATGGCACCCCCGCGTACGCGCCCGACCCGCGCTGGGTGATTGCGGGCCGCTACCGGCCGTTCGACGAGCCGGCGGACGTCACCGTCGGCTCCGTGGTCGAAGGCCTGCAGCACGTTTACGCCGCGCCCGGCGTGGTCGAGTTCGAGATCGACGGCCAGCCGCTCGCCTTGACCGCTTTCAACGGCTATGCCCCTGGGAGCCTGCACATCCTGTTCACCGATGCGACCAGCGGCGTCACCACGTACCCGGCCAACCGGTCGCTGCATGTCCCGGCGCCGGGCGCGGACGGGACCGTCATCCTGGACTTCAACCGGGCGACCAACCTGCCCTGCGCCTACACGGACTTCGCGACCTGCCCGCTCCCGCCCGCAGGCAACCACCTCGCGATAGCCGTGACGGCCGGCGAGCAGATTCCCCACGAGGCACAGGCCAAGACGCCGTAGCTTCAAAGGAAGTCGCGAAGCCGGCCCGGCGCGACCCGCTGAGGGCAATAACGCCCGCGTGCGGCGACGGTGCGGTAGACAACGGGCATGACTAGTGCGGAGTTGCTCGTCGACGGGTTCGGGCGGATCAGGGAGACGGTCGCGGACGTGCTGTCCGGTCTCACCCCGGACCAGCTCGCCTACCGGATCGCCCCGGACGCCAATCCCATCAGCTGGCTGGTGTGGCACCTGACGCGAGTGCAGGACGACCACGTGGCGAAGGCGTTCGGCGCCGTGCAGGCGTGGTCGTCCGGCGGCTGGGCCAAGCGGTTCGGGCTGGCCGAGGGCACGATGGAAACCGGGTACGGTCACACGACCGGGCAGGTGGCGGCGGTTGGTTCCGCTACGGCGTCGGCTGCGCTGCTGGCCGGCTACCACGAGGAGACCTACGCGCAGACGGTACGGCTGGTCTCCGCGGTGACCGACGCCGACCTGGACCGCGTCGTCGACACGCGCTGGACGCCCCCGGTGACGCTGGGGGTGCGGCTGGTGTCGGTACTCAACGACGACATGATGCACGTGGGGCAGGCGACCTACGCGCACGGCATAGTCCTGCGCGCATGCGCCAGCTAGCGCTGAGCTGC
>CAZORE010000074.1:0-4163 GCA_964581815.1 uncultured Streptosporangiaceae bacterium | reverse complement strand
TTCCCGGGAGTTACCGTGGCACCCTGCCGTCAGCCGGGAAGGGCCAGGATCTCGGCCAGCCGGCGCAAGCCGGCGTCGAGGTCGCCGCCTGGCTCGGCGATCACCTGGACGGCGACGTGATCCGCGCCGGCCGCGTGGTGCGCTTCGAAGCGCTGCCTGATCCGCGCGTCATCGCCCGAGACGACGAGGGCGTCGATCAGGCGGTCACTGCCCTCGCCGGCCACGTCCTGCTCGGTGAAGCCAAGCCGTTGCAGGTTCGCCGTGTAGTTCGACAGGCGAAGATAGGGCCGCACCGACGGGCGGCCGGCCGCCCGTGCGCGGTCCGGGTCAGCTTCCAGGACAACGCGCTGCTCGGGCGCGAGGAGCTTGCCGGCGCCGAGAATCTCGCGGGCCAGGCGCGAGTGCTCGGGCGTGACCAGGTAGGGATGCGCGCCGGCCGTGCGCGTCCCGGCCAGCCGCAGCACCCGCGGCCCGAGCGCCGCCAGGACCAGCCGCCCGGCCGGCACGCCCTCGGCGTCGAGCACGTCGAGGTAGTCAGCCAGCGTCTGGTAGGGCGAGCGGTACGCGGCGGTGGCCTCGGGATGACCGACCCCCACGCCGAGCAGGAACCGGCCGGGGTGGGCGGCCTCGATGCGGTGATACGAGCGAGCGACCTCGACGGCCTCGGCCCGCCAGACGTTGACGATGCCGGTTGCCACCTTGATGGTGCTCGTCGCGTCCAGGATCGCCTCGACGTGTGACAACTCGGCCGGCGGCGAGCCGCCCTCCCAGACGGTCCCGTACCCGAGCGACTCCGCCAGGCGTGCCCGCTCGGGCGTCAGCACCACCGCGCGCCCGAAGACGCCGTAACGCCCCAATTCCATGATCAGCTACCTCCGCTTCCGTTCGGCCCATCCTTAGCCTACAAATTCAGTAGGGATTACCCGCCGGCCAGGAGCCCCGTCCGGCGATCCGGTAACGAAAAAGCTTCCCAGACCGCTCACGCTACTGGCAGAGCCACGCGGAGCCGGCCAGCGCGCTTGCAGATTCAATTTTTCGGGTATCGGGAGGTAAGTGGTAATTGTTGCACCCTGACGTGCGACGTTCGACGGAGGCGGACCAGGAAGGAACAGCGCCGGTGATCGAGAGCCTGGCCAGTCGTCCGGGCAGGTCAGGATGGTCACGAGCGGTGATCCCGGCTGCCGTCGTGATCGCGGCCGTCGGGCTCTTGACCGCCGCGGCCGCGGCTGAGAACTCCGACGTCGCCGGGTCACTCAAGGTGCTGGCCCATCTCCGCTGGACCTGGGTCGTGGCCGGCATCGCGCTCGAGGTCGTCTCGGTGGCCGCCTTCGCCGCCATGTTCCGCGAGTTCCTCAAGGCCGGGCGGGTGCGGCCCCGGTGGTCCGAGACGCTGGCCACCGTCTACGCCGCGAACGCGATGTCGGTCTCGGTCCCGCTCGTCGGCCCGAGCCTGGCCGCGGCCTACCTCTTCCGGCGCTTCGCCCGGGCCGGCGCCGGCACCGTGGTCGCTGGCTGGACGCTGCTCGCCGGCGGTGTGATCTCCACCACCGCCTGGGGCGTTGTCCTGGTCGCGGGCGGCCTGGCGACTGGCAGCACCCTGGCGCTCGCGATCACCGTCCCCGCCCTCGCGCTCGCCGTGGCCGTCGCGGCCACCATCGCGGCCGCGGCCCGTTACCCGCGCGTGCGCCAGGTCCTGGAGAACTTCCTGGCCTGGGGACTCACGCGGGGCGCGCGGCTGTTGCGCTGGCCGGCCACCGACCAGAAACTGGCCCTGCGGGCCTGGGCCCAGCGGTTCGGCGCGCGCCGTCTCCCGACGTCCAACTGGGCGCTGGCCTTCGGCTACTCCCTGCTCAACTGGTTCGCCGACGCGGCGGTCCTGACCGTCAGCATCATCGCCGTCGGCGTTCACGTCCCGTGGCCCGACCTGCTTCTGGTCTACGCGGCGGGCATCGGCGCGCAGGGCCTGTCCCTCACCCCTGGCGGCCTCGCCATCACCGAGGGCGCGATCAGCCTGGCCCTGGTCGCGTCCGGGGTGCACGTCCGCCAGGCCGTCGCCGCCGCCGTGCTGTACCGGCTGATCAGCTTCTGGTTCAACGCCGCGGTGGGGTGGCTGTTCCTGTTGCTGCTTCAGGCCCGCAGGCCCGCGGCGCACGCCGCACCGGAACCCGCGCTTGAGCCGTCAGCCGAGCCGGCGCCAGCTTCCGCGCCGCAACCGCATCAGCTCGTCCTGCTCCACGGCCAGCCCGGGAGCGCCGCCGACTGGGATGCCGTCCTGACCCGTCTGCCGGCCAATCTGCACGCGGTGGCAAAAGACCGCCCCGGATACGGCGCGAGCAGGCGTGACGCCGGGGGCTTCACGGTCAACGCCCAGGCGATCCTCGATGACCTAGACGAACGAGGCGTGGACAGCGCCGTTCTCGTCGCCCATTCCTGGGCTAGCGGCGCCGCGCTCATGGCGGCGCACCTGGCCCCGCGGCGGGTGAGGGCCGTGGTGCTGCTGGCCGGCGTCGGCCCGGGCTCCGTCGGCATCGTGGACTGGCTGCTCGCCGCGCCGGTCATCGGCCCGGTGGCCGCGCAGGTCATGTGGCGGTGGACGCCGTGGGTCGCCCGTCTCCGGCTCGCCTGGCTCAGCGGCCGGGCAGGCCAGCCGCTTGACCCCGGCGAGCATCTCAACCTGCAGGTCTGGGGCGAAAAGCGCGCAGGCGCGAAGCCGCGCTGGCGCGCCTTCCTCACCGAGCAGCGGGCGCTGCTCAGCGAGCTCGCCGAGCTGGAGGGCGCGCTGCCGTCCGTCGAGGTGCCGGTGCTGCTGCTGGCCGACCCGGCCGACCAGATCGTGTCCATCATGGCCGCGCAGCGGCTGGTCACTGAGCTGCCCAACGCCCGCCTGCGGCTCATCTCGGACGCGGGCCATCACCTGCCCCGGCGTGCCCCCGGTGCGGTCACCGAGGCGATCACCGAGTTCCTCGCGGCCCTCGATGAGACGGCGTCGGCCGGTGCGCCCGGGCCGGCCCGCGAGGCCTAACGCCGCGTCGCCGGGCCTCCAGAAGGACCGTGCCCTTCAGCTAGCGCTAGGCTGATCCACCGACCTAAGGAGGACGAACAGTGCCACTGGCCTGGGTTCCCTACACCGGCCTGGCCGAGGCGGAGCGGCGGCTCGGGCGCATACCTGACGGGCTGGAACTCGACTTTTACCGGGCCGACGGCGACGACTTCCCCGCCACGGCCGACGAGGTCGCCTTCTATGTGCTGCCCTACTTGAAGGGCACCGCCGTGCTCGACAACGTCGGGCGGATGCCGCGGCTCGAGGTCGTGCAGACGCTGACGGCCGGCTACGAGGACGTGCTGCCGCTGATCCCGGACCGGGTGACGCTGTGCAACGCGGCCGGGCTGCACGACGCGAGCACCGCCGAGCTGGCGGTGGCCCTGGCCCTGGCCAGCGGCCGTCACCTGGACTGGTTCGCCCGCAATCAGGTCCCAGGCAACTGGGAGCATCGGGCAGGCCGGTCCCTCGCCGACCAGCGGGTGCTGATCGTGGGCTACGGGCACATTGGGGCGGCCATCGAGGCCCGCCTGCAGGGCTTCGAGGTCGCCTCGGTCACCCGGGTGTCCGGCCGCGGCCGCAGCGGGGCGCCGCTGGTGCACCCGGTCGGCAACCTGCCCGAGCTGCTGCCGGAGGCGGACGTCGTCTTCGTGACCGCACCGCACACACCGCAGACCGAGGGCATGTTCGGCGCGCGCGAGCTGAGCCTGCTGCCGGACGGCGCGCTGCTCGTCAACGTGGCCCGCGGCAAGCTGGTCGACACCGCGGCCCTGCTCGCCGAGCTGTCGAGCGGGCGGATCACCGCCGCGCTCGACGTGGCCGACCCCGAGCCGCTGCCACCAGGCCACCCGCTGTGGCACGCACCCGGAGTGCTGATCTCGCCCCACGTCGGCGGTGCGAGCTCGGCGTTCGCGCCCAGGGCGGACCGGCTGATGGCCGCGCAGCTGGCCCGGTTCGCGGCCGGGCAGCCGCTGGCGAACGTCGTCCGCCCCGGCCTCACGGCCCGGTAGGCGGCCAGGGCTCACCCGAGACGACCACTTACATAGCGGGTGACCCAATGCCGTTCAGCTAAGCAGTTTTAATGCTGGCCAGGCGGCCTGGAGGCTCCACTTTCTATCAGTTC
>CAZORE010000073.1:9995-37015 GCA_964581815.1 uncultured Streptosporangiaceae bacterium | reverse complement strand
CCCACAAGAGCTCGGAGCACTTTCCAGGTTCGGCGTTGACCGGCTCTCCGTGCCAGGATTCGGGTTCGAACGCGAGACCGATGCGGGCGTGGGTGGTGCCGGGATGGCGCTCGTGGATGCTGAGGACCAGGCGTAGGGCTGCCGGCTCAAGGGCGATGCCGGTCTCCTCTTTCGTCTCGCGGACGGCCGCGCTCAGGACGCTTTCGCCATCTTCGAGGTGGCCGCTGGGCAGGCAGAGCATGCCAGTCGCGTAGACGCTCCCGGCGCGGCGCAGGAGAAGGATCGTCCCCTTGCGCCGGAGGATCACGTGGACATCGACGACGCTGAGGTAGCGCTCGGTCATGATGGCACCTAACGAGAGTAGGGGGCTGATTCGGCTTAAGTGTGGCTGGCGATGAAGGCCAGATGTTCTCGGCAACTGCAGAACATGGCGGCACGGCGGGCCGTGACGGTGCGCTCGGTCGCAGCGACAGAGCGGACAGGAGTGAAGGCATCCGGCTCAAGCTTCCTTCCACAATTGGCGGAGCGTGTCACGGCCGACCGCGACGAGTTCCGGGTCCGCGTTCTCGTACCCGCGGGCGAGCGCGGCTCATCACCATCGCCGGGGCCAGCGGCACCACCGGGACGCCGATGCAGAAGGTCCGCCTTTCCACCGCCCAGGCCCATATCCTGCTCTCCGGCACCGGCACCGGCACCCGCGCCCAGGGGCTGATCCTGCTCGACGAGACCGCCCGGCTCGCGCTGGACAACGGCCTGTCGCACCAGCTGCGGTCTATCGAGTCCATCCGCACGGATGCGCTCGCCGAGGCCCGGTGATGCCCCTGGCAGAGAGGAACCCATTGAGCACCGCACACGCCGCCACCAGCCAGCACCACGCCGACGCAAAGCTGATCTGGGACTACCACCAGCTCGGGCACCAGCTACGGCCCTGCTCAGCCGGGATCGGGCTAGGCAGCCACGACCTGAACCACGTCGTCGCGAGGCCGCCGCCCCGCTGGTAGCCCCACCGCGCCGACAGCGCGTCCACCAGCCACAGTCCCCTGCTGCCCTCCGCCTCGCCGTCAGCGGGCGCGCGGCGGTCTTCCCGGTCTCCTTCGAGGAACAGCGCGGTGGTCGCCAGCCAGCCTGGTGCGCCGGATGCGGTGATCTGGTCGACAAGCCCGAGGAGCCGCCGGTCTGCCTTCAGCCGTGGCTTCTCGCTTCCACATGTCCGGCCAGGTGCTCCGGCTGGCCGCATCCGAGACTCGTACCCAGTGGCGGGCCCACGAGGGCCTCAGCCTGAGACCGGGGCGATTTCTCAGCCCTTAATGAAGAAGCTGCTTGGGTCACCGCCAGCGTTCACCGAGTCCAGGTCGGCGTCATTGAGGTCGTCAAGGTCGACGACCGGGGCGGCGGGCGCGTGCAAGATGTGGACGCCGGGGCTGGCCGTCCACTCGGCTATCACCTCGTCCTTGAGGAACAGCCCCTCGTGCGGGGTGCGGTCGACGCGCACCACGGCGCCCGGGTCGACCGGCAGGCCCTTCGAGCTGGCGTAGGCCGTCGGGTCTGCGGTTAGCTTGGCGGCTTCCGCCTCGTTGCCCCAGACCGCCGCCAGCAGCAGCGAGTAGTTCCTGATGAACGTGGAGCCCAGCTCCTCTGGCTCGGACATTGCGCCTCCTAGGCCGCGAGCAACGGCGGCGCCTGGAGGGCCGGGCCGAGTTTGAGTCGCATGACGAACGGTTCGGCGATGCGGCGGAAGGTCGGCAGCGAGTCGAAGCCCCGGTCCCAGACCGCCTCGATCAGGTCCTCGACCTCGACCCCCCACAGGGCGGCGTAAACCCGGTCCACCACCTCGTCGCGATAGTGCAGGCGGTCGAGCCGGCCGGGCCGGGTGGCCGGCGGGAGCAGCCCGTTGGCCGTGATCGCCTCGGCGGCCACCTGGCGGGCCCAGCCGCAGGTGCCGTCGTCGCCCGCCGTCCGCAGACCGCGCAGGTTCTTCGCGGCCTCGACGACTGTGCCGAACGCGCGGACCAGCACGCGGATGACCGCTTCGTCGGCGAACCCGGGATCGGCTAGCCGGCCCCGCTCGCGCGGGCTCAGCCAGACGCCGAGCTCGGCCAGGGTCTGCCCGTCGAGGGCATGCGCGGCGGCGGCGGCCACCGCGGCCGCCTCCAGGCCCGGTGCGCCGGCCGCCAGGCCGACCAGGCTCGAAAGCACGTCCCGCCGGTGCCGCTCGGGGTAGCCGGGATGCAGCAGCATGATCGCCGACACGACGTCGGAGTCGGGAACCCACGTTTCGCCGGCCGACTGGCCGTGGAAATGATCGGCCCAGCTCACCACAAAGGCGGTCGGAGGGTTGGTGATGGGGCGATCCAGCGGGTTTGGCGGCCCCAGAGCCGGGTCTCCGCTGGCCGCTCGACTCAGCATGTCCACCGCGTCGTCGGCCTTGAGGTCGCGGGCATGGCCGCTGTACCAGGCGTCAAACTCCTCGACGATTTCGGCCCGCAGCTCTTGGCGGGCGCACTGGACCAGCATCCGCCGGCTCCGGAGCCGGAAGGGCAGCGCCTTCGCGATTCGCAGCAGCGCGGCGGCGGTATCGGCGGTGACCGCGCCGTCCCGCGCGGCCTCGCCGATGGCGACCCGAATGGACACCAGCGGCTCGCTCAGCGCGCGGTACCCGTCGTCGCCGGTGGTGTGGATGACCGCCACCTCGTCGTCGCCGTCGATCGCGCCCGAGCGGTAGAGCTCGAAGACCTCGCCGACCCCGCGCATGCCGTACTGGTACAGCTCGGCCGCCCGCAGCGCGCCCATGCTGCTGCTGCCGATCACGGTGACGCCCTCGGCCAGCAGGGCCAGGATCTCCTTGTGGCGCACCGGCGCCGCCTGCAGGAACAGGCCGTCGATAATCAGGACGCGGTCGCCGGCGCGAGCGCCGATCCGCAGCAAGTCGCCGAGCCGGACCGGCGGCAGGATCGAGGCTCCCGGAAGGAGAGCCTCGACCTGCGAGCGCGGCAGACTCGGCCCCACGAACACGAAGTCGCGCGGCACCGGAGGATCTCCTTGACTAGGCGAGGATGATGATGAGCAGCGCGAAGAAACCACCCGTGGCCGCCTCGAGCTCGTCCTCGCTGAGCTCGTCGAAGTCGATCAGCGGGACGGCCGGGACGCGCAGGATGTGCTGGCCGTCGCTGTTCCACGCCTCGACCAGCTTGCTGCCGATGAGCATGCCGTTGGGCTGGGTGCGGTCGAGCACAACGGTCTTCCCGTCCTCGACCGGCAGGCCGTGCTGCTTGGCGTAGGCGGTCGGGTCCGCGATCAGCCTGGCTTCCTCGCCGTCGTTCTGCCAGACGCCGATGATCAGGGCGTTGTAGTCCTTGAGGAACTGCGTGGAGTCGGTCATGTTGTTCTCCTTCTGTTCGCCGCGCGGGTGCGCGCTCTGGTCCTCCCCGCTTGGCCACGGCGGCCACGCGGTGAGCTCAGGTGCCGGTCAGGACCGGTATTTCGAGAAGTCGCACAGCGGCAACCCGGGAGCGAGGATCATGCTCATCGGGATGCCGATGTCGGGTTGGGTCAGGTCGATGGCGTACGGCTCCCAGCCGGTCACGGCGCGGACCTGGCCGGCGCAGTAGGCGATGACGTCCTCGATGTCGTCAAACCGGGGGGCCGGGTTCCCGTCGGTGATCGCGGTGTCGACGGTGCGCGAATCGCGCTCGAAGTCGGGGGCCGGCCGGTAGCTAACGGTCTCGATGTCGTCCCGCGCGCCGGAGACGACGGTGAGACGACTCTGGGCGGCCTCGGCGACGGCCCGGCCAAAGGCGATCTCCGGATCGATGTGGCACCCGAATCCGCCGCAGCGGATCGGCATGTCGGCCGACCAGATCTCCGCGCCGTAACACGACAGCCCGTAGCTGTTCTCCAGCCGGACGGTCTCGAAGCTGCAGCCGGCCGAGGCGACCGCCTCGACGATGGCGACCGTGACCGGGTCGGTGGCCGATTCCGGGTTGACGTGCTGGCGCGGCCGGCCGCGGTCCCGTTCCCGCCTGGCGATGTGCCCGGCGACGCAGCCACGCTCGATGACCTCGAACAGCCCGTGCAGGATGGCGTCGGCGAGCGTGTTGCCGGTGGCGGCGCCGTTGGAGGATCGGTTGAAGTACACGTGGTGCCAAGTCCGGGGCTTGGTCATTTCAAGGCAGAGGAAAGCGGCCGGCGCCAGCTTCCGGCTTCCGGTCAGCAGGCCGGTGCCAGTCACCCAGTCCAGCGGGGTGCGGTCGGTGACCGGCGAGTTCGGCATCAGGTTCAGCGCGCGGACGTCGTAGTCAAGCCCGACCGAGCGGGCGGGACCGGTAGCCGCGATTGGCAGCGTGGCATATTCGAGGTGCCAGGTCTCCACGCTCTCCATAACCGCGCTGACCCAGGCCTGCGCGGGATCTATGCTGCTTCCCATCCCGAGCGCCAGGGTCTTGCTATCCGGCCGGTAACAGACCATCGTCGGTATGCCGATCTCGTCGAGATGGGTGATGTCGGCCACCCGGGTAATTGAGAAACGGTCGAGCATAGGAAGCATTCGCTCGCGGGTCGACTCGGGCGAGGCGCTGCGATAAGTGCCGGTGCGATACATGATTTCAGTACTCATCAGCGCCTCCGCGGTTGATTTATCGCCATCCATCCGGCTATGCCACGAACGCTAGGCTGCCTTTTGGCGAGCTGGCAAGAGAAGGCCGCTGGATTACACGAGATCATGCCGTTGACGGTGCGGCCGGGATTAACGATGACATGATTTCGTGCCACGGTGTGCCATTCAGCGACCTAGGGGGTAATAATCGGCGGTATTACTCGTGCGGTAGGCGGATAAGCCGGCAAGTGGAGGGACCGTGGACGCGCCCATGACATTTCCGAAGGCCTGGCCGTGAGGTTCCGACCCGCGGCCTTGCGGCATCTCACGGCCCCCGAGCAACTCGACCAGGTGGTCCGCCTGGCGTCCGTCCCGGCCTGGCTCATGACCGGGGTGCTGACCGTGATCGTCGGCGTTGCCGTCACCTGGGCGACGGTCGGGACCGTGAACACCACCGTGGGTGCGCCCGGTGTGCTGATCCATGCCGACGGGGTAACGACACTCGACGCCGACAGCAGCGGTCAGGTCGCCCAGCTCTGGGTGCCGCCGGGTGAGCTCGCGAAGAGCGGTACCCGCCTCTACAGCGTGCAAGGCGCCGACGGGCGCACCCACACGGTCAACGCGCCGTGGGACGCCTACGTCGTGTCGACCCTGGTGGCAGTCGGCCAGCTCGTCGAGCCGGGCACGCCGGTCGCCGACCTGGAGCGGGTAAGGGGCACCAGCGATCCGCTTGAGGCGGTGGTATTCGTGCCTGCCGTCGACGCGCCCGCGATCCCGCCCGGCAAGGAAGTCACGCTAGACGCGGCGGCCGTGCCAAGCGCCGTCTACGGCACGCTGCACGGGACCGTGGCGTCGGTGGGAAACTTTCCCGAGACCAGCGGGTCGCTGCAGGCGTTTCTCGGCCGGGACGCTAACGTCGGGAGCTACCTCGCGGCGGGCAGCGTGACCAGGGTCGTCATCAAGCTGGCGACCGTGGCCGGCGCGCCCGCCGAGCTGGCGTGGTCCAGAGCCGGCCCCGGCATCGCGCTCAACGCGGAGAGCAGCGTTCAGGCGTCGTTCGTCGTCGCCGCGCAGCACCCGATAGAATGGCTGATCGGCCAATGAGCGGGCAGGCGAAGGCCACCGCGGCGGCGCGCACGTCGCGCCCGGACATCCCGCCCAGGCGCCGCCAGCGCACCCCGACCGTGATCCAGATGGAGGCGGTGGAGTGCGGGGCGGCCTCGCTGGGGATCATCCTCGGCCGCTATGGCCAGTTCGTGCCCTTGGAGGAGCTCAGGCAGAAGTGCGGCGTCAGCCGGGACGGCTCCACCGCCGCCAGCGTGCTGCGGGCCGCGCGCCTGTTCGGCCTGGAGGGCAAGGGCATGCAGCTTGACTTGGCCGACCTGCCCAAGCTGCCCCTGCCCGCGATCTTGTTCTGGCGGTTCGACCACTTCCTCGTCCTTGAGGGATACGGCCGCAAGGTCTGGCTCAACGACCCGGGTACCGGCCCGCGCTCGGTCACCTGGGGTGAGTTCGACCGGTCGTTCACCGGCATCGCGCTCAAGCTGGCGCCAGGCCCGGACTTCCGGCCGGGCGGCGAGCGCCGCCGCGTGCTGGCGGCGCTGCTCGCCCGGCGCCCGCACCTCGGCTCGGTGCTGTACCTGACGATGCTGCTCGGCCTGCTTGTCGCGGTCGCCGGGCTGACCGTGCCCATCTTCACCCGCGTGTTCGTGGATCAGGTGCTGCTCGGCGGCGGCAGGGGCGCACTCGGCGGGCTGATCGCCGCGCTGGGGATCGCGGCTGTGCTGACGCTGCTGGCCGGAGCGCTCAGGCAGTCGCTGCTGGTCCGGGCGGAGGCGGTCTTCGCCCTCGGCAGCGCGGCCCGCTTCGTCCGTCACCTGCTGCGACTGCCGGTTATCTTCTTCGACCAGCGCCACGCGGCCGACCTGACCAACCGCGTGCGCAGCAACGACGTGGTGGCCGACGTGCTGGCCCGGCGGCTAGGGTCGACCGTCGTGGACGGCGTGCTGGTGCTGGCCTACGGCGTCCTCCTCATCCGCTACAACGTACTGCTCGGGCTGCTCGCGATGCTCTTCGCCGGCCTCAACGTCGCCGCGCTGCGGTACGTCGCCGCGATCCGCAAGAGCGCGGTCGCCGGCCTCCAGGCCGACCGGGGGAAGCTGTACACCACCGTGTACACCAACATTCACATGATTGAGTCGATCAAGGCCGGCGGGGGGGAGCAGACCGGCTTCCAGCGGTTCGCCAGCCGGGCGGCCGCGGTGGCCAGCGGGCAGCAGCGGCTCGGCCTGTCGACCGCCGTGATCGGCGTGGTCCCCGCGCTGCTGGCCGCCCTGAACACCGCCGTCCTGCTGTGGGTGGGCGGCCGCGAGGTCCTCGCGGGCACGCTCAGCCTCGGTCTGCTGATCGGACTTCAACTGATCATCACGTTGATGAATCAGCCGGTCACCAGCCTTACCGTGCTCGGTTCGCGGCTGCAGGAGACGAGCGCCGACCTGAGCCGCCTGCGGGACGTCGAGAACTACCCGGCCCCGCCGGCCGGAGTCAGCGACGCGGCCCGCAGCTCCTCGCTAGAGGGCCACCTGCGGATCGAGGGTCTTACCTTCGGCTACAACCCGCTCGGCAAGCCGATCATCGACGGGCTCGACCTCGACCTGCCGCCGGGCAGCCGGGTGGCGCTCGTGGGCGGCTCGGGCAGCGGCAAGTCCACGATCGGGCGGCTGGTAGCCGGGCTCTACGAGCCCTGGTCCGGCCGTATCACGCTCGACGGCATGACCCGCGGCGAGATCGACCCGGGGCTGTGGGCGTCCACGATCGCCTACGTCGACCCGGGCCAGTTCCTGTTCGAGGGGACGGTCCGCGACAACATCACGTTCTGGGACCCGACGATCGGCGACGACGAGATCATCGCCGCGCTCACCGACGCCTGCGTCTACCCGGCCATCGCCCGGCGCCCCGGCGGCCTGTCCAGCCTCGTCGCCGAGGACGGGCGGAACTTCTCGTACGGGCAGCGGCAGCGCCTGGAGATCGCGCGCGCCCTGGTCAAGCGGCCGGCGCTGCTCATACTTGACGAGGCGACAAGCGCCCTGGACGCGGAGACCGAGTCCGCCGTCGACGCCAACCTGCGCCGGCGCGGGGCGACATGCCTGATCATCGCGCACCGGCTGTCCACGATCCGCGACTGCGACCTGATCATGGTGCTTGGCACGGGCGGCGAACTGGAGCGCGGTACGCACGACCAGCTGATCACCAGCGGCGGCGCGTACGCACGCCTGATCCGGGAGGTATGAACGCGATGGACGGCGTCGACTCGAACGGCGATTCGCGGCCCGCGGGCACGGCTTTCGCTTCGCAGCCCGGTCCGGCGACGCTGCCCGCCCCCGGCTCGCAGCGGAAATGGCTCGACCCGGTCGACGGGGTGCTGGTCGGAGGAGGCCAAGCCGACCTGTTCGCGCACCGGGCCGGCGCGGCCGGGGAGCAGACCAAGCGTCATTTCGTCGCGCGCATCCCGGCCGGGAGCGTGGTACCGCCCGTCCCCGCCGGGCCGCTCGCGATTGAGGTGGTGGCTCTGCCCGGCGCGATGCTGGGCGACGTGCCACCCGGACCACTGAACGCGAGCCTCGTCGACGGGATCGACACGGCCCTGCTGGCCATCGCGAACTCGGTCCGCGCCCGCAGCGGCCCGCGCAACGCGACGGTGCTCCAGCCGCACCAGATCGTGTCCGCCGCCGCCGGCACCGCCCTGATGGGCAACGCGCACGTCTGGTGGCTGCGCACTGTCGGCGGCGCGATCCGCGTCAATGGCCGGCCAGTCGGCCGCGGCCCGGACGACGCCGACCTGATCGTGCTGTCCGGCCGGGACTGGATCGAGGTGGAGCAGGCCTGCACCATCGAGGCTCAGAGCAGCATGGACGTGCTGTCGGCCGGCTTGCTTGAGGGTGCGCTCGCGGCGTACTTGCGGCGGCTGCTCGATGTCATCGATCAGCGCATCACCGAGCGCGAGGCGGCGTTCCTGGCGGCCCTCGCCGCGCGCAAGAAGGCCGACCGGTCCTTGGTCGGCCACGCCGCGCACGCGTCACTGGCCGCGGTCGGCGTGCGCGCCGCCCCCGACAGCGCCGATCCTGAGGCGCACGAGCTGCGCTACCAGCGCACGATGGCGCTGCTTGCGGTGCTGCTCGGCGCCGCCGCGGGCGGCCTGGCCGCGCCCGCCGACGGCAGCCGCCGGGCGGGCAGCGACGCGGAGGCCGTGCGCGACGTGGCTCGCCACTCGGGCCTGCACCTGCGCGAAGTCGAACTGTCCGGCGGCTGGCACCGCCGGGACGTGGGACCGCTCATCGGCTGGGAACCGGCCAAGAACCCCGACGCGGCGGACCAGGCCATCGCGCTGGTCTTCCGCCGCGGCCGGTACCATTCGGTCGACCCGTTCACCGGCGCGGCCAGCCGCCTCAGCCGCGCTGCCGGGCAGAACCTGCGCAAGGCGGCGACCCAGGTTCAGGTCCCGCTGCCGCCCGAGAGCGGGATCGGCACCGCCCTCAGGCTCGGGGCCGCGGGTGTGTCGCGGGACGTTCGCGGCCTGCTGATCGCCGGGCTAGTCGCGGCGTGCCTCGGGCTGGCGGTACCGGTGGTCACCGGTACTGTCCTCGGCCGGATAGCAACGGGCTCCTCGTCCGACGACGAGCTGCGGGTGCTGCCGATCGCGCTTATCGCGGCCGCGGTGCTGGCCGCGGTCTCCGCCGCCGTGCAGAACCTGCACCTGCTGCGGGTAGAGGGAAGGATCGAGAACGGCACCCAACTGGCGCTGTGGGACCGCCTCATCCGGCTACCGGTGGCGTTCTTCCGCTCGACCAGCTCGGGGGAGCTGGCCAACGCCGTGCTCGGAATCTCGTTCATCAGGGAGTCGTTGAGCGGCATCACCGTCGCGGTGGTGAGCGCCGGCCTGACCGCGCTGCTCGACCTTGTCTTGATCTTCGTGCTTAGCCCGCTGCTCGGCTTGGCCGCCCTCGGCGTCGCCGCTGTGTGCCTGGTTGCCGTCGGCGTCCTCGGGCGCGCCATCACCCGGCGCGCGCACCGGGCGCTGCCAGCCGAGCACCGCACCGTCGCGTTCACGAACAAGCTGCTCACCGGCATCGCCAAAGTCAAGATGGCGGACGCCGGGGACCGCGCGTACGCGCGGTGGGTGCAGCTGGCGAGCGGCGCTCGCAGGCACCTCGTCGCCGTACGCCGCGTCCAGGGATGCGTCCAGGCCCTGTCGGCGGTACTGCCGATCGTCGGCCAACTCGTCCTGTTCCTGATGATCGCGGGCCCGCTGGCGCACAAGGTGGCCCCCCGTGAATTCTTCACCATCAGCATCGCGTTCTCGCTGCTGCTCGGAAGCCTGCTGCTCCTGGTGTCCGCCAGCGTCGAGATCATGGCGGCGACGCCTCGGCTAGCGGCTCTCGCCCCGGTCGTCGATGCGCGGCCGGAACATCGGCCGGACCGCACCGACCCGGGCGACCTGCACGGCGAGATCTCGCTCGTAGGCGTCAGCTTCGCCTATCAGCCCGACGCCCCGCTGATCCTCGACAATCTCACCCTGCACGTCAACCCGGGCGAGTTCGTCGCCATCGTCGGCCCGACCGGCTGCGGGAAGTCGACGCTGCTGCGTCTGCTGCTCGGCTTCGAGAATCCCGCCTCAGGCGCTGTCCTGTACGACGGGCAGGATCTCGCCGACCTTGACCTGCAGGCGGTCCGCCGGCAGTGCGGGATCGTGCTCCAGGATGGTGCCCTGTTCGCGGGCAGCATCAGGGAGAACATAGCCGGCGCCGGGAGCTTCGACCTGGACCAGGTGTGGGACGCGGCCCGGCTGGCGGGCGTCGACACCGACATCGAGGCGTTCCCGATGGGGATGGGCACCCTCCTGCCGCCGGGTGGCGGCACCCTGTCGTCCGGCCAGCGGCAGCGCATCTTGATCGCCCGGGCCCTGATCCACCGGCCGCGGGTGCTCTTCTTCGACGAAGCGACGAGCGCGCTGGACAACCGCACGCAGGAGATCGTGACCGCGAGCACCCGGACGCTGTCGGCCACCAGGCTCGTCATCGCGCACCGGCTGTCCACGATCATCGACGCCGATCGCATCGTCGTCCTCGACAAGGGCGCGGTGGCGCAGGAAGGGACCTTCGCCGAATTGATGGCCCAGCCCGACAGCCTTTTCTTCCGGCTCGCGTCACGTCAGCTGATTGGCGCGCGCCTGCCCGCCCCCGATTAAACGCCGCTGCGGCCGGCCCGGTCGGCGTCGCCTGGCACCGTGTTCAGGCTCACTGCTCGGGTTCTGCCGGGTCGAGGACACCGCGTACCAGATCAGAACCGACATTCTCAAGCACGACCCGGGTCGTCTCGCTGATCAGGGTGATAACGGCCTGCGTCCTGACCATCGGATTGGAATTGAGGCCCGGCCCGCGACTGCTGTCCCAGTTCTCGACGATTCCCGCATGGACTAGGTGTACAAGCTGGCCTGCGACAGGCTCGGTAGCGTCGAGTATGTCCGCGACCATGCGTATCGCGGCGGGCAGCGGAACACCGAGCTGCCGCAGGGCAAGCGCGGTCCGCAGCGGTCTCGGGCGGGTGACCCGGAGCTCGCCGTCCGCCGACCGGCCAACGATGCCATGGTGCTGCAGCGTATCGATGAGACCGGGATCGCGCGCGCCGACGCGCTCAAGCAAGGCCGCCATTTCGGCCGTCTGCGAATCGGCGTCGCCGGTACCAAGAATGGTGCCGATGGCGAACAGGTTAAACCCCTGCCGCTGGAGATCCTTGATGGCTTCCGCCCGATCGACGTGCACCTCAAGATAGAATACGCGGCGGCCAAGCCGCAACGGCCGAGGGAGCAGCCCCCGACCTTGCAGCGCGCGAATATTGCGAGTCGACATTCCAATTCTGTCCGCGAACTCTTCGACCGTCATCCGGTCGTGCGCGGCATTATCTGAACGCGGCTCATCGATCGAAGGATGACTGTCCGAGACGGAACTCACCTGGGCACCCATGGATTCACCCTTGCCGACTCGCTAGCAACCAGATCCGGAACGGACGGACATTTATGAGTGTCGTCGGCGGTCTCGCATGAGTCGATGCGACCTTCGGGTCAGGCGGCGGCCGCCGCACCGTCGTGGTGCCGGCCGCACCGGATAACCGGAACCTGGGTAGCTTCCACCCATGCGCGCACAGGACCGCGATTGGTAGTCATGGGACGTGAGCACGCCGGACCTGCCGCCGGGCGAGGATCCCGCGGCCAGCCAGCTTCGGGCCGGCTGGTGGCTGCGGGCACTGAGCGCCCGCGATCGAGACGTGGCCGGGCAGGCGCCGCGGCCGGCCTGGGTCGACGCGGTCGAGAACGCGGCGGCGCTGGCGTCAGGCGCCTCCGTCGCGGCCGCGGGCTCAGCCGCAGGCATACCGGACCCGCGGCTCAACCCGCTGTGGCCTTTCCTGGCGCGGGTGCGCGAGCAGCTGACCGCGGCCGCCCTCGGCCTGCCGACCGGGTTTGCCGTTCCCGAGCGGTTGGCGGATGCCTACGTGTCCGCCGTCGCACGGCAGCTGGCCGATATTGCCCGCCCGACCATGGAGAGCGAGCTGGCCAAGCCGGAGCGTGGCGATTTCGCCGCGCGGCTGCGGACACCCGCCGGGCTAGCGGCGTTCCTGGCGGAGTACCCGGTGCTCGCGCGGCTGCTCGGCACAGCCACCGAGTTGGCCGTCGAAGCCGGGCGAGAGCTGCTGTCCCGCTTCGCCGGTGACCGTGCCGCGATCGTCACCGAACTGCTCGGCGGGGTCGATCCGGGGCCGGCCATCACGATCGAGCCGGGTCTCGGCGACCGGCACCGGGGCGGGCGCTCGGTAACGGCGATTTCATTCGCGGACGGCCGCACGGTGATCTACAAGCCGACCGACCTCGGCGGGCATCTCGCCTTCCAGCGGATCGTCGACTGGCTCAACGCGCGCGTGCCCGCCGGGGAGCTGCGGATGCCCGCCGCGGTGGCCCGGCCGGGATACGGCTGGGTGGAATTCATCGTCGGCCGGCCGTTGCCGGGACTGGCCGCGGCCGCCGAGTTCTACCGGCGAGTGGGGGTGCTGCTTGCTGCGCTCTACGCCACGCACGCTTGCGACGTACACCATGAGAACGTCATCGCCAGCGGCCCGTCCCCCATCGTGATCGATGTCGAGACGATCTTCCATCCCGACCTGCCGATGCCGCGCACCACCGCCCCCGACCCCGCGGCCGAGTTCTTGGCGTCCTCGGTGCTCAGCACCGGCCTGCTTCCCTACGTGACGGTGGATGAGGACGGCGCTCACGACCAGTCCGGGATGACCGGCGGCCGAGGGCGGAATGTCCCCCGCTTCGACGGCGCGGTCGTCGAGCCCGACGGGCATGAGGCGGCGGTGATCGAGGGATTCCGGCTCGGTTACGACGCGATCGCAGCCGAACCGACGGCGTTCGCGTCGCTGCTCGCGTCCTGCGGCAACACCGAGGTGCGGACCGTTGTCCGCCCCACCAGCGGATATGCCGGGCTGATGAGCGCGACCACGCACCCGGACCTGCTACGCGACGCGACCGACCGCGACCAGGCGCTCGCCGTGCTGTGTGAGGTATCCGCACATCACCCGCTGTGGAGCGGCCTCACCGACTACGAGATCGCCGACCTGTGGAACGGCGATATACCGCTGCTGACCACCCGGCCGTCCCGGCCCGACATCTGGACGTCGGGCGGGGTACGCCTGCCCGGGCGGCTAAGCCAGACCGGCCTAAGCTGCGCGATCGCCAACGTCAGGGCGATGGGCGAGGTCCACCGGCGCGATCAGGAATGGATCATCTCGGCCAGCCTGGCGGCCAGGAAACCACACGGCGGGCACCGCGGCGCACGGGCGCTGCCCGGACCGGCGACCGCGGCGGCGGCCGAGCCGGGACGGCTGCTGGCCGCCGCCTGCGGGCTCGGCGACCAGATCGTGGCCAGCGCCATCGGCGGCCGGGAGGAACCTGGCCGGGTGAACTGGCTGGGCCTCCAGTTCGTCGAAGACACCCAGTGGATGCTGCTGCCCATGGGGGGCGGCCTGGCCGATGGCTACCTCGGGGTCGCGCTGTTCCTCGCGCAGCTTGGCGAGCTCACCGGGATTGACCGCTATGCCGAGACCGCCAGGCAAGCGGTCAGCGTGTTTCCCGCGCTGCTGGCCGCGATCGGCGGCCGACCCGAACTAGTCGCCGCGATCGGCTGCGGAGGAATCGGCGGCCTGGGCGGGATCAGCTACGGTCTTGCGAGGATGTCCGGCCTGCTGCACGACGCGGAACTCGGCCGGTGGGCCGGGACGGCGGCGGAGCTGGCCGCCACGGTGAACCTGGCCGCGGCGGCGCCCGGGTGGGTGGCGGGCAGCGCCGGCTGCCTCGCCGCCATGACCTCGGTGCAGGCTGAGCTCGGTCTCGAACCGGCCGCGGCCCTGGCCAGAGCCTGCGCCGACCGGCTGTGCGCGCTCGTAGCGGACACCGACGGGCACTGCGGTTTTAACGGTGATCGGGCGGGCGGGTTCGCGGCCGGTCCGGCGGGCATCGGATGGTCACTGGTGCGGTTCGCCGAGACCAGGGCGGAACCGCGCTACCTGGTGGCGGGGCAACTCGCGGCGCGGCGAGCGGTCGAAACGTCGTCGCCAGACGACTCGCTCGGGTGGTGCTCTGGCGCGGCAGGCCGACTCCTGGCCAAGACCTGCCTGCCCGCCGCGGCCGAACGGCTTGACGAAGAGGCCCGTATGCTGGCCGGCCGGCCAGTGCTTGAGGACCTCAGCCTCTGTCACGGTGAAGCCGGCGTGGCCGATGTCCTCTCGGTGCTCAGTGCCGCCACGCGAAGCAGAACGGCCTACCGGGCCCAGCGCCACCGAGCAGGCCTGCTGCTTGACGTCGTCAACCGGTACACGTCGGTCTGCGGTACGCCCGGCGGGGTTTCCACTCCAGGGCTGCTCAGCGGGCTGGCAGGCGTGGGATACGGGCTGTTGCGGCTCGGCTTTGCCGACCAGATTCCCTCGGCGCTGCTACTGCAGGCCAGCTCGTCCGCGTCGCGCCTGACACATAGCCACTCATCTACCAGAGAGAAAAGCCCATGACCGAAATCGAAAACAACATTACGCACCAAACCAGTAAGGCCGAAGAACAGCGATCGCCGGGCAAGGTCGGGCTTCTACCGAAGGTAACGTTCGGCCTAGGCGCGGCCGTGCTGGCCGGCGTGGCGGTAGTGTCGGTCCCGGCCGCCCCCACCGCCACCGGCACGGCCGCGACCGTCACTACCACTGCCGGGCTCGGCTCGGCGATCAACGCCGTCACCGGGAACGCCATATTCCTAACCACGTGTTGCGGCCGGGCATCCGTCCGCCAGATTCCCGACTGGGCCGGGCGCGCCCTGACACCTGAAGTAAATATGCCGTGAATCGTGGCTCGCGCATATTCACTGCTCGCGGGTCCGCTCTTAATATCAGTAAATATGCGGACCCGCGCATCAGTGATGGTCGGCAGGGACGAGGAGTTCCGGCTGATGGAGCAGGTCCTGAGCGCGGCCAGGGACGGACGGGGCGGCGCCGTCTTCATCGTCGGCGAGGGCGGCATCGGAAAGTCCCGGCTGGCCGCCGCCGCGGCGGACGCGGCCTTCGCCGCCGACATGGGCCTGCTGCGCGGGCGGGGCAGTTCCATTGGGCCGATGGTTCCCTTCCGGCCGCTGACCGAGGCGTTGATGTCCCTGCTGCGCAGCGGCGAGCCGATCGACGTCCGCGAGCTCGGCCCCTACCTTCCTGTGCTCGCGCGGCTCATCCCCGATCTCGGACCGCCTTCGGCGGCCGAAGACGGCGGGTCCGTGGTCATGATCGCCGAGGCGGTGCTGCGCCTGATCGGGCTCGTCGGCCGTGGCCGGGGGTGCCTGCTGATCCTCGATGACCTACAGGACGCCGACGCCGAAACCCTGGGCGTGGTGGATTATCTGGTCAGTAACCTCGACCGGCAGCCCACAGTGCTGCTTGGCTCGGTGCGCGCGGACTCCTCGCCCGCGCTAGCGCTAGCCCGGTCGGCCGCGCAGCGTGGCTCTGGCCTCCTCATCGAGCTGTATCGGCTCGACCAGGCCGACGTGCGTAAGCTGGTCGGCTCATGTCTGGGAGACGACGTCGGCGAGATCCCCCTCGAGGTGGTGGACCACCTCTGGGCCGCTAGCGCGGGGATCCCGTTGCTGGCCGAGGAGGTCCTGAACGCCCTGCGCACCAGCGGGCTGCTGGTGCGGGAGGGCGGTAACTGGCGCGTGACCGGCCAGTTGCGAGCCCGGCCGCCATCCACGCTGACCCTGACCGTGGCCGGACAACTGGAGCGCATCGGCCAGCAGGGCCGCGAATTGCTCTCGGTGGCCGCTATCCTCGGCCAGCGGTTTCCCCTCGCCATCGTTCATGCGGCGACTGGAATGAGCCAGCGGGAGCTGCTGACCGCGTTGCACGGGGACATCGCGGTGCAGTTCGTGGCACCAGACGAGCAGACTCCTGACTGGTACGCCTTCCAGCACCCGCTCGTCGGCGAGTCGATCCTGGCCCTGCTGGACACCGACGAACGGAGCCAGCGGAGCCGGCAGGTGGCGCTGGCGGTGGAAGCCACCTATCCGGGGCTGCCGGGTGAATGGTGCCAGGCCTCGGCCGCGCTCCACCTGCAAGCGGGCGATCGCGCCCGGGCGGGGCGGCTTTTCGCGGAGGCCGGCCGGCGTGCCTTGGCCCAGGGAGCCGCACAGTCCGCCGTCACCCTACTCGACAAGGCGCTCGATCTGCTCACCGGCACCGAATACCTGCAGGAGCGGGCCGACGTGTTTGCCAGCGTCCTGTACGCGTTGGCCGAAGCCGGCCTGGTGGAGCGGGCGGTCACGTCCGCGGGCGAACTCGAGCGGCTAGCCGGCGCGCTGAACCCGGGTATCCGCGCGCAACTGCATACCAGGCTCGCCTGGGCCGCCGCCGTCGCCGGCCGGTCCGCCGATGGCCTGCAGCAGGTGGATATCGCGCGCAAGCTGCTCGGGCCCGATGCCACCGCGCACGATACCGCGCCCATCGATGTCGTCGCCGCCCACCTCGCGCTCGACGTGCCGGGCCCCGGGCAAGTGCGGGCGGCGGAGACCCTCGCCAGGCGTGCGGCCGAAGCGGCCGAGGGCGCGCGGCTGCCCATCGTGGCCTGCCAGGCGTGGCAGGTTCTGGGCGCGCTGAGCCGGTCCCGCGACCCGGATGAGGCGACCGCCTGCCTGGAACGGGCACGGCACATCGCGGTGCGGAATGATCTGCCGATTGAGGAAATTCACACGCTGATCAGGCTCGGCAATGACGACGCGCTGCGCGACGGCAGCCTCGACCGGCTGCGGCAGGCCCAGCGCGAGGCGACCGCGGTCGGCGCGGTGACGTCCCGCTACCAGGCGGAAGCCAGCATCGCCCTCCAGTTGACACTGCAAGGCGAGTTCGCGGAGGCCGCCGCGATTATCGATCAGGTACTCGCCGCCACCACGCGGCTGCGGCTGCTTGAGACCACCCAGTACACGTTCCTGCTGCGAGCGATCCTCTACGCGCACCAGGGCATGCGGGCGGACATGGCGGCCGCGCTGGCCGATCTCCAGCTCTGGGAGGGTGATCATCGGCAGCACACCCCCCGGGTCCATGGCCTGGCCCGAGCCTGGTGCGCGCTGCTTGAGGAGAACCGGCCGCTCGCGATCAGGGAGCTCGGGCTCGCGCTCACGGCCGAGGAGGAAAACCCGACCATCTTCCAGCTCACCGGGCGGTACGGCCTGAACCTGCTGCTGTGCGTGCTCGAAGGGACGGCGGGACAGCCCGAGTACCAGGCGGTTACCGCAGCACCGGTCAGCCGGCTACGGTGGGACAGGCAGTTTGCCGTGTTCGCGGGCGCCATTCTGGACGGCCGCGCGGGCCGCGGCACGGCGGCCGCCGCGGCGGTGACCGAGGCCATGCGGGTGGGCGCGCCCTACCCGACCGGCAGCCGGCTGGGGCTGCGCCTGGTGAGCGAGGCCGCGATCGCGGATGGCTGGGGATCCCCGGCCGATTGGCTGCGAGATTGCGAAAAGTACTTCCACGAGCGTGACGTGCCCGCCGTGGCCAGCGCCTGCCGGGGCATGATGCGCCGGGTCGGCCTGACCGTCGCTCAGCGGCGCGCTGGCGCCGAGGACATACCACGCGCGCTCCGCTCGGCCGGCGTCACCGTTCGCGAGTACGAGATCCTGCGGCTGGTGGCCCAGCGGCTAAGCAACCGCGAGATCGCCACGCGGCTGCACCTGTCGCCGCGGACCGTGGAGAAGCATGTCGCCAGCCTCATGGTCAAGACCGGCGAGCCCAGCCGGATCGAGCTGGGGAAGCTCGGGTAGGCGCGAGTCTAGGTAGCAGTACCCAGATTCCCTCGGACGCCGGTGCCGTCGTACGTAGTAACACCCGGGATCCTCGAGCCGCCGAAGTAACCCCACGGCCGCCTGCCTGCCGACGGCGGATCAACCTGTCCCACGGAGCCGCGCAGCGGAGAGCCGCGCGCGAAAAATGTGGGGGTTGCCACCCGATGCGCCGATCGCATCGACCGCCTTGCATGGGAGGTAGAGACGATCTCAGCCGGAGAGGCGGTGGCCAACAGGTGCCGACGGAGTATCCCCGCACTAGACCCCGCCAGTTCGCGGATGATGACATGGGGTCAGCTGGTTCGTGCCCGGTATGCGGAACGTCCCTCGCGGTTGCGCCGGGTCCGGAGCCGCGGTCGATGGCCGACGCCTTGCTTCTCACCCACCGCGAACGTGTTGTCTTCCGCCTGCTCGGCTTCGGCTACGACAATCGGTCGATCGCGCGCGAGCTTGAGATCAGCGAGCGCACTGTCAAGCGCTACGTCACCTGCATACTCGCGAAGCTCGAACTCGAATCCCGGCTGCAAGCGGGGCTCGCCGCGCTCGTCATCTCGTCTTCGTCGGCCGCGGACGCCTATTGGCCCAAAGGTCGCATGGATTTACTCCGGGGCAGCGGACGACACTATTGATGAACGCAAATTCCAAGGTCCTGGAGGGACGCATGGCCTTTGACGCAGTGGCCGCGCTCAGGCAGGCTGGCAACTTGGTGGATTTGCTTACCCAGGAACAGCGGGATGTCCTTTCCCAGCTCACCGAAGAGGAGGTGGCGGTACTCAACTCCGTCAAGGAACGCCTCGATGCCGTTTCCGATGCAGACGTCGAAGGGCAGTCTCTCACCATCAAACTAGCGTGACATGACAGGTTCCCATGAAATGCGCTTCCTGCGATGCGGAAGTTAGTACGGCCAGCCGTTTCTGCGCCGATTGCGGTGCGCCACTCGAATCGCGCGTTCATCAAGAAAGTCGTAAGCGGGTATCTGTCCTCTTCCTCGACATCGTTGGCTCTACCGCGCTGGCGGAACAGCTCGATCCCGAGCCATTGCGGCTGATCATGGACCGGTATTTCGCCGCATGCGCGGCCGTCATCGGTGACCATGGCGGTGCGGTGGAGAAATTCATCGGTGACGCCATCCTGGCTGTCTTCGGCGCCGCCGCGGCCCACGAGGATGACGCCGTCCGCGCGACGAGGGCTGCGGTCGGCGCGCTCAGCCGACTCCGTGAGCTCAGCGCGGAACTCGACGCCAGATACGGCGTCAACCTGGAGGCCCGGTGCGGCATATGCACGGGCGACGTGGTCGTGATCATGCCACCGGGCGGGGACTTTCGCGTCGTCGGGGACGCCGTCAACACCGCCAGCCGACTCCAGACCGCCGCCGGTCCCGGCGAGATCTTGCTGGACGCGGACACCGCGACCATGATCCGCCGCGCGATCGGCATCGAGCCGATCGCGCCCCTAACGCTGAAAGGCAAGGCGCGCGAGGTCATGGCGTGGCGCGTCACCGATGCGGCGGTTGCGGCCGGTAACGGGCACGCGCCTGTCCACCCGTTCATCGGCCGGGCCGACGAACTGGAGGAACTGGCCCACACGTTCCGGCGAGCGCGGCGATCGCGGCAAGCCTGCCTGGTCACGGTCATCGGGTCGCCGGGGATCGGCAAGTCGCGCCTCGCGCGGGAGTTCATCGACTCGCTGCCGCCCGATGAGGTGACCGTCCTGTCGGGAAGCTGCTCCGCCTACGGCAAGGGCATCACCTATAAGCCGCTGGCAGAGATGCTCAGGTCCTATCCGGGTGGGTGGGCCGCGCTGTCGGGGCTCCTCAGCGAGGGCTCAAGCCGTGCTAGCGACGCCGCACGGGTATTGTCAACGATTGCCGGCGAAGAGAGTACAGAGCCGGTCAGCATCGCCGGCGTTGAGGACATCACCTGGGCCACATCGCACCTGCTCGAGGTGCTCGGCCGGACCCGCCCCGTCATCATGATCTGGGAGAACCTGCACTGGTCGGAGGAGACCCTGCTCGACCTGATCGATCACGTCGCGACCTGGCTGACCGATGTGCCCGTACTGCTGCTGTGCCTGGCCAGGAACGAGCTGCTTGAGCTCCGACCTTCCTGGGGCGGCGGAAAATCGTGCGCGATGACGCTGGAGCTGGGCCCGCTGACCTTCGAGCAGAGCGCGGCCCTGGTCAGCGGGCTGGCGATGCCGGGCGAGGTGTATCCGCAGGAGTCACCGGACGTCTACCTGCAGGTCGCGGAGCGGTGTGACGGCAATCCGCTCTTCGCCGAGCTGATCTTGGATGTCTTCGCGGAGACGTCCGTCACGACGCCTATACCGCCCACGATCGCGGCGCTCCTCGGCGCGCGGCTTGACCAGATTCCCAGCCAGGAACGCAGGCTGCTTGAACTGGCCGCCGTCATCGGCTATGAGTTCACGCCTGCGGTACTCAAGGAGATAGCCACGGCCGACGGCATTGGCCCCGCGGAGACAGAAGCGCTGACGGCCCGGCTCATACAGCGGCGTATCCTGCGGCGCTCCGCGGCCGGCGCGCTTGCGTTCGCGCAGTCGTTGCTGCGCGAGATCACCAGCGATTTCACCCCCAAGAGGCGCCGCCAGCAGTGGCACGACTTCCTGGCCCACTGGCTCGCGAGCCACGAGCGCGACCCTATGGACGTGGCCTACCACGTCGAGGCCTCGCTCACGCTGCGCAAGCAGCTCCGGCCGGGCGACCCCGGGCTCCCCGAGCTGGCGGCGACAGCGGCGGGAACGCTGATCGCCGAGGGCATGAACGCCCTCGAGCGGCACGACTTTCCGGCCGCGGTGGCGCTGCTTGACCGCGGCCGCGCGCTGCTACCCCCCGGTGACCCGCGGCACACCAGGCTGGCGCTGCACATCAGCGACTCCGGCGTGGCGCTCTGGGACGCCGAGCTTCCGCTGGCGGCGCTGACGGTCGCGGAGACCGCGCTCTCGCTTGACCGTCGCAACACGGCCACCTGCGCTATCCAGCGCCGCATCGTCGCGCTGCGGCTCGGGCTGGCGCCGCCGGCCCAGGTGGCGGCGGACGCGAGGATCATCGAGGCAAGCCTCGAAAGCGACCCCGAAGACAACCTCAGCTGGTGCCGGCTGCACCAGCTCCAGGCCTACCTGCACCTGGTCAGTGAGCGGGCCGCCGCCGCGGACGCGTCCCTGCGCCTCGGCCTGGCGCGGGCACGGGCCATGGATGACGGGTACGAGGAGGAACGGCTGCTGTGCGCCAGCTGCGAGCTGGCGCGGTGGGCACCGCGCCCCGTGGCGGCCGGGCTCGAGCTGTGCGCCGCGCTTGACCGCCGGTTCGCCAACAACCGCGCCCTGCTGGTGCCCGTCCTGCTGACGCGTGCCCATCTGACCGCGCTCGCAGGCGACCTCGATGGGGCGCGGCGCATCCTGGCCACGGCGCGCGACTATACCGGCGACCTTCACCTCGACCTCGCGCACGCGGCGGTTATGGAGCTCTCCGGACTCCTGGAATCGCTGGCCGGCGCGCACGATAGGGCAGAAAGACACCTCCGGCAGAGCCTCAACGTGCTGCGCTCGGCCCGCAGCGCCCCCGACACACAGAACACCGAGGTCGCGATCGCGCGCGAGCTCTTCGAACAAGGCCAGGTAGCGGCGGCCGAGCGGGCTCTAGATAAGGTCGCGATGGGTGACGAGGCCGTCAGCCTGCGCGCGCGGATCGCAGCCGGAGCGCTGCAGGCCAGGATCGCGTCCGCGCGGGGGCGGCATGACGAGGCCGTCACCACGGCCAGAAAAGCACAGGAGCTGAGCGCGGACATCGATGACCTGTGCCTCACCGGCGAGACGCTGTTTGACCTCGCGGTAGTGCTGGCGAGAGCCGGAATGGCGGCGGAAGCCGCCGCCGAGAGCGGGCAGTCGCTGCGGAAGTTCGACGCCAAGGGGGCAACGCTGCTGGCTGGACGGGTGCGCGAATGGCGAGCCGACCTCGCTCGAGCGCCGGGAACGACGACCGGATGACCAGCCCCCCGCCCTGGCGCAGGCCAGCCCGGGCCCACTTTCCCGGCCTGCCGGCCTGGGGCATACCGGTTCACGTGCTGCCTGGTGAGCGATTCGACTCCTGTGCTATGGATCGAATCACCCGGGAGTGGGCCTGGGGAGGCGCAGACGGTTCCGGAATCCGGGTCTGCGTGCTCGACAGCGGCGTGGACGGCGACCATCCGCTGGTCGGCGGGATTGACCGCGCGCTCGAGGTGGTCCCGAACGCCGATGGCAGCATGGTCGTCAAGCCGACCACGTCCGGCGACTCGGCCGGACACGGAACGGCCTGCGCGAGCCTAATCCGGTCGGTCGCGGCGAATGCGTCGCTCACCTCGGTCCGGGTCCTCTCCCAGGGCAGGCACGGTACCGGCGAGGCGCTGCTGACCGGCCTGAGATGGGCTATCGACGCCGGCTTCGATGTCATCAACATGAGCCTGTCAACGACGAAGACCCAGTTCTGCGCCGCGCTGCGCGAGCTGTCGGACGAGGCCTACTTCCGGCGCTGCATCATCGTGTCGTCCGCGCACAACATGCCGGTGCAGAGCTACCCGTGGCCGTTCGCGTCTGTGATCTCGGTCGCCAGCCACGACGGCACCGACCCGATGACCTATTACTACAACCCAGCGCCACCGGTCGACTTCTACGCTCGCGGTGTCCGGGTCCCGGTCGCCTGGCCGGGCGGCCGAACGGTCCTCAGCACCGGCAACAGCTTCGCCGCCCCGCACATCACCGCCATCTGCGCCCTCATCCTCAGCAAGCATCGCCTGCTCACACCTTTTCAGCTTAAGTCCGTCCTGTACCTGACCGCCGAGAACGTATCTAGTCCAGAAGGAGAGGAACATGTCATCGTTTGATGCGGAAGAGCAGCCATCCTCGCCGTCGCCAGACTCCGACATCACCCAGCGGCGGGTTCTCCAGTCGATCGTCGAAGTTGCCCGGAGCATCTTCGGCGCGGCCGCCGCCTCTGTGTTCCTGCTCGAACGGGAGACCGGAGACCTGGTCTTCGAGGCCGTCGCGGGCGAGGGCGAGGCCCTTCTGCCGGGGACTAGGTTCCCGAGCGGCACCGGAATCGTCGGCTGGACCGCGCAATGCGGTCAGCCGCTCGTCGTCGACGATGTTTCCGATACCCCGCTGTTCTCCCGGGAAGCAGCCGAATCCACCGGCTATGTTCCCCACAGCATCATGGCGGCACCCCTGTTCCATGGCGGCGACTGCATTGGCGTGCTCGAGGTGCTGGACCGGGACAGCCGTCAGCGCTTCGATTTCCACGATCTGGACTCGCTGGGGATGCTGGCAACCGAGATCGCGGCCGTACTCGAACTGCTGGCCCGCGTCCGGCCGACGCGAGACGACGAGGCGCAGGACGCGCTGCTTGACATGCCGCTGCTGCGACGAGTGGCTGAACGGCTGCCAGCGGCAACCGGGCAGGTGAGAGCCACGGTGGCGAAGCTTCTTGTGATGGCGGATGAACTGCTCGCCAACGGTCATAGCGACGTCGGGGCCGACGCGATCCGTGCCTGAAATCGAGAGCTTCGTCAGCCAACTGGCTGCGCGTGACCGAGTTTTTGATGTACGTCCACGGCGCGATCTCTCGCCGGAGAACCGGACGGGCCGAACGCTCAGGGCGCCGGCGGGCCGACCATTGCCCAGCGTCCTGCTGCTCAGCCGCTCGTGCGATAGCGAACTCGATTCCGTTCAGGATCTGCTGGCCAGGGCGGCGATCCCGGTAGAACGCGTCAATTCGGATGAGCTGGCAGCCCCGAACCTACTCATAGAGCCAACGAACAAAACCATTCTTCTGAACGGACGTCGGCTGGCCCCGACCGTCACCTGGCTACGGCATTTCTCGGTACAGGCGATCGACGGGGGCTCAATCGGTCCGGCACCCGAACTGTTTCTCCGCGCGTCCTGGCACGCCGCAGCCGACCAGCTGACATCGATCTCCGGAGTATCGATTCTGCCGCGGCGACCGCCCCTCCTCACGCAGCTGATGCTCGCCAAGCGCAATCAGATATCCGTACCGCAGACGATCGTCACCACCGACCTCAGCCAGGCCCGCCGGGCTTTCAGCTGCCCGAGGCTGGTCATCAAGGCCGTGGACCAGCATTTCGTCGAGGCCGAGCCGGGCCGGCTGACCGGAATCTTCCCTGCCGTGGTCGAGCGGCGCGATCTCCCCGACGGTCCCGGTCCCCCAGTCGTGGTGCAGGAGTACGTCGAGCACGACGCGGAACTCCGGGTGTATTACGCGGCCGGGCGGATTGCGGCGTACGAAGTTGGCAAGGACTCCCCGGCCGACCTGTGGACCGACCCCGACGGGGTCCGGGTCCGGCCGGTGGAATCCCCGGCCGCGGTAGAGGCGGCCACTCGCCTGCTCGCTTCCGCGATGGCGCTCCGCTTCGGTGCGTTCGACTTTCTCATCCGCGGCGGTACCCCGGTCTTCCTCGAGGTCAACCCGGACGGTGACTGGCGGTGGGCAGAGCGGGCGTCCCGCACCACGCTGGTCTCGCTGGCGGCGGCCCGCATGCTGACCGAGTTCCACCATGAGACGCGGCAGTCCATGCCGCGCACCGTAGACCACGGCATCAAGCCGCTCAACCTGCTGGCATTCCTGTCCCGGCCCAACTGTCGGGTGGCGTTAGCGCGGCGCCCCACTGCGGGATTTCTTCCCGGGCCGAACCAGCCTGACCGAGAACGCTCATATCGCGCAAGAAAAGGCCGAAATCAATCACCGGCAAGGCACTGATTGATCGCACAGGACGACGGCAGGCTCTCCCCCGCTGCTCACGCACCTGGTTGCCTATGCCCGAGGTAGTGGTGAAACGCCAGGTCAGACGAAGCTGACCTTGACCCCGACATCGGACAGCTTGCGCACCTCCGCGCGATCCACGTCGCGGTCGGTGATCAGCTCGTCCACCTGCGCGAGCGTGCAGATCCGCGCGAAGGCGACCCGGCCGATCTTCGAGCCGTCGGCCACCACGACCACGCGCCTGGCCTGCTCGATCATCACCGTGTTGGTGCGCGCCTCGATCTCCTGGTAGGTCGTGCAGCCGGCCCTGGCCTCGATGCCATCCACCCCGATGAAGGCGATGTCCAGGTTGAGCCCGTTCAGCGACGCCTCGGCGATCGGCCCGGACAGCTCGTAGGACTGGCTGCGGGCCACTCCCCCGGTCACCACCAGCTTCAGGTCGGGCCGGATGGCCAGCTCGGAAGCGATGTTGAGCGCGTTGGTGACGATGGTCAGCTCGCGCCGGTCGGCGAGCACCCGGGCCAGCTCGGTCGCCGTGGTCCCGCCGGTGAGCCCCACCGCCATACCCTCGGTGACCTGGGCAGCCGCCGCGACGGCGATCCGCCGCTTCTCCTCGCCGTGGCGAACGCTCTTGTACCGCAGCGGAAGCTCGTAAGAGACCGCGCGGCCGACCGCCCCGCCATGCGTGCGGCCGAGCATCTGCTGCTCTTCAAGCATCACCAGGTCCCGGCGGATGGTCGCTGGTGACACGTTAAGTGCCTGCGACAGCTCGGTGACGCTCACCGAGCCCCCGTCGGCGAGCTTGTCCAGGATGGCGGACAACCGGGCGGACCTGTGCATGACACCTGAATGTAACAGCAGAAGGCCTTGCCCTGAACGATCACTTATGCTTATTTAGAGCCCATAATGAGCGAAATCGAGCACTACGAAGTTGTGGGCCAAGGTGATGCCAAGTGACCAGACCGCGACTCGCGGCGCTGCGGACGCGCCGTCCGTGGGCAGCGACAGCCGTAGCCGCGAGCATGCTGCTGACCGCCGCCGCCTGCTCCTCGGGCGGACAGCAGATCGGCCAGGGATCGACGAATTCCGGCAAGTCGTCGATCACGGTTGACATGTTCTACCCGAGCCCGCCGAAGGCGGTGCTAGCGCAGTTCACCAAGCAGACCGGCATCACGGTCAACTGGGTCGAGGTCGGCTACGACGACCTGCAGACCAAGATCTCCTCGGCCGCGTCGTCCAACACCTACTTCGCCGACGCCACCGACGTGGACTGGTCCCGCGTCGGCGAGTTCGCCAAGACCGGCTGGTTCCAGCCGATGAACCAGTGGTTCAACCCGGCGTCGCTCAAGTCGGACGTCCCGCAGATCGGCACGTTCGAGGTCAACGGCAAGCTGATCGGCATGCCGTTCGACGCCTCGTTCATGGTCACCACCGTCAACACCAAGGACCTGACGGCGGCGGGGGCCGCGGTGCCGACCACCCTCGACGGCCTGACCGCGGCGCTGAAGAAGCTGCAGGCACACGGGATGGCGGCGCCGCTCGACATTCACCTGGCCGCCGCCGAGGGCCTGTCCACCTGCTGGTACCAGATGACCGCCGCGTACGGCGGCCAGGTGCTCAGCGCGCAGGACGCGCCGCAGTTCACCGCGCCGTCCTCGGCCGGCTACCAGGCGATCGCCTTCATGGTGAACGCCTACAAGAGCGGCCTGGTGGCCAAGGGCAACATCCAGGAAACGGACTACAACGGGCTGACCGCGGAAATGGCCAAGAACAAGGTCGCCGCCGAGCTCTGCGACTACTCGGGCAGCGTCGGCTCCATCTACGACG
Organism: uncultured Streptosporangiaceae bacterium; assembly: GCA_964581815.1. Classification (GTDB taxonomy): domain Bacteria; phylum Actinomycetota; class Actinomycetes; order Streptosporangiales; family Streptosporangiaceae; genus Trebonia. The sequence goes on along the minus strand of CAZORE010000073.1, from coordinate 10,422 downwards.
TGCCGAGTTCGTCAAGCGTGGTGAACCAGGTGGAGTACGTGCCCACCCCTGGCGCGACCGGTGCCGCGCCGAACGTGGCGAACCCCGACGGCATCGGGATTCCCACGACCGCCAGGAACCCGGCCGCCGCGGCCACGTTCATCAAGTGGTTCACCGACGCCAAGAACCAGGCCATCTGGGCCGGCCTTGACGGCCCGTCCAGTGTCATCTCCGGGTTCCCGCTGCCGATGCGCCTGTCCGGCCTTGAGCTGCTCGCCAAGTCGGGCAAGGTCCCGCAGGCGGACGAGCTTGAGACGCTGCTGCGCCAGCACGCGCAGGCGCCGTTCCCGCAGGGGGCCCCGTCCTGGTACTCGCAGTTCAGCAACGCTGTGTACACCAACATCCACCAGGCGGCCGCCGGGCAGGAGACCGTGCAGCAGGCGGTGAA
>CAZORE010000073.1:0-9895 GCA_964581815.1 uncultured Streptosporangiaceae bacterium | reverse complement strand
GTGCCGGGCGCCGCCGCGCCCGGCACGGGCACCTGCTGCCCTGGATGCTGGTCGCCCCGCTGGTGCTGTTCATCGCCCTGCTGTCGCTCTACCCGACGGCGGCGACCACGGTCGAGTCCTTCTACCGCGTCTCGCCGCTCGACCCGCCGACCCGGTTCAACGGGCTGGCCAACTACCGGGCGCTGTTCGCCAACTCGGCCGTCACCACGTCCTGGGTCAACACGGTCGTCTACGCGGCGGTCGGCGTGGCGGCGTCCACCGTCCTCGGCATCGCGGGCGCGGTGGCGCTCAAGCGCCGGTTCCGGTTCCGCGGCATCATCCTGGCGCTGGTCATCCTGCCGTGGGCGCTGCCCGCGGTGGACGAGGCGGTGATCTGGAACTGGATGTACGACCCGACCTACGGCGTGGTCAACAGCGTGCTGCACTCGCTGCACCTGATCGGCGGCTACCACGTCTACCTCGGTCTTGACCGCTGGCTCACCGTGGTGCTCATCGAGGTCGTGCAGGTGTGGCAGATGACCCCGCTGTCGTTCCTCATCATCCTGGCCGCACTGCAGTCGATATCTCCCGACCTGTACGAGGCGGCCCAGGTGGACGGGGCCAGTGCGTGGCGGATGTTCCGCCGGGTGACGCTGCCGCTGATCCGCCCCGCGATCGCGGTCGCCGCCGTGCAGTCGCTGGTGCTCTCCTTCAACGTGTTCGACCAGGTCTACGTGCTGAACGGCAAGGCGCCGCTCGGCTCGTCGCTGATGCTGCAGACCTACCTGACCACGTTCCAGAACCTCGACTTCGGCGGCGGCTATGCCCTGTCCCTGCTGGTGACCCTGGCGACGGTGCTGCTGTCCGCCGGGGTGATCGTACTGATCTACCGGAAGCCGGTAGCGACGTGACCGTATCCGTGACCCGTCAGCACTCCCCCGCCGCGCCCGGTGCCCGTCCCCGGCCGGCCCGCCGGCGGCTGCGCCCGGCTGGCCGCCGGAGCATCCGGCTGCTCGGCCGCACGCTTTCCGTGCTCGTCATCCTGCTCTGGTCGCTGTTCCCCCTGTACTGGGCGCTGAACACCAGCCTCACCACGCTGTCCGGAGCCGAGAGCCGCCCCGCGCACCTGGTGCCCGCACCGTTCAGCATCGCCAGCTACCAGCAGCTGTTGGGGGTGACCGGGTCCCAGTCCGGGTTCGCGTCCCAGTTCGGCCGGTCACTGCTCAACGCGGTCATCGAGTCAGGCGGCGCGATGGTGCTGACCATCGTCATCGCCGTGCTCGGCGCGTACGCGTTCGCCCGGATGGAGTTCCTGTTCAAGCGAACCATCTTCGTCAGTGTGCTGGCCACCCTGCTGCTGCCCGCCTACGCCACCCTGCTGCCGCTGTACCGGATCATGAGCAGCCTCCACCTGGTCAACACCTACCTCGCGGTGATCCTGGTCTACACGTCCGGGTTCCTCCCCCTCGCCACCTGGCTGCTGTTCAACTACTTCAGCTCGGTACCGAAATCGCTCGAAGAGGCCGCGTTCGTGGACGGCGCCTCCTGGCTGCGCACCCTGGTCAGCATCGTCATCCCGGTCGCCCTGCCCGGCATCGCCGCGGCCGCGATCATCACCTTCCTGCTCGGCTGGGCGCAGTTCCTGTTCCCCCTGGTGCTGACGAGCGACCTGTCCTCCCAGCCGGTCACCGTGGTCGTGGCGGCGCTCAACGGCCAGCGGATCGTCCCGTTCACCCTGCTGATGGCCTGCGGGGTGCTCACCGCCGCCGTTCCGGGCATCGTGGCGATCGTGCTCAACCGCTTCATCATCTCCGGCGTCACCTCCGGCGCGGTCAAGTAACGCCGGACCCGCGGGCTGGATGCCGACGCGACCACCGAGACCAACGCCGAGGTCATCGCCCGGACGCTGCACGCCCCGCACCACCTTGACGTCGAGGTCGCGTCAACGGTCCGGGGGCTGGCCACAGGGAAGAAGATCACCGACCGCCGCGGCGAGCAGATGCTGGCCGACTACGCCCGCCTGCGGATCACTCGTCACCCCGTCTGGCCGTACCACCCTCGGATGTGGGACCTGCGCCGCAACCTCGGCGCCTACGACGCCGCCTACATCGCACTCGCCGAGGCACTCGGCTGCGAACTGCTGACAGGCAACGTCAAGCTCAAGGCGCCGACGATGAGGGCGATCGCCGAGCGGTTCGGCATCAGGTCGTTCGAGTACACGGACACCAGCCGCACCATCCACGGCGGCGGCGAACAGGCCAAGCCTTATCTGATCGGTATATCCGCAGCTCAAGCTAGCGAACGTCCAGTCCGGTGATGGCCCTTCCGATCAGCATGCGCTGGATCTCCGAGGGGCCCTCGAAGATGGTGAAGTTGTCCGGCGTGACCTCGGCTGACTAGCCCGTATGTTCGTGATCGGTTTCCTGAGCTGGAAATGTGATGATGGTTATCGATGATTGTCTTCCAGCGTCTTTCTGCCTCTCACGGAGCAGACACGGAGCAGGGCTTGGTCTTGATTAGACGAGCGCTGTTCTGCCGAGCGGCGGATTTGTGCCCCACTCTGCTCGCTTTGGCCATGCCTGCCGGAATCATAGGAGGGTAGCAGCTTCTCCAGCGCGCCACTTCTGTCATTGGAGGCAGGATGATCAGTCCCGACGACCACGAGAACTCCGCTCTAGCCGATCTGAACCGAGACGACACCGCGTCTGCGCTAGTCCATGCGGTGCTTGCTCTTGCGTCCGCACTGAACAAGGTTGCTGAGTCCCATTACTGGATTGCCGAATCGGCCAGCGATCTGACTCCGCCCCAACAGCCACCAGGGCGACGCTAAACGTCTAGCTTCCGGCGGCAGCCTCATCTTGATGGTCCGCGTTGACCTCCTCAATGCGACTAGTGGCAGCAAGGTCAATGCGGGTCATCCTGGCTGGTCAGAAGGTTTAATCAGAGCCATAGAGATCGGTCTGAGTCGATACGGTTGCTGCACTTCGCTGCTGCACTCCTGCACCCGTCTGCATCCTCGCGCCGCAGTAGCCACCAGGCTGACCCCTGCTGTTGAGAGAGCCGTTTCCTGCCCGTCTTTGTGGTAAAGCCGTTACAGAGAACCCTTTATTTAAGGGGAAATCCGAGCTCCGTGGCTCTGGCCAGATCACTCGCATGGAAAGGCCACAGATAGATCACGGTTAACTAGGGTAATCAACCCCTCCCGGCACGGTGGTGTATTAAAGGGAAACAAGGGAAGCAGCGGCAGAACGTAAGCAGGACGATTTCTCCGCGGTCCGTGACGCTTGTTCTGTCCCTTGCGGCAGGGAGAGGGACATGATCGCAATCCAGTCCAAGTTCGTCATCGTCGGGGCCGTCACGCTGGCCCTGGGCGCAGGGACAGGCATCGCAGCGGCCGCGATGAGGACCAGTCCTAGTCCCGTGGGCAGTTCTGGGACGATACATGGATGCTGGACGAACCGGGCCGTCAACGGGAGTCATGCGCTCGTGCTGCAGGATGTCGGCACGCAATGCCCTAAGGGAACTACCGCGGTCTCCTGGAGCGAAGAAGGCCGCCCTGGACCCCCCGGACCCTCTGGCCAGGCAGGACAGCCTGGTGCAAGCAGGGGGGTGTCCTCGCTGGACCAACTCAACGGCATTCCGTGCGATCACGGAGCGGGGACCACGAGCGTGAGCTATGGCACCTATGGATACGTCTCCATCCAGTGCGTCGGTAACGGCACGCCCATAAACTCGCCCTCGCCCACGACGGCGCCGACCACCGCCGCGCCCACGACGGCGGCACCCACCACCGCGGCACCCACGACGACGACGGCGCCGACGCCGACCGTCACCGTGACTGCGACCTCCAGCTTCCCTCCGACTGCGACCGCCGCTGCCTGACGCTTAATCGAACGGGCTAGCGAACGTCCAGTCCGGTGATGGCCCTTCCGATCAGCATGCGCTGGATCTCCGAGGTGCCCTCGAAGATGGTGAAGATCTTGGCGTCGCGGTGCCAGCGCTCGACCGGGTACTCGCGGGTGTAGCCGTTGCCGCCGAGGAGCTGGATTGCCTGCTCGGTGACCCGGACCGCCATCTCGCCGGCGACCAGCTTGGACATGGAGCCCTCGGCGCGGGTGAACGGCTTGCCGTGGCGGGCCATCCACGCGGCGCGCCAGGTGAGCAGCCGGGCGGCGTCGACGGCGGTGGCCATGTCGGCGAGCTGGAACGCGACGCCCTGGTTCTGCCCGATCGGCTTGCCGAACTGCACGCGGGTCGCCGCGTACTCCGCCGCGAACTCGGCGGCGGCGCGGCCGACGCCGACGGCCATCGCGGCGACCGACGGGCGGGACGCCTCGAACGTCTTCATCGCGGCCTGCTCGCCGCCGCGGCCGCCCTCCCTGACCCGGGCGAGCCGCCGGTCCAGCTTCTCCTTGCCGCCCACCAGGCAACGGCCGGGGACGCGGACGTCGTCCAGGATCACCTCGGCGGTGTGCGAGGCGCGGATGCCGTGCTTGCGGAACTTCTGCCCCTGGGACAGTCCCCTGGTGCCCGGCGGGACGATGAACGACGCCTGGCCGCGCGAGCGCAGGTCCGGGTCGACCGAGGCGATAACCACGTGCACGTTCGCGATACCGCCGTTGGTCGCCCAGGTCTTGACCCCGTTGATGACCCACTCGTCGTGCGCCTCGTCGTAGACGGCGCGGGTGCGGATCGCGCCCACGTCGCTGCCCGCGTCGGGCTCGCTCGAGCAGAACGCGCCGAGCTTGACGTCACTGGCATCGCCGAACATCTGCGGGCACCACTCGCCGATCTGCTCCGGTGTCCCGTTCGACGTCAGCGCGGCGGCCGCCAGGGTGGAGCCGACCAGCGAGAGCCCGATCCCGGCGTCGCCCCAGAACAGCTCCTCGACCGCCGTCACGAAGCCGAGACCGGACTCGTCGAAGAACTGCGTGGCGAAGAAGTCGAGCGAGTACAGCCCGATCTTCGACGCCTCCTGGATGATCGGCCACGGGGTCTGCTCGCGCTCATCCCACTCGGCCGCCGCGGGCCGGATCACCGACGCCGCGAACTCGTGCACCCAGTCGCGCATCTCGCGCACGTCACTGCTCAGCTCAAGGGAGAACACCGGCACCGCTTCGCTCATGTTACCGAAGAGTAACATACTCTCCCCGGCAAGGGAAGGGTGGCCGTGCATGGTGAAACCACCACCCGTTCGGGATATCGATCTTTATCTATCGAACGGGTGGTGGTTCCCCCGCCGCGACCGCGGCTTGTCAGCCGCCGGATCCGCCTGTGCCCTGCAGCGCGTCGATGTCGGCGCGCAGCGCCGCGATGTCGACGTTGGCCGCCGCGGTGTCCTCCGGGGTGATGATCACCCAGGCCTCATCCAGGCAGGCCTTCGTCCAGTCCAGGGTGGATTCCTGGACGGCGCCCCAGGTCACCCAGCCGTCGAGCTGGCTGCCGTCGGCCTTCACTTTTACTATGCAGTGCCCTTCGTTGGGGTCGGACTGCTGGCCGTTCGCGACGGTCCACGGCTGCCCCTGGTCGAAGAGCTGGTTGGCGTCGTCGGTCAGGTTCACGCCGACGTAGGCGCCGTTGAAGGCGGCCATGGCCGAGTCGACCTCGGCGGCGTTGGTGTGGTCGACCGGCGCGAAGGCGAGGATCTTGCCCGCCTTGTACCAGGACAGGAGCAAGTCGGCGATGTTCGCGCCCTCGTCCTTGCCGTGGTCGTACTTCAGGTACTCCTTGACCAGGTCGTTCGACGACTCCCAGGCCTCGGCCTCCTTCTCCGCGGCCGCCTTCGCCATCCGGTAGTGCTGGCGGCCGGCGAACGTGCAGTCCCCCACCCCGTTCGGGTGCGTCGTGCAGGTCGGGTCGGGGCCGTTGCCGAGCATCTGCCAGTCGGTGATCCCCGACGTGACGTCGACCGGGTAGGCCGGCGCCGGCAGCGGCGAGGTCAGGTACGAGGCCAGGTACTGGATGTTGAACCGCTCGGCCGGCGGCTTCTTGGGCAGCCGACCGCGCAGGCCGGCGTTGCGTGTAGGCACTGGTAACTCCCCCTTGATGATGGCTGGCGCGGCCTCGCCTCCGGGGTGCCCGGTCGTCCGCCGGGTCCGGAGGTGGCCGCGTGCTAGAGATCCTCCTACCACGTTGTTGAGCGCGAATTGAGCATCTGTTGAGTGCCGCTCAGTTGTGGCGGGACCTAGGACCCCGGATTGGCGGACCTCCGGCGCTGGCCGCGGAACCGGCCGGGAGGTGATACTTCTGGATCATCCGTCGGGAACTGCGCAGGGAGGGCACGATGCGGGAACTGGCCACCGACCGGGCGGGCCTTGAGATCCTCCATCTCGGGGACTGTTTCTTGCTGCTCAAGTCCGTTCCGGTGGGGCGGGTGGGATTCATAGCTGGCGGCGAGGTGGTGATCTTGCCGGTGAACTTCCTGGTGGACGGGCAAGACGTGCTGTTCGCGACCGGGGCCGGTTCCAAGCTGTCCAGCGTCGAGGTGGGGCACTACGTGGGGTTCGAGGCTGACTCCTACGACGCCGCGACGCGGACCGGGTGGTCTGTCGTGGTCAAGGGGTTCGCCGAGATAATCGACGACGAGGACGAGGCCGTGCGGTGTGACGGGCTCGGGCCGACGTCGTGGGCCAGCGCGGCCGACGGCCGGGTGTGGGTGCGGATCCGGCCGACCTCGGTCAGCGGGCGACGCATCCCCGCCGTGCAGGCCGGCCAGCCGTGACGGGCCGGGAGTGACCGGAGAGGCCGCCGCTCAGGCCGAGGGCTGGTGGGTGGCGCGGTAGGCCTCGACGGTCTGCAGCTTGTGCCAGCGGGCGTACTGTTCGATCTCGGCGGGGTCGCCGCCCTCGAGCAGCTCGATGAGGCGCTGGTGCTCGACGATCGCCGCGGTGGAGCGGTCAGGCAGGTAGGTGAACATCGTGTCGCGGATCCGGTCGAGGCGCTGGTTGGTCTGCTCGAGCAACTCAAGCAGGTAGGTGTTGGCGCAGCGGGCGATGATCGTGGCGTGCAGCCGGCGGTTAAGGCGGCTGAACTTGACCAGGTCTCCCTCGGCGGCCACCTGCTCCATCTCGGTGGCGAACTGCTTGACCTTGGTCAGGTCGGACGGCTTGAGGTGCGCGGCGGCGTCGGCGGTGGCGGCGCCCTCGAGCACCGCGACGGCGACCATCTGCTGCTCCCACACGGTGGCGTCAACCGGGGCGACGATCGCGCCCACGTTGGGCTGGAACTTCACCCAGCCCTCGGCTTCGAGGCGGCGCAGCGCCTCGCGAACCGGGATGGCGCTTACGCCGAGTTCCCTGGCCAGCCCGTCGATGTTCAGCCGGGCCCGCGGAGCGAACGCGCCGGAATGGATCCGGTCCCGCAGGACCGTGTACGTCCGCTCCTGTTTGTTCACCCTTAAAGCGTAGCGGCGCAGGCAGGATAAGTCGCACTCCCGTGACTGGCCTTGCGGCTGTCACCTGGCGTTTCAGCTGCGGCGACGAGGTCCGGCCTCAGCGAAGGCCCACGAACGCCGCTAGCTGCTGCGCCGCGTGCCCGAACAGGGCGTCGGCCGGCTCGAACGACCCGACGAACTGGCCGAACAGCTCGAAGCTGATCATGCCGAACAGCTGCGCCCAGGCGATCACCGCCCGCACCAGCACGTCCGGCGGCAGGGCAGCGGAAGCGGCACCCGCTCCCCCGCCACCGGGAACGGACTGCGTGAGGGCGGCGGACAGGGCGCCCGCCTGCTCGGCGAGCACACCGGTCACCGGCAGCGAGGCCGCGGCAGCCCCGCCCGGCCCGCCGAGCTCACCGTGGGCGAGCGCCTCGCCGAGAAGGCCGGCGAACGCGAGCGGTACCCGGGCCGCCGGCCCGATGGTCGCCTCGGGCGCGCGGTACCCAGGCACGGGCGAGCCGTAGATCAGCGCGTACTCGTGCGGGTTGGCCACCGCCCAGTCCCGGATGGCATGGCAGGCGGCGACCCACCGGGCCCGGGCAGGCGCCGCCGGGCCGGCTGCCGCGCCCCCGGCCGCCGCGCCCTCGGCCGCCGCGCCGAGCGCGTCGTAGGCGTCGATGATCAGGACGGTCAGCAGGTCGTCGCGGCTGGGGTAATAGCGGTACAGCGCCGAGGACACCATGCCGAGCTCCTTGGCCACGGCCCGCAGCGACAGGCCGTCAGCGCCGCTGGCCGCCAGCTGCCGCCGCGCCTCCTCCTTGATCTCGCGGGACAGTTCGGCCCGCGCGCGCTCGCGCACGGTGGCGGCGCGGGACGTCGTGTTCGGCGGGGCCATGGGCGGTCACCCTTCCTGATTTTTTAGATCACTGATCAATATAGAGAGCAGTGCTCTTGACAACGCTGCACTAAGTCGTGTTAACTGATCCTAACAGAGAGCATCGCTCTCGCAAAGATCAGGGCGGACGGGCAAGCAGCCCGCCGCACGGCCCAGGAGGACGGTCATGAACGACGCCGCAGCCCGCTACATCCAGCCCAAGTCCGCCACCAGCCTGTTCAACGACACGGTCGGCCGCCTGACCCGCCTCGGCGTCAGCGTCTACGGCTCGCGCGTGCTGTACGTCAAGGGCCGCACCTCCGGCGAGTGGCGGAGCACCCCGGTCAACCCGCTGCGGCTCGCCGACGGCACCCGGTACCTGGTCGCCCCGCGCGGCAACACGCAGTGGGTACGCAACATGCGCGCCGCGGGCGGCGGCGAGCTGCGCATCGGCCGCAAGGTCGAGCCGTTCACCGCGACCGAGGTCGCCGACGACGCCAAGCCCGCGATCCTGCGCGCCTACCTCAGGAAGTGGAAGTTCGAGGTCGGCGTGTTCTTCGACGGCGTGGACGGATCAGCGCCGGAGGAGAAGCTGCGCGAGATCGCCCCCGGCTACCCGATCTTCCGCATCGAGCCGGCCAAGTAACCGCTCGCCCCAGCCGGGGCCAGGGCTAGGCGACGCCGAAGCCGGCGGCCAGCTTGTCCATCAGCGCGTCGAGCCTGGCGTCGACGACCTGCCGCGCGGGGTCCTCCAGGTACCACCGCACGATCTCCCGCGCACCCCGCTCGAACGGCACGACCGCCCGCCAGCCGGGCACCACGGACTTGATCTTCGCGTTGTCGAACACGACCGAGTGGGTCTTGTCCCCGAGCAGCCCAGCGCCCCAGTCCGGGTCGTGCGCGGCGATGACGTCCGACGGCACGTGCACGATGCGCGGCGTCACGCCGAGCGCGGTCCCGAGCGCGTAAGCGATCTGGTCCCAGGTCAGCACGTCGTCGGACGTGATCTGGAACGCCTCGCCGTAGGTCCGCGGGTGGCCGAGCAGCGGCACGAAGGCCCGGGCGAAGTCGGTGTTGTGCGTCACCGTCCACAGCGACGTCCCGTCCCCGTGCACGATCACCGGCTTGCCGGCGAGCATCCGCGCCAGCGACGTCCACCCGCCGGACAGCACGGTCTTCGTCGCGTCGTACGTGTGCGACGGCCGCACGATCGTCGCGGGGAAGCCGTTGTCCCGGTACTCGGCGACCAGCAGGTCCTCGCACGCGATCTTGTCCCGCGAGTACTGCCAGTACGGGTTGCGCAGCGGCGTCGACTCGGTGATCGGCAGCCGCGCCACCGGCTTCTGGTAGGCCGACGCGGTGGAGATGAACACGTACTGCCCGGTCCTGTTCCGGAACAGCTCCACGTCAGCCCGCACGTGCTCCGGGGTGAAGGCGACCCAGTCCACGACCGAGTCAAAGTCAAAGTCCTCAAGAGCAGCCAGAACGGAGGCGGGCTCCCGCACGTCACCCCGCAGTTCCGTCACCCCGGAGGGCAGCGGCCGGGCGGCGGACTGCCCCCGGTTGAGCACGAACAGCTCGATGCCGGGATCGCCTGCCGCCTCCCGCACGCACGCCGACGAGATAACCCCGGTACCGCCGATGAACAGAACCCGCACCTTTCCCAT
>CAZORE010000072.1:29313-37156 GCA_964581815.1 uncultured Streptosporangiaceae bacterium | reverse complement strand
CCTGGCTAGCGAGGACATCATGGTCCGGCACGGGGTCACCGTGCCGCCCGGTGAGCGGGCCGAGGATCTGCTCATCCGCCAGGCCGGGCTCCCGGCGGAGGCCCGCAACGACGGTTCCGGACGCATCGCCGCCCCGCAGAACTTGCGGTTCACCGAGGGACTGGAGCACTGGTCCCTGCGCGGCAGCTTCCTCACGGACGCCAGCGGCGGCCACTGGCAGGACTACGCCTGCGGCACCGGCCCGGGCCCTGACGCCGCGACGGCCAGCGGTTACCTCAAGGCCCAGGTCCCCGGCCCGGCCGGCTTCGCCGACCTTAGGCAAGGCAGCCTGGCCGACGCCTACCGCGCCCGCCGCGTCCGGCTGTCCGCCGATCTCAAGACCGCCGGCGCCACCGAGAAGGCCGGCCTCTACCTGCGGGTCATCGACCCGGCCCGGTCCAGGCCGCCGGAGATCCGCGAGCAGCTCCACCTGCGCGGCGCCGCCGACTGGACCCGCCAGCACGTCGAAGCCGACGTGCCAGCCGACAGCGTCTACATGCTGTTCGGTATCACCCTGGCCGGACCCGGCCAGATCTGGGCCACCAATATCCGAGTCGAGCCAGCATGACAACGATGCATGTGCGCTTGAATTAGGTGAGGGTGAGGGTGAGGGCGGTGAGCAGCGGGCGGTAGGTGTCGAAGCCGGGCACGTCCGCCGCGGGGTCCTTGGCGGTGTCGTCCCAGCGGCGGACGGCGATGGCGTCCGCGGCGTAGGGCTGCGCCGCGAATGCGGCCGCCTCGGCACCGGCCATCGGGCCGCCCTGTAGTGACAGGGTGTAGACGGAGGCGGGCGACAGCAGTGCGAGGTATCCGGGCTCGGCCGCGCACAGGTAGCGCTTGGCGGCCACGTGCAGCCGTACCGGCTCGGTGACGGCCGCGGGGAACCAGCGGGCGAGCCACGCCGCGCCGCGCTCGCCGTGGTCGTTGTCGGTGCCCGCCATCAGCTCCCGGCCGCTTAGCTCCGCCTCGTCGGCGAGCGGGTCGGCGCCGCGCAGGTGGCCGGCATCGTGCAGCAGCGCGGCGGCGACCAGTACGTCCGGCGCGCCAGCCGCGCGGGCGAGCGCCCCCGCCTGCAGCAGGTGCTGCGCGACGGTGACCGGCTCCCCCAGGTAGTCGCCGGCCCCCTCAGAAGCGAACAACTCGGCCAGCCGGTCCACCGGTGAGATCATCGTAGACATGCGCCCGCCCTTCGAGACCTTGATATCCCTGCCGGCGATCCTACGTGCCCATGGTGAACGGGGCCGGGCGGCCGCGCGCCGCCGGATGCGGGGAGGACCGCGACCATGACCGTCACGCAGACCGCCTACGGGAAAGTGCGCGGCGCCGAGATCGCCGACGGCGTCCTGGCCTGGCGGGGCATTCCCTACGCGGCGCCGCCTACCGGCGAGCTCCGGCTGCGGCCGCCGCGGCCGCCGGAGCCGTGGAGCGGCACCAGGGACGCCCTCGGGTACGGGAACCGGTCGCTGCAGCCGGACCTCGCCACGGTCTCGTCCGGGCCGCCGCAGCCGCCGATGGCCGAGGACTGCCTGTACCTGAACGTGACCGCCCCGGCCGGCGCGGTGTCGACCGGGGCTGTGTCGACCGGGGCTGTGTCGGCGGGTGGCCGGCCGGTGCTGCTGTGGATCCACGGCGGCGGCTTCGAGATGGGCCACGGTCCCGACCAGGCCGAGGACGGCGCGGCCTTCGCGAGGAGCCATGGACTGGTCGTGGTCACCTTCAACTACCGGCTCGGCGCGCTCGGCTTCCTCGACGTCCCCGGTGAGCGGCCAACCGGGTCGCTCGGCCTGCACGACCAGGTCGCGGCGCTGCGCTGGACGTGGGACAACATCGCGGCGTTCGGCGGCGATCCGGGGCAGGTCACCGTGTACGGGCTTTCCGCGGGTGGCAAGTCGGTGACCAACCTGCTCGCCTCCCCGCTCACCAAGGGCCTCATCCGGCGGGCCGCGGAGTCAAGCGGCGGCGATCACGTGAAGGACCACGCGCAGGCCGCCAGCATCGCCGCGCGGTTCTTCGGGGTGCTCGGTACCACGCCCGAGCGGGTCAGGTCCGTGTCTGCCGCCGACTTCCTGGCCGCGCAGCTCGCCGTCGCGGAGCCGCCGCGGTCAACCTGGCTGTGGCGGCCGTCGGTGGACGGTGTCGCGCTGACCGCGGCGCCCGTCGCCGCGATCGCGGGCGGCGCGGCCGCCGGGGTGCCGCTGCTGCTGCAGACCTGCGCCAGGGAGACCGCGCTGTACCAGCTGCTCGGCCCGGACGCCGCCGACCAGGCGGACGGGGTGCTCACCGGGTACTTCGGCGCGGAACGGGCGGCGGCGATGCTGGCCAGCTACGCGGCCGCCTACCCGCAGCTCGACGAGACCGCGCTGCGCGGCGTCGCCCTCATGTCCGACGAGCGGTACGTGGTGCGCACCGAGCGGCTCGCCGACGCGCACGCCGCACATGCCCCGGTCTGGCGCTCCCGGTACGACGGCCCGTATACCGGCATCGAGGACGACCCGGACCCGCAGTTCGCCCAGTACGCGGGCGTGCTTGGCGGCGCGCACGGCGGTGACGGCGCGGGCATCTGGCGGGGCGGCCACGGGCCGGCCGCGGAGCTGCACGACGCCTGGGGCGCGTTCGCGACGCAGGGTGACCCGGGCTGGCCCCGGTACGCCGCCGGCGCCCGGCCGGCGATGATCTTCGCCGCCGAGGCCTCGGCGGTCAGCAAGGACCCGTTCGCGCACGCTCGCCGGGCCTGGAACGGCCTGGACTGGCAGCCGGGCACCTGGTGGCCCGTTGCGGGCGTCAGCTAAGTGGTAGCGGCGTGATGGCTTCATTGCCTCGACAGCCACGGCGTCATCACGGACTAGAATCAAGCGGTGGCCGAGGTCCGGGAGTGCGTCCAGTGCGGGACTTCGTTCTCTCCTGGGCGTGAGCACGCGCGGTTCTGCTCGGCACAGTGCCGGGTGGCGTGGAACCGGGAGCACGCGGGGGTGGGGGCGCCGTCGGTCGCGATCGGCTGGTCTGTTAGCGCGATGGACGAGGCGGTCGGCCGCCTCGCTGGCGCCTCGTCCTGGGAACTGCCCAGGGTGGCGACCGCAGTCGGGGAGACTGTGTGGTGGGTCACCCTGGTTGACGCGACCCTCGTCCGGTATCACCCGGGTGCCTATGACAAGGCGCTGGCGTCTGAGGTGGTGCGCCGCAGCGAAGCCGAGGGGGCCCTAGCAGGCCTGCGGTACGTGCGCAATCAGCTGGGCCGGTCCGCCGACCCGGCCGGGTTCGTGCAGCCAGCCTCGGCGGATGAACGTACCTGCTGGACGTGGCGCCCGCTTCCCGATCCGGAGCTAGGCGCGTACACCACAAGAGCACGGCAGTGGGAAATGGGCAGGTACCGCGCATACCAGACCACACTCGCCGGGCGAGAGATCGCGCCGACCTTCACTATGTGCGCCAGCTTCCTAACTAGCGCCGCTGCGCTCGCTGAGGTCGGGGGATAGTCCCGGCAAGGAACTCGGGAGGGTTAGGCGGCAAGTACTGCCTGGTCTCCCTCTCCGCGTCACGTTCAGGGTGGACAGCAGGCCGACGATGTCCGAAGACCGCTCACGCGATGAGCACTGGGTCAGGCCGGATCGTCAGCGCGACGGCGCTGCCGGCGGGCAGTGCGGTCGCGTCCGAGGTCGGCAACTGCGCCAGCACGGTGATGGCATCGCCGAGGTCGACGGTGATCCTGCTGCTGGCGCCCAGGAACGTGACCGCGATCACCGTCCCGGTGATCGGCCCGGACTGGCTGACGGTCACCGCCTCCGGCCGCACCAGCACCGTAGCCTGGCCGTCGGGCGTGGCGGGGTCCGCCAGCGGCAGCACGCAGCCGCGCACGTTGACCGAGCCGCTGGTGACCGTGCCGGTCAGCCGGTTGGTCAGGCCGACGAACTCCGCCACGAACGAGGTGGCCGGCCGGGAGTAGATGTCGGTTGGCGTGCCGAGCTGCTCGATGCGGCCGTCCCGCATCACGCCGACCCGGTCCGCGATGGCGAGGGCTTCTTCCTGGTCGTGGGTGACGAACAAGGTGGTGGTGCCAACCTCGAGCTGTATGCGGCGGATCTCGTCCCTGAGCTGGGCGCGGACCTTCGCGTCGAGTGCGGACAGCGGCTCGTCGAGCAGCAGCACCTTCGGCGAGATCGCAAGCGCCCGGGCCAGCGCGACGCGCTGCTGCTGCCCGCCGGAGAGCTGGTGCGCGTAGCGTCCGGCCTGCGCGGTGAGGCCGACCAGTTCGAGCATCTCCATCGCCCGCCGTTCACGTTCGGTGCGGCCCTGCCGGCGCAGCTTGAGGCCGAACGCGACATTGTCCCGCACCGTCATGTGCGGGAACAGGGAGTAGGCCTGGAACACCATGCCCATGTCGCGCTTGTTCGAGGGCACGTGCGTGATGTCGGCGCCGTCGACGGTGACCTGCCCGCCGTCGGCGTCCTCCAGGCCGGCCAGCAGCCGGAGCGTGGTGGTCTTGCCGCAGCCGGACGGGCCGAGCAGCGCGACCAGCTCGCCCGGGGCCAGGGTCAGGTCCAGCCCGTCGAGCGCCATGACGTGGCCGTACCGCCGGTGCAGGCCGCGCAGCGACACTTCGACACCAGTCACTTGCTCACCTTGGACCTCTCGGACTGGCGGCCGCTACGGCGGCCGACGTAGGACAGGATCAGCAGCAGCACGAAGGCGAACAGCAGTGCGGCGCTTGCCGTGGAGAACAGCACGCCCGCGTTCGGCGTGCCGCGGCTGACGGCGAACAGTGTGACCTGAAGGTTGGTGTACAGCAGCAGGTAGGCGATGGTGAACTCGCCGAGCACCAGGGCGCCGGTGAGCAGCATGGCGTTCAGCACGCCCTGCCGCATGTTGGGCACGATCACCCGCCAGATCA
Source organism: uncultured Streptosporangiaceae bacterium (assembly GCA_964581815.1). Taxonomy (GTDB): domain Bacteria; phylum Actinomycetota; class Actinomycetes; order Streptosporangiales; family Streptosporangiaceae; genus Trebonia. The sequence continues at coordinate 32,232 of CAZORE010000072.1, read as the reverse complement.
CGGTGAACCAGTTGGCGCCCAGGCTGCGCGCCGCCTCCGACAGTGTCTTGACGTCCACGCCTTCCAGGCCCGCGGCCAGCGCCCGGTAGGCGTAGGGCAGCGCGAGGATCACGTACACCCAGAAAAGCTGCAGCGCGGACAGGCTGAACTGCTGGCGGATCACCCGGTAGATCGGCGCGAGGCCGACCACCAGCACGATCGCCGGGATGGTGAGCGGCAGCAGGCACAGGGCCTCGATCAGCCGGGTCATCCAGCGGACCCGGAGCCGGACCCAGATCACCGTTGGCACCAACAGCACCAGCATGACCACGCAGGTGATGACGGCGAGTTCCAGCGTGATCTCCACGCCGCTGAGCAACGGGGGCGGCCCGGCATAGGACGCGATCTGGCCCCACGCGGACAGCGACCACGAGCCGCCGGTGCTGCCCTCCAGCGAGAACCGGAGCATCGCCAGCAGCGGCAGCAGGAAGAACAGCCCGAACACGGTGAAGACCACGTACCGGAACCCGTTCAGGCGGCGCTGGCGGCGCGCGTGCAGGCCCCTTACCGCAGCCATCGCGTCGTCCTGCGCTGGAGCAGCGTGTAGCCGGTCATGACGATGGCGACGAGCACGATCATGCCCAGGGCCAGCACGTCGGCCTGGTTGACCGAGGACAGCCCGACCTCGCTGGACAGCGCGGTGCCAATCTGCTGCGGCACGACGTACGAGATCTGGTTCTCCCAGGCCACGATCGTGGCGTAGGCGGACAGCGCGTTCGCGAACAGCAGCAGTATCGCGCCCAGGAAGGCGGGCGCGAGCAGCGGCCCGCCGACATAGCGCCAGAACTGCCACGCGGAGCCGCCGAGCGTCTCCGTCGCCTCCCGCCACTGGGCCTTGAGCCCGTCGACCGCCGGCAGGAACACGAGCACCATCAGCGGGATCTGGAAGTAGATGTAGATCAGCCCGATGCCCTGCGGGAAGTCATAGAACCAGCCCGCGTGCAGCAGCAGCCCGCTGGTCGGGCCGATCGTGATCAGGAACGCGAACGCCAGCGTTACCCCGCCGAACTGGGCGAGCACCCCGGAGCCGGCCAGGTAGAGCCTGCGGATGAGGCCATCGGGGTTCCCGCTGGCCACCGCGTAGGCCAGCACGGCGCCGAGCAGCGCGCCGATCACCGAGGTGATCGCCGACAGTTCCGCCGAGTTGACGAAGAACGAGCCGGTCGAACTGCTCCACAGCGTGCTGATGGCGCCGAAGTCGAATCCGCCCGACGAGCTCTGGACGGCGTCCCACAGCACGATGCCGGTCGGGAGCAGCAGGAAAACCCCGACATAGCCGAGGAAGGGCAGCGTGCCCGTCCAGGCGAGCTGGGACCTGGAAACGAGCGGCCGGCGCCCAGCCTGCAAGGGCTGGGCGCCGGCTGTGCTCGCTGTGGTGACGGCCACCCGCTACTTCACGGCCGCGGCCCAGTTAGCCGCGAGGTAGGTCGAGGCGGCCGTCGCCTGGGTCGCGGAGAGGAACACCGGCGTGCCGCTGACCGCCGGCAGCGCCGCGGCGGCGGTCGTGTTGATCGAGCTGTTGGTGGTCATCGCCTGCTGCTCGACGGGGCGCGCGCCGCCTTCGAGCCACAGGTTCTGCCCGCCGCTCGCGTCCTGGGAGTACAGGAACTCCTCCCACAGCCTGGCCGCGGCCGGGTGCGGGGCCTGCTTGTTGATGGCCTGCGCGTAGTAGCCGCCGAGGACCGCGTTCTGCGGTACGAACACCTTCCAGGTCGAAGAGCCGACGACCGCGGCGGTGTTGAGGTAGTCCCAGTTGATCACGACCGGGGTGGTCCCCGCCTTGATCGTGGCCGCCGTCGCCTGCACCGGCACGAAGTTCCCGGCCTGCTTGAGCTGGTGGAAGAACTTCACGCCGTCAGCGATGCTGTCCGCGGACCCGCCCGAGGCCAGGCCCATCATCATGACGCCGTTCAGCGCCGCGTTGGCCTGCGTCGGGTTGCCGTTGAGGGCGACCGCGTTCTTGAACTGCGGGCCGAGCAGCTGGCTCACCGAGGTGATCGACGGGAACTTGGCCGAGTCGTAGCCGATGGACATGTAGCCGCCGTAGTCCTGGACCCAGACGCCGTCGGCCGCCTTCTGCGCGGCGGGGATGCTGGACCAGGTGCTGACCTCGTAGGGGGCGAACAGGCTGGTGTTGGCGAGCGCGACCGCCATCCCGACGTCGAGCACGTCCGGTGCCGCCGCGGTGCCGTTTTCCTGCTTGACCGCGTTGACCTCGTCCTGGCTGCTGCCGGTCGGGTTGGCCGAGTTGACCTTGATCCCGTACTTGGCCGTGAAGTCCTTGATGATGTTGCCGTAGTTGGCCCAGTCGGCGGGCAGCGCGATGACGTTCAGCGTGCCTTCCTGCTTAGCCGCCGTGACCAGCGCGCTCATGCCGCCGCCGGCGGCAGCCGAGGTTTGGGTGGACCAGTTGGTCCCTCCACCTGAGCCGCCTGATGAACTGGACGAACAGCCAGCGGTAAGCAGCGCGGCGGCCGCGATCCCGATGAGCGTGTATCGATAGGTCGATCTCACGAGTACCTCCACCCTAGGCAAACGCGGGGTGAACCCACCTAAAACGTTTGGTTGCCGGGATGCTCTCGCAAGCGCGGAAACAGTGTCAATATCCGTTATCGAGTTGCCGTACGCCCGGACCGAGAGTCCCACGAAGCGGAACAGTGGAGGCCAGAGCGAGGGCCGCTCGACCAGTTCGTCCGGTCCCGGCGCAGCACCGCCAGGGTGGACAGCAGGCCGTCGATGTCCGCGTAGCAGCCCTGCAGGTGGCGCACCCGCGCGGTATCCGGGCCGGGCGACCCATTTGGTGCGTCATCCTGCGTGTCACCGGGCGAGTGATCCGCCGCCGAGCCGCCGGCCGGCGCACCGGGGGCCGCGGCGGCCGGC
>CAZORE010000072.1:8261-29213 GCA_964581815.1 uncultured Streptosporangiaceae bacterium | reverse complement strand
CGAGTGATCCGCCGCCGAGCCGCCGGCCGGCGCACCGGGGGCCGCGGCGGCCGGCGCCGCGAACGCGGTGCGGGCGTGCAGCATGCGGGTGTTGTCGAAGATCAGGCAGTCACCCGGCGCCAGCCGCATGGTCAGCAGGAACTCCGGCCGGGCGAGGAGCACCGCCCACGCCCGGTAGGCGGCGTACGCCGCCTGCGCCTGCTCATAGGGCAGCCGGAGCGGTCCCATCGACCGGTTGTTGAGCCGTACCGCGGTGATCCGCCCGTCCGGGGTGAGCGCGATCAGCGGCGCCCGGGCGCTCAGCCCGGTCTCCTCGTCGGCGTACGCGAACGGCCACGGGGTGGCGGTCAGCACGGCGAACGACGCCGGATCCTCCCGGCGCAGCGCCGCGGCGGCGGCGAAGCCGTCGGCCACGCCGGTGTCCCCGCCGAGGCTGGCGTCGCGCAGGCAGTGCAGCAGCTGCAGGGTGGGCACCGGGTCGCGGTAGGGGTTGTCGGTGTGCGGCGGGATCGCGCGGCTGGTGAACGCCAGGTTCGCCGGGTCGGCGACGACCCGCACGTCGAACAGCTTCCCGTAGTTCGTCTCGCGCACGAACCCGAACGTGCCGGCCACGCGCAGGACGGTTCCCGGCGTGACGGGCACGCCGCGCAGCAGCGTGAACCCGAGCCTGGCCACGTCGTCGAGGCACGCCGCCCGCACCGCGTCGTCGGCGAGGTAGCTGTCCCAGTCGGCCACGGGAAACGGGATCAGTTCCCGGTCGCCGCCCGCGGCGGCAGTGCCGCCGGCGGGCGGCATTCCCGGCGCGGGCGCGGGTGCGGCGGCCGCCAGGTCCGCCGCCCGCCATAGCCGCTTGCCGTCCTCGGTGCGCGGGTCCGCGCCGGCGGGCAGCGCGCGGGCCGCCAGCCAGGCGCGGCTGAAGGCCGCCCGGTGGCCATCCGGCGTGAATACCACTGTGACGGACTCCGCGGTCTCCGTCTCGACGGTCACCCCGCACCCGTTCGGTATGGCGGTGACCTCGATGAGGCGCTGGCCGGTGACCGGGTCCAGGCACTCGGCGCACGGGCAGTTGTGCCGTAGCCAGAGCGCGGGGAATCCAAGCGAGGACCCGGTCACCGGCTGGCCGTCAGCTCGCCCGCGGCGCGACGAGTACCGGTGTCGCCGGCAGGCCCACCTCCACCGCGGTGCCTGGCGCCATCTCCAGGGCAAGCGTCGAGGCGACGTCCACCGAGACCTCCGTGTCCCCCGACAGCCGGACCGCGACGCGGGTCACCGCGCCGAGGAAGGTGCGGTTGGTCACGATGCCGTTGCCGCCCGCGGCCGCCTTGACGGTGAGGTTCTCCGGGCGGATGAGCGCGTCCACCGGGCCGGAGTCCGGGCCGCCCGGCTGGGCGGGCACCGTCGTGCCGAGCACGGTGACGCTGCTCGCGCCATTAATCGGCTGGGCGCCGAGCTCGGCCGGCAGCCGGTTCATGGTGCCGACGAACTCGGCCACGAACGCGGTGGCCGGCCGGGAGTACAGCTCGGCCGGGTCGGCGACCTGCTCGAGCCGCCCGGCCCGCATGACGCCCACCCGGTCGGCCATGGACAGCGCCTCCTCCTGGTCGTGGGTGACGAACAGGGTGGTGGTGCCGAGCCGCTGCTGCAGGGTGCGGATCTGCTCGCGCAGCTGCAGCCGGACCTTGGCGTCGAGCGCGGACAGCGGCTCGTCGAGCAGCAGCACCCGCGGCTCGATCGCGAGGGCGCGGGCGAGCGCGACGCGCTGCTGCTGGCCGCCGGACAGCTGGTGCGGGTACTGCCCGGCCTGGGGGGCGAGCCCCACCATGTCGAGCAGCTCGGCGGCGCGCTTGCGCCGGTCCATGCCGCCGACCTTGCGCATCCGCAGGCCGAACGCCACGTTGTCGAGCGCGTTCATGTTCGGGAACAGGGAATAGGACTGGAAGACCATGCCCATGTCCCGCTTGGACGCGGGAACGGCGGACACGTCCCGGCCGTCGATCAGCACCTCGCCGGAGTCGGCGAACTCGAACCCGGCGACGATCCGCAGCGCGGTCGTCTTGCCGCAGCCCGACGGGCCGAGCAGGGCGACGAGCTCGCCCGGCGCGATGTCGAGCGACATCTCGTCGAGCGCCCGGGTCGCGCCGAACGCGCGGGTTAGGCTGCGCAGCGACACGCTCGTGCCGGTGTGGGCGCCGTCCGCACCGCCCGTCCAGGCGATGCCCGTGGCGGCCTTAGCCGCCGTGGTCTCGTTGCCTGCTAGCTCATTAGTAGGCATTCGTCAGTTTCCTATCGTCTCGCGAGGGGCCACCGTGAACAGCGTCACCTCGCCGCCGCCGGTGCGGCGCGACTGACGGGTGGCGACAACGGTGATGAGCATCAGGAAGAGCCAGGTCACGAGCAGGGCGAAGATCGACGCCGCGACCGAGATCTGCGCGTTCTCCTGGTCGAACAGCACGATCCACACCGGGAACGTCTGCTGCAGGTCCAGGCTGGCCATGGTGAACTCGCCGAGGACGAGGGCGACGATCAGGATGGTCGCCGAGAGCACCGCGGTCCGCAGGTTCGGCAGCAGCACCCGCCACATCGTGGTGAGCCACCCGGCGCCGAGCGAGCCTGACGCCTCGGTCAGCGTCTTGACGTCGATCGCCCGCAGGCCCGCGTCGAGGGCGCGGTAAGCGAACGGCATCGCCAGGACCACGTACTCAAGCGCGAGCATCCACACCGTGGACCGCAGCGCCAGCGGCATCACCTGCAGCACGCCGATGATCAGCACGACCGGCGGTATGACGATCGGGAGGATCGTGATGGTCTCAAGCAGCCGGCGCACCCCCGGCAGCCGCAGGTGCACGTAGATCGTGGTCGGGACCATCAGCACCATGGTGATCAGCCAGGTCACCGCAGCCAGCCGGACCGACAGCCACAGCGCCGAGCCGAAGCCCTGCGTGGTGAACACCGACCCGAACGCCTTGAAGCCGGCGAACCGCAGCGCGGCGTACAGCGGCAGCAGGAAGTAGATCCCCGCGAGGAGCAGGATCACCCACCGCCACGCCGGGAACGACCGCCGGCGGGTACCGGCCGCGGACGGCGGCGGGGCGGTCGCCGTGCCGGGGTCCTTCGTTAGCGCAGCCATTTCGACGCCCTCCGCTGGAACAGCACGTAGCAGCCCATGAGGGCCGCGATGATGATCACCATGCCGAGCGCCAGGGCGTCGCCGACGTTCTCCTGCCCGGCGATCACGTTGCCGTTGAGGAACGACCCGATCTGGATCGAGGTCAGCGGGATCGTGCCCGTGGTGAGCGCCTCCGCGGTGGCGTAGGCGGCGAGCGCCGAGCCGAACAGCAGCATCAGGCAGGACAGGAACGAGGGCAGCAGCACCGGTCCGCCGACGTAGCGCCAGTAGTCCCAGGACCGCGCGCCCAGGTTCTCCGCCGCCTCCCGCCACGCGGGGCGCAGCCCCTCGAGCGCGGGCAGGATGATCAGGACCATCAGCGGGATCTGGAAGTACATGTAGACAAGCGCGACGCCGGACAGCGTGTACAGGCTGAATCCCCAGTTGTATATGTTCAGCCCGATGTCGCTCAGCCAGCCGGTCACCAGGGCGGTCGACCCGAACGAGGCGATGAACAGGAACGCCAGCGGCACGCCGCCGAAGTTCGCGAACACGCCGGACGCGGTGATGATCACCTGGCGCAGGGACGAGGCACCGCGGCCCTTCGCGGTGAAGATCGCGTAGGCGATCAGCAGCCCGAAGACCCCGGGGATGACGGACGCGATCAGCGACAGGAGCAGGGACTGCTCGAACCCGTGCAGGTAGGAGCCGTGCGCCGCGATGTTCACGTTGGACCAGGTGAACGCGTTGGTCTTCGGGTCCTGGAAGGCGTCCTTCACGATCCAGAACAGCGGGATGATCAGGAAGATCGCGATGTAGGCCAGGAACGGCACGAGGCGCGCGTACCTGGCCAGGGTGCGCGCCTGGCTGGAGCCAGGGCGCAGCGGCGAGAGGAAGCGGCGAGCCCCGGGGTCCGCGAGGGACCCCGGGGCCGTGACCGTATCGGTCATGTCGGCCATGTCAGCCGGAGACGGACGGCCACTGCTGGGTGAGGACCGTGCCCGCCGCGGTCTGCTGCGCGATGGTCGGCAGCGACAGCGTCGAGCTGCCAGGCACGGTCGGCAGCGCGGCGGCGGCGGCGGTGTCGATCGTGCCCGCCGTGGTCATCGCGACCTGCTCGATCGGACGGGTCGAGCCCTTCAGGAACAGGTTCTGGCCCTCGGTCGAGTACAGGTACTCCTCCCACAGCCGGGCCGCGGCCGGGTCGGGCGCGGTCGCGCTGATCGCCTGGTCGTAGTAGCCGGCGTACACGCCGTCCGACGGGATGACGATCTTCACGTTCTTGTCAACCGCCTGGACCTCGGAGGCCAGCAGGTAGTCCCACCAGACCAGGATCGGGGTCTGGCCGGACTGCACGGTCGCCGGGGTGCCCGTGACCGGCACGTAGTTGCCCGCCGCCTTCAGGCTCTTGAAGTAGGTCACGCCGGGGGCGATGTTGGAGAATGAGCCGCCGTTGGCCAGGGCCGCCGCGAAGACCGCCGCGAACGCCGAGCCGGTCTGGGTCGGGTTGCCGTCGATCGCGACCTCGTTCTTGTAGCTGCCGCTGAGCAGCGACTTGAACGACGTCGGCGGGGTCTTGATCTTGGACGAGTCGTAGCCGATGGCCACGTAGCCGCCGTAGTCGGCGTAGTAGGCGCCGCTCGGGTCCTTGGCGGCGGCCGGGATGTCGTTCCAGGTCGCGACCTCGTAATTCGCCCAGTACCCGTCCGCCTTGCCGGTGGCGGCGAACGAGCCGCCGACGTCAACCACGTCCGGGGCGCTGCCCTGGCCCTTGAGCTGCTTGACGGCGTTCAGCTCATCCTGGCTCGAGCCCTCGGGGTTCGCGTCGGTGATCTTGATTCCGGGGTACTTGGCCTGGAAGTCCTTCATGATGGTGCCGTAGTTGGCCCAGTTGGAAGGCAGCGTGATGACGTTCAGCTTCCCTTCCTTCTCGGCCGCGGCGACCAGGGCGCTCATGCCGCCGCACGAGGCGGCCGAGGTGGCGGTCGCCCAGTTGCAGTTGGCGGCGGCGCTGGCCGTGGACGAGGAGCCGCCGCCTGCCGCGGCGCTAGTCGTCGAGCTAGCCGCGCTCGACGAGCTTGAGCTGCTGCAGCCCGCAGCCAGCAAGATCGACCCGACCGCGGCGACTCCCGCCACGATCGCCTTAGATGCGCGCAAGTGAAACCCTCCCATTCCAGCCCGCAAGCGTTACTCGGGGGCAGGCATATGCATCTTGGCTAGACAAGTGGGTATCCTGGCGAATCGTTCTGAACAGCAGGTTGCCGCGCTGTGAACCGGTGGCGTCCGTCATGTCGCGATTTGTCATGATGCGAGATGCGACGGGCGATACGGCACTTGGGACCGCGCCTGCGGCGCGCGTCCCGCGCCGTCAGGGGCGCCAGCGCCGGGACGTGCGGCCCGGTAAGCGCGCGACGGCGGCCGCCGCGGGCGGCCTGCCGCGCCTTCGATTACTCAGTGTTACCGCTTTGGTGAGAGCCGCCCGTTGCCGGTACCTAACGATGCCGTATCCGCCCGTCCGCATTGCCAGGTTTTGTCGGGATAAAGCAGTGCCCTGGATTGCCTCGTGAGACTGGTCGTTATATAGGTAAGGGGTGTAGGTATTGTTACCGATGCGCAACAGAGAGTCACCAGGGACTCTAGGACAGGAGTGATTCGGGGGGTCTGCGCATGGTTGTTACCCAGCTGCCAGCCCAGCGCGCCGCGCTGGAGGAGGAGCGGCGCGACTGGTGGCGATCGGCTGCCTGCCGGGAAATGGATCCGGAGCTGTTCTTTCCTGTCGGCGCGCGAGGACCGGGTGCCGGCGAGATCGACCGGGCTAAGGCGGTATGCGCCGGCTGCCGGGTACGCCGCCAGTGCCTGCAGTACGCCCTGGCCACGCACCAGGTGCACGGGGTGTGGGGCGGGACGACCGAGGAGGAGCGCCAGCTGTGGATGCGCGAGCAGCGGGAGATGGAGCAGCGCCAGCGGCGGAAGGTGGTGCGGCCCGCCCACGGCGAGTCAGGGGGGAGCGGTACGCGGGCAAGGGGCGGCCGCGTCCGTTCGGTATGACGCTGATTTTCAGCTGTTCAGGGTGACGGATGTCTTCCTTGGCGGCGGCGCTGGGGGGCGCAGCCGCCGGGGAGCTGCCTTCTCGCCCGTAAAGCGGCCCTGGGTCAGGTTCGCGGCAGGCGGGGCGGAGAAGGCGGGCCGACGACGGATGGCCACGGGGAGGCGCCGTCGCGCGGCAGATCGACCGCGGAACGGGGGCCACGGTCGGCCGGGCAGCCGGCGGCGGCGGCAGGATAGCGCCGCCGCCGGTCAGCACGGGACGGATAGCTCAGCGGCGGTGGCACACGCGGGCTGCCGGCGGAGGTTGGGGGGCCAATGCCGGCAGCCCCGCGGCGTGTCCGGGCCCGGTCAGCGGGAGAAAAGCCGGGCGGCGTTTTCGTGACAGACCGCGCGCAGCCACGGCGTGCCGAGGCCGGTCATCTCCAGGGCCTCGAGGGCGTCCGCGTAGGTATGCGGGATGTTGGGGAAGTCGGTGCCGAACAGCACCCGGTCGCCGAGGTCGCGCAGCCGGGGCAGCCCGTCCGGGGGGAACGGCGCGCCCCCTTCCTCGATCCACAGCGTGAACGACATCGTGGTGTCGAGCATGACGTGGTCGTTGTGCTCGGCGAGTTCGAGGAACTCCATGTACTCCGGCATGCCCAGGTGCGCCACCACCAGGCGGAGCCTGGGGTAGCGGGCGAGCAGCCGGGCGACCGGTTCCGGCCCCGTGAACCGGCCGGGCACCGGGCCGGAGCCGCAGTGCGTGACCACCGGCACCCGCGCGTCGGCGAGCAGTCCCCACGCCTCGTCGAGCAGCGGGTCGTTCGGGTCGAAGTCGCCCACCTGGAGGTGGCACTTGAAGACCCGGGCCCCCTGGTCGAGGGCGCGGCGCACGTCGGCGCCGGCCGACGGCTCGGCGAAAAACGTCGCCGTGTGCAGGCAGTCCGGGGTCCTGGCCGCGAAGTCCGCCGCCCATTCGTTGAGCGAGTGGGCCATGCCGGGCTTGTGCGGGTAGAGCATCGCGGTGAACGCCTCGACACCGAACGAGCGCAGCGCCGCCACCCGCGCCTGCTCGTCCTCCCGGTAGACGATCGGCCACGGCCTGCCGAGCAGGGGGCCGCCGGCGTCGAAGTACGCCCACACCGCGGCGAGCAGCTTCTCCGGCATGAAGTGGGTGTGCACGTCGATCAGGCTGGCCAGCCCCGCCCGGTGCAGGAACGCCCGCGCCCGCGCGACGTCGTCGTCCAGCTCATCGGGGGCGTCCGGCTCGTTGCCGCCGTCCCGCCCGGCGCCGGCCTCTCGGGCCGCCTGGTCCTCGGTCACGCTGGGTCCAGCCGCTTCTCGCGCAGGTCCTCAAGGAAGACCTGCGCGCAGACGGAGCCGCGGGCGGCCGCCTCGTCAAGCACCGCGGGGTCGGCGGTGAACCGGAACGCGGTGTACTGGGTCATCGACGTGTCCGGTTGCGGTACCCGGGGTTCCCCGGACACGATCACGGCCTCATAGTCGGCCAGCCGCAGCAGGTACCCGCCCCGGTCGGCGGTCTTCTCGCCGATCCGGCGCCCGGGGGCGAGCTCCACCCCGAGCTTGACCCGCCCGGCCCGGATGACGGCGCCGCGCTCGTCCTCGCCGTCGCGCAGGGTGATGGCGGGCAGCCCCCAGGCCCCGCCGAGAGGATCGGCCGGGTCGTCAGGCCGGCGCACCACGAGGAACCCCCCCGGGCCGGCCGCGCCGCCAGGCTGCGCGCCGCCGCCGGGCTGGCGCACCACGACCGCCACCGAGCGCTTCACAGATTCCATCGCCTCTCATCATCGCATCCCGCCCGAAGGCGACCACGGAGTGGCACCGTGACTGCGCACGACGTATTTCTTGCTGTTACCTTCCAGGTGGGCACCCTGGCGCGGGCAGGCGCCCGGGCCCGGCGGTATTGTCCTTTTCATGGGGCTTATCCCGGCGGACGCCGCGGTCAGGTCGGCGCCCGGTGTCCGGCGGGCGATGGCCGGGATCGTCGCGGGCGTGCTGGCCGCCGATCAGGTCAGCAAGTCCCTGGTGCTCGCCGCCCGCCAGGGCGGCGTCATCGGGTCCGGGTGGGTCTCCGTCCGCCTCGTCCGTAACTCCGGGGCGAGCGGCGGCCTCGCGTCGGGCCACCCGGTCCTCGTCACGCTCGCGGCCGTCGCGGTGACCGCCCTCGCGGTCACGCTCGCACTCCGCGTCCGGGCCCGCGGTGTCGCGCTGTGCCTCGCCGCGGTGCTCGGCGGCGCGGCGGGCAACCTGGCCGACCGGATATTCCGCGCTCCCGGCTTCGGCCGCGGCGCGGTCGTCGACTGGATTCACTTCGGGGGCGGCGGCGGGTCGCTCGACCTCGCGGACCTGGCGATCCAGGTCGGCGTGCTCGGCGCGATCATCGCGCTGCTCGCCGACGGCCGCGCCCGCAAGGTCCGCGAGTCCAGGCAGGTCGGCGAGAGCCGCTGACGGTACGTGCGACCCGGCCCAGGGAAGCGGTCGTCAGGTCAGCCGCGGGCCCAGTGCCCAGCGGTGGCGGTGGCTCCAGGCGGGTCCCACGCGGTGGTGACGCCGTGGCCGGTGGTGACGCCGTGCCCGGGGCGCGCGGCCGGCCCGGTATCGAGGTAGGGCAGCAGGTTCTTGGGCCAGACCATGACGGTAAAGGGACGGTAGTAGTAGGTCCAGGCCGGCCGGCCGAACGTGCGCAGGAGATACTGGCGGTGCAGGTTCTCGGCCGGCGAGATAATGACGAAGTTCGCGGTGCGCCCCTTCTGCGTGGCGAGCAGCACGTCGGTCTGCCAGTGCTCCGGCTCCAGGCGGTTGGTGTACGGTTCCGGCTGGATAGCGAGCACGGTGATCGCCCCGCCGGAGTCCACCGTGACGCTCGACGCCTCCCAGTACGGCGCGAGGCCGCTGGTCAGGTGATGCCCGGCCAGCCACTGGGTAAGGCCGACGTTGCGCGGCGGCACCTGCTTGTGCGCGGTGGCGATGCCGAGCATCAGGGCGTAGCAGGCCAGCCCGGCGGCGAGCGCGCCCCACAGTACGCGCCGCGAACGGGAGCGCGGCGCCGTCCGGTGCGCCGCGGCGCCGCCCGGTGCCTGGGCGCCGTGCCCCAGGCGGGCGGCGAGCAGGCTGCCGACGACCCGCCCGGCGAGCGCGGCGCCGAGCGAGAGCACCGGGCCGATCTCGTGGGCGCTGTAGATGTTCTCCATGGGCACGTCGATGAGGAACGCCGCGAAGTTGGCCGCCACGGCGATGACGAGGACGTCGGCGATCAGGTCGCCGGTACCGCCCGGGCCGGCGTCGCCGGCGTGGCCGCCGCCGGTGAACTGCCACGGGACCAGCCGGGCGCCAGGCACGATCAGGCGCCACGCGGCGAGCGCCACGGCGGCGACCACGACGGCCACGCCGATGAGGTGCGCCAGCGCGAAGGCGACGTCGCTCGCGCCGGTCACGCTCTGGTAGTCGGCGCCGTACAGCGCGAGCACGCTCCGCAGGGCGAGCGGCATGCCGTGCACGATCTCATGCACGGACTGCAGGCCGTAGTAAGCCTTAGCGGTGCGGTAGCCGCCCAGGTGCTCGATCAGCCGGTAGGCCGCGGCGGCGACCGGGACGGCCAGCGCCGCCGCGGCGGCGAGCGACAGCTCATACCAGGCGGTCCGCCACGCCCAGCCGACGACGCGCGACCGCCCCGACGAGGCCGTCGGCGCCTCCGCCCGGTGATGCCACAGGATCCGCCCCGCCCGGATCAGGCAGCCGAGGAAGAGCGGCAGCACGCCGATCACCTCGACGAGCGGGTCGCCGACTTGTCCGGCGGCAAGCAGGATGCCCGCGACGGCTGGGCCGTACCAGCGGGCCGGGGCCCACTCGAGGAACAGCAGCAGGACCAAGAGGGGTACCGCGGTGCCGACGTGGTCCGGGCTGCCGAGCAGGACCTGGGTCGGCCCGGTCGGCTGGGGCGCGAGCATGATCCCGGCGGCCAGCAGTGCCCGGATGACGCCCTCCGTGCCGCGGGCCCGGCCGCGCGCCACGAAGGCGGCGAGCAGGACAAGGAGCGTGTAGGTCACCGCCGAGCAGATGTGCACTGCCTCGGGACGGAGCCCGGCGAACGCGGTCACCGCCACGTACTGCGGCAACTCGGTCGTGTAGAAAGACACGTCCGTCGCCCACCAGCCGTGCAGCAGCACGTTGCCGTGCAGGATGCTCGAGGCCTCCCAGGCCATTCCCGCGCCGTCGGAGTTAACCTGGGTAGTCCCCGCGATGCGCAGGTAGCAGAACATCAGCACCGCCGCCGCCAGCAGCGTGCCGATGACCCAGGCCCACCGACCGCCCACCGCGCGAGCCCCTGACCCCAGGGCCGTCTCCACCTCGCGCGTCCCCCCGCTCATTGACCGCACGGGGGCGAAGGTACCTAACAAACGCCCAAATACCCCTTCACTAAACCAAACCTTAGGAACATCCTCGCGTTTCCTGCAGGAAGACTCAGAAATGAAGCCGCCGTTTCTCAGAAAAGCCATGTATTCGCTGATGGGAGCGGATCTTCCGGCCAGGGGCCCCGGCCGGTACCGGCGGCGCTGTTCTACCGTTAAGTATGGTCTCGATCGCGCACGCCCCGGTGCGCGCGCACCCGCGCGCGGTGCTCGCCGTGATCGGCGCCGGGGCGGTGGCGACGGTCTGGCTGTGGTGGAACGGCACGCCGGCGGTCAGCGGGTTCGGTGACTGGCTGACCAACGCGGGACGGATCACCGGGCTGCTGGCCGGCTACGGGATAGCCGTCCTCATCGGCCTGATGGCGCGCATCCCGCCGGTCGAGCGCGGCGTCGGCACGGACCAGCTCGCCCGCTGGCACTCGATGGGCGGGCGCTACGTGGTGGGCCTGGTGGTGGCGCACGCGCTGCTGATCACCTGGGGCTACGCGGTCACCGCGCACACCGCCGTCACTAGCCAGGCCTGGACACTGCTCGACAGCTATCCCGACGTCCTGCTCGCGACGGCGGCGGCCCTGCTGCTCGTCATGACCGGCATCGTGTCGGCGCGCGCCATCCGGTCGCGGCTGCGCTACGAGACGTGGTACTACCTGCACTTCTACACCTACCTCGCGGCCGCGCTCGCGTTCAGCCACCAGTTCGCCGTCGGCGCGGAGTTCATCATGAACAGCGCCGCCCGGGTGGCCTGGTCCGTCCTGTACATCGGCGTCGCGGCGGCCATCACCTGGTACCGGTTCATCACCCCGGCATGGCAGGCCGTCCGGCACCGGTTCACCGTGGAGTCCGTCACGCCGGAGGCGCGCAACGTGGTCTCCATCGTGATCAGCGGCCGCCACCTAGACGAGCTGCAGGCGCAGCCGGGACAGTTCTTCCGCTGGCGGTTCCTGACCCGCGGCCTGTGGTGGACGTCGATGCCCTACTCGTTGTCCGCGCCGCCGCGCGGCGACCTGATGCGCATCACGGTGAAGACGGCCGGCGACCACAGCGCTGCGATCCGCGGCCTGGCGCCCGGCACCCGCGCCATCGCCGCCGGCCCGTACGGCACGCTCACCGCGGCGCGGCGGCGGCGCCACAAGGTGCTGCTGATCGCGGGCGGGGTGGGCATCACCCCGCTGCGCCCGCTGCTCGAGACGCTGCCCGCGGCGCCGGGCGACCTCACCCTGATCTACCGGGTCAGCAGCATGCGCGACGTGGTGTTCCGGCACGAGCTCGAGCAGCTCGCCGCGCGCCGCAAGGCGCGGGTCTGGTTCGTCGCGGGCACCAGGGACGAGCTCGACGTCAACCCGCTGAGCGGCGGCGAGCTGACCAAGCGGGTTCCCGGCCTGATCGACCACGACGTCTACCTGTGCGGCCCGCCTGGGCTGACCTCCGCCGTCACCAGGGAGCTGCTCGACGCCGGAGTACGGCGACGGCACATCCACCAGGAGTCCTTCGAGTTCTGAGCGGTCCGCACCCAGGACCGCGCCGCACGTCCATCCATCGTCCGCGCTACCGGGAAGGCACCTCATGCGCCGTGTCATCCTCGGACTCGTCACCACGGCCATTGCCCTGGTGCTGCTGCTGTCCTTCAAGACGCACACCCAGTCTGCCGTGCCGGGCAGCTCCCCGGCCTCGGTCGTCGGCAGCCCGACGGGGAGCGGCGTGACGCGGACGGTTACCGGCCAGGCGTTCCAGACGATCTACGGCCCGGTGCAGGTCAAGATCACCGTGACCGACGGCCGGATCACCGCCGCCACCGCCGTCCAGTACCCGCAGGACACCCCGCGCGACTACCAGATCAACTCCTACGCGATCCCGCTCCTGAACCAGCGGGCGGTGGCGGCGGGCAACGCGAAGATCGACGCGGTCTCCGGCGCCACGTACACCTCGGGCGGCTACATCGGCTCGCTGCAGAACGCCCTCGACCAGGCCCGGACCGCCTGAGCACCGCGCGCACCGGGGGGTACGGGAGGGCGTCCCCCCGGGTGATATCAGTACCGGCTTGCGACCGGCAGCTCGATAGCCGGGAACCTGGTGAGGATCTCGGTGCCGTAGTTGGTGACCACGACCTCTTCCTCAATGCGGGCGGCGGAGATGCCGTCGGCGGCGGGGCAGTAGGTCTCCATCGCGAAGACCATGCCGGCCTTGAGCTCGACCGGGTGCTCAAGGGAGTTGAGCCGGGAGATGATGGGCCGCTCGTGCAGGCCGAGCCCGAGGCCGTGCGCGAACTGCAGTCCGAACGCGGCGAGCTCGCTGTCGAAGCCGAAGTCCTGCGCGCGCGGCAGGGTCAGCGCGACCGTGTCGGAGGCCACGCCCGGCTTGATCGCGTCGAGGGCGGCGTCCATCCACTCCCGCGCCTGCCGGTAGGCGTCGTGCTGCGCGGGGGTCGCCCAGCCGACGCCGAAGGTGCGGTAGTAGCAGGTGCGGTAGCCGTTGAACGAGTGGATGATGTCGAAGAACGCCTGGTCGCCGGGGCGGATGAGCCGGTCGGTGAAGTTGTGCGGGTGCGGGTTGCACCGCTCGCCGGAGATCGAGTTGACCGCCTCGACCTGGTCGCTGCCCATCTCGTACAGCCGCTTGTTCGCCAGGGCCACGATCTCGTTCTCGCGCCGCCCGGGGCGCAGGAACTCGGCGATGTCCTGGTAGACCCCGTCCACCATCGCCGCCGCCTGGTTGAGCAGCATGATCTCATCCGGCGACTTGATCACCCGCGCGTCGAGCATGGGCTGCTGCGCGTCCCGCACTGAGATGCCCTGCCGCTGCAGCTCGAACAGGAACGGCGGCTCGACGATGTCGATGCCCAGGGGCTCGCCGAGCACGCCCGCCTCGGCGAGCAGCGACTTGATCTCGCTGACCGCGTCCCGCATGAGGCCCGCCTCGGGTGCGACCGCGCCGCGGAAGCCGAGGAAGCCCGGGCGCCAGTTCTCTTCGGGCAGCCACTGCGAGTACAGCTTGTGGTGCCGCACCGCGGAGCCGAAGTCCCACTCCACCGGCGGCCGGTCGCGCAGCAGCAGCGCGTAGCGGATCATCTTGTCGCCGAGCGCGCCGCCGATCCAGGTCTGCGTGGTGTACCTGATGTTGTAGAAGTCGAACAGCAGGAACGCGCCGCAGTCCGACGCGCGCAGCGCCTCGGTGGCGCGCTGCAGCCGGTAGCGGCGCAGCCGGTCGAAGTCGACGCGCTCCTCGTAGTCGACGCCCATGTGGCCGGGCGCGCCGATCGGGCGAACCCCGGCGGGCCGCTGCGACGGCCGCTCAAAGCGTTCCGGCACTCACGCCTCCTCGGCGGCGAGCCCGTCGTCGACCGGCACGTTCTCCGGCTCGATCTGGTACCCGGACCGGCGGGCCTGCTCAAGCACCAGGGTAGCGAAGTCGTCTTCGGTGTAGCCGGCCCCGATGGCCTGCGCGATCAGCATGTCCGCCGCGGCGGCGAGCGGCATCGGCACGCCGAGCTCCTTGCCGGCCGACAGGCCGAGCTGCAGGTCCTTGCGGAGCAGCACGTTGGTGAAGGTCGGGTGGAAGTCCAGGTTGACCAGCGCTGGCGACTTGTAGCGGGTGAACGCGGAGCCGAGCACCGAGTCGTTGAGGAACTGCAGGAACGCCGCACGGTCCACCCCGCCGCGCTCGGCGAGGACGGTGATCTCGGCGAGGGACTGGATGACGACGCCGAGGAAGACGTTGTGCGCGATCTTCACCAGCCGGGCACCCTCGCCCTCGCCGACGTACGTGACGCCGCGCCCCCAGACGGCGAGCAGCGGCTCGGCCGCGTCGAACGCGGCGCGCGGCCCCGAGGCGGCGACGGTGAGCTTGCCCGCGCTGATCACCTTCGGGTTGCCGCTGACCGGGGCGGCGAGGAACTGCACGCCGTCCGCCTCGGCGCGAGCGCGGACGCGCGCCGACGCCTCGGGCGAGACGGTGGAGGAGTCGACGACGACCGCGGGCTTGACGTCCCCGGTCAGCAGCCCGCGCGGGCCGGTCATCACCGCCTCGAGGTCCTTGTCCGCCGAGACCATGATGAACACGATCTCCCGGCCGGCCAGGTCGGCGGGGCTGTCGACGATCTTCGCGCCGAACTCAGTCAGGGGCTCGCACTTCGCCCGGGTGCGGTTGTAGGCGGCCACGTCGTAGCCGGCGCGCAGCAGGCGCAGAGCGAGCTGGTAGCCCATCCGCCCGGTACCGATCCACCCGACGGTGGGCGTGACCGCGGCCATTCGTGCCTCCTCATTAATAACTAACAAAGACTCGAAATCCCCCATGCGCACCAGCCGTGCTGCAATCGTTTGCAACTTTGACGGTTAGTGATGCTGATGTCAAGTCATTCTCCGGGCGCGCCGTGCCTCAGCGGAAGATCTCCGGGTGCCCGCTCAGCTCTATACGGGTGCGCCGGACGTGCATGACGAGCACGCGCTCGGCGTCGTCGGCGTCGCCGCGGCGGACGCAGTCGAGCAGGAGCCGGTGCTCCAGGTGGGTCACGCCGAGCCGGTCCCGGTGCGCGGCGAGCTTGGTGAACTCCCGGCGGTAATGCTGGCTGGTGTTCCACAGCCGTCCGATGATCCGCGACGTCTCCCCCGTCGGCGCCGCCGCGTAGGAGGTGAGGTGGAACTCCCGGTCGGCGCGCAGGAACGCGTCGACGTCGCCGTCCGCCCGCTCCATCGCCGCGGCCAGGTCCGCCATCCTCATCACCGCCGCGTCGTCAAGGCCGGGCATGGAGGCCCGCAGCAGCAGCGGCTCGAGCCGCTCCCTGACCTGGTACAGTTCGGCGCACTCCGCGAGCGTCAGCCGCGCCACCCAGGCACCGGAGTTCGCGACCAGGGTGACCAGGCCCTCGGCCTGCAGCATCCGCAGCGCCTCGCGCACCGGGATGCGGCTCGCTCCCGAGCGGGCCGCGATGTCCTCTTGCCTGATCCTCATCCCCGGCCGGTAGCTGCCGTCGAGTATCGCGGTGCGCAGCGCGTCCGCGATCCGGTGACTCGCCACGGCCGCCGTGCCCGCCTGGTTGCCCGACACCGTGCTCGCCCCCGCTCCGTCTCGGCCCGCGGTCACTGGCCGGGGTGCGCCGGATGCCACAGCCGCACCGCGGCGTCCTTCTCGTACGCCTTGCCGCCCGGGTAGCTGACCAGCTCGAACTGCATTCCCCACGGCGCCATGAAGTACAGCCAGCGCTGCCCCGCAGAGGCGTTCCGGCTGGCCACCGGGCCCGCGAGGACCCGCACCCCGCGATCGGCGAGGTACTGGGCCGCCGCGTCCATGTCGTCGGTGTACAGCGCCAGGTGGTGCCCGCCAAGGTCGCTGTTGCGCGGCACGTCCCGCTGACCTTCGTGCGGCTCGTACTCGAAGACCTCGAGGTTCAGCCCGAAGCCGCACCGGTAGAACCTGATCTCCCGCACCACCCGGCGCGGGTCCACGTTCAGGTGCTCGCGCATCCAGTCGTCCTCGTGGCGCATCTCCGGCAGCGCGTACACGAACTCGCAGCCGAGCACGTCCGTCAGGAACTCGTGCGCCTGCGCCATGTCGGGCACGGTCAACCCGACGTGGTCGCCGCCGCGCAGGCCCGGTATGCCCATGCGTCCTCCTTACGGTGAATGTATCCAATCTAGCAATCACAAGGGCAAAAGTCCGCAGAACGGAGGCTGCTTACTGTTGAAATGGATGCATTGCCCCGGTAGCGTGGCGAACATCCGACCCAGGGAGATGCGTCATGCCCCGCGTTAAGCGCCTCGCGCCGGCGGCCGACTGGCAGGAGCTCATCGCTACGCCGGCCGACTGGAAGGCGGCCGACCCCGCCCTGCTCGCCAGCATGCTCGGCCAGTTGCACCTCATCAGGGCCTTCGAGGAGACGGTGCTCGAGCTGGCCGCCGAGGGCCTGGTGCACGGGCCCGCGCACTCCTCCATCGGCCAGGAGGGCGGCGCCGTCGGCTCGATCGTGAGCCTGCGCTCGTCCGACGCGGTGAACGGCTCGCACCGCGGCCACCACCAGTTCCTCGCCAAGGCGCTCACCCACGTCACCAAGGGGTCGCTCACACTGGACGGCCTGGTGACCCCGGCGGTCGCCGAGGTGCTGCAGCGCACCCTCGCCGAGATCCTCGGCCTGGCCCAGGGGTACTGCGGCGGCCGCGGCGGCTCCATGCACCTGCAGTGGCTCGAGGCCGGCGCGCTCGGCACCAACGCCATCGTCGGCGGGGGCGTGCCGATGGCGGCCGGGAACTCCTGGGCCCAGAAGCAGTCATCCCCCGGGGGGACGACCCCCCGGGACGCACCCGGGCCGGAAGACAGCGACCTGACCGTCACGTACTTCGGCGACGGCGCGGTCAACATCGGGTCCGTGCTCGAGACCCTCAACCTGGCGTCGGCCTGGAAGCTGCCGCTGTGCTTCTTCATGGAGAACAACGGCTACGCGGTGTCCACCACCGTTGAGGAGGCCACCGGCGAGCCGCGGCTGTCGGCTCGCGCCCTCGGCTTCGGCATCACCGCCTGGCGGGTCGACGGCATGGACCCGCTGGCGGTGCACCTGGTCATGGAGCGGGCGGCGGCGCGGCTGCGCGCCGGGCAGGGCCCGGTCGTCATCGAGGCGCTTGTCTACCGGTTCTTCCACCAGAATGGCCCCTACCCCGGCTCCGCGTTCGGCTACCGGACCAAGGAAGAAGAGGCTGGGTGGCGCGCCCGCGACCCGCTGGACCGGGTCGCGCGCGAGATGACCAGGCTCGGGCTGACCGACGAGGCCGGCGTCGCCGGCGTCCGCGCCCAGGCCGTGGCGGCGATGAAGGCGGCCGCCGCCGCGCTCACCGAGCCGGACCCGTCGCCGGGCGCCAAGGCGGGCACGCGGCGCATCCGCCCGGAGCTGTGGCCGGACCCGGCGTTCGTGAACGTCGGCATCCGGGGCGATTTGTCGGAGCTGGCCGGGGCGCGGACCACCGAGCGCGCGTCGTTCACCGGGCCCCTGCGGCGCGGGAAGTTCATCGAGGCGGTGTCCGCGGTGATGGACCGCCGGATGGGCGCCGACCCGCGCATCGTCATCCTCGGCGAGGACGTGCACAAGCTCAACGGCGGCACCAACGGCGCGACCAAGGGCCTGCCCGCGAAGTACCCGGGCCGCGTCCTCGGCACGCCGATCAGCGAGAACGCGTTCGCCGGCCTCGGCGGCGGGCTCGCGCTCGACGGCCGGTTCCGCCCGGTCGTCGAGTTCATGTACCCGGACTTCCTGTGGGTGGCCGCCGACCAGGTGTTCAACCAGATCGGCAAGGCCAGGCACATGTTCGGCGGCCGGAACCCGGTGCCGCTCGTGCTGCGGACCAAGGTCGCCATGGGGTCCGGGTATGGCTCGCAGCACCTGATGGACCCGGCCGGCATCTTCGCCACGTCGCCCGGCTGGCGGATCATGGCCGCGTCCACCCCGTTCGACTACGTCGGCCTGATGAACGCCGCCCTGGCGGTCGACGACCCGGTGCTCATGCTCGAGCACGTCGACCTGTACGCCGCCGAGGGCGAGATCCCGGTCGATGACCTGGATTACCAGATCCCGTTCGGCCAGGCGGCGATCCGGCGGGCCGGGTCGGAGGTCACCGTGCTCAGCTACCTGTCCATGGTGGCGCGCTCGGCCGAGGCGATCGAGCGCGCCGGGATCGACGCGGAGCTCATCGACCTGCGGTTCCTCGACCGGGCCTCACTCGACTGGGACACCGTCGGCGCGTCGGTCCGCAAGACCAACGCGGTGCTGATCGTCGAGCAGGGCACCCTCGGCACCTCCTACGGTGGCTGGCTGGCCGATGAGATACAACGGCGCTTCTTCGACTGGCTCGACCAGCCGGTGCAGCGGGTGACGGGAGCCGAGTCGTCCCCGTCGATCTCCCGGGTCCTCGAGCAGGCGGCGATCGCGACCACCGACGACATCGTCGCGGGGCTCGAACGGGTGCGTGACGGCTTCGGGAAGGTGACCGGCTGATGGCCGTCATCGTGCGGATGCCGAGCGTCCTGGCCGGCGCGACCGAGGCGGCGCTCGCGCACTGGCTCGTCTCCCCCGGCGACAGCGTCAGCGTCGGGACGCCGATCGCGGAGCTTGAGACCGAGAAGGCGCTGGTCGAGTACGCGGCCGAGGAAGCGGGCATCGTCGGGCGGCTCGTGCTCAGCGAAGGCGACACCTCGGAGATCGGCTCCCCCATTGCCGTCCTCGTCGCGCCCGGCGAGACCGACGCTGACATCGACGCGGTGCTCGGTTCCCAGGGCCTCACCACTACCGCTTCGGCCGGGGCGAGTACGCCTACGTCACAAGAGCCGGCCTCGCCGGCCCTGTCCCAGGCAGCCCCAGCCGTTCCGGCCACGCCGACGGAGCGGGCGCCGGTCACCGTGACTGCGCCGTCCTCTCCGGCTAACGGGCATCAGGCGGAGCGGGGCGGGCGGGTCTTCGCCAGTCCGCTGGTGCGGAAGCTGGCCGGGCAACGGGGCATCGACCTGGCTGGGCTGGCCGGGACCGGACCCAACGGACGGATCGTGCGGCGGGACCTTGAGCGCTTCCTTGCGACGCCTGCGGCGCTCGCCCGGCCCGCGCCGGTCGGGCCTCCCCCCGCGCCCGCTGCTGCCGGGGTGGCGGGGGGCGGGGAGGCGGAGCACGCTCACGTTCTGGATGATGCTCGAAGTGCGCAGGCGAGGGGCGGTTCCGCGAGTGCGCCGGCCGGCGCGACGCTGATCCCGCATACGCCGATGCGCCGCGCGATCGCGCGGCGGCTTACCGAGTCGAAGGCAACCGTGCCGCACTTCTACCTGGTGGCCGACTGCCTGGTGGATGAGCTGCTCGCGCTGCGCGGGCGGGTCAACGAGGGGCGGCCAGCCGGAGACCGGGGGGCGGTCAAGGTGTCGGTCAACGACTTCGTGCTCGCGGCGGTGGCGGCGGCGTTCGGTGACGTGCCCGAGGCCAACGTGACCTGGACCGAGGAAGGACTCCTCGCGTATCGATCTGTCGACATATCGATCGCGGTCGCGACTGAGGGCGGCCTGGTGACGCCGGTGCTGCGCGGGGTCGAGGGCCTGCGGCTGTCCGCGATCGCCAGGGAGTCGGCCGCGCTCGCGGCGCGGGCGCGGGAGCGGAGGCTGCGCCAGCACGAGCTGGAGGGCGGCACCTTCACGGTGTCCAACCTGGGCATGTACGGGACGGCGGAGTTCTCCGCGATCATCAACCCGCCGCAGTCGGGGATCCTCGCCGTCGGCGCGGCCCGCAAGCAGCCGGTCGTCGTCGACGACACGCTCGCCGTGGCGGCGGTGCTGCGGTGCACGCTGTCGGTGGATCACCGCGCGATCGACGGTGCCCTCGCGGCCCGCTGGCTCGCCGCGTTCACCGCCCGGCTGGAGAACCCGCTGAGCGCGCTCGTCTAAGGGCCGCTAAACAGACGGGATGATGAGTTCATCGGCGACCCACCGCGCGGCGCCCGCGGGGTAGGGCTGCGCGGGCAGGCCGAGGGTAACGTGCCGGAAGCCGGCGTCGAGCGCTTCGCCGATGGCCGCGCGGGTGGTACCGGGCTGGTCGTATGACACGGGCAGGTGGATCGAGCGCGTGACGGCCGCCGGGTCGCGGCCCGCCTCGGCGCAGTAGCGGTCAAGCAGCGCGCTGCGCTGCGCCGCGTCCGCGATGTCGCCGCCCGGGATGTTCCACAGGTCCGCGTGCTCGGCGGCCACGCGGAGCACGGCGGCCGAGCGGCCGGCGATGAGGATCGGCGGGTGCGGGCGCTGGGCCGGCTTCGGGTTGCCGAACGCCCCGGTGAGGTCGAGGTGGGCGCCGTGGAAGTCGAACGGCTCGTCCGACGTCCACAGCCGCCTGATGACCGTGCAGGCATCGGCGAGGTCTTCCACGGACCGGCGGAAATCGTGGTACGGCAGGCCGTTCGCCTCGTACTCGCGGCGGGCCCACGGGATGCTCGGGCGTGAGCCGGCGCCGATGCCGAGGACGAGCCGTCCGCCGCAGACGATGTCGACGGTGGCGGCGATCTTGGCCAGCATCGCGGGCGGCCGGAACCGGTTGCTCGTCACCAGCAGGCCAAGGCGCAGCCGCCCGGTCTGGGCGGCGAGGGCCGACAGCAGCGTCCAGCCCTCGAAGATCGGCCCGTTCGGGTCGCCGCCGATCGGCATGAGGTGATCGAAGAGCCACGCGTGCCCGATCTCTTGCACGGCGTCCGCCTCGCGCCAGACCCGCAGGATGTCCT
Source organism: uncultured Streptosporangiaceae bacterium (assembly GCA_964581815.1). Lineage (GTDB taxonomy): Bacteria > Actinomycetota > Actinomycetes > Streptosporangiales > Streptosporangiaceae > Trebonia. Next base: position 8,430 of record CAZORE010000072.1, on the reverse strand, counting down.
CGTAGCTGACCTGCATCGGGGCGGTCGTGATTCCGAAACTGGGCCGGGCTGCGTGCGGCATCGTGCGCTCCGTGCGGTGGGGCGGGCAGTGTGTGGCGGGCAGTGTGTGGCGGACAGTGTGTGGCAGGCAGGGCCCGCGCGGCTTGGCGCGGGCCGCCCGGATCTGGCA
>CAZORE010000072.1:6893-8161 GCA_964581815.1 uncultured Streptosporangiaceae bacterium | reverse complement strand
CCGGCTCGTCGTGATCAGTGGCCGGCAACCTCGGCCGCCGCCTCACTCGCGGGCGGCTCGCCGGCCGGAGCCTCCGCCGGCAGGTTCCGCTCCCCCGCTGCCGTCTCCGCCGCGGCGTGCCTGGCCTGCTTCGCCTCGTCTGCTTCCCGCGCAGTCTGCTCCACGGAGGCCTCGAACTCGCGCAGCATGTGCCTGAGCAGGTCGCGGCCGCTGACAGTGGTGATCTTCGGGCCGACCGCCTGCCGTAGGCCCTGCGGCACCAGGTCGACGGAAAGCAGCAGCGGGAACAGCAGGTAGACCGCTGGGGTGACGACCAGGGCACCCAGCGCGATCCCGATGGTCACCACGGAGAACTCGGCGGTGCCGGGGGCGGCACCGCGCGCGCCGTCGCCGAGCCATACCAGGCTGAGCAACTCGGCGATGGTGAGCAGGGTGAAGACCGCCAGCCAGGTGAACGCCCCGGCAATCGCCGCGACGCGCTCCGCCATGAACGCCTTGTTGACCGTCGGCATGCCGAGGAAGTACTTGAGCGCCTCCGCGTGCGGCTTGTCCAGGTCAAGCTCATGCTCGGCCTGGTAGGCGGCGAACGCCTTCTCCCACTCCTCGTCGGGCCGGCGCACCCGCTCCCTGACGGCGCGTACCTCCGCCCCGGCGGCGAGCGCCAGGATAGGCACGGTCACCGCGACCGCCGAGGCGAACGCTTCGGTCATCTCCACGCGACTAGGGTCCACTGCCGCGCCATAGCCGTCAAACCGGTCACCAGGCCCGCGCGCCTGCTCCGGGTCGCTCGCGGCGACCAGTTACGGTAGCCAGGTGCCGACTGCCGGACAGCGCCGAGGGAGCAACTGGCATGGAGATCGCGACGCCGCAGAAGATCACCACGTTCCTGATGTTCGAGGGCAACGCCGAGGAGGCGATGACCTTCTACCTGTCCCTCTTCGCCGACGCCGCGGTGGTCAGCGTAACCCGTTACGGCCCCGAAGGGCCCGGCGCGGAAGGAAGCGTGCAGCAGGCGACGTTCACGCTGGCCGGCCAGCCGTTCATGTGCATCGACAGCCCCATGAAGCACGGCTTCACGTTCACGCCCGCGATGTCGCTGTTCGTGCAGTGCACGGACGAGGCCGAGCTTGACCGGCTCTACGCGGCCCTCGCCGAACGGGGCGCGGAGCTCATGCCGCTGGGGAATTACGGCTTCAGCACGAAGTTCGGCTGGGTCAACGACCGGTTCGGCGTCTCCTGGCAGCTGAACCTGCGTTAGGCGTTAGGCG
>CAZORE010000072.1:0-6793 GCA_964581815.1 uncultured Streptosporangiaceae bacterium | reverse complement strand
GCGTTAGGCGTTAGGCGGGATCTACGGTGATCTCCACGCGGTCCCGGTAGAACGCCAGGTGGCCGGCGATCTCGGCGACCGACGGGTACGGGTGCTCGTAGGTCCAGACGACGTCCTTCTCGGTGCTGCCGTCGGGTGCCTTGACCGTGTAGTAGCTGGCGTCGCCCTTGTAGGGGCAGTAGGTCTGGCTGGTGGTCCGCTCAAGCAGCGCCTGCTCGACGTCGTCGACCGGGATGTACTGGACCACCGGGTAGGACGCCTCGGCCAGGGACAGCGCGTTGTCGGTCTGGGCCACCACGGCGCCACCGAGGCGCACGGTCACCCGGGAACCGGTCGGCTGGATGGTGATGGGGTGCGTGGCGTCGGGGATCTTGACGGTGCGAGTCATCGGAACTCCCTGTTAGTTGGCCACTCTCAGTACCGTCAACCAGCCGAACGGCCGCGGGCATTCCACGGCCAGCCGACCGCCTCGGCACCGGGCGGCGATAAGGCATCGCCTACGATGTCACCTCCGAGCACGTGTCCGCCGCGTTCAGCCACCCGATCGACGTCCAGTTCGACGACGGCCGCTGGCTAGCCCGCGCCGCCGCCCGCCAGCGCGCCGGCGCCTGACGCTCCTCAGGCGGAGGCTTGCATTAGACAGACCTGTCTGTTTTAATGATGGCCATGGCTAGACAGACTGGTCTACCTAATCAAGGTGCAACTGGAGCCATCATGAACCAGAACCGCGTCGCGACTGAGCTCGCCGGAGTACCCGGCCTTCGTTCGGGCGCACTGGCCGGGGATGCGCTGGCGGGGCGCTCGGCGCGGCGGGCCCGGCTGTCTGGGCTGCCCGCACTGGTGCTACTCGCGTCACTGATCGTGTCGTTGCTCGCCGCGTCGGCCGCGCCGACCCCGCTGTATGCGATCTACCAGCAGCGGTGGGGATTCAGCCCGGTTACCACCACGATCGTGTTCGGCGTCTATGCCGTGGCCGTGCTCGGGGCGCTGCTGACGTTCGGGCGGCTGTCCGACTACGCCGGGCGGCGGCCAGTGCTGCTGACCGCCCTCGCCGGCCAGGTCGTGTCGCTCATCGTGTTCGCCGTCGCGAGCGGGGTCGGCGACCTGCTCATCGCCCGGGTCATCCAGGGGCTGGCCACCGGCGCGGCGCTCGGCGCGATCGGCGCGGCCATGCTCGACATCGACCGGGAGCGCGGCGCCCTGGCGAACGCCATGTCGCCCGGCCTTGGCACCGGCAGCGGCGCGCTGCTGTCCGCCCTGTTCGTGCGGTACCTGCCCGCGCCCACTCACCTGGTCTACCTGGCACTGATCGCGGTCATCGCCGTCCAGGCGGCAGGCGTCGCGCTGCTGCGCGAGACGGTGACCCCTAGCCGCGTCCCGGCCGCCGCGCTGGTACCCGAGGTCCGGCTGCCCCGGTCGGTGCGCGGCCAGATGTTCGCCGCGGCGCCCGTGCTGTTCGCGGTCTGGGCCCTGGCCGGCCTGTACGGCGCGCTCGGCCCCGCGCTGGTGCACGCACTGACCGGCTCGGGCAGCGTAGTTCTCGGCGGCGCATCGCTCGGCCTGCTCACGGCGACCGCGGTGAGCTCGGTGTACCTGCTGCGCAAGACGCCGGCCCGGACCGTGATGCTGGCGGGCATCGCCGCGCTGGCGGCCGGGGTCGCCATCACCCTGGTCGCGCTCGGCACCGGGTCGGCCTGGCTGTTCTTCGCCGGCACCGCGGTCAGCGGCGTCGGGTTCGGCAGCGGGTTCCAGGGTGGCGTCAGGACCGTGGTCCCCGTCGCGGCGCCGCACGAGCGGGCCGGGGTGCTGTCCCTGCTGTTTACCGTCTCCTACCTGGGCCTGGGGGTGCCCGCGGTGGCGGCCGGGTTCCTCGCGGTGCACGGGGCCGGACTGATCGGCGCGGCCAGGGACTACGGGGCGGCGCTGCTCGTTCTCGCCGCCCTCGCCGTGGCCGCCCTGGCCCGGCGGGCGCGCTAAAAGGTCAGCGGCGTACGTGCCGCCGGCGCCGTCACCGCGGCCCGGCGGCACGTACGATCAATCAGACAGATCAGTCCGATGAGGTGATCGGGATGGGCGCGAAATCCGCGGCGGTACCCTCCGCGCGTGAGCGGCTCCTTGCCGCCGCCAACGAGCTGTTCTACGCCGAAGGCGTGCACACCGTCGGCATCGACCGGGTGATCGAGCGGGCGGGCGTGGCCAAGGCGTCGCTCTACAACACCTTCGGCAGCAAGGACGAGCTGGTCAAGGTCTACCTGGAGGGCCGCCACGCGGTCGTCGCGGCGCGGATCACCCGGTACATCGAGCGTTACGACGGCCCGCGGGAGCGGCTGCTTGGCGTGTTCGAGGCGCAGGGCGAGCTGTTCGCCGAGCCCGGGTACCGCGGCTGCGCGTTCGTCAGCGCCAGCGCCGAGTCGCCGGGCGAGGGAGTCTCGCGCGCGGCCGATGAGTACCGGGGCTGGGTGCGCGGGCTGCTCACCGGGCTCGCCAGGGACGCTGGCGCGCCGGACCCGGAGGCGCTGGGGCGGCAGCTGCACATGATCTACGACGGCTCGTCCCTGTCCGCGCGCATGGACCGGGACCCGTCCGCGGCCGTGACCGCGCGGGCGGCCGCCGGGGCGCTGCTCGACGCGACGCTCGCCGCCCACGGGACGAGCGGACGATAAGCTTTGATTTCATGACCGGCGAGTCCCTGTACCGGAAGGTCGCCGACGACATCAAGGCGGCGATCGCGGCAGGCGCCTATCCGCCTGGAGCGCTGCTGCCGTCCGAGGCTGAACTGGCCGAGCGGTACGCGGTGTCGCGCGGCACGGTGCGGCAGGCGTTCGCCGCGCTGCGCGCCGACGGCGTGATCGCGTCCCGGCGAGGCGCGCGGCGGGTGGTCATCGCCGGCCCCCGGGTCCAGTCGTTCGGTGAGCTGCTTTCGTTCTCCCGCTGGGCGCGGGCGATCGGCGAGGAGCCGTCGGGGCGCGTGATATCGCTGGACCGGCGCCAGGCGACCGCCGCCGAGGCCGCCCGGCTCGGGCTGGCCGAAGAGAGCCTGGTGTACACCCTGGTGCGGGTGCGGCTGCTGTCCGGCCGGCCGGTGATGGTCGAGCGCGCCGTCTACCCGGAGAAGGTCGGCGCCCTGGTTGCGGGCATCGACCTGACCGCTGACTCGATCACCGAGCGCCTCGAGCAGCTCGGCGTCGGGTTCACCGACGCCGAGCACGTCATCGACGCGGTGCCCGCCTCGGCCGAGGACGCCCGCTGGCTGGCCGTGCGGGCCGGCGTGCCGCTGCTGCGCGAGCGGCGGTTCACCACGGACCGCTCCGGTGTGCCCGTCGAGTGGTCCGACGACCGTTACCTCGGCTCGGAGACGGCGTTCAGCGTACGTAACTCCGTGTCGGTGAACGCCCTGTCCCGCACCTCGGCGCCCCCGCGGTAACGCCGCTCGGCCTCCGCTGACGCAGCCTCGGGTTCGCCTGACCTGGCTGGCCAACTTGGCTATACAAGTTACGGCATGGCTATACTTGTCAGCGTGATGGCTGATTCTGGGCGGGTTGTCATTGTCGGTGGCGGGATCCTTGGCACGATGCACGCGGTCATGGCGCGGCGGCACGGGCTGGCGGTCACTCATCTGGAGCGTGAACCGGAAGGGCGCGGGGCGAGCGTCAGGAACTTCGGCCTGATCTGGGTCAGCGGACGGCGGGCCGGCGCCGAGCTCTCCCTCGCGCTGCGCGCCCGCGAGCTGTGGGAATCGATCGCGGCCGACGCCCCGGGCACCGGGTTCCGTCCGGCCGGGTCGCTGACCCTCGCCACCAGCGAGGCCGAGCTCGCGGTGATGCGCGAGGCGGCGGAACTGTCCGACGCGAAGCAGCGCGAGTTCGAGCTGCTCGACGCCGCGGGTGTCCGTGAGGTCAACCCCGCGCTGCGCGGCGAGTTCCTCGGCGGGCTGTGGTGCCGGGCCGACGCGATCGCCGAGCCGCGGCTCGCGCTGCCCGCGCTGCGGGCGTCTTTGGCTCATGGCGGACCCGGGTACGAGTGGCGGCCCGGGGCCGAGGCCGTGGAACTGGCCGGGCACGGGGTGCGCGACCAGTCCGGGCAGTGGCACCGGGGCGACCTCGTGGTGCTGTGCACCGGGGCCAACTTCACCGGGATCGCCGGGCCGCACCTGACCGCGACCGGGGCCCTGGCGAGCGCGCCGGGGGCCGGCGGCGCCGGGCTGCGCCGGGTGCGGCTGCAGATGCTGCAGACGCTGCCGTTCCCCGGCCGGCTGACCACGTCCGTCGCCGACGGCGACTCGCTGCGCTACTACCCCGCCTACGACGTTCCCTCGCTCGCGTCGCTGCCACCGCAGGTCGAGGTCGCGGCGCGGAACCGGGCCCAGCTGCTCCTGGTGCAGCGCCTCGACGGGTCGCTGACCATCGGGGACACTCACGAGTACGACGAGCCCTTCGGGTTCGACGTGGACGAGGGCGCCTACGACCACCTGGTTGCCCGCGCCGCCGCGCTGCTCGGCGGCCAGCTGCCGCGCGTGCAGCGGCGCTGGGCCGGCGTCTACAGCGAGGTGGCCGGCGGCGCGACGATCTACCACCGTTCCACCGTCATGCCCGGCGTGGTCCTGGTGACCGGCCCGGGCGGGCGCGGCATGACCTGTTCACCCGCGATCGCCGAGGAGACCTTCCAGTGAGCCGTTTCTCCGTCGTCTGCCTGGACATGGCCGGCACCACCATCCGCGACGGCAACGCCGTCATGGCCGCCTTCGGCGCCGCCATCGCCAGCAGGAGCCTGACCGCCCGCGAGTTCAACAGCGCGATGAAGTACGCGCGGGCCACGATGGGCCAGTCCAAGATCGAGGTGTTCCGGCACATCCTCGGCGACCAGGACGCCGCGCAGAAAGCGAACGCCGTCTTCGAGAAGCACTACGCCGGGGCGGTCGCCGCGGGCGAGATCTCCCCGATGCCAGGCGCGGTGGAGCTGTTCGCCGCCTGCCGGGCGGCCGGGACACGGGTCTGCCTGTCCACTGGCTTCGCCCCGGTCACGCGGGACGCGATCATCGACGCGCTCGGCTGGGGCCCGCTCGTCGACCTGATCCTGTCCCCGGCCGACGCCGGCCGCGGCCGGCCCTGGCCGGACATGCCGCTGACCGCGCTGCTCCGGCTGGGCGGCGACGCGGTGTCCTCCCTGGTCGTGGCGGGTGACACCCCGGCCGACGTCGAATGCGGGCTCCGGGCGGGCGCGGGCCTGGTGGTCGGCGTGCTGTCCGGCGACTCGGCCCGCGCGGACCTGGAGGCCGTGCCCGCCGCGGCCGGCCTGCCCGGCACCCCGCTGATCCTGGACTCGGTCGCCGACCTGCTCCCCCACCTCGGCTGAGACCGCGCGGCACCGTGGCCCGGTCGATGCCGTGACCGGCCGGCCGGGGGACGAGCTAGGCGGCGGTGGCGAGGCTGGAGCCCACGGTGCGGCCGCGCAGCGCGGGAAGGCTGCTCATCGCGATGCCGGCGACGATGGCGGCGCCGCCCGCCGCCAGGCGCAGGCCGGCCGGGTCGCCGAAGGCGGCGACGCCGACCAGGGCGCCGACCAGTGGCTCCAGGTTGAGGAAGGCCCCTGCGACCTCGGTCGACACCTTGTGCTGTCCGTAGGCGAACAGGGTGAACGGCGCGAGGGTACCGACCACCGTGAGGCCGGCGACAGCGAGCACGGCGAGGACTCCGGCCCCGCCAGCGGGTACCGCGGGCGGGGTGCCCGTGGTGAGGAACGCCGCGGGCAGCGCGCCGATGGCCGCGCCGAGGAACAGCACCGCGGTGACCGCGACGGGATCCCGGCCCACGAGCAGGCGCCCCTGCGCCACGGTCATGGCCGCCGCGACGAGCGCGGAGATGAGGACCATCGCGTCGCCGCCGGCGGTCGCGCCGCCCCCGTGGCCCTGGGCCACCACGGCGACGCCGCCGAGCGAGATGGCAAAGCCGCCCCAGGCGACCGGGCGGGCCACGTCGTGGTGCCAGGCGGCGGCGATGACGGCGACGAGCACCGGGCCCGCGCCGACCAGCAGCGCGGCATGCGTGACGCTGGTCGTGGCGATGCCCGAGTTCTGCACCATGACCGAGCCGCCGAGCCCGACGGCGCCCCAGGCCAGTACCTGCCAGCGCAGCGCGGCGCGCAGCGCGCCGCGGTTCACCATGGCGAGCAGCACCGCGGCGGCGAGCGCGAACCGGGCCACGACCAGCCACGCGGGCGGCAGCCACGCCAGCGCGGCCTTGGACAGCGGGACGCTGGTCCCCCAGGCTACGCCCGCGGCGGCGAGGGCGGCGACGGCACGGGTCCGGGTACTCACGACAGGAAATCGACGGGCGTTCATGTCTTTCATCGTGCCGCCCCGCCCACCATCGTTTACTATCTCACGGCTCTGACGAAATATAATTTCGTGTTGTGGCCATCAAACTTGATGAAATTGACATTCTCCTGCTCACTGAGCTGCAAGCGGACGCGGACCGCACCAACGTCGAGCTCGCCCGGCTCGTCGGCCTGTCCCCCGCCGCGACGCTGCACCGGGTGCGGGCGCTCAAGGACTCCGGCGTCATCAGGATCATCCGGGCGCACGTCGACCCGGCCCTGGCGGGCTTCCCGCTGCAGGTCTGGGTGACGACCACGCTGGGGCGGCACGGCCCCCGGTCAGACGCCGCGTTCGAGGACCACATCCGGTCGCTGCCGCAGGTCATCGCGGCCGACAACATCGCGGGCGAGAACGACTACCTGCTGTCCGTGGTGGCCCGCGACGTCGAGGAGCTGCAGCGGGTCCTGGCCAGCCTGTCCG
>CAZORE010000071.1:16436-38208 GCA_964581815.1 uncultured Streptosporangiaceae bacterium | reverse complement strand
CGGCGAGCACCGGGTCGGCGGGTTCATTGGGGGAGGGCACGGGAAAATCCTACGGGCCCGCCCCGACACTCCCGCCTGGTTGCGGCCAAACACGCCCAAGGCGATGCATCCGCGCCCGCGCCAGGCCGTAGTCCGTAGTCAGGACTCGTCGAGCCGGACCGCCACGACGCCCGCGAGGATCAGCAGCCCGCCGAGGAACTGCATCCCGGTCGGCACCTGGTGCAGCAGCAGCCAGGCGAACCCGGCCGCGAACAGCACTTCCGCCATCGCGACGAAGGACCCGAGCTTCGGCCCCAGCCGCCTGACCGCCCCGATCCCGGTGACGTACGCGATCGCCGCGGCGAGCACGCCGAGCCCGAGCACCGGCACTACCCAGCTGACCCGCGTGGACTGCAGCGTCACGTCAGCCGCGTCGAACCGCAGCGGCACCAGCCCGGTCAGCCCGAGCAGCGCGATCGCGGCCGCGCCGGTTACCATCCCGCCCCAGGTGAGCACCGTCGCGGGCAGCTCGTCGCCGTCGGCACCAGTCTTCTGCGCTGACTGGAAGAAGTAGACCGCCATGGCGGCCGCCGCGCTGAGCGCCCACAGGACCCCGGCGAGGCTGACGCCGCCCGACCCGGACAACTGGAGCATCAGCGCGAGCCCGCTCAGCGCCGCCACCCCGCCGAGCACGGTCAGCGGCCGGGGCCGCTGCCCGTGCCGCGCCCAGAGCCAGCCGACGATGATGACGATGCCCAGGTACTCGAGCAGGATGGAGATGCCGACGTCCATACGGGCGATCGCGTTGAAGTAGCAGACCTGGCACGCGGCCACCCCGACGAGGCCGTAGGTGACCACCAGGCGCGCGGACCGCCGTAGCAGCCCCCACCGCCCGCGCAGCGCGATCAGCGCGGGGACGGTGAGCGTGAGCGCCGCCACGCACACCCGGGCCAGCACCGCGGCGGCGGGGGACCAGCCGGCCGCGATCAGGGCCGAGCCGAACGTCCCCGACGTGCCGAAGAACATCGCGGATACCAGCCCGAGCCCGATGCCCGCGCCCTGGGCGGCCCGGCCCCGTGTGGGCGAGTGGCGCGCCGGCCGGCCCAGTCCTGCCCGGCCCGGCCGGGTCACCGCGGCGTCGGCCAGGTTGGCCAGCCTCTCGCCGCCGGTCGCGGGTACGATCCGGTGATCTGGTGCTCGCAGGGTCGGCATCGCCTCGCCCCTTCGTCGCGTCCGCCGTCAGAGAAGCAGTAAGTGGTGAACAACCGCTACACTTATTACCTAACCAGAGGCGGTGAAATAGGTCAAATGCTTTTTACTCATGACACCGAGGTGTCACTCAACGCGACCGCGGCCCTGGTGAACACGGCCCGCGGCGGCAGCGAGGAACTGCCTGACATCGCGGCGCTCGACGCGTTCGTGGCGCACTGGCGCTGGAGCGGCAGCCGCACCCACGACCAGGCGGAGCTGGACGCCGTCCGCGCCCTGCGGCGCCGGCTCGCCGCGCTCTGGGACATGACCGAGGACGAGGCGGTCGGGCTGGTCAACACTTTGCTGCGCGACGCGAGCGCGCTGCCGCAGCTGGTCAAGCACGACGGCTGGGAGTACCACATCCACGCGACCTCGCCCGACGCGCCGCTGGCTGACCGCATGGCGGTGGACGTCGCGATGGCGTTCGCAGACGTGATTCGCACGGGCGAGCTCGCCCGGCTGCGGCTGTGCGCCGCACTCGACTGCGATGACGTGCTCGTCGACCTGTCCAAGAACCGCTCACGCCGGTTCTGCAGCCTCACCTGCGCGAACCGCGTCAACGTGGCCGCCTACCGCTCCCGCCGCAGTGCCAGCTGACCAGGGGCGGGGGCCCGACCGCGACGCGAGCCACGGTGCTTCTGCCTCGGCGAGCGGCGTGGACGGCGGTGCCTGCACGAACGGCCAGATCTCCTCCGAGATGGCACGCCAGTCGGCGGTCGCGTGCATCGAGCCGAGGACCGAGAACAGGCCCAGGTTGATCCGTTGCACGATCACGTAGGTGCGGGGGATGCTGGCGTACGCCGCGAGGGGGCTCTTGAAGTCCACGTACCGCCGGGCGACGGCGGATGAGTACTCGCTTGTCATAGTCCGCGGGCCGCGCTCGCGCACCGTCTCGTAAAACAGCGACATGTGCCTGACCACCTCCTCGGTGGCGATCGGGGCGCCGGCCTGGAGGAAGCCGGCCTCCTCCATGGCCCGCCGGAAGCCCTCGGGGTCGTCGCGCAGGCACAGCGCCTCGATCATCTGGATAAGCGGGTCGAGCTCGTCCGGCCTGAAGTGCTTCACCAGCCCGAAGTCGAGGAACGTGACCCGGCCGCCCGGCTCGAACAGGTAGTTGCCTGGGTGCGGGTCCCCGTTGAACGCGCACAGCTCGTACAGCGACCGGAAGGTGAAACGGTAGATCGTCTCCGCCGCGAGGTCCCGCTCCTCCTGCGGCCAGGTCAGCATCTCGGCGAACCGTGCCCCCGCGGCCAGGTCGCTGGTGATGACCCGGGCGGTGGACAGCTCATCGACGATCTTCGGCACGCTCACGGTGGGGTGGCCATCGAAGAAGGCCGCGAACAGGCGCTGGTTCTCCGCCTCGCGCAGGTAGTCGAGCTCCTCGCCGATCCGCTCCCGCAGCTCCTCGATCAGCGAGGTCACGTCCTGGCTGGGCACGGCCATCTTGATCAGTGACCGGATGAGGGCCACGTTGCCGAGGTCCGCGGAAATGGCCTCGGCGATGCCCGGGTACTGCACCTTGACCGCGACGGCCCGGCCGTCGGCGGTGATGGCCCGGTGGACCTGGCCGATCGACGCGGCCGCGATCGGCAGCGGGTCCCATTCACGGAACACGTGCTCCGGGGCCGCACCGAGTTCCGCGACGACGACGCTGGCGGCGAGCTCGGGCGACATCGGGGGCACGCTGTCCTGCAGCCGGCCGAGGATACGCCGGGCCGGCGGCGCGATGCCGTCATCGACGTAGCTGGCGAGCTGCCCGATCTTCATCAGCACGCCCTTCATGGTGCCGAGCGTGTCCGCCACGTCCTGCGCGGTGCGCAAGGCCAGGTCGTCGCGCAGCTGCTGGCGATGCTCCCCGGCGGCGGCAAACAGGCGGGGCGCGTTCGCGGCATACCGGGCGCCGCCCCGCGCGGCGAGCCGCATCGCGGTCAGCCCGCGGCTGACCCGGAGCCTGGGCTGCCGTCGTCCGGGCGGGCTGGCATCCGCACCACTCACTGGCCGGCCCGGCGCATGCGCAGGGTGATCCGCTGGCGAGCCTCGAGCACCCCGGGCTCGCCGAGGTAGACCGCGTCGAGGACGCCGAGCACCTGGCGTACCTCCTCGCGCGCGGGGCCCGCGCTCGCGTCGTCGGCGAAGCCGTACATGGCCCGGGCCCAGCCGGGCAGCGCGGTGACCGCCGCGGCGGCCAGGACCTGCCACGCCTCAGCGAGCTCCGGCTCGACGTCGGGCATACGAAGCAAGTAGGACGCGGTGTCGGCGGTCGACTTGCTGGTGGTCAGGGCGGGGCGGACGGCATCGAAGTAGGCGGCGAGCTCGGCGACGGACGCCGGCGCGCCGCCCTCGGCGTAGCTGGCCGCGGGGACCCCGACGAGCTCGGCCGCCGCGGTCATCTCGGCCACGTACCGGTCCTGCTCCGCCGGGGTGAGCGCCGCGCCGTACAGCGCGGCGGCGGCCAGGCCGGAATCGACGAGCGCGGCATGCACCCAGATGAGCAGCGCCGGGTCGCCGGCCGCGTACGGCTGCCCGGTCACCTCGTCGATTCCCGTCACTCGCTCGTGAATCCGGCGGACCCGCTGTGCCGCGGCGCGCGCCGCCGCGCGGTCGCCGTAGGTGATGGTCAGCACGTACGCCGAGGTGGTGGCGAACCGGTCGCCCGGGTCGTCGCGCCAGTGGCTGTGCTGGTCGACGCCGGCCATCGCGAGCGGGTGCAGCGCCTGCAGCAGCAGCGAGCGCAGCCCGGAGACCGGACCGGACAGGTCCGCGTGCAGCCGCCACGTCGCGCTGCCCGGCCCGAAGAAGCCGTCGTCGGCGGGGTCGACCGGGACGCAGGCGGCGAACGCCGCCGCGGCGCGCTGGAACAGCGGCGTCCCGGGGAAAACCTCGGCCGTCATGGTGCTGGCCGGCCCGTTGCTGACGGCGCGAAACCGTGTGCGGCAGTGCCCATGCCAACCACGCTACATCGCCGGGCGCCCCGCCTCACCGGCCGGGCAGGGCGGGAAAGCGGGCCGGGTCAGCCGCTGGCCGCCGGGCTGACCCAGTGGATGGTGAACTGGGTCACCTTATAGTTCAGCGCGGCGAGGGTAGGGGTGATGAAGTTGCCGTTGATGATCGTGCCTGCCTGCCGTTCGGCGGCCGCGATCAGTGGCTGCGTGACGCTCTTCAGCGTGGTCGCCTGCTGGAAGGCCACGCTCTGCGCCTGCGCGTAGAGCACCGACTGACTGAACTGCGGCTTGATGAGCACACCGCAGGCCAGTCCCGGGTAGGTCCAGGAATGGTCGGAGGACACCGGCTTGGACAGCGTGTTGTCGATTGACACGTCGTGCACCGACTGCGGCAGCTGCGGCAGCGGCAGCGCGAGCGCGACGCTGACCGTGCCAGGCGTGCTCGCGGTCGGCTTGCTGAGCACGCGGAGCACGTAGTGCCCGGTTGACGGCTTCCACCAGGACGGGCCCGGGTTCAGGTTGACCGTCGCCGAGGCGCGGCCGACGGCGTAGAAGGTCCCCGAGTACCAGCACGGCAGAATGCCCATCGGCTTGGACACCGAGTGAGTGAACAGGAAGTTGAAGGTGGTGGTGCCGAGCGCCGGCTTGTCGACGCCCTCGATCTTCTGCAGCACGAGCGGCCCGACGTCCGTCGTCGCCGTGGTCGTCGACGACCACGGCCAGCCGAATGTGACGTGCGGCAGGTGGAGGCTGGCGCCGAACAGGTGCAGCGCACCGGACAGCGCGGCGAGCACCGCCCAGGCGACGGCGCGCCGGAAGATCACGCCGACGATGACGATCACGGCTGTCCACCGAAGCCAGCGCGGAATGAAGTGGAACCAGCGACGGCGCCCGCGGTAGCGCGGGCCGCCGGGCGGGGTCATCAGCACCAGCGTCTGATTGTCACCGGAGGTGCCGCGCGGGTGGCCGCCCGCGGGGCCGTAGGCGAGGTGTTCTCCTCGCACGAGCCGGCCGTCGGGGAGCCGCACGGTCACCAGCTGCCCCGTGGGCTGGCCGGCGACGCCAGGCGCTGACCTGCGCTTGCTGGCTGGTGGGTTCTGCGAGCGGAACACGGGGACCTGCGCTTTCTGTCTTTCAGACGGTAGCCGGGTAGCCGAGGCTGAGGACTACGGGAACGGCCCCGAACGGGTCGCGGAACCGGCCGCCTGGCCGGTCGGGCACCTCGGTGGCGTCAACGGGCGGCCAGTGCATCTTCTGGTGCTGCGGGGTCAGCCCGGCGACGGAGAACGGGAACTCCATGGCGGAGATGCCGTGCTTGCGCAGGATGCCGCCCCAGCGGAACGCGGCGAACGCGGCGGCGAGTGAGCGCACCGACTGCCGCCGCCGTGCGGTCAGGTCGATGCCGTAAACGGCGGCGGCGAGCTCGATGAGGTCGCTCGCGCACTGCGCGAGCGCACCCGACTTCGTCGAGTACGCGGTGCCGTCGGCGTTGAGCGCGCCGAGCTTCTCGCCGTGCACGGGGGAGTAGCGCGGGTCAGCCTTGCACTGCATCCAGTCCACGGCGGCCAGCAGCTGCCAGCTGATCCCCGTGCAGGAGGCGACGTCGCGGTACAGGTGCTCGCCGCGGGCGAGTGGCGCCTTCGCGCTGACGAAGAATGCCGTGGTCACGGCGTGCGGCAGCGGCTCGGTGTAACGGACCGCGGCGGTGGTCACCAGGGGGCCAGTGCCCACGCCGGGGATCCGCGCGCTGCCCCGGGTGAGCGCGCCAGGCACGCCCGCCGTCCGGGCGGGGCTTGGCGCCGCGGTGGAGAATGTGCCCGGGGAGAAGAGGCCGGGGATGCTATGGCGGCCGCCCCCCGAGCCTGGCGCCGCCGCCGGTGACGTGGTGACCGTCGGCGGCGCGGGCGCGAGGGCCGGCGCCGCGACGCCGGGCACCTGTGCACTGGCCGAGCCCTGCGTGCCGGTGACCGGGGGCGTCGCGGCCGGGCTGGCGGCCGGCGACGCGGGGGGGCTCGCGCCAGCGGTGACGGCGGGCGGCGCGGCCGCGGTGGTCGGCGCGGTCGGCGCCGACTGGTGGGCCGCCGTCGGGGAGCTGTTGAACCGGTACAGGTTGTACAGCTTCATCAGCGCGATCAGGTTACCGCCGTACTCCGGGTCGGTCGCGTACACGCCGGTCAGGTCGTTCGCGAAGGCGTCGGGGACCGACCGGTCCGCCATCGCGCGGGTGTAGTAGCCGCTGGTCGCGAGCAGCTCGGCATGGTCGGCGATCGACTCGGCGTCGTTGTGGTAGACGCGGAACTGCGCGTCCACGGTCACCCAGTGGCCGCCGGAGTACTCGGTGGTGGGCAGGCTCACGGTGCCCGCCGGGCCCGTCCCCTTGATGCCGAACAGGTTGTGATACTGCGCCGCGAGGCTGCTGCGCCCCCAGGCGGACTCCTCGATGGCCTGTGCGATCGTCACGGCCGCGGGCACGCCGTAGCGCTGCTGTGCGGCCAGCGCCCCCGGCGCGACGAGGCTGATGAACGCCTGCTGGTCTCTGGTACCCGGCGTGGCGTACGTCCGGCCCGCCTGGCTGGAGGCGGCGGGCGGGGTGGCGGCCGGGGTGGCGGCCGGCGTCGCCGTCGGGGATGACGCGGGCGTCGCGACCGGCTCGGCGGCCGGCGCACTGGCCGCCGCGCCGATGTCCAGGCGGCCGGCCGCTGGCTCGATGACGAGGGTTCCCGCGGGCAGGCCGGGAACGGTCGCATGCCCGATCGGTGCCACCCCGCCGGCGGCCGACGTGCCGCCTGCCGCCCGCGTAGCCGAGCCAGCGGCCCGGGTGCCCGCCGGATTCCCCCCGGTGAAGGCACCGAGCGCGCCGCTCGCGGGGACTCCGGGAACCGCCGCCGTGCCTGCGGGCCGCGACGTGCCCCCGCGTCGGGTGCCGCCCTTGGACGTCCCGCCGGCGGCGGTGCCGCTGTTGCCCGCGCCGCCGGCCGCGGCACCCGACGTCCCGCCGTGTCCCGTCGTGCTCCCGGTGGTCGCGGGCGCCGCCGCCAGCTGCCCGTTGTCGACGAAGCCGGTGACGCCCTGCTCGGCGAGCGCGCCGCGCAGCGAGTGGGCGTTGACGGTGAGTCCGGGCAGCGAGTCCGCGCCGATCGTGTCGAGCACGCCGTCGGAGTAGCTGGTCAGCACCTCGACATGGCCGTCGAACAGCACCCAGTCGCCCGGCTGCGGGCGGTAGCCGTCACCAAGCGGGTGCCAGCGCCCGTGCGCCTGCGCGTCCGCGACCATCGACGTGACCTGAGGCGATGCCGGGTTGGTGTCGACCCGCACGTCGGCCCACTCGGGCAGCGGCCACGGGTAGCTTGACCCGCCGGACACCCAGCTTCGCTGGCCGACCGCCTGGGCGGCCAGCTCAAGGGTGAGGCTGGCGAAAGCCGCGCAGGACTCGCCGTGGTCGGTCCCGTCGCTGCTGGTGTCGCCCCAGATCAGCGCTTCCATCTGGGCCGGAGTGCGGCCGCTCGCGAGCCGGAGGTAGTAGCCCGTGACGTTGACGATGGCCGCGCGCAGCTGCGCATCGCTTGTCGCGCTCGCCGCGCTGTCACCGCCGGCCGCCAGCGCGCCGAGCGTGCCCGGCTGGCCCGCCTGCTCCAGGGCGAGCAGGTGGAGTGGCACGCTGGTCGGCGAGGTCATCGTCGTGGCCGCCCCTGGGATGAAGTTGAGCCCGGTAATCACGCCGCCAGTGCTCACGGTTACCAGCGCCGTTGCCTGCTGCCACCATGGCTTCCTGACGGAACGCACGGGTACCACTTCCCCCCTTCGGCGATTACAGTCCTGATTGCCGGGCGCGGTTTGGGGCGGCTTTCCCGGCCCCTGCTCAGTTCTGTGCTGGAATGCGGCGGGCTCCCTTCTCGCGGCTACTGCCCGGACGCGGGCAGGCTGCCCAGGATGGCCTGTACCTTCGAGTTGGCCGGGTTATCGGCGTTCTCGAAGAGCACCCCGGCCTCGGCGGCGATCTGCGACGGCGTGCCGCCCATCCACTGCTGGAACGCATCGCTCACCAGTGCCGCCTGGCCGGCGCCCGGGATCACCGCGGAGGCGCAGCGCGCCGGGTAACCCTGCCGGGTGACCAGCCGCGGTGAGCCGGTGTACCGCTGGCAGTTCGCCGCGGTGCTCTCCAGGCCGCCCTCGACGAGCGCGCCGCCGCTGCTTGAGGTCAGGGTCGCGCCGCCGATGATGTTGTTGATCGCCCGCGCCGCGACCTCGAGGCTGTCGAGCGGGCTGGCCGCGCTGTACGGGTGGTGCAGGTTCAGCGACCAGGCGATGTCGCCGCCCTGGGCCGGCTGGATCGGCTCGAGCCCCTTGCGGCCGGTTGCCTGGTCGACGTACCCGGGGTTGTCGCCGCTGGTCAGCAGGGAGAAGACCCAGAGCACCTGCTGAGTGTCCTTGGCGCACGCGAAATTGAACCCGCTCGGCTCGGCGGCGACGTCCGGGTTCTGGCAGGCCTGCTTGACCTCGGCCTGCACGATGGCCACGCTGGCCGGCCAGGCGGCGTTGCTGCCGGACAGCGCGACAAGCGCCGCGATCACCCCGCCGAGCAGCGCCACCAGGCCGACAAGCAGCATTCGCCAGTGGCCGAGCACGCGCCGCGTCCTTGACCGCCTGGCTCGCTGCCGCCCGTGGCTGATGAGGCCCTCGGTCCGGGCTCCGCTCGTCGGGACGCCCGGCTGGTCCGCCGGCAGGTCGTCCAGGTCGGCAAAGTCCGGGTCGACCGCCGCGGGCCCGGGCTCGGGTTCCGTCAGCGGGCCGCCTCCGGGCATTGCCACGTTGCGCCAGCCGGCCATGGGGTCGGGCGCGGCGAACGCGAGCAGGCGGCGCTCCAGGTCGGCGGCCCTGTTTTCCAGGATGGCGATCCGATCGGCATCGTCATAGCTATTATATTCGAAGTCTCGCGTCATGGTCACCCCTCGCTGGCTGACTGTGCTGGGCCGCCGGCCCGGGCCTGATCGGCGCCGGCCGGCACGCGCGCCCGCGGTGCCCTGTTACCGCGGCGCAGGGAAGTGCGCCGCGGTAACCAGGAGGATCGCTGCCGCGTCGTTCGTTCCGACGTTCTATTAGAACATGCGTACGAGTCTAGCGGAAACCATTTGCTGAATGGAACCCATGTTCGCAATTTCGCATCGAATTCTGTGGCCTCAGCGTCCGGTGGTGCCAGGCAGTCAAGAGGAGCGGATGTGGCGGAGTCGTGGCACGCCCGGGTGCGGGCGTGCCACCATGGTCCGGTGCTGACTCCGCTCCTCACCGGCTACCAGGCGACGGGCGACACCGAGGCGGCTGACCTCGCGCGCATGACCCGGCTTGCGGCCGCATCGCATGATCCTTGGTCGCGCTCCCTGCCGCTGCACTTCACGGCGTCGGCGCTTGTGGTGCACCCGGCGACGAGCCGCGTGCTGCTGCGGTGGCACGTCAAGCTCGGGCTGTGGCTCCAAGTCGGCGGCCACGCCGACCCGGGGGAGACCGACCCCCTGCAGATCGCGCTGCGCGAGGCGAGGGAGGAGACCGGCCTGGCCGACCTGGCCCCGTGGCCGGACGGCCGCCTGCGGCACGTGGCGGTCTGCCAGGTGCGCGCCGCGGGCGGTGATCCGAAGCACGAGCACGCCGACCTGCGGTACGTCCTCGCCACCGACCGCCCGGACGCGATCGCGGCGGAGAACGCGCAGTCGCCGCTGCGCTGGCTCGGCGTTGACGAGGCACGGGAGCTCGTCGGCGGCAACAACCTGCGCGGCACGCTCGACCGCCTCAGCGACCTCCTCGCCGGCGGCGAAGCGCTCCCTCCCGTGCTTGAAAAGAACTGAGTACAGAGGTATGTAGGAAAGCAAGTGGTTTTACGACGCTACGCCCGGGTCTGGAGGCTCACCTGACGACGTGTGGTGATTGCTCCCGTTGACTCCGGCCGTGTATCGATATATGTAACATGCAGGAAATTTTTCGGTAAAAGGTAGTCCGCACCGGAAAGGCGATTGGTTGTCCCTGGTAGCCGAAGTCGTGTTTGTGGTATTTTGCTCGCACCGCGGGCGGCAACGGCCCCGTGTCTCCTGCCTGTGCGCCGACAAGCGCACCGACCGGACGAGTGTTCAATCATTGGCGTATCGATAGCAAATTGTGATACTTCGGCTTCACGAACTTAACGGGACAAACCTACGCTCCAGGCAAGTTAAGCCCCTCAGCGCAGGCCCTACCGGGACTGGCCGAGGCGCACAACAGCAGAGCCAAGGAGCGCAATTGATGTTTCGGAACAGACGGCGGACGCGCGCAGCGCGAGTCGCCGCAGCCGGAGCGGCAGCCCTGCTAGCGGTGGGGATCGCCGCGTGCAGCAGCTCGTCAAGTTCCGCGGGCAGCCCGACCTCCTCGTCGGCGTCCGCGTCCTCGACGGCTGCGGTGGCAGCGGGGGGTACCGCTAGGGTGGCGCTGCCTTCGGGCGTGACGCTGAACTGGATCTGGCCGTACGTGCCGCTGACCAACGCCAATGAGTACAACGCCGAGGGCTTCGAGATGCTCATGTACCGGCCGTTGTACATGTTCGGCAACAACGGGCCCTCGGTCGCGGTGAACTACCCGCTCTCCCTCGCGGACGCCCCCACCTACAGCGCCGACGGCAAGACCGTGACGATCACGATGAAGGGCTGGAAGTGGAGCAACGGCGAGACCGTTGACGCCAGCGACGTGATCTTCTGGCTCAACATGATGAAGGCCGAGCCGGCCAACTACTACGGCTACGTGCCAGGCCTGCTCCCCGACAACCTGGCCTCGTACAGCGCGACCGACGCCAACACGGTGGTCTTGCACCTCAAGTCGGCGGTGTCCAGCATCTGGTTCACCTACAACCAGCTCGCCGAGATCACCCCGATGCCCGCCGCCTGGGACGTCTCCGCCGCGGGCGGGGCCGCGGGCAGCGGCGGCTGCGCGACCGACACGGCCGCCGACAAGTGGGCCAAGTGCACCGCGGTGTTCAACTACATGACCGCGCAGGCCAAGAACGCGAAGACGTACGCGACCAACCCGATCTGGGGCGTCGTTGACGGCCCGTGGAAGCTGTCCAGCTTCAGCACCGCCGCCTCTGGCCCGGTCACCTCGTTCGCGCCGAACACCGCCTACTCCGGCAGCCCTAAGCCGACGCTGGCCGGCATGACCTACTACGCGTACACCGACGACACCACCGAGTACACGGCGATGAAGACCGGTCAGCTCGACGTCGGCTACATCCCGCCGGCGGACCTCGCCCCGGTCTCCGGCAGCCAGGTCCTGCCGTCGACCGACCCGCTCGGCAGCGGCTTCACCCTGGGCACGGCGTACTCCTTCGGCATCCAGTACTTCTACATCAACTTCAACAACCCGACGCTCGGCCCGGCGTTCAAGCAGTTGTACGTCCGCCAGGCGATCCAGGAGCTGATCGACCAGGAAGGCATGATCAAGAGCGTTAACCGCGGCTACGGCTACCCGACCTCGGGCGGCGTGCCGACCCAGCCGGCGAGCCAGTGGGTCCCGTCGGTGCAGAACCAGAACGGCGGCCAGGGCCCCTACGCCTTCTCCGTCGCCAACGCGACGGCGCTGCTGACCAGCCACGGCTGGAAGAACGTGGGCGGCGTGATGACCTGCGAGACCGCGTCGCTGTGCGGCGCGGGCGTCACCGCGGGCACCAAGCTGGCGATGACCATGGACTACGCGACCGGCGTCACCGCCTTCACGCAGGAGGTGGCGATCATCAAGTCGGACATGGCGTCGGCCGGCATCTCGATGAACCTGGTGCCGCAGTCGTTCAACACCATCATCGGTGAGACCGCCCCCTGCAAGCCGTCCCAGGCGGCCTGCAAGTGGCAGATACTCAACTTCGGTGGCTGGAACTTCAACGGCCCCGGCTTCGAGCCGACCGGCGAGCCGCTGTTCGAGACCGGCGCCTCGTCGAACGCCGGCAGCTACTCCGACGCCACGATGGACAAGCTGATCGACGAGACCCACACCAGCCCCAGCCTGGCGGTGTTCCAGCAGTACGCCACGTACCTCGCTGACCAGCTGCCGTTCATCTGGATGCCGAACGCCTACACGGTGACGGCGACGACCAGCAAGCTGGCGAACGTGGCCAACAACCCGCTCGCGACGCTCCTGCCCGAGTACTGGAACTTCACCAAGTAACCAGCGGGTAGCCCGGTCGCGGCCCCGCCCCGTTTACCCCGGGGCGGGGCCGCGGCTGGCGTGAGAAAGGACAAAGAAACCGTGGTCGGTTTCCTGATTCGGCGCGTAGGGCAGTCGATCTTCGTTCTGTTCATCGTCACCGCCGGCACCCTCGGCATGATGCACCTTTTCCCTGGCGGCCCGGTCCGCGCCCTGCTCGGCGTGCGGGCGAGCCCGTTCCTGATCAACTACTACAACAACCTGTACGGGTTCAATAAGCCGTTCTACGAGCAGTACATCAAGTGGGTCGGCCAGCTGCTCCACGGCAACCTCGGCTTCTCCGACAAGCTGAACCTGTCGGTGGCCAACCTCATGGCCCAGGACCTGCCGAAGACCGCGATCCTCGCCTTCCTCGGGTTCTTCTTCGCCCTGCTGTTCGGGATCCCGCTCGGCGTCTACCAGGCGGTGCGCCGCAACAGCGTGGGCGACTACGTGCTCACCGGGGTCTCCTTCCTCGGTTACTCGACCCCCACGTTCTTCCTCGGGCTCGTGCTCGTCGACTGGTTCGCGATCGACAGCCACCTGTTCCCGCCGTTCGCGCCGCAGTCATCCTCGCTGCTCGGGATCCTGGGGGACCCGCACGCGCTCGTCCTGCCCGTGTTCACCTACGCGTTCGGCTTCTACGCGATCTGGTCCAGGTACATGCGGTCCAACGTGCTCGACAACCTCGTGCAGGACTACGTGCGCACCGCGCGGGCCAAGGGCGCGACCGAGCGCCGGGTGATCTGGGGTCACGTGTTCCGCAACTCGCTGGTGTCGATCGTGACCCTGCTCGGCCTGTCGCTGCCCGCCCTCGTCGGCGGCGCGATCCTGATCGAGGTCGTCTTCAACTTCCCCGGCATGGGCCTGGCGTTCTACCAGGCGGCGCTCAACAACGACTTCAACGTGCTGCTCGGCTTCACGGTGATCGCCACGACCGCGACGATCGTGGGGAACCTGCTCGCCGACATCGGCTACGGCCTGCTCGACCCGAGGGTGAGGTACTGATGTCCGTCCCAGAGGCGCAAGTCATCGCGGCGACCGACGCCGAACTCGGGCTCATCCCCCTCGACAAGCCGCGCAGCGTCTGGTTCCGCGCCTGGGAGGTGTTCGCGGAGAACAAGCTCGCGCTGGCCGGCCTCAGCTTCGTCGTCTTCATCCTGCTGTTCTGCTTCGTCGGACCGCACATCTACGTGACCAACCAGACCAGCACCAACCTGATCGACTACCTGTGCAAGCCGTCCGGCTCGCACCTGCTCGGCTGCAACGACCTCGGGTACGACGAGCTCGGACGGCTCATGGTCGGCGGCCAGACCTCGATCGAGGTCGGCCTGGCCGCGGCGATCGTGTCGGTGTTCGTCGGGACCATCTACGGCGCGATCTCCGGCTTCGCCGGCGGGTTCGTCGACGCGCTCATGATGCGGATCGTGGACGCCGGGCTGTCGCTGCCGTCGCTGGTGATCATCATGATCCTGTCGGTGATCTTCCACCCGACGCCGACGGTGATCATCTTCATCATCGCGGTGTTCTACTGGTTCGGCGTGGCCCGCCTGGTCCGCGGCGAGACCCTCTCGCTGCGCAACCGCGAGTACGTGCAGGCGGTCCGCGTGATCGGCGGCAGGCCGCTGCGCTCGGTGATCAAGCACATCGTGCCCAACGCGATCGGGACGATCATCGTCCAGGCGACGTTCGCGGTCGCCGACGCGATCCTCACGCTGTCGATCCTGGGCTTCCTCACGCTGGGCATCGCCCCGCCGAACACGGACTGGGGCTCCATGCTGCAGGGCGGCCTCACCTACATCCAGGGCGGAAATTACTGGTGGCTGATCTACCCGCCGGGCGTCGCGATCATCTTGACCTGTATCTCGTTCAACTTCATCGGTGACGCGCTCCGCGACGCGTTCGAGACCCGGCTACAGCGCCGGTAAGGGGGACAACTACTCGTGGCGCTCCTAGAAATCACCGACCTGCGCACTGAGATCCAGTTGCGGAACGGCGTCGTGCACGCCGTTGACGGCGTGACGCTTGAGGTGGCCGAGGGCGAGACGCTCGGCGTGGTTGGCGAGTCCGGCTGCGGCAAGACCATGACCGCGCTGTCGATCATGCACCTGCTGCCCAACGGCGGCCGCATCGCCGGCGGCTCGATCAAGCTGGCGGGCAAGGAAGTCACCAACCTCCGGCCCGAGGAGCTGCGCAAGATGCGCGGCGACGACGTCGGGATGATCTTCCAGGACCCGCTGTCGTCGCTCAACCCGACGCACAGCGTGGGCAAGCAGATCGCCGAGGCCGTGCTCTTGCACCGCAACGTCAGCAAGCAGGACGCGTACGAGCGGGCGGTCGAGGTCCTCGACCTGGTCGGCCTGCCCCGGGCCAGGGAGCGGGTGGACGAGTTCCCGCACCAGTTCTCCGGCGGCATGCGGCAGCGCGTCATGATCGCGATGGCGCTGGCCTGCGAGCCCAAGCTGCTCATCGCCGACGAGCCGACCACCGCGCTTGACGTCACGATCCAGAAGCAGATCCTCGAGCTGATCGACAACCTGCGGCACCGGCTCGGCATGGCGGTCATCCTGGTAACCCACGACCTCGGCGTCATCGCCGGGCGCGCGGACCGGGTCGCGGTGATGTACGCGGGCAAGGTGGTGGAGACCACCGAGACGTCCGCGCTGTACAACAATCCCCGTCACCCGTACACCGAGGCACTCTTCCACGCGCTGCCGGAAAAGTCGGCGGAGACCCGGGAGCGGCTTTACTCCATTCCCGGCGCGCCCCCGGACCTGGTTAACCCGCCGGCCGGCTGCCGGTTCGCCCCGCGTTGCCGGTACGCGACCGACAAGTGCCGCACCGAGCCCCCGGCGCTGCTCGGTGAGACCACCGCGCACCTTTACCGCTGCTTCTTCCCCGTGGGCGCGGTGGAGCGGACGGTCCGCGGCCAGCTCACCGTGGTCGAGCCGCTCGCCGAGCCCGAGGTTGAGCTCGTCGAGGACGCGCGCGTCGGCGACGTGGTGCTGTCGGCCAGGAACCTGGTCAAGGACTTCCCGGTGACCAAGGGAGTGCTGCAGCGGCGGGTCGGCGCGGTGAGCGCGGTGGCCGACGTGTCCTTCGACATCCGCAAGGGCGAGACGCTCGGCCTGGTCGGCGAGTCCGGCTGCGGCAAGACCACCATCGGCCGGATGCTCGTCGGCCTGGACAAGCCGACGAGCGGCTCGATCCACTTCGGCGGCAAGGACCTGGCCCGGTCGAGTGGTCGGGAGTACCGCCGCGAGCGGCGCGACATCCAGTACATGTTCCAGGACTCCTACGCCTCGCTCGACCCGCGCATGCGGGTCGGCTCGATCCTGCGCGAGCCGCTGATCGTGCAGGGCATGGGATCAAGGCGGGAGCAGCTCGCGAAGGTCAGGGACATGCTCGGCAAGGTGGGACTGCCCGCGTCGTGGACCGAGCGCTACCCGCACGAGTTCTCCGGCGGGCAGCGGCAGCGGCTCGGCTTCGCCCGCGCGCTGATGCTCAACCCGCACCTGATCATCGCCGACGAGCCGGTGTCCGCACTCGACGTGTCCATCCAGGCGCAGGTGCTGAACATGATGCGCGACCTGCAGCACGAGTTCGGCCTCACCTACCTGTTCATCTCGCACGACCTGTCCGTGGTCCGCTACCTGTCCAACCACATCGGGGTCATGTACCTCGGCAAGCTGGTCGAGATCGGCACGGCGGACGAGGTGTACCTGCGTCCCGCGCACCCCTACACCAAGGGACTCATCGAGTCGGCGCCCACCGCCGACCCGGACGCGGAACGAGCCAAGGTGCACGCGGGCATCACCGGCGAGCTGCCGAGCGCGATCCACCCGCCTTCCGGCTGCCGGTTCCGCACCCGGTGCCCGATCGCGCAGGAGATCTGCTCGACCGTCGAGCCGGAGCTCAGGGCGTACGGCGCGGACAACCACTTCGCCGCCTGCCACTTCGCGCTGCAGCCGCCGGTGGAGGCGGTCACCACGACCGCCGCCGGCCAGGCGTAGCAGTTCGCGGACGGCTCGCGGGAAGCAAGGCAGTGAGAGGAACGGGCGCGGCTTGAGCGATGAGACGCTGTATGACCGGCTGGCCATCAGGGACGTGGTGGAAAACTGGGTGATCGCCCGGGACTCCGCGGACTGGGAGCTGTTCCGCCGGCAGTGGCACGACGACGGCTACATGATGGCGACGTGGTTCCAGGGGCCGCGCGACGACTTTATCCGGGTCAGCGCCGACGGCTTCGCCAAGGGCGTGAACATCCTGCACTTCACCGGGGCCAGCCAGGCGACGCTCAGCGCGGACGGGAGCCGGGCGATCTCGCAGACCCGGATGACGATCATGCAGCGCGGCCTCGTGCACGGCGTCCTCGCCGACGTCGCGTGCACCGGGCGGTTCTACGACTTCTTCGCCAAGCGCGACGACCGGTGGGGGATCGTGCTGCGCCAGCCGATCTACGAGAAGGACCGGCTCGACCCGGTGGTCCCCGGCTCGGTCATCGAGTTCGACAAGGACGTGCTCGATGCCTACCCCGAGGGCTACCGCTACCTCGCTTACCTCCAGGTGCAGGCGGGTTACCCGGTGAAGACCGACATGCCGGGCCTGCGGGGCCCGCAGGTGGAGGCGTTGTACGCGCGCGGCGCCGCCTGGCTGGCCGGGGAGTGGAGTCCCGGCGAGGAACGAAGCCGGCCGAGGTTAGCCCGCCGCCGCCTCTTCCTGGCAGGGCGGGTCCTCGGCGTGCCCGTCGTAGGCGGCCTGGGCCGCCTCGATCTCGGGGAGGTGCGTGTCGGCCCAGGCCACCAGCTGCCCGATCGCCGCGTTCAGCGTCACGCCGAGCGGGGTGAGCGCGTAGTCAACGCGTGGCGGCACGGCCGCGTGCACGGTCCTGGTCAAGACGCCGTCGCGCTCAAGCCCGCGCAGGGTTACGGTGAGCATGCGCGCGGTGATACCGTCAATGCCGCGCAAGAGCTCGCTGAACCGGCGCGGCCCGTCGCCAAGCCGGTCCACCACGTAGATGGCCCACTTGTCGCCGATCCGGCCGAGTACCCCGCGGACCCGGCAAGAGGCCGACGGCAGTTCCGCCGCTGATCCGCCGTATGTTGCCTCCATGTACGTAAGGTTACGCGGTTGGCGGGCGGCGCAACAGTGCTTGACACTTCAACTAATCATGGTTACTCTTAGGAAGTAACGCACTTGAGCGAAGCAGTTACTTCCCTTTCCCCTGGAGGTTCAATGAGCGTGGAGATTCCCGGCTACATCGCCGGCACATGGGCGATCGACCCGGTTCACTCTGAGGTGGGCTTCACCGCCCGGCACTTTGCCGTCAGCAAGGTCAAGGGACGTTTCGACAAGTTCGAGGGCACCTTCGTGACCGGCGAAGACCCCCTGTCCTCGTCCGTCACCGCCACGATCGACGCCACGTCGATCAACACGAACCAGGAGCAGCGCGACGCGCATATCCGCAGCGCTGACTTCTTCCACGTGGAGGAGCACCCGACAATCACCTTCACCTCAACCGGCATCAAGGACGAGGGCGGCGAGTACCTGCTCGAGGGCGACCTGACCATCCGCGGCGTCACCAAGCCGGTGGCACTCAAGCTCGAGGCTAACGGCTTCGGCCCGGACGCCTACGGCGGCACCCGCGCCGGCTTCACGGCAGCCGGAGAGATCAACCGCACCGACTTCGGTGTCTCCTTCAACGGCCCGATCCCTGGTGTCCCCGGCGGTGTCGTCGTCAGCGAGAAGATCGGCATCACGCTTGAGATCGAGGGCGTGCTGCAGGCCTGAGACGTCAGGTGCCGCAGTCGGCACCGGTCGGCCGCAGCGGCCGGCCGGCCCCGCAGGCGTCAGCGAGCGCGGCGCTCCCGGCAGGGGAGTGCCGCGCTCGCTCATTTCCGGTGGCTTTCCCGTGTCGGCGCGCTACTGCTTTGGCGGGTGCTTGCGCAGGTAGTCGAGGTAAAGCGGCCGCAGCTCGTCCGCGAGGTTGCCCTCGTGCAAGGTGAGCGCGTCCGATAGCAGCGCGCTTACCTTGGTGAGGTCTTCGCCCGCCTCGCGCGCGTCACCCTCCAGGGTCTCGGCGGCCGGGATGGCGCGCAGCAGCTCCCAGAAGAACCCCACGTCCGCGTGGTGCAGCGCGCGGCGCACCGCCCGGTCATGCAACTCGACGGACGACAGTGAGTCAAGGTCAGTCTCGGTCTCCACGACTTGACTCTATCGCCGCCGCCGCGGCGGGCGCAGCCCGGCCGCACCTGCGCGGGCTTCAGTGGCGCACGGCCCGCAGCGCCGAGGTGACCATCGGCACCTCGAACTCGCCCGCCGCGGTCTCCGGCCGGGACGCCAGGTACCGGCGGACCTGGCCGAGCAGCCGGGCCCGCTCGGCCGACGGCATCACGAGCACCTGGGAGTGCGTGGTCATCAGCGCGACGAGCGAGTCGGCCGTGCGCGGCTGGGAGTTGGGGAACTCGGCCCGCTCCGCTGGCGCGAACCTCGTCCCGAACTGGCTGGCGGGAAAGTGCGCCGCCTCCGCCCGGCGTGACGACAGCGTGGGCGCCGCGGCGCCCTCGGCCGCGTCCCGCAGCCCGGCGACCCACGGCACCCGGTCGTCGTCGCTGTTCCACAGCGCGCCGAGCACGCCGCCCGCGGTGAGCACCCGGGCGATCTCAGGCACCGCGCGCGACCGGTCGAACCAGTGCAGCGACTGCGCGCACAGGACCGCGTCCACTGACCCGTCGGCCAGCGGGATCGCCTCCGCCGGGCCGCCGAGGGCGCGCACCGACGGCAACCGGCGGCGCAGCTCCGCGAGCATCGCCTCGTCGGGCTCCACCGCCGTCACGTCGGCTCCGCGCTCGGCGAGCAGCGCGGTCAGCTTGCCGGTCCCCGCGCCGAGGTCGAGCACGCGCAGCCCGGCGAGGTCCCGCCGCAGGGGCGCCACGCACCACAGCACCGCGTCCGGCGGGTAGTCCGGCCGGTGCTCGGCGTACGCGGCGGCCGCCGCCCCGAACGACGATCCGCGCCTGGCCCACTCGTCCGTGTCCACGGCAGCACTCCTTCCGTCTCGCTGCTTGCTGGTGACGCCTGGCGCGGGTTATGTTCTGCCTCGTTTGCATCGCCAGCACCAGCAGCACGCTCGGCTATAGCACGACTCAGTACTCCGACTGTAGCGTCCCTCGTTAGGTAACCAGTTCCCATCGGAGGGGGATCCTCATGCTCCACGTCAAGAGCCTGTTCAGTATCCGCCGGGCTGGCATCGCGGCGGCCTCGGCTCTCGCGCTCGGCGTCGGTGCCGTCGTCTGGGCGACGTCGCCGGCCGCGGCCGCGGTCTCGGCCGCGAACAGGCCCGCGGACCCGGCCCGCTGCGCCACGTCCGCCCTCTCGGTGTGGGTGGACGCCAACCAGAACAACGGGGCGGCCGGCACCATCGAGTCCGCGCTTGAGTTCACCAACATCAGCGGCAAGCCCTGCACGCTGATCGGCTACCCAGGGGTGACGGCGACCAGCGCGACCGGTAAGCAGCTCGGTGACGGGGCCGGCTGGAACCCGCTCTACCCGGCCCGGCTCGTCACTATCGCGGCGGGCGGGACGGCTCACGCCGACCTGTTCTGGAGCGACGGCGAGGTGCTCACGTCCGGCTGCAAGCCCACCCAGGCGAGCCTGCTCAAGGTGTACCCGCCGAACTCCGCGACGGCCAAGGTCGGCTTCTTCGACCTGCCGGTCTGCACGCTTCGCAACCACCACTACCTGTCAGCCACGGTCATCCGCTCCGGGCCGAGGATGGACGCCTGAGCTACGCTGCCCTCGTGCTCGAAACCAGCACCCCCTGCCTGGCCCGCGCCTGTGACTACCTGCTTGGCGGCGGGGCGAGCTTCGCCGCCGACCGGGCGCTCGCGCTACGGCTGATGCGGATGTACCCGGGACTGCGGACCGTGCTGTCCGCCTCCCGCCGCTTCGCGGCCGACGCGATCGCCAAGATCGCCGCGGGCGGCGTGGACCAGTACCTGGACCTGTGCTCCGGCCTGCCCACGGCGCCGGCTCCGCACGAGACCGCCCGGGCCTTCCGCCCGGCCGCCCGCGTCGCCTACGTGGACCGCGATCCCGCGGTGGTGCAGCACGGCCGCGCCCTTGTCCCGGCCGGCGTGCGCTACCTCGCGGGTGACCTGGCGGAACCGGAGGCGATCTTGGCCAGCGGCGACCTCGCCGGGTTCATCGACTTCTCCAGGCCCGTCTGCCTGAGCCTGACGCTCGCCCTCCAGGTGCTGGACCCGGGCACCGCCCGGGCCGTCTGCGGCGTGCTGCTGCGCGCGCTGGCCCCGGGCAGCTACCTGGTGGCGACCGCCGCGTCGGTGGAGTCCGCGCTGCCCGACTTCACCTGGCCCGGCCGGTTCACCGCCGACGACCTGGAGTCGTTCTTCGCGGGCCTGGACCTGGTCCCGCCCGGCGTCCAGCCGGGTCCCGGCCAGCCGGCCGCCGGCGCGCTGTGCGCGGTCGGCGTCAAGCCCCCGGCCCCGGCCGCTCCTGCCGCCGATGCCATCTCTTCGACCTACGCTGCCGCCCGCCCGCGACGAACGGCGGCCAGGTGAGCGAGAGCCACGGCGAGGAGCGCGCCGTGCGCGAGCTACCGGTCAATGAAGTGGCGTCCGGCGTCTTCGTCGTGACGGCGCCGACCTATACGACGACGACCACGGTCGTAGCGGGTGACGACGGCCGCTGCCTGCTCATCGATCCCGCCGTCCGGGTGGCCGACCTGGCGGCTCTAGCCCGCTGGCTGCAGGAGCACGGCCTGCGGCCGGCGGTGGGCTGGTCCACTCACCCGCACTGGGATCACCTGCTCTGGTCGCGAGCCCTCGGCGACGTGCCCAGGTACGCGACGCCGCGCGCCGCCGCCGTCGCCGCGCGCGAGCGCAGCAGCCTCGTCGCCGACGTTCAGGACGCGGCACCCGGTCATGACCTCGCGCTGTTCGGCCAGGTCCAGGCATTGCCCGTCGGCGAGATTGGCTGGTCAGGTCCGCGTGCCGTCGTCTACCCGCACGACGCCCACGCCCCCGGCCACGGTGCCGTCTTCCTCCCCGAATCCGGCGTGCTCGTCGCCGGCGACATGTGCTCCGACATTGAGATCCCGCTGCCTGACCTTGTTGACCCCGATCCCTTCGGCGGCTACCGTGCGGGCCTGGCCACGCTGGCCGGCGTCCCCGGCGTGACCGTCGTCGTCCCGGGCCACGGGCACGTCGGTGACGCCGCGGAGTTCCACCGCCGTCTCGCCGCCGACCTCGCCTACCTGGACTCGGTAGCGGCCGGCGCCGACCACCCCGACCCGCGCCTGACCGAGGAGTGGCTTCGCGCCGAGCACGCCCGCGCCCTCACCCTGGCCCGCACCATCCGGCCAACCTAGCCCGCCCCGCCGTCCCCGCGTC
>CAZORE010000071.1:15048-16336 GCA_964581815.1 uncultured Streptosporangiaceae bacterium | reverse complement strand
CTCACCCTGGCCCGCACCATCCGGCCAACCTAGCCCGCCCCGCCGTCCCCGCGTCACCGCGCTGGTGATACGCGGCTGGCCGGGCCGCCGAGGTGGCGGGGCCGGCCAGCGGTCGCGGAGCGGGCTTTGTGTCCTGGCTTGGCGTGCTTGAGAACTCCGGGTCAGGCGGTGCGCTCGAGGACGAAGACCGGGATCAGCCGGTCCGTCTTCTTCTGGTAGTCGGCATAGGGCGGGAAGGCCGCGACGGCCCGGTCCCACCAGGCCGCGCGCTCCTCTCCGGTCAGCTCGCGGGCGGTCATCTCCCAGGACTGCGGGCCGTCTTGCAGCACCACTGCCGGGTTCGTGCGCAGGTTGTACACCCAGACCGGGTTCTGCGGCGCGCCGCCCTTCGAGCCGACCGCGAGGTAGGCCCCCTCATGCTCCACGCGCATGAGCGGCGTCTTGCGCACCGCGCCGGTCTTCGCCCCCAGGTTGGTGACGATCACCACGGGCAGCCCGGTTTCCCGTAGCGTCGTCCCCATCCTGCCGCCTGAGCGCTCGTATTCCTCTACCTGATCCCGGACCCAAGCCGCCGGGCTCGGCACGTACTCACCGTCAATGGCCATGTCCCTATCCAACACCTACGGCGGCCCTGCTCTTCCGTATCCCGCGGGACTGTGGCGGAAGGCCGGTCCCGACGGCGCGGCACCGCGCGGGCGCTACCTGATCAGGCCGGACAGGACATCGCCCGGCTTGGTCCCCGGGGTGAGCGCTTCGTTGCGCGGCTCGGGTGCGCTCGGCCGGACGTTTGGCCCGTCAGCGAGTGGGCGCGCGGGCGTTCCGCTGGCCGGTGACGGCGCGGCGCCGTTGGCGGCGGGCGCGGGCCTGGCCGGGGCGCTGGCGGGCGTCGCGGTGGTCGTGACCTTGGGCTTGGCCGTCGCGCTGGTCGCGACCTTGGGCTTGGCCGTCACCGTCGTTGCCCTGACGGCCTTGGCCTTGAGCTGGCCGGCGGCCTTGGCCGTCTTCGTGGTCGCCTTGGCGGCCGCTGCCTTGGGCGCGGTGGCCTTAGCCGTGGCTGTCTTGGCCGCGGACTTGGCTGCCGTTCCGATCTTGGCCGCGGTCCTAGCCGCCGTCGCGGACTTGGCGGTAGTCGCCTTGGCGCCGGTGGCCTTCGTCGCGGTCCCCTTGGGTCCCGTGCCCTTGGTCGCGGTCGCCTTGGCGGCGGTGGGCTTGGCTGTCGTGGCCCTGGTCGCGGTGGCCCTGGTCACGGTGGCCTTGGTCGCGGCTGCCTTGGTGCCGGTCGCCTTGG
>CAZORE010000071.1:7929-14948 GCA_964581815.1 uncultured Streptosporangiaceae bacterium | reverse complement strand
GTGGCCCTGGTCACGGTGGCCTTGGTCGCGGCTGCCTTGGTGCCGGTCGCCTTGGCCGCGGTCATCTTGGTGGCCTTGGTCGCCGCCCGCGGTGTCGCGGTCTTGGTCGCCGTGGTGGCGCGCGTGGCGCTGCGCGCCGCGTTCGTGGCCCGCTTGGCGGAGGCCTTAACGGCCGTCTTGGCCGGGGTCTTCGCGGTCGCGGCCCGGGCCGCCGTCGCCGTCCGGACGACGGTCTTGCCCGCGCCTGAGCTCGCCGTGAGAGGCTTGGCCGGCGTCGCGGCGAGCGACTTGGCGGCGTTGTTGAGCGAGGTAACCGCCGTCTCCAGGGCCTTGGTCGCCGTGGTGATCGCGGTCAGCGCGCTGCTCAGCGTCTTCGCCGAGCCGGCGGCGGACACGGCGGCCGTGTTCAGCTTGGTTGCCGCGGTGGTCACCTTGGTCGCCGCGGCACTGACCGTCCGCGGCGTCACCGAAGCGGCGCGCGCCGTCGTCGTCCGGCGTGAAGCGGTCTTTTTCCGCGGCGGCGTCGTGGCTCGCGCCGTGGTCGTCCCGTGCGCCGTGGTCGTCCCGCGGGTCGTGGTCGTCCCGCGCGAGGCGGGCGCCCGCTTGGTCGTCGCGGTTCCCCGCGTGCTTGCAGCGGCCGCGCTCCTGGTGCCCGAAGGCTTCGCAGGACGCGTGGTCTTGGCGGCGCCGGCGGCGCTGGCGCGGGCTTTGCTCGCGCTCCGTGCCGGAGCGGCCTTGGCTGCCGCGGTCTTCGTGGGTGGCACTGATCTTCCCCCGATCTGGACCAGTTAACGGGGGGTGTCATTCCACAGAGCGTAACTTCCTACACCTGTCAGCCTGGGAAAACAGCAGGTTAGGCGGTTTATCCCGTAACTAACTGCCGGCCGGCTCGGTCGGCAGCAGCTCGGAGACGGCTCGCAGCGCCTCCTCGGGCGACGCGCCCCGCCCCACCGCGACCCCCACCAGGTAGCTGGTCAGCGGGACCGCGAGCCGCACCACCCGGTGGGCGATCTCCCCGGTCAGGCCGAGCAGCTCATCGCGCAGCGCCGCGGGCAGCAGTTCCTCGGCGGGGACGCCGAGCGCGGTTCCCACGTCCGTGAGCCAGGCGTCCACGTCAGCCATGTCGGCGGCTTCCTCCGTGCTCACGGTCGCGCCCGATGCGGAAAAACCCTGTCGGGACGCCGGGATTTGAACCCGGGTTCTCTTGACCCCCAGTCAAGCGCCCTGGACCAAGCTAGGCCACGTCCCGCCGCCGGCCGCGGTCGCGGCCAGCGGACCTACCTTAGCGCATCCGCGGAGCGATCGGGTAGCGAGAAGACAGGCGCGGCGAAGCTAGGGAATCGTGGACGCGGCCGCCAGTTCCTCGGCGGGCTGGTCCGGGATGTGCACCTGGTTGAAGACGAACTTGCGGTAGCAGAACAGCCGGAACAGCGTCGCGAAGATGATGCCGACCACCGTGGCGATGTTGTATGAGATCCGGTCGTGGTTGTGCAGCAGGTAATGGTTGAAGTCAACGAACGCGGTCTGGATCAGCGTGCCGACCACGTTGAAGAAGACGAACAGCACCGTCTCGCGCCCCATGTTCGCGGTCTTGCGGTGCCGGAAGGCCCAGTAACGGTTGCCGAGGAACGCGAAGCAGGTCGCGATCGCGTTCGCCACGACCACGGTAGTGGTCGGCCCGGCGTGCCCGTACAGCGCGTTCTGAATCCCGAATGTGATGATCGTGGCGCAGATACCCACGATGCCGAACTTGCCAATCTCGTGGATGAGCACTCGGAAACGGCTGTACACATCGCGGATCAGACTCAACTGGCTCAGTTCCTCTCGCAGGAGCGGTCAATGGGCTGGGCGACAGCCACGCCGCTGATCTTGTTGTACTTTACCTGCGCCAACCGCCTGCCCTGTGGGGAGACCGCAAAACCGTTCGGAGTCCGTCAAACTGCGGGGTATTCTCCGTCGGGTGCCCGAGGTACTTGTCCGCGCCCGAGGCCTCACGAAGAGGTTCGGCGGCTTCACCGCCGTGGACGGGATCGACTTCGATCTCATCCGCGGTGAGGCCTTTGGCTTCCTCGGACCGAACGGGGCCGGGAAATCCTCCACCATGCGCATGCTCGGTTGTGTCTCTCCGCCTACACAGGGTGAGCTTACCATCCTCGGCGGTGACCCAGTCCGGGACGGGGCCGCGATCAGGGCCAGGCTCGGCGTGGTGCCGCAGGAAGACACCCTGGACGGCGAGCTGTCCGTCCGGGAGAACCTCCTCGTCTACGGCCGCTACTTCGGCCTGCCGCGCAAGCTGATCAGCGAGCGCACGGATCAGCTGCTCGACTTCGTGCAGCTCACCGAGCGCGCGGGTGACCAGGTGGACCCGCTGTCCGGCGGCATGAAGCGCCGCCTGACGATCGCCAGGAGCCTCATCAACGACCCGGACATCCTCATCCTCGACGAGCCCACCACCGGCCTTGACCCGCAGGCGCGGCACGTCGTCTGGGACCGCCTGTTCCGGCTCAAGCAGCGCGGCGTCACGCTCGTCCTGACGACGCACTACATGGACGAGGCCGAGCAGCTGTGCGACCGCCTGGTCGTGATGGACAACGGCAAGTTCGTCGCGGAGGGCACGCCGCGCGAGCTCATCGCGCAGTACTCCACGGCGGAGGTGCTCGAGCTGAGGTTCGCCCCCGGGCTGATGGACGACGCGGTGCAGAAGGTCAAGGACCTGTCCCCAGAACGGATGGAAGTTACCGCGGACCGGCTGCTGCTGTACGCGGCGGACGGTGACGAGTTCCTCGCGCGCGTGCGCGAGGCGGGCCTCGCGCCGCTCACCGAGCTGGTCCGCCGGTCCACGCTCGAAGACGTCTTCCTGCACCTGACCGGCCGGACGCTGATCGACTGATGAGCGCGCTCGCCGAAGCGCCCGCGGCGCCCCGCAGGGGGCTGCCCGGTTCCTGGGCGCTCTCAGTCCGGGCGTTCCGCTGCTGGCTGGTGATGTACCGGCGGACCTGGCGGTCCTCGGTCTGGTCGTCGGTGTTCGGGCCGCTGTTCTACCTGGGCGCGATGGGCTACGGCCTCGGCTCGCTCGTCGACAGGAACGGGACCGCGGCGCTCGGCGGGGTGCCCTACGTGGTGTTCGTCGCGCCCGCGGTGCTCGGCGTGCTGGCGATGAACTCCGGGCTGACCAACGCGATGTTCCCGGTGTTCAGCGGCATCCACTGGAACAAGATCTACCTCGCGGCCCGCGCGACCATGCTGCGCCCGGCCGACATCTACCGCGGGCACCTGCTGTTCATCGGCTTGCGGATCGCGATGAACTCCGCCTGCTTCGTGGTGGTGATGGCCGCGTTCGGGCTGATCAGGTCCTGGTGGGCGGTGCTGCTGCTGCCCGCGGCGACGCTGCTCGGCGTCGCGTTCGCCACCCCGTCCGCGGCCTGGGCGGTCACTCTGGAGTCCCAAACGCCGATGAACTACGTGTTCCGGTTCGGCGGGGTGCCGCTGATGCTTTTCTCCGGCACGTTCTTCCCGGTGACTCAGCTGCCCGGCTGGCTCCGCCCGCTCGCCTACGCCACGCCGCTGTGGCACGGCGTAGCGCTGTGCCGCGGCCTGTCCCTGGGCGACACCGACGTGAGCGCGGCGGTCATCCACGTGGCGTACCTGACCGCGATGGCGGCCATCGGCCTGTGGTTCGGCGCCCGCACCTACCGCCGGCGGCTCTATGTCTGAGTCACCCCTGTCGCAGTCGCGTCGAGTGACCACGATCACCCGCCACCGTTCCGTAGCACGGGTGTTCTCCGCATTGCCCGGGGCGCGCGGGCTGCGGCTGATCGAGCGCCACGCGCGCTTCTACCGGCGGCTGTGGCTGGTGGTCGTCTCCGGTGCGGCCGAGCCGGCGTTCTACCTGCTATCGGTCGGGGTGGGCGTCGGCGCGCTGGTCGGGGACGTGGCCGGGCCGGGCGGGCAGCCGGTGCCGTACCGCGAGTTCGTCGCGCCGGGACTGCTCGCCGTCTCCGCGCTGAACGGCGCGCTCAACGACTCGACGTTCAACATCTACGGGCGGCTCAAGTTCGAGAAGCTGTACGACGCGGTGCTTACCACGCCGCTCGGCGCGCAGGA
The DNA here is from genome assembly GCA_964581815.1 of uncultured Streptosporangiaceae bacterium. Lineage (GTDB taxonomy): Bacteria > Actinomycetota > Actinomycetes > Streptosporangiales > Streptosporangiaceae > Trebonia. Next base: position 10,844 of record CAZORE010000071.1, on the reverse strand, counting down.
CGTCGCGGTCGCCGAGATCGGCTGGGCGGTGCTGCGGGGCATGATGTACTCGGTGGCGTTCCTGATCGTGATGGCGGTCATGGGGCTGACCCGGTCGCCGTGGGCGGTCCTGGCGCTGCCCGCCGCCGCCCTGGTCAGCTTCGCCACCGCGTCGATCGGGGTGTGGCTCACCACGTACATGAAGTCCTGGCAGAACTTCGAGTACGTCATGCTGGTCGCGGTGCCGATGTTCCTGTTCTCCGGGACGTTCTACCCGCTTTCCGTGTACCCGCGCGTCATCGGGGTCATCGTGGCGTGGTCGCCGCTGTACCAGGGCGTGGTGATCCTGCGCGACCTGGTGCTCGGCGCGCCGTCGGCGGACCTGGTGTGGCGGGCCGGGTACCTGATCGCGCTCGGGGTGCTGGGCCTGGCGCTCGCCGGGCGCCGGATCGGCAAATTGTTGCTGGTCTGAGCCGAATTGTTAACCTTGTTGCGGGTACGCTACGAGCGTGCCGGGGGAGTACCGCCCGCGAGCCCTGGTCGGTGCGGGCGGGATCGACATCGATTCCGCCGCCATGCGCCGCAGCGGCCAGGCGGCGCAAGTGCCAGGCAGCGTGTGGCGGGACCCGGTCACCTGGGCGCTGGCGGCGCTGGTGTTCTGCGCGTACTTCGCGCTCTCGCTGTTCCGGCTGCTGCGGCTCAGCCCCGCCTCGTATGACCTGGGCATCTACACCGAGTACGTCAAGCAGCTGTCCCAGCTGCACGCGCCGATCGTGGACATACTCGCGCCCGGATTCAACCTGCTCGGCAACCACCTCCAGGTCGCCGTCGGAGTGCTCGCCCTTCCGTTCCGCCTGTTCCCGTCGCCCGCCACGCTGCTGGCCGGCCAGGCGCTGGCCACCGCGGTCTCGGTGTTCCCCGTGGCCAGCGCGGGGTTCGCGCTGACCGGGAAGGCGACGGGACGGCTCATCGGCTTCGCCTACGGCTTCTCCTGGGGCCTGCAGCAGATGGTCATTTTCGACTTCCACGAGATCGCGCTCGCCGTGCCGCTGCTCGCTTTCTCCCTGTCCGCCCTGGTCAGGCGGCGCCGGCTGGCGGCGATCTGCTGGGCCCTGCCGTTGGTGTTCGTGGAGGAGAGCCAGGGCCTGACCGTGGCCGCGATCGGCCTGCTGCTCGCGACCGCCGCGGTCTACCCGCGCGTGCTGCCCGGGCCCGTGGCCGCGGCCAGGCCGCCCGTGAGCGGCAACGGCTGGCGGCAGGTCTGGCGGCTCGACGGGGAGGCGGGCGTGGGCGCCGGGCTGTGCCTCACGGTGTGGGGCCTGCTCTGGTCGGTGTTCGCGATCATCGTGATCATCCCGCACTTCAACCCCGACCACGTGTACTACTTCTGGAAGGACGGCGGCGCCCTCGGCGGTGTGCACTCGTTCTCTCCAACCGCGCTGCTCCGCCAGCTCGCGAGCGGCTGGCCCGACAAGCTGGCGACGGTCGTCATGCTGCTGCTCCCGACCGGGTTCGCGGCGCTCGGCTCGCCGGTCGCGCTGCTGACGCTGCCCAGCCTGGCGCTGCGGTTCATGTCGGTGAACACGGCGTACTGGGGAACCGGCTGGCACTACAACGCCACGGTGATGCCGATTCTGTTCATCGCGGCCGCCGAGGCGATCGGGCGCTGGCAGCGCGGGACGCGCTGGCGGCGCGCGCCGGCCCGCACCTGGCCGGCGGCCGGCGATCAGGACGCCGCGCTCAGCGCTTGGGACCGGGCGGCGCTGCTGGCGCGCGTCGTGTGGCGCCGGGCGGCGCTGCTGGCGCGCGCCGTGCGGTGCCGGGCGGCGGGGCTGGTCCGCCCGGCGCGGGACGGCCTGGCCGGGCACGGCGGGGCGATGATGGCGGCGCTCACGGTGGCGCTCGCCTTCCAGTTCCCGGTCAGCGGCCTGTGGCAGGCCTCGACCTACCGGCTCGACGCGCACGTCGCCGCGGCGAACGCGGCCATGGCGGTGGTGCCCGACGGCGCGACCGTGCAGACCAACCTCGACCTGCTCGCGTCGCTCGCCGCCCGCACCGACACGTTCTGGATCGGCACCCCGGGCAACCCGCTCACCCAGTACGTCGTCTTCGACAACGACGACAGCGGCTACAGCGCGCCCATCAACAACGTCCCGGCGTTCATCGCGATGCTGTACCCGCATGACGGCTACGTCCAGGTCTTCGAACGGGACGGCGTCTACGTGTTCCGCCGCGGCTAACTCCCGGGGGCGACCTCGCGGAGCCCCGCGCATGGCCGGGCTTCCGCGGGACTAGGCTTGCGGGAATGGTGAGCACGACCGTTGACGTCCAGCCAGGCGAGGTGGCCGCGGCGCTGCGCAAGGCCGGCCTGACCGAGATCGACACCGCCGACCGGCGCCGCGCGGAGTACTCCTCAGACGCCTCCAACTACCGGGTCGTGCCCCAGGTCGTCGCCTTCCCCCGGTCATCCGACGAGATCATCGCCGCGCTCACGGTGTGCCGGGAGCTTGGCGTGCCGGTGGTGGCGCGCGGCGCGGGCACGTCCATCGCGGGCAATGCCATCTCCGCCGGCGTGGTCCTTGACACCTCAAGGCACCTGAACCGGGTGCTGTCGGTCGACCACGGGGAGCGGACCGCGGTGGCCGAGCCCGGCGCCGTCCTCGACGCGATCACCAAGGCCGCGGCGCCGCACGGGCTGCGCTTCGGGCCCGACCCGTCCACCCACTCGCGGTGCACCATCGGCGGCGCGATCGGCAACAACGCCTGCGGCTCGCGGGCACTGCGCTACGGCCGCAGCGCGGACAACGTGGTCGCGCTCGACGTCGTGACCGGCAGCGGCCTGCGGTTCACCGCCGTCAGGTACGGAAAGGACGAGGCCGCACCCGGCACGGCGGGCACGCGCGCGGGGGCCGCCGCCCCCGGCGCGGGCGGCCCGG
>CAZORE010000071.1:0-7829 GCA_964581815.1 uncultured Streptosporangiaceae bacterium | reverse complement strand
CCCGGCACGGCGGGCACGCGCGCGGGGGCCGCCGCCCCCGGCGCGGGCGGCCCGGAGACGGAGTTGCTCGCGGGGCTGCGCGCGCTGGCCGGCCGCGACCTGGCGGTCATCAGGACCGAGTTCGGCCGGTTCACCAGGCAGGTGTCCGGTTACTCCGCCGAGCACCTGCTGCCGGAGAACGGGTTCGACGTCGCGAAGTTCCTCTCCGGGACCGAGGGGACGCTGGCGCTGACCCTCGCCGCCACCGTCCGTTTGGTGGACGCGCCGCGCGCCACCGCGCTCGCGGTGCTCGGCTACCCGGACATGCCGACGGCCGCCGAGGCGGTGCCCGGCCTGCTGCCGCACCTCCCGGTCGCGCTCGAGGGACTTGACTCGCGGATGGTGGACGTCTTCCGGGCCCGCCGCGGCCCGGCCGCGGTCCCCGGCCTCCCGCGCGGCGGCGGCTGGCTGTTCGCCGAGACGGCCGGCGACACGGTCGAAGACGCGGTCGCCGCCGCGCGCAAGCTCGTCGCCGACGGCGCGGGCCTGGACAGCGCCGTGATCACCGGGCCGCAGGCGGCGGCGCTGTGGCGGATCCGCGAGGACGGCGCGGGACTCGGCGGCCGCACCCCGGCCGGCGCGCCGGCCTGGCCGGGCTGGGAGGACTCGGCGGTGCCGCCCGCGTCGCTCGGGCCGTACCTGCGCGACCTTGAGTCGCTGATGGCCGCGCACGGCGTGGACGGCCTGCTGTACGGGCACTTCGGCGACGGCTGCGTGCACGTGCGCGTCGACTTCCCGCTCCGGGAGCGGCCGCACGTGCTGCGCTCGTTCACCGAGGAGGCCGCCAAGCTGGCCGCCTCCTACGGCGGGTCCGCCTCCGGCGAGCACGGCGACGGCCGGGCCCGCGGCGAGCTGCTGCCGCTGATGTACTCGGCCGCGGCGATCGGGCTGATGCGCGAGGTGAAGCGGCTGTTCGACCCGGGCAACGTGCTCAACCCGGGCGTCGTCGTCGACCCGGTGCCGCTCGACGCCGACCTGCGCATCCCGGTGGCGCGGCCGCTGCGCCGCGGCCTCGGCTTCGCCTACCCGCACGACGCCGGCGACTTCACCGCCGCGGTGCACCGCTGCACCGGCGTCGGCAAGTGCCGGGCGGACACCACCGGGTCCGGCGGCGTGATGTGCCCGTCGTACCTGGCCACGCGGGACGAGAAGGACTCCACCCGGGGCCGGGCCCGGGTGCTGCAGGAGCTGGCCAACGGGTCGCTTATCTCCGGCTGGGACGCGCCAGCGGTCGCCGAGGCGCTCGACCTGTGCCTGTCCTGCAAGGGCTGCTCGGCCGACTGCCCGGCCGGCGTCGACATGGCCACCTACAAGGCGGAGGCGCTCTACCAGCGGTACCGGCGGCGGCTCCGCCCGGCATCGCACTACTCGCTCGGCTGGCTGCCGCGCTGGGCGGGGCTCGCCGCGAGCTCCCCGTGGCTGGCCCGGCTGGCGAACGCGTCGCTGCGCGCGGCGACGTGTGCGGCGCTCGCCAAGCGGCTCGGCGGCATCGACGCGCGGCGCGACCTGCCGCGGTTCGCGCCGCGGAGCTTCCGCCGGTGGTTCGCGGTGCGCGCGGCCACGCCGGCCTCCGGCGCGACCGCTTCCGGCCCTTCCACGGCTCGCAAGCCCGTCCTGCTGTGGGTGGACACGTTCACCAACGCCTTCGCTCCCCAGGTCGGCCAGGCCGCCGTGCGGGTACTCGAAGCCGCCGGATACGAGGTCCGGGTCACCGAGCGCAACGTCTGCTGCGGCCTCACCTGGATCTCCACCGGCCAACTGGACGGTGCCCGCCGCCAGCTGCGCCGCTCGCTGCGGGCGCTGCGGCCCGCGCTTGACGCTGGCATCCCGGTCGTCGGCCTCGAGCCCTCGTGCGCCGCCGCGCTGCGCGCCGACGCGGCCGAGCTGCTGCCAGGCGACAAGCGCGCCGCTGCCCTGGCCGGCGCGGTGAAGACCCTCGCCGAGCTGCTGACCGCCACCGACGGCTGGACTCCGCCCGACCTGTCGGACGTCACCGGCGTGGCGCAGCCGCACTGCCACCAGCACGCCGTCCTCGGCTGGGCCGCCGACGCGGCGCTGCTCCGCGCGGCGGGCGCGACGGTAGACGCCGTGGGCGGCTGCTGCGGCCTCGCCGGCAACTTCGGCGTCGAGCGCGGCCACTACGACGTCTCCGTCGCCGTCGCCGAGACCGCCCTGCTCCCCGCGGTCCGCAAGGCGGGGGAGGGCGCGACCGTGCTCGCCGACGGTTTCTCCTGCCGCACGCAGCTCGACCAGCTCGCCGGCGTGGCCGGCGCGCACCTGGCGGAGCTGCTCGCGTCACGCCTGCCCGGATAGCGCCGAGGCTACGGAAAGACCCGGGTTGGGTGGCCGTTACCCGAGCACCGCGGCGGCCGCCTGCCGCCGCATCAGCTCGTAGACGATGGTCTCCTTGGCCACCTGGACTGGCGCGGCGTTACCGCTGACCCCCGCGGCGGAGGCGGCGAACACGTCCACGCCGCTGGCGCTCAGCAGCGTGTCGAGGACCAGCTTGCTGCCGCCGAGCGTGCCGTCCTGCCGCAGCTCAACCGAGGGATGCCCGCCCACCGGGTTGCCTGCCGCCGCCTGGAGCGAGAACGTGCCGGACTGGCCGTTGGCGGTCGCGGTGAACGATCCGCACCGGCTGGCCAGGGCCTGCACGCCGCTGGCGAACGCCGCCGCCTGCGGCGCGGTCGCGAACTGGTAGATGAACTGGTCGTATGCCTGGCCCACGTCGGCGGCGCTGCCCGACACCATCGCCGTCTCGCCGAACCCGGTGGTCCCGAAGTGCTGTACGAACGTCGCGCAGGAGATCGTGGCCAGGTTGTAGGTGGCCGGGCCGGAGGTCAGCGACCCGCCGGAGCTGACCGGCCCGGTGGACGGCGTGGCGAAGCCGGCCGGGAAGTCAGACTGCGGCAGCAGCACCGACTCGAGCTGGGTGCCGGTCAGCTGGCCGGCCGCCGCGGGCAGCGAGGTCATCGAGACGGCGGGGGCCGCGGACGCGGACGCCGCGCCGGCCGAGGTCGCCGCTGCGGCCGACGGCGTCGTGGACGCGGCCGACGCCGCCGCCGACGTGGCGGCCGATGAGGCGGAACTGCCCGTACCGGAGCAGCCCGCGATGCCCGCGATGCCGAGCAGCGCGACGGCGGTGAGGCTAACCGCGCCACGGCGGGAGCCACCGTGGCGGCGAACGACCGATGACACTGAGCTATTCACCGTAGATCCTGGTTGCGGGCACTCGACTAAAGGTACCCGTCCTTAGTGCGGGCGGCGATGCCCTCGCGGCTGGCATCCGGAATAATGACCCAGGAACACCGGCGTTCGCCTGTCAACGGCGCCGGGCCGAGGAAGGGAATGCATACGTTATGCCACAGCGAATCGCGATCGTTACCGGGGCCGCCCGCGGCATCGGTGCCGGCACCGCCAAGCGTCTCGCCGCCGACGGGATGTTCGTCGGCGTGCTCGACCTGGATGAGGCCGACGGCGCGCAGACCGTTGCCGAGATCGAGAAGGCGGGCGGCCGGGCGATCGCGGTCGGGGCCGACGTGTCCAACGCCGAGCAAGTGACCGCCGCGGTGGAGAAGGTCGCCGCCGACCTCGGCGAGCCGACCGTGCTCGTCAACAACGCCGGCGTGACCCGCGACAACCTGCTGTTCAAGATGAACGAGGCCGACTGGGACACGGTGATGAACGTCCACCTCAAGGGGGCGTTCCTGATGAGCCGGGCCTGCCAGCAGTACATGGTCGCCGCGAAGTGGGGCCGGATCATCAACCTGTCGTCGCTGTCCGCGGTCGGCAACCGCGGCCAGGTCAACTACTCCACGGCCAAGGCGGGCCTGCAGGGCTTCACCAAGACCCTCGCGCTCGAGCTCGGCAAGTTCGGCATCACCGCGAACGCGGTCGCGCCCGGCTTCGTCGTCACCGACATGACCGCCGCCACCGCGGCCCGCCTCGGCATCTCCTTCGAGGACTTCCAGGCCGGCGCGGCCAAGCAGATCCCGGTGCAGCGGGTCGGTCAGGTCGAGGACATCGCGCACGCGATCTCGTTCTTCGCCAGTGAGGGGGCCGGCTACGTCAGCGGCCAGATCCTCTACCTGTCCGGCGGCCCGGTCTCGTAGGAAGGGACGAGGGCGGTGAGCGTCACAGGCAACGCTAGCGACACAGACGCGGCGACGGACCTCCGAGCGGCGGTCCGCGCGTTCTGCGCCGAACACGATCCCGCGGCCACCTCGCGTGCCGCGTTCCTCAGCGCCCGGTTCGACGCGGGCCTGGCCGCCGTGCACTACCCGGTAGGGCACGGCGGCCTCGGCCTGCCGCGGACGCTCCAGCCAGTCGTCGAGCAGGAGTTCGCCCAGGCGGGGGCGCCGCGCCTCGACGAGCGGCGCAACGTCATCGGCCTCGGCATGGCCGCGCCGACGATCATCGCCTTCGGCCGCGACGAGCAGAAGACCTGGTGGCTCAAGCCGCTCTGGCTCGGCGACGAGATCTGGTGCCAGCTGTTCAGCGAGCCAGGGGCGGGCAGCGACCTGGCCGGCCTGGCGACCAGGGCGGTGCGGGACGGCGACGACTGGGTGGTCAACGGGCAGAAGGTGTGGACCTCCCTGGCGCACCACGCGAAGTGGGGCCTGCTGCTCGCGCGCACCGACCCCGACGTGCCCAAGCACCCGGGCCTTTCGTACTTCATCGTCGACATGCACGCGCCGGGCGTCGAGGTGCGGCCGCTGCGTCAGGCCACCGGCGAGGCGGAGTTCAACGAGGTGTTCCTCACCGACGTCCGGATCCCCGATACGAGCCGCCTCGGCGACGTCGGCGAGGGCTGGAAGGTGGCCAACGCCACGCTGATGAACGAGCGCGTGTCGATCGGCAACTCGACCGCCATCCCCCGCGAGTCCGGCGGGATCGGCTTCGCCGCGATCGAGTGGCGCCAGCACCCGGAGTTGCGCACGCACGACCTGCACCAGCGGCTCCTGTCGCTGTGGGCGCAGGCCGAGGTGGCCCGGCTGGCGGGTGAGCGGCTGCGGCAGCAGATCGCCGCGGGCGAGCCCGGCCCGGAGGGCTCGGCCGCCAAGCTCACCTTCGCCCGGCTCAACCAGGAGATCTCCGCGTTCGAGGTCGAGTTCCTCGGCGCCGGCGGCCTGGTATACGACGACTGGACGATGCGCCGCGAAGGGTCAAGCGACTACGCCCGCGGCCCCGGCTACCGTTTCCTGCGCGCGAAGGGAAACTCCATCGAGGGCGGCACCTCCGAGGTCATGCGCAACATCATCGCGGAGCGCGTGCTGCGCCTGCCCGCCGAGCCCCGCACCGACACCACCGTGCCGTGGAAGGACCTGCCCCGGTGACGGCGCGCGGTCCGGCCTCCCCGTGTTTGGGTGAGCAGTGCCTGGGTGAGCAGCGCGGCGGACTGCGGTGCGCCGGCCAGCGGCCCGAGGAAGCAGAACGTAGGCGGCCGGCTCCGGACGCCCAAGAAAGGACACGTGGTCGCGGTGGCCGTTGACCTGCGTTACTCCGAGACCGAGCGCGACCTGGCCGCCGCCCTTGGCGACCTCCTCGCCAGCCAGGCCGCCCCGGCGGACATCATCGCGCGCACCGAGCGCCCCGAGACCTGCGACGCCAAGCTGTGGCGGACGGTGGCGGCCGAGATCGGGATCGCCGGCCTGCTCATCCCCGAGGCACTTGGCGGCGCGGGCGCGTCCTACCGTGAGCTCGCCGCCGCGGCCGAGCAGTTCGGCGCCGCGGTCGCCCCGATCCCGTACCTGGGCAGCGCGGCGGTCGCCACCGCGGTGCTGCTGTCCGCCGCGCGCTCCCACGCACGGGACCGGGGCGCGGCGGCGGACGTCGGCAGGGTTGGCGCCGGCCTGCCCGGCGCGAGCGGGCCGGTGGACACCAGCCAGCCGCTGTCCGGGCCTGCGGCGGCCGTGCGGGACGCCGCGCTACGCTCCCGGGCCGCGTCCGGCGCGTCCGGATGGTCCGGTACCGCCGCGGCCCCGGTCTCGCCGGCCGCGGGGCTGCTGCGCAGCCTGGCCGACGGCACGATCACGGCGGCGCTCGCCGTGTCCGTGGGCACCGCGCCCGGGGCACCGTTCCCCGGCGACGCGCGGAACACCGGCCGGGCGGAAGGCAACCCGGGCGCGGTCCGGCTGCGCGGCCGCATCCACGCGGTGCCCGACGCGCTGATCGCGGACATCCTCCTCGTACCGGCGGACGGGGTGCCCGGCGCGGTCTACCTGGTCGAGGCGAACGCGGCCGGGGTCCACCGCACGCCGCTGACCTCGCTGGACATGACCAGGCAGCTGTGCGACATCACGCTCGACGACGCGCTGGCCGTTCCGGTCGCGGTCGGCGCGGCGGCCGAGGCGGCGCTGTCCGCTGGCCTGGCGGCGGGCGCGGCCGTGCTGGCGGCCGAGCAACTCGGCGTGGCGCAGCGCTGCCTGGACATGACCGTCGCGTACGTGAAGGAGCGGCGCCAGTTCGCCAGGCAGATCGGCTCCTTCCAGGCGGTCAAGCACCGGCTCGCCGACCTGTGGACCACCATCACCCTGGCCCGCGCCGCGTCCAGGTACGCGGCCGCGTGCCTGGCCGACGACGACCCGGATGCCCCGGTCGCGGTCGCGCTCGCCAAGTCGGCGTGCTGCGATGCCGCGGTGACCGCGGCGCAGGAATGCGTCCAGTTGCACGGCGGCATCGGCTTCACCTGGGAGCACCCCGCGCACCTGTACCTGAAGCGGGCCAAGGCGGCATCCGTCGCCTACGGCACGCCCGGGGCACACCGCGCGGCCCTCGCGGACCTGGTGAACCTCCCGGCGCCGCCGCCGTAAGCTTCTAAAACCCGAGCGCTTCCGGTACAGCGGGGACGCGCCACCAACCAGGCCCAGCCACCGGGCCAGGTGGCGCGCCAACGGATCCTGATAACAGCAAGAAGCGACTGAGTCGCTAGTCATTGGGGGTACTTAGCACCCATTTTCGGGTGCTAAGTACCCCCAATCTTCTTGCCGGGTAAAGTCAGACGCGTGCCGTTACGGCTCGCCTTCGTCCTCGTCCTGCGGGGCCGGCCCGGCGAAGCTCCGCTCGGCCCGGTCTGACTCCCGGGTGCGCTGGGCGGGCAGGTCGGGCCGGGTGGTCTCACCCGCCGAGGCGTCGGCCGGCCGCCCGGGCCGTCCGCTCGCGGCGTCATGCGGCTCCTGCGCGCTTTGCGCTACTTGCGCGCGTTGCACCGGGATGGGCACGGTCGGCGGTTCCGCTTCCTGCACCGTTACGTACTGCCCGGCCTCCGTCCGCTGCGCGGGGATGTCGTGCCGCCCCGCCGCGTCCGCGGTGGGCGGGCCCGACCGGATGTGGGCCGCCTCGGACTGCTGTACCCCGGCCGCCGCGAGCAGGGCCTGGCTCAGGCGCGGCCACTCCGACCCGGCCTCCATCGCCCAGGCGTCGCCGGCTTCTGGCGCGATGCCGAGCATCCGCTCCCTGCGCTGCGTCAGCGCCACCCGAAGGTCCATGAACATCGCCGCGGTGGCCATGAACAGCGCCAGGATCGTCGCGATGACAACGATCGTCCAGGTCGCGGCAGGCGATGCCATGGTCCGCACCGCTTCGCTCATGCTGGTCTCCCAAACCAGCACCATCCACGCAGCTACCTACCCCTACAGGCCCCTCAGCAACACAGCTCTCTCAGGTAACGCGGCAACTCAGCCGGCCGCGGGCAGGCCGGCCGTGGCTATCGCCTGCACCTGGCCGGACGCGTAGTCGGAGACCAGCAGCGTCCCGTCGGGTGACAGTGACATGTCGCGCGGGAACCCGCC
>CAZORE010000070.1:23932-38735 GCA_964581815.1 uncultured Streptosporangiaceae bacterium | reverse complement strand
TGCTGACCCCTGGAGGTACCCCCCGCGCCTGGAGTCACGGGCAGGATCGGGGCGCCAGCCGGGAGCCGGCGGATCTCGGGGAAACGGTCGTGCACCTCGTCCGGGCCGAGCCGGTGCAGCCCGGCCGCCCACCACAGGCAGCCGCCCGGGTCACCGGCGAGCTTGTAGCGGTCGCCGGGGAGCAGCGTGATGTACCCGGACGGCAGGGGAACCAGGGTGGCCAGGTGCGCTCCGCTGGCGACGTCCCACAGCCGGGCGGTGGCATCGCCTGAGGCCGTGGCCAGCAGCGACCCGTCGGGCGAGAACGCGACCGCCCGCACCGTGTAGTCATGCCCCGCCAGGGTGACCAGGTGAGCCCCGGTGGCTGCGTCCCACAGCCGGGCGGTCGCGTCCCCCGACGCGGTGGCCAGCAGCGACCCGTCCGGCGCGAACGCGACGGCCTCCACCGTGCCGGCGTGCCCGCACAGCGTGACCAGGCAGGCGCCGGTGGCGGTGTCCCAGAGCTTGGCCGTCTGGTCCCAGGAAGCGGTGGCGATCTGGCCGCGCGGGGAGAACGCCACGCCCTGCACCCACGATTCGTGCCCGCTCAGTGTGCGGAGGTGCTCACCGCGAACGGGATCCCAGACGCGGGCGGTCCGGTCATCGGAGGCGGTGGCGAGCAGTGCCCCGTCCGGCGCGAACGCAACCGCCTTGACCTGGCCGGCGTGCCCGCGCATGGTCGCCAGGGCGGCGCCCGCCGCGGCGTCCCACGTACGGGCGGTGCTATCCCCGGACCCGGTGGCGATCATGGTTCCGGACGGCGCGTAGGCGAGCGCGTTAATCCACGATGAGTGCCCCGCCAGCGTACGCCGAAGCTGGCCCGTGGCCGCGTCCCATACCCGCGCGGTGCTATCAAGCGAGCCGGTCGCGACCTCACCGGACGAGGCCCCGGCGGGAAACGCGACCGCCGTGACCGAGCTTCCATGTCCCGTCAGGGCCCGCACAGGGACGCCGGTCGCGACATCCCAGATGATCGCCGTCTTGTCGGTGGACGCGATGCCAAGCAGTGCCCCGGAGGACGCGAACGCGACCGCGGTCAGGTGATCGTGGCCTCCGCTGACCGTGTGGCCCGGCTCGCCTGCGGCACGCTCCCATGTCTGCACCGTGATCGTGGTCGCCCCCGCGACGAGCGCGCCGTCCGGGGACACCGCCAGGGCGTTCACCTCGCTGCCGCACTTAAGGACAGCGCGGCTCGCGCCGGTGGCCGCGTCCCATACCCGCACGCCCGGGTCACGGGACGCGGTCAAGACGAGGGAGGTGCCCGGGATGAAGGCGACGTCGTGAACGCCGCCGTAGGTGCCCGTGAGCGCGACCTTCTCCGCGCCCGTGGCGGCATCCCAGACGGATGCCATGCTGCCCAGCGAGCCCTCGCCGTCGAGGGAGCCCGAGACGGCGAGCGTCCCGTCCGGTGAGAACGCAACCGAGGTCACGATGTCGCCGTGCCCGCGGAACGACGCGACCGGCTGGCCCGACCCGGCATCCCAGACGAGCGCGGTCAGCGAGGACACGGTCGCGAGCCGCCTCCCGTCGGGCGAGAACGCCACGTCTCGCGCGCCTCCGTAGTGCCCGGTGAGGGTGAACAGGAGCGTGCCGCTCGCCGCGTCCCAGACCCGGGCGGTCTCATCGCTCGACGCCGTGGCGATCCGCCTCCCGTCGGGCGAGAACGCGACGGCGTACAGCCCGCCAGCGTGCCCGGCCAGAGTGCGGAGCGGCGCCCCCGTTGCGACCTCCCATGTCCTGGCGGTGCCGTCGTAGGACCCGGTGACAATGACCAGCCCGTCGGGCGCGAACGCGACGTCCGCCACCATCCCCGCGTGCCCCCGGATCAGCCGCCGCACCCGGCCGTCGCGAGCTCCGATGATCTCGACGTGGTGCGCCGAGCAAACGGCGAGCAGCTCCCCGTCAGGGGAGAACGCGACCCCGTTGTTCGGCCCGAAGGTCATCCGCACCATGACGTCAGCCCGCCCGAATCCCGCCATCCCGACATCATGGATCACCTGAGCACGCTGGCGCAGCCACGTAGCCCGGTCTTTCCTTAGACGGTGGCTGGGTAGCCCAGGCTGAGGACCACGGGAACCGCGCCGAACGGCTGGCGGAAACGGGTTCCTGGCCGGTCGGGCGCGCCGGGGGCGTCGATGGGCGGCCAGCGCATCTTCTGGTGCGCGGCGGTGAGGCCGGCCACCGAGTAGGGGAACTCCACCGGCGACACGCCGTGCCGCTTGAGGAGGGCACCCCAGCGGAACGCGGCGAACGCCGCGGCGAGTTCCCGGACGGACAGCGGCCGGCGCGCGGTGAGGTCAACGCCGTAGACCGCGGACGCCAGTTCGATGAGATCGCAGGCGCACTGCACGAGGGCGGCCGTCCTCGTGGTGTAGGAAGTGCCGTCGGCGTTGACCGTCCCTAGTTTCTCGCCCTGGACGGGTGAGTAGCCGGGATCCGCCCGGCACTGCATCCAGTCCGCGGCCGCCAGCAACTTCCAGCTGCCGCCTGTGGTCGCGGCCACGTCCCGGTACAGGTGCTCGCCACAGTCCAGGGGGCCCCTCGCGGTGGCGAACAGCGCGGTCCGCACCGCCTGCGGCAGCCGCGCCTGGTACCGGGCAGCGACGACGGAAGCGCGCCCGCTGACGGCGAGCGCCGGCGTGACGACGCTGGCCGTATGAGTGATGGTGCCGCGCGCCGAGCTGGTGGCGGCGGGCGCGGCGGCGGGGGCCGTGTCGTACTGGTAGAGGTTGTAGAGCTTCATCAGGGCGATCAGGTTGGCACCGTAGCCGGGGTCGGTGGCGTAGACGCCGGTCAGGTCGTTGGCGAACGCGTCCGGGTGCGCCCGGTCGGCCATCGCGCGGGTGTAGTAGCCGCTGGTGGCGAGGAGCTCCGCGTGGCCGGCGATGGACTCGGCGTCGTTGCGGTAGACGGCGAACTGGGCGTCGGTGGTGACCCAGCTGCCGCTCTCGTATTCCTTAGTCGGCAGGGTGACGCTTCCGGCGGGTCCGGTCCCTTTGATGCCGAACAGGTTGTGGTAGCGGGCGGCGAGGCTGCTCTGACCCCAGGCGGACTCTTCGATCGCCTGGGCGATCGTTACCGATGCGGGGACACCGTAGCGTTGCTGGGCGGCGATCGCGCCCGGCGCGACCAGGGCGATGAATGCCTGCTGGTTCCGTGTCCCCGGAGTGGCGGGCTGCTTCGGGGACGAACTGGCCGACGATCCCGAAGAGGGCGCGGCTGGGGGCGTAGCGGATGGCCGGAACCCTTTGGCTGGCGTGGCCTTTGGACTCGCGGCAGGCTCGCCGAGCAGTTGGCCGGTGGCGAGGACGCCGGGTATCGCCCCCTCTGCCTGCTCCCCCGTGCCCCCTCTTCCCGCGCCGGGTCCGGCGCCGGGAATCCCGCCTGTCCCCGCGAATGCGGCGCCGCCGGGCAGGCCGGGGACCGTCGCGGCGGCGGCGGCTGGCTTCGCCTTCGCAGGAGCGGCCTTGGTGTTGGCCGGGGCCGTGCGGCCTGATGCGGACGGGAGGTTGCCATTGTCGACGAAGCCGGCGATGCCCTGCTCCGCGAGCGGTGCGGCCGAGGAGTGGGCGTTGAGGGTAAAGCCGGGCAGCGAGTCAGCGCCGATGGTGTCGAGGACGCCGCCGGAGTAGCTGGTGACGACTTCGACGTGGCCGTCGTAAACGGCCCAGTCGCCGGGCTGAGGAGTGTAGCCGTCGCCAAGCGGGTGCCAGCGTCCGTGGGCGTGCGCGTCGGCCACCACGGAGGTGACCTGCGGAGAAGCCGGGTTGGTGCCCACTCGAACATCCGCCCAGGCCGGCAGCGGCCAGGGATAGGTAGTCCCCCCGGTGACCCAGCTGCGCAGCCCGGTCGCCTGGGCGGCGAGTTCGAGGGTGAGGCTGGCGAACGCGGCGCAGGAAGGCCCGTGGTCGGTGCCGTCGCTGCTGACCGCGCCCCAGATCAGCGCCTCTACCTCGGCCGGCGTCTTGGTCTTCGCCAGCTTGAGGTAATAGCCGGCCACGTTGACGATCGCGGCCCGCAGTCGCGCGTCGCTGGCGGGCGCCTTCCCGGCCGTATCGGGCTGTGCTGCCTGCTGGAGCGCGAGCAGGTGCAGCGGCACGCTGGCTGGCGTGGTTTCCGCCGCGGCCGCCGGGGCGAAGCTGAACCCGGTGATCACGCCGCTGGAGCTGACGGTGACAAGCGCCGTGGCCTGCTGCCACCACGGCTTACTGGTGGTGTTCATCGGTATCCCTCCTTCCCGTCTGCCGCTGGTGCCTGGCGCTGTGCCGTTACCCGCCAGAGGCGGGCAGGCTGGCGAGAACGGCTCGGACTCGTGGGCTGCCGGGGTTGTCGGCGTTCCCGAACAGCACCGCTGCCTCAATCGCGACCTGAGACGGGGCCCCGCTCATCCATTTCTGGAACACGTCGCTGACCAGCGCGGCCTGACCAGACGCACTGGTGACCGGGGACGCGCAGGCGGCCGGGTACCCCTGCCTGACCGTCAGCTTCGCGGAGCCGGTGTACCGCTGGCAGTTCGACGGTTTGCTCTCCAGGCCCGGTTCGATGAGCGCGCTCCCGGAGGAAGAGGTCAGGGTGGCGCCGCTGATGATGTTGTTGATCGCCCGCGCGGCGACGGCGATGCTGTCGACGGGGCTAGCCGGGTCGTACGGGTGATGCAGGTTGAGGGCCCAGGCGATGTCGCCGCCTTGCGCCGGCTGGACTGGTTCCAGTCCCTTGCGGCCGGTTGACTGGTCGACGAAGTTCGGGTTGTCCCCGCTGGTCAGCAGGGCGAACACCCACAGCACCTGGTCGGTTCCCCTGGCACAGGCGAAATTCAGCCCGCTGGGCTCGGCCGCCACGTCCGGGTTAGCGCAGGCCTGCGTGATCTCGGCCCGGACCGTCGCCACGCTCGCCGGCCAGGCCGCGCCGGAACCGCGAGTCGCCACCAGGAATGCGCCGGCCCCAGCGAGCAGCGCGACCGCCCCGGCTGCGATCAGCCGCCAGTGGCCAAACAGCCGCCGACGCCGCGACCGGCGATAGCCTGGCCGCCCCCGGTTGAGCAGTGCCTCTGTCCGTTCGCTGCCCGCTTCCGGGTGCATGACCGCGAGCAGTCGCTGCTCAAACTCGGCAGCAAGATTTTCGAGAGTAGCCAATCTCTCAACATCATAATCATTTATTTTTTCGAATTTTGGCATGGTAATCACCCTCGCTTGCCCCAAGTCGCCCTGGTCCCGGCCCGATCGGCGGCGCGGTCCCGCCCGCCTCACCGCGACAGACAGGGCGCCGCCACCGGTCGGTTCCGCATCTATTAGAACATAGTTACTAAAACCATGTCTACTTCCGGAAAGTAACTAGATCAGCGCGAGCCCGGTTCCGGGTAGCGTGTCTAGCAGGTATCGAGGCAAAGGGGCCGGCGATGGCCGCAGGGCGGCGCGTTCCGCTGGGCATTGACGTCACGCGGGCGAACATCGCCCGGGTCTATGACGTCTTCCTGGACGGGAAGGACAATTTCGCGGCCGACCGGGCCGTCGCCGAGGCCGCCTTGCAGATCGCGCCCGACTCCGCGGGCGGGGCGAAGTCCAACCGGGCATTCCTGCGGCGGGCGGTCCGGTACCTGGCGGCCGAGGCCGGGATCACGCAGTTCCTGGACATCGGCTCCGGGCTGCCAAGCGCGGGCAACGTGCACGAGGTCGCCCGCGAGGCCCGCCCGGGCGCGCGGGTGGTGTACATCGACAACGACCCGGTCGTCGCGGTGCACGGCCGGGCCCTGCTGGCCGACACGGCGACGGCGCGGTTCGTCACCGCCGACGCCCGCCGCCCGGCGCAGGTGCTGGACGATCCCGGGGTCCGGGCCTTCATCGACTTCAGCCGCCCGGTCGGGCTGCTGATGCTCGCCATCTTGCACCACCTCACCGACGCCGAGGACCCGGCCGCGGTCGCAGCGCGGTTCCGCGACGCGCTCGCCCCGGGCAGCTACCTGGCCATCTCCAGCCTCCGCATGCCCGGCCCCGAGCACCCGCGGGACGCGGAGAAGGCCCGCGAGGTGCAGCAGCTGTTCAACGAGACGCTGGGCACCGGCCTGTGGCGGGACGACGACCAGATCCTGGCCTGGTTCGGCGACTGGGAACTGCTCGAGCCCGGCCTGGTTCCCCTGCCCGAATGGCGCCCCGACACCGCCGGCCCGCCCGTCCGGGATTCCACCTACCACGGGTTCGTCTGCGGCGTCGCCCGCAAACGGTAGCACCCGCCCGCTCCCGGGACCGGGCGCCGCCGGGTCCGGCCGAGATCTCCCGGCCGCTGCGCATTACCAGGTGACCATTGGCCGCCGAGCGTGCTAACACCGGGTTCTCCGCGTCCGCCCGGGCGATGGCGGCCCGCAACTGGTCGGCCTGGACCTCGGGCGGGATATCGCCGATCCACGCGCCCATCCCCGACTCGCTGCCCGCCTGGTACTTCAGCTTGTCCGCGCCGCGCCGCGGCGACATCAGCCGCAGGTGCAGCCGCGCGGTGTCACGGTGCGATCGCACGGGCGCCTGGTGCCACGCGGCGATGTAAGGCGTGGGGTCGGGGTACAGCGCGTCGATGCCGCGCAGCAGCCGGAGGTACAGGACGGCGAGCTCGTCCCGCTGCGCCTCGCTCGTGAGGGCGAAGTCGGCGACGTGCTCGTGCGGCACCATGTGCGCCTCGACCGGCCAGCGGGCGGCGAACGGCACGAACGCGGTCCAGTGGTCACCGGACAGCAGCACGCGCGACCCCTCCTGCTCGTACTTGAGAATGTCGGCGAAGAGCGTTCCGCCGTAGGCATCGAGCTGCGCCAGCAGCTGGCGGGTGCGCGGCGTGACGTAGGGGTAACCGTAGATCTGGCCGTGCGGATGCTGGAGGGTGACGCCGATCTCGGCGCCGCGGTTCTCAAAGATGTACACCTGCTGCACGCCCGGCAGGGACGACAGGGCCGCGGTGCGGTCGGCCCAGGCTTCGATGACGGTGCGCGCCCGGGAGCGGCTGATCGACCCGAAGGCGCCCTCCCGGGCGGAGCTGAAGCAGATCACCTCGCACCGGCCGTACGCCGGGACGACACGGCCGAGAGCGGTGCCGTCAAGGGCGGTGCCGCCGAGGTACGACGGATCCGTCTCGGCGGAGTCCGGGTCAGGCAGCCCGGGCCCGAAGGCGGGCGAGCGGTTCTCGAATACCGCGACGTCATAGTCCGACGGGATTTCCGACGGGTTGCCCGGCGCCTGCGGTGCGAGCGGGTCAAGGCCGGCCGGCGGCATGACGACGCGGTTCTGCCGCGCGGTGGCCACGGCGATCCACTCCCCGGTCAGCGGGTCTAGCCGCATCTGCGCGGTCGGCGGGCGCGGATCCAGCCGACGCAGATCGGTTGCCCGGTCCGACGGCAGCGTCGTGTCGGCATCGTCGAAATAAATAAGCTCCCGGCCGTCGGCCAGGGCGGAGACGCGCTTGGCGATCCTTTTACTTATCGTCATCGCCTGATCACGGAAAGACGTGTGATGGGCACCGTCGCTGGCCTTTCCCGAGGTCGCACAGCTTATCGCGGCATAACATTTCCTGCCGTACGTTCATACGCCACTACCGAGAAGTTGGTCAACTTCTACCAAAGTTTACCGTGCTAGCCCGCTCTGGAGCAGCCGGACCGGCCCCGGCCCGGCGCTGACGCGGGTTCAACGAGGCGCATCCGTGCGTACATGGGCCAAGATAACGTCTCGGTAAGCCTCTGTGAGCAGATCTTGACAGGATCGTGTTCTCTGTTGAAATGATCCTGTTAGCTCTTGTTAACCATGCCGAGGGTTTCCGAATAGGCGGGCAGCACCTGCAAGGAGTGGCAATGAAGCGCGCATCCTCACAAGAAGATCTTCAGTTCAGCCGACGAACCGCCCTCAGGGGACTGGCCGTGGCCGCCGGGCTGGTCACCGTCCCCGGTGCCCTCGCCGCCTGCAGTTCCAGCACGAGCAGCGCCGGCAGTAGCGGTACGTCGGCGTCCGCCGGGACGAGTGCCGGCACCATCAGCTTCGGCTCCAACTACTCCGACCCCGCGCCGAAGCAGGCCTTCGCGGCCCTGGTCGCCAACGCCAAGAAGGCGACCGGCGTCAGCATCTCCGTTAACACCGTCGACCACAACACCTTTCAGAATGACATCACGTCCTACCTGCAAGGCACACCGAACGACCTCGCCACCTGGTTCGCCGGGTACCGGATGCAGTACTTCGCGGCTCAGGGGCTGCTCTCCCCCATCGACGACGTGTGGGACAAGATCGGCGCGAACTTCAGCGACGCGGTGAAGGCGCTGTGCAAGGGGGCGGACGGCCACTATTACTTCGTGCCCATCTACAACTACCCGTGGGTGGTCTTCTACAACAAGAGCACCTTCACGCAGAAGGGCTACACCGTCCCCGCGACCTGGGACGACCTGATGACCCTGTCCAAGAAGATGAAGTCCGACGGCCTGATCCCGTTCGGATTCGCCGACAAGGACCAGTGGCCCGCGCTTGGCATGTTCGACATACTGAACCTGCGCATCAACGGCTTCGACTATCACATCAAGCTGATGCACAACCAGGCGTCCTACACGGACCCGCAGGTCACGGCCGTGTTCAACCAGTGGAGCGAGCTCATGCCCTACCTGCAGAGCGGCGCGGCCGGCCGCATCTGGCAGGACGGGGTGAAGGTCCTGGAGGCCAAGCAGGCGGGCATGATGTTCCAGGGCACCAACCAGATCGGCGCGCAGTACGTCACCGACGGCAAAGGGCTCTCTGACCTGGGCTTCTTCCCGTTCCCCACCATCAACCCCACCTTCGGCCAGGACTACATCGACGCGCCGATGGACGGCTTCGTCCTGCCGGCCAAGGCGAAGAACAAGGACGCGGCCAAGCAGGTGCTCGAGTACATCGGCACCGGCGCCGCCGAGGCGAGCTACCTCAAGTACGACCAGTGGGACGTGGCGGTGGCCACCGGTGCCCAGGTGCCGACTTACAACGCCATCCAGACCGCGTCCGTGCAGGCGATGGCCAGCCTCAAGGGCGTCGCGCAGTTCGGCGACCGGGACACCGCGCCGCCGATGGCGACGGCCCTGGAGACGGCGATCCTGAGCTTCATCGCCAACCCCGCCACGTCCGGCATCAAGCCGATGCAGGCCAGCCTGGCCAGCCAGGCGAAGTCCATCTTTGGCTGACGACACGAACGGGACACAAGACGTGACCCACGATGTGGCCCGCCGGGCTCCGTCCCGGCGGGAAAAGCGGGCGTCATCGGGCCGCCGCAGGCGGTCCGGCCACCGTTTTTCCCGCCGGGACATCCTGGTCGTCGTCGCGATGCTCGCCATACCCGTGCTGGCCGACCTCGCCTTCATCTGGGGCCCGGCCGTGGTCTCGATCGCGCTCTCGCTGTTCAAGTGGAGCGGCATCGGCGGCCTGCACGCGCGCAGTTGCATCACCGGCGGCCTGTTCCCGGACAACGGCTGCTTCACCGGCCTGGGAAACTATAACGAGGCGGCCACCAACTACCCCCCGTTCTGGCCCGCGGTGGAGCACAACCTGATCTGGCTGGCCGTGTTCGTCTTCGTGGCGACGCCCCTCGGGATGTTCTTCGCCGTGCTGATCGACACCGGGCTGCGCGGCAACCGGGTTTACCAGACCGTCCTGTTCCTGCCGGTCATGCTCAGCCTCGCGCTGATCGGCATCATCTGGGAATTCTTCTACTCACCGAACTACGGCCTGATCAACACCGTGATCGGGCACAACACGAACGCGAACCTGATCGACTGGCTCGGCGACCCCAGCCTGAACCTGTGGGCGGTCCTGGTCGAGGCGAGCTGGCGGCAGGCCGGGTACGTGATGGTCTTGTACCTCGCCGGGCTGAAGGCGGTGGACGCCAACCTCAAGGAGGCCGCGCGGATCGACGGCGCCAACGCCTGGCAGACATTCTGGCGGGTCACGTTCCCGTCGATGATGCCGATGAACATCGTGGTCGCGGTCGTGACGGTCATCGAGTCGCTCCGGGCGTTCGACCTGGTGTACATCACGAACAAGGGCACCAACGGGCTTGAGCTGCTGTCCGCGCTGGTCACCAACAACATTGTCGGCGAGACCTCGCGGATCGGCTTCGGCTCCGCGATCGGCGTGGTGCTGCTGGTGATCTCGCTGGTCCCGATCTCGGCTTTCCTCTACCAGATGTTCGTGCGGAGGGAGGCACGATGAAACGCGCGTCCTGGCGCGCCGCGGGCACCGTGTTCATGATCGCGGCCTGCGTTGCGTGGCTCGTACCCGTGCTGTTCGCGCTGTACGTGAGCTTCCGCCCGTACGCGGAGACGAGTCAGTACGGTTACGTCAGCCTGCCGCACCACCTCACCTTCCAGAACTACGTCAATGCCTGGACGCAGAGCGACATGCTGCGGTTCTTCGGCAACTCCGTGCTGATCACCGTCCCGGCGGTCATCCTGACCCTGCTGCTGGCCAGCATGGTCGCCTTCGTGGTCACCAGGGTCAGCATCAAGGTCAACCTCGCACTGCTGCTGATGTTCACCGCGGGGAACCTGCTGCCGCCGCAGGTCATCATCACCCCCCTCTACCGGCTCTACCTGCTCATCCCGCTGCCCGGTTTCCTCAGCTCGAGCGGTTACCTGTACGACTCGTACACCGGCCTCATTGTTATCAACGTCGCCTTCCAGCTCGGCTTCTGCGTATTCGTCCTGAGTAACTACATGCGCACCATCCCCGATGAGATGTACGAGGCCGCCGAGGTGGACGGCGCGGGCCTGTGGGCGCGCTACTGGCGGATGACGATGCCGCTGTGCCGCCCTGCCCTCGCCGCGCTGGCCACGCTGCTGACGACCTGGATTTACAACGACTTCTTCTGGGCGATCACGCTGATCTCCACGGGCGGCAAGCGGCCGGTGACGTCGGCACTGGCCAACCTGCAGGGACAGTTCGTCTCCAACCAGAACCTGATCGCCGCGGCCGCCATGATCGTGGCCGTACCTACCCTGGTCGTGTACCTTCTGCTACAGCGTCAGTTCATCGCTGGCCTCACCCTCGGATCGACGAAGGGCTGACCATGGCGGACCAGGAGGCCAGCGGCCCCGCTATGCTGCCAGCCCAGCGTCAGGACCGGATACTCGCGGAGATCGAGCGGGTCGGCGGCGCCCGGATCACGCAGCTAGCCGAGCTGCTCGGCGTTTCCGAGATGACGGTGCGCCGGGACATCGACGCGCTCGCGCGGCGGGGCTTGATCAAGAAGGTGTACGGCGGTGCGACGTCACCCGCGCGGAGCACGAGTGACGAGCCTGGATTCGAGGCGAAGTCGCACCGTGAGCTGGCCGCGAAGGACCGGATCGGCGCGGTGGCGGCTTCCCTGATCGAGCCAAGCACTACGGTCGCGGTCAGTGCTGGCACGACGACATACGCGACCGCCGTCCACCTGGCCAAGATTCCCGGCCTCACGGTGGTCACCAACAGCGTCCGGGTGGCCGACTACCTGCACGCCTACGGTGACAGGACGCAGACGGTCCTGCTCACCGGCGGCGTGCGCACCCCGTCCGACGCGCTGGTCGGCCCCGTAGCCGTTCAAACGATCAGCGACCTGCACGTGGACGCCCTGCTGCTCGGCGTGCACGGGATGGACCCGAAGGCCGGACTCACCACGCCCAACCTCATGGAGGCGGACATGAACCGCGCCATGATCGCCGCGACCAGCCGCCTGATCGTACTCGCCGATCACACCAAGTGGGGCGTCGTCGGCCTGTGCGCCATGGCCCGGCTAGACGAAGTCAGCGTCCTTGTCTCCGATGAAGGCCTGAGCGCTGAGGCCCGCGACGTACTGGGCAACCTGGTCGGCGAGCTCCTCCTCGCTGACCCAGAGGAAGCCGTTATCTGAGGCCTGGCCTGAGCCATGGAACCGCGAGAGGCCTTACGCCCGTCACAGGGACATGACTCGACGGCGTAGCCGCGCGGGAGCGGCGGTCCTAGCGTGCTTGACCATTGCGGCAACCGGCTGCACGGCCGAAAATCCGCTGCCCCCAGCCTCCAAGGCTTCCCCGCACGGGAAGCCGGCGCCGCAGGCCGTCATCAAGGCCTCGCTGACCGCCTTCCACAGTTGTTCCGACGCGCTCGCCGGGCTGCGCGGCGCGGCGCAGGCGAGCGTCAGTCCCTACGGCATGCCGCAAGTCGCGGGCGCTTTGTCCCAAACCAGGGTCGCCTACGCGGCCTCAGGCGTCGCGACGGCACCAGAGGCCGCGGCGGCCGACGCCGCGGGCACGGTCGGCGGAGCCGCCAGCAGTTCGGCGGCGGCCCCCGCCTACTCCGGCACGAACGACTACACCGCCGGCGTCGACGAGCCCGACCTGGTGAAGACCGATGGCCGGCGGATCGTCACGGTCAGCGGAAGCACCCTCGAGGTCATCGACGCGGCGACGCGACAGGAAACCGGCACCCTGGACCTCTCCGCCACGGGCGTCCAGTACGGCCAGCTGAACCTCCTGCTCAGCGGCGACCACGTGCTGGTCATCTCCACGTCCGCCGGTGAGGCAGGACCGGCGAGCCCGACGGTGCCCGGGGACGGCCCGAAGTTCATCCTCGTCGACCTGGCCGGCCAGCCGCGGGTCCTGGCGTCGTACACCATCAGCGGCAACCTCGTCGATGCCCGCCTGACCGGATCGATCGTGCGCGTCGTCACCGACTCCGCGCCGGAGATCGTGTTCCCCGACCTGCCCGGCGGCACCAGCGACGCCGAGCGCCTGGCAGCGTACCGGGTCGCCGCCGGCCAGGCCGGCCTGGACGCATGGCTGCCCCGGTACCAGTCGACTAGTGCGAGCGGCTCGATCTCGGGAATTGTCCCGTGCACGTCCGTCAGCCGGCCCGCGAAGTTCTCGGGGGCGAACCTGCTCACGGTGCTGACGTTCGACCTGTCCGCCGGCGCGTTCGGGACCGGTGAGCCGGTTTCGATCGCCGCGGACGGCGACACCGTCTACGGCACGACCGCCAGCCTGTACGTGGCGAGCGGCGCGATGGTGGTGCCCTGGGGAGCCGGGGGCACGAACGTGCGCGAGTCGGGGTCGACCCAGGACACGCAGATCTACCGGTTCGACGTCAGCCAGCCGGGACCACCCAGGTACGTCGCCAGCGGATCGGTGCCTGGCTACCTGCTAAACCAGTACGCCATGTCCGAATGGAACGGCTACCTGCGCGTCGCCACCACAACCGGGACTTCGTGGGCGATCGCGGACGGAGCGCCGTCCGTGCCGTCGGGGACGTCGGGGACGTCGGGGGCGCAGCCCAGCTCGTCGGCGGTGTACGAGC
Source organism: uncultured Streptosporangiaceae bacterium (assembly GCA_964581815.1). Lineage (GTDB taxonomy): Bacteria > Actinomycetota > Actinomycetes > Streptosporangiales > Streptosporangiaceae > Trebonia. Next base: position 25,410 of record CAZORE010000070.1, on the reverse strand, counting down.
TGACAACCTCAGCGCCCGTGATGCGGATCGTCGGCACCGTCGCCGGGCTCGGCTCCATGGAGCGAATCTACGCCGTCAGGTTCACGGGCCCGGTAGGGTACGTGGTCACCTTCAGGCAGACCGACCCGCTCTACACGCTGGACCTGAGCGACCCCGCGCACCCACAGGTCGTCGGGGCGCTCGCGCTCACCGGGTACTCGGCTTACCTGCACCCCGTGTCAGCCACCCGCCTGATCGGGGTCGGCCAGAACGCCGACTCGGTGGGGCATGTGCTGGGGGCCCAGGTCTCGCTGTTCGATGTCTCCGACCTGGCGAAGCCAGCCCGGCTGGCCACCTACGCGCTCGCCTCGTCGGTGTCGGCGGCGGGGATGGACCCGCACGCGTTCCTGTACTGGCCCGCGGACCAGCTCGTCGTGGTCCCGATCCAGGAATACGGCGGGTTCACCACGCCCGCCGGAGCCACGCGGGCGCCGCAGTCGGGCGCCCTCGTTCTGCGTATCAGCGGGACGAGCCTTATCCGGGCCGGATTCATCAGCCCACCGCAGTCGAGCGGCTATGCCGGATCGTCGATCGAACGCTCCCTGGTCATCGGGCAGACGCTCTGGACTATCTCTCCCGGCGGGGTGCTGGCCAGCGACCTGACGACTCTGGGCCAGCAGGCGTGGCTGCCCTCCATCGAATCTCCACAGCGGCTGCACTGACGTCCCACCTCCGACCGCGAGAGTGAAGTCAGTGCAAACGACCCCGAGGAGTACGCGATGACCATCCAAGCCACCACCTCCCCAAGCTCTACCCGCGTCTTGGACGCGATGCCGCTGGCCGGCGCCCGCCGGGTGCTGGCCGTCACTGCGCGTCCCGGGCAGGAGTCGGCCGACCTGGGCGGCCTGCTGTTCGCTTTCCGTCGCGCCGGCGCCAGCCTGAGCCTGCTCTGCCTGACCCGGGGCGAGAACGCCTCAGGCGACGGCAGCACCAGGCTCGAGGCGGCCCGGCCATGGGAGGTCCAGATGGCCGCCGCGATCCTCGGTGTCCGCCAGGTCTCGGTAGCCAGCTACCAGGACGGTCACCTGCACCACTACCGCACCGACGACCTGGCCGGGCGGATTAAGCAGGCGGCCGCCGAGTACTCGGCCGACCTGATCCTGGTCATCGCGCCCGAGACCGGCGACATTGCCGACGCCGCGGTCGCCCGAGCGGCGATCGCCGCCGCGCTGCAGGCCGGAATGCCGACGGTGGCTCGCACCCGGGCCGGGGTGTCCGGCTCGTGGCTCCTCGATCTGGGCACAGACGCCGAGACCGCCCGGGCGATCCAGAAGTCGGCGGTGGCCGCGCACGCCACCCAGGCCGAGGCGCTGCCCGACCTGATCAGCCAGCTCGACAAGCTCGGGCCGCTAGAGTCGGTGCGCTGGCTGGTCAGCCCGGGGCGAGTACCGGTGCAGCGCGGCACCTCGCCGCTGGGCCGGTGACGGCCCTGCGGCGCA
>CAZORE010000070.1:8220-23832 GCA_964581815.1 uncultured Streptosporangiaceae bacterium | reverse complement strand
GGCAGGCGCTTAGGTGCGAGGCAGGCGGAGAGTCATCGTCGTTCCCGCGCCCTCGGTGCTGGCGGCGGTCAGCTCGCCGCCGTGCGCCCGCGCGAGCTCGGCCGCCACGGTCAGCCCGATGCCGCTGCCCGAAGCCTGCGTGGTGGCCTGACCGCGCCAGAAGCGGTCGAAGATGCGGGGTAGCTCGCCGGCCGGGATACCGATGCCGGTATCGGCCACCGACAGTATCGCGTCGTCGTCCGCGGCCGCCGTCCGGACGGTGACCTGGCCGCCCGCGGGGGTGAACTTCAGCGCGTTGGTCAGCAGGTTGGTGACGACCTGGTGCAGCCAGCGCGGGTCAGCCGGGACGATGACGCCGTCGAGCTGCTGCTTCAGCTCGATGCCGGACGCCTCGAACCGGCGGGCCAGGCTGTCCGACGCCTGCGCGGCGATGCCGGCCAGGTCGCACGGCTGGCGCACCAGGTGCAGGGCGGCCGCGTCGGCGGCGGCCAGCGTCTGCAGGTCGTCCACCATCCGCGCGAGCCGCAGCACTTCGTCCCGCAGCGAGGAAAGCTCCTCCGGCGACGGCTGCACCACCCCGTCGAGCAGGGCCTCGTGGCCCGCCTGGAGGATCGCGACCGGCGTGCGCAGCTCGTGCGCCAGGTCCGCGACGAGGTCGCGCCGGATCCGGTCCTCGCGGCTGACCGCGTCGGCCATCTGGTCGAACGCCGACGCAAGGTCGCGCAGCTCGCCCGCCGCGCGGATGTCGCCCGCCCGCGCACTGCGGTCGCCGCCCGCCATGGACCGGGTGGCCATGATCAGCCGGGTGATCGGCCGGGTGATCCGCCGGGCCACGGTGAGCCCGGCCACCAGGGCGAGCAGCGCCGCCAGGCCCGCTGTGCCCGCGATGGCTTGCAGCAGGGTTACCCGCAGGGCCCGGTCCGCGCCGCCGATCCCTGAGCCGGCGAACCGCGCCACGATGACACCCCGGGTCTGGCCATCGACCACGACCGGCTCGGTCACCTCCGTTCCTGTCGTGGTCCCGAAACCGCGGGTGGCCGCCACCACGTGCCCCGCCGTGTCCCTGACCTGCAGGGCAATGCCGATCCCCTGGGCAAAGCCGAGCACCGGGGCCAGATCGGCCGTCGTCCAGCTCCCGCCGTGTTCCCAGGCCGAGCCCGCCGACGCCGCGGCCGCTCCGGCTAGCTGTGACTGCTGCCGGTCGGCCAGCGAGGAGACATCCCGGGCGGAGAAGAAGCCGGTGAGCCCGGCCATCAGCACGATCGCGGCCAGGGCTACCCCGAGGAAGGCCAGCGCGAGCCGAAGTCCCAGCGTGCCCCCGCGCGCCCGCTCTCCCGCTCCCGGAGGCGTTTCCTCACTCATCGCGGGACAGGCCAAGCCGGTAGCCGCCGCCGAGGACGGTAAGGATGATGCGCGGGCTGGCCGGGTCGGCCTCCACCTTGCGGCGAAGGTTCTTCACATGCGAGTCAACGGTCCGCTCATAGCCCTCGAACTCATACCCGCGGACCCGGTTGATCAGCTCGAACCGCGAGTAGACGCGGCCGGGAACGGTAGCCAGGGCGATCAGCAGGCCCCACTCGGTCGGGGTGAGCCAGGCCTTTTCCCCGCGGACCGTCACCGCCCGCTGTGGCTCGTCGATGAGCAGCTCGCCCCCGCCGTAGCTCGCGATACCGGAATCCGCGGCCGGGCTCCCGCGGCGCAGAATCGCCTGGACCCGCAGCACCAGCTCGCGGGGACTGAAGGGCTTGGTCACGTAGTCGTCGGCGCCGAGTTCGAGGCCGCGGATCCGGTCCTCTTCGCCGCTCTTGGCGGTGAGCATCACGATGGGCGTCGCCCCGGACGCGCGCAGCTCGCGGGCGACCGCTTCCCCGGGCACGTCGGGCAGCCCGAGGTCGAGCACGACCAGGTCAGGTGTTGCCGAAGCGGCCATTGTCAGCGCCTCGGCCCCGGAACCGGTTGACAGCACGGTGAACCCCGCCCGCTCGAGGTACGAGCGGATGAAGTCCCGCAGTTTCCGTTCGTCCTCGACCACCAGGACGGTTGCCGCCATTCCCGGCTCCTCCGCGCTGAAGTTCCTCCACACCATCACCATGAGTCCTCCACCGGAGGGCCACCCCTCGCCGGTGTACTGGACAGCAGGTGACGGTTGTCCGTAACGGCAGCATAGGACAGGGCAGATGACGGCAAGTGAGCTGATCGTGGGGTTGCCGTGGATCGCATTCGGCATCGCCCTGTCCGTTGTCCTTGTCCTGCTGCGCCGTTCCCGCCGGACCCGGGGTCGCTGATGGGCTCGCTCACCGATGCCCTGACCAGCCTGCAGGTGGACGCGGTGCTGTCTTATCTCATCGCTTTCTGCGTCCCCGCGCTCGACGCGATCCTCCCCGTCCTGCCGAGCGAGACCGTCATCATCGCCCTCGGCGTGGCCACGGCGGGCAGCACTGATCCGCGCATCGCGGTGCTGATCCTAGCCGCGGCAGCGGGAGCGTTCGTCGGCGACAATCTTTCCTATGTCATCGGACGCCGCTTCGGGCCGACGGCCGAGCGGCGGCTCTTCTCCACGTCCCGGGGACGCGCGGCGCGGCAGTGGGCTGAGCACTCGCTTGCGCGCTACGGGGTGCCGCTGATCATCGCCTGCCGTTTCATCCCCGGCGGCCGCACGGCGGTGACCGTCGCCTGCGGGCTGACCGGCTACTCCCGGCGCAAGTTCGCCGCCGGGACCGGAGCCGCCGCGGTCATCTGGGTGCTGTACGCATTCTGGCTCGGCCGCCTCGGCGGCCGGGCGTTCGAGGATGTCCCCTGGGCCGGGTTCGCGCTGGCGGCCGGCATTGCCCTAGCTGTGACCGCACTGGTGGAAGCCGGCCGTCGGCTGTCCCGCCGCGGGGCGGGCAGGCGGGCCCCGGGGTCAGAGGGTGACGCCGGACAGGTTCAGCCCGATCACCCCGGCCAGGATCAGGCCAATGGAGACCAGCTTCAGCAGGGATACCGACTCGCCAAGCCAGAGCATGCCGAGGGCGGCCGTACCGACCGCGCCGATGCCAGTCCACACCGCGTAGGCGGGCCCGACTTCTAGCTGGCGCAGCGCGAGCGTCAGCAGGCCGAAGCTGACGATCGCGGCCACCGCGAACCCGACGGTGGGCCAGGGCCGGGTCAGCCCGTGGCTCAGCTTGAGCAGCACCGCGAACGCCATCTCGAACACCCCGGCCCCGATCAGCGTTACCCAGGCCATCAGGCACCTCCTTGCCCACTTCGATCCGGACTTGCCCGCGTCCGGCGCCTCTTATCTGTACCGGGCTCGTACGCAGCCGCGATGTGCGGCCGGTGTAGTCCGCGTGAAGGACGCCGGCCCCATTACAACGTAGGGACAATTGATCGGGGCCGCCGCTCGAGCCTGCCCGCGCCCGGACGATCATCGTATGGTTATGGGGTGCTATCTGGGCACGGCCCGCATATCGGGTGGCGCTGGCTTGTCGTGGTGGCCGGCGTCGCCGTGCTTTGCTGCCTGCCGGTCCTGGCCAGCGCGCTTCCGGTCAGTGCCGTCGGACTCACCGCGCCACAGCTCGAGAACCGCATCCTCGGCTCGCAACGGCTGGCGTTCTCCGGTTACGCGGAGAGCGACGCGAACTTCGGCCTCCCCGCGCTGCCTGCCTTCTCCAGCGTGACGCCGCTGCTCGACGGGGTGACCCGGATGCGGGTCTGGCAGGCCGCGCCGGACCGGTGGCGGGTGGACACGCTGTCTGACACTGGCGAGAACGACACCTACCAGGCGGGCGCCAACACCTTCATCTGGGACTCAGGCGAGCAGCTGCTCACCGGAATCTACGGCCCGCCGACCGTCCGGCTGCCCCGGGCAGCCGACCTTCAGCCGGCCGCCCTGGCCGTGCGGATCATCAGTGAGGCGGGAGCGGGCGCTCAGGTGGCCACCCTGCCGCCGCAGCGGGTCGCCGGGCAGAGCGCGGCCGGCCTGGAGATCATTCCGGCCGCCTCGCAGTCCACGATCGCGCGGGCCGACATCTGGGCGTCGCCGACATCAGGGCTGCCGCTGCTCGTCGAGGTCTTCGACCGCAGCAAGCCCCAGCCGGCCCTGGAGACGCAGTTCCTTCAGGTCGGCCCCTGGACCCCTGCCGCCGGGGTGCTGACGCCGCAGCATCCCCCGGGCACCGGGTTCACCACCACCACGCCCAGTGACTTCTCCGGCGTGCTCCAGCACCTCGACGACGAACGGCTCCCTCGCTACCTCGCCGGGCTCGCCCGGCAGCCGTCACCGGTCCCGCAGATCGGCGTATACGGCGACGGGCTGGCCGTGTTCGCCGTACTTACCTTCCACCACGACTTGGGCTCATCGCTGCTGAGTGACGCGCTTGACGCTGGTGCGGCGCCGCTGAGCGGCGCCGACGTCAAGGCCGGCGCCGTCGCGAGCGCGCCGCTCGTCAACCTCGTCCTCGTCCGCCCGGCTCACTCGCCCGACATCTTCCTGCTGATCGGGCTGGTCAGCAAGGCCACGCTCGAACAAGCGGCCGGGGTGCTCGCGGCCAGGCCAGATCGGGACCTGGACCGTCCATGATCATCACACGGAACCTGACGAAGCGCTTCGGCAAGATAGCAGCCGTCCGCGATGTGAGCCTCGACGTCCGTGAGGGCGACCGCTACGGCCTCCTCGGCCCGAACGGCAGCGGCAAGTCCACCCTCGTCCGCATGCTGCTTGGCCTGGTGTACGCGACGAGCGGGTCAATCACCGTGCTCGGGGAGCAGGTGCCGCGACACGCGAGCCGCGTCCTGCCCGAGATCGGGGCGCTGGTCGAGGAGCCTGCGGCCTACCCGCACCTGTCCGGGCGCGCCAACTTGCGGCTGCTCGATGCGGCCGGCCCGCACGGGTCGCGGCGGACCAGGCGGCGCCGCGTCGACGACGCCCTGGAGCAGGTCGGCCTGGCCGGCATCGACCGCCGCCCGGTACGCGCGTACTCGCTCGGCATGCGCCAGCGGCTCGGCCTGGCGGCCGCGCTCGTCCGCCCCCCGCGGCTGCTGATCCTCGACGAGCCGACGAACGGCCTGGACCCGCGCGGCATCAGGGACATTCGCGACCTGCTGATCGGGCTGAACGAGTCGGGGGTAACCATCTTCCTGTCCAGCCACCTGCTCACGGAGGTTTCCGCTTTGTGTACCAGGGTCGGGGTGCTCGACTCGGGCGCCCTGGTGCTGCAAGAGCAGCTCGCGTCACTGCAGGAGCCGACCGGCCGCGTGCTGGTATCTACCGATGATACGGAACGGGCGGTGGCGGCTCTGGACGGCCTCGTTGAGCACAGGGACGGAGCAGACCTGGTGGTGCGGTCCTCCGATCCGGCCGCGCTGAACGCCCGCCTGGTGACGGCCGGCGTACCGGTCAGGTCGCTGCTGGTGCAGCGGCGCAGCCTCGAGGAGATCGTGCTTGAGGTGACGGGTACCGGATCCGACCAGTTCAGCGTGCCGGCCGCGGGACCCCATGAGTCCCGGCAGGCTCCCCAGTCCGCAGAACCCGCGGAGCCGCCGCAGGCGCCCGAGCCGCCAGCACCGGCCGACCGGGACGTGCCGTGATCGCGGTCGAGCTGTTCAAGCTGGTCCGACGCGTGCGGACGTGGTTCTCTATCGCCCTCATGTGCGCGCTGCCGCTGGTGGTGGCCATCTTCATTGCGGTCACGCACCTAGCGCCGCCGCCCGGGCAGGGCAGCGCGTTCCTTTCCGCGGTGCTCGACAACGGGCAGCTATACCCCGCGGCGGCGCTGGCCCTGGTGCTGCCGGTGTTTCTGCCGGTCGCCGTCGCGGTGGTGGCGGGCGACTCGATCGCGGGCGAAGCGTCGGCGGGCACGCTGCGCTACCTGCTGGCGCGGCCCGTTAGCCGGACCAAGCTGCTCGTCGCCAAGCTCGTCGCGGTCGTCACGTTCACGCTGGCCGCGGTCATCGCGGTGACGGTCACCTCCTATGCCACCGGCGTGCTGATCCTTGGGCCGTCCCGCGCCTCGGCGGTGGGCTTCGCGCCGGGCCAGGGGTCCGGCGGGATCGCGCCGGGCGCGGGCGGTGCACCCACCGCCGGGCTCCAGGCGGGCACGGCGATCACGTCGCTGTCCGGAACGCCGCTGACCACCCTCCAGCTGATCGAGCGTGTCCTCGGCGCCATGGCGTTCATCACGGTCTCGATGCTCGGAGTCGCCGCGATCGCGATCTTCCTGTCAACTCTCACCGACTCCGCCCTCGGCGCCGCGCTCGGTGCCCTGGCCACCCTCATCGGCAGCGAGATACTGGTCACGCTGAATGCCGCGAGCACCGTGCAGCCTTACTTGCCGACGCGGTACTGGCTGGCGTGGATCGACTTCTTCAGGCAACCGATCTTCTGGCGCGACATCCAGCGCGGATTCGCTATCCAGCTGGTGTACGTGGTCGTCTTCCTCGGTGCGGCCTGGGCGAACTTCGCCACGAGGGACATAACCACCTAGTGCGCGACCATCCAGGCCCGCTGTCCGTCTTAGCCGCCGCCGAGCGCCTCAAGCGACGCGCAACCACCGGGTGCCGGGGCGGCGACGCCGCGGCCGGCCAGCGTGCGCAGGACGAGGCCAACGACAAGGGGCGTGGTCGGCAACTGGCTGTGCTGGATGTTCGCCCCCGGGCAAACCGATTGCAGCGGCACGTTCACCGCGCCCGCCAGCCGCGCCGAGTCTGGCGGCTGCACCGTCTGGTCGTCGGTGCTCCACAGCGACAGCCACGGCGGTCGCGCCTGGTCCGATTGCTGCAGCTGCGTCAGCAGGGCGCTGCCAGGCGCGAGCTGCTGGCAGGCGACGGGGCATTCACCCGGGTCGAACGCGGCACCCACCGCCGCGATGCGCGCGCCGTGCAGCGGGGAACCCAGGGTGATGATCGTGCCCACCCGTCCCTGGCCGCCGTAATCGACGTCCCAGAGCCACGCCACAACGCCGCCCGCCGAGTAGCCGATCACGGTGACCGGCCCGGATCCCGCGCCGATGGCTTGGTTCACGTAACCGTCGAGCACGCGAGCCTGAGCGGTCAGGTCGCCCGTGCCGTCGCCTGCCAGTGGCACGACAACCGCGGTCCGGCCGGTCATCCGGATCCGCGTGGCCAGTTGATCCAGCGAGCCGGTCGACCCGCCGTACCCGGGAACGAGCAGCACCGTGCCAGGCCGGCCAGCCACTGGTTCCGGCTCGCCGCGCGACCCTAGCACCCCGGCGACGATCCCGACCGTGACCGCGAGCAGGCCGGCCCCGCCGAGAAGAATCCTGCGCCGTGGGCTGAAACTGGTCCACCAGCGGAAAAGGGCGCGCATATACCTCATGATGCGGCCTGCCCCGCGCGGTCACACCGCCGTCAGGCGAATAGCCGGGGCAGCAGTTCGCGGCAACTTTGCCGGAGGTCGTCGAGCGCCGTCCCGGATCCAGCAAGGTGGCGCTGCAGTGCTTGGTGGAAAAGCCCGTCGAACATGGCGTAGGCGGTGGAGGGCGAGCAGGTAGGTTCGCTGCCGGTGAGGTCCGCGTAAGCGCGGACAAGGCGCCAGATCATGTCCTGCAGAAGGTTGTCGATCTCTGCGACATCGTCGCGGAAAGCCACCTCGAACAGGGACTGCGCGCGCAGGTCGTACCAGAGCCGGTGCATGAGCGGGGCGTCGGCCAGCGTTGCCGCTAGGCCGTTCCCGCAGGCTTCGGCGAGTTCACCCGGCGTGGACGACTCGGCGACCAGGCCTTCATATCCCCGCACGCAAGCCGTCTTGTAGCGCCGGACGCAGTAGGTGATCAGCTCGATCTTGTCCGCGAAGTAGTAGTGCAGCAGCCCGTGGGAGAAGTTCGTTTGCTCCGCGATCGTGCGCAGGCTGGTGCGGGCGTACCCGAGGTCAGCCAGAGTCAGCAGTGCGGCGTCGGCCAGTTCCCGACGGCGGTCCTCGAACTTGTCGACGCCGGTTCGAAGCCTCGCCGCAGTTGAACTCGCCACACGGTAAGGCTACCTCAGCGAGCACATTTTGACCGATCGTCCAGAGAATTCTTGACACATGTCTAATGAGAGGGCCAGGATCATCTTGGCGCGTGAAGCGTCAAGGAAGTACGGAGACAAGGATGTCGCTGACCTTCTACCTGGATAAGGGCGCTTCCCTGGATGCAGGGGCATCGTGCCTGACGCTCGACGGGAAGTCGCTGTCGTACGGCGAGGTCGTGGCGCTCTCCCGCTCGGTCGCCAAGGCCCTTCGGCGCTCGGGCGTCCAGCCCGGGGACAAGGTCGGCATCCTCTCGGCCAACGACCCGACGGCGTTCTCCTGCGTCTTCGGCATCGCCCGGGCGGGTGCGGTGTGGTGCCCGATCAACCCGCGCAACGCGGCGGCCGAGAATGCGGAGCTGCTCGACTTGTTCGACTGCTCGGCGCTGATCTTCCAGCCGGCCTTCGACGAGCTAGTCGCCGCGATCGCCCCGTCCCTTCCGAAGCTGACGACGCTTGTCCGGCTCGGCGACGGCGACGACCTGGCGCTGGCCTTCCGCTCCTGGCTTGACGCCGCCCGGGACGATCCCGCGGCCGAGGCCGCACCGCCCGAGGACGTAGTGGCGCTGGTCGGGACCGGTGGCACCACTGGGCGCCCCAAGGGAGTCATGCTCACCGATCGCAACCTTGAGGCGATGTCGGCGATCACGCTGATGAGCTATCCCTTCGACGGGCGCCCGGTCTACCTGGCCCAGGCCCCGCTGACCCACGCGGCCGGCGTGCTGTGCTTCCCCATCCTCGCCCTGGGCGGGGAGGTCGTGATCATGGCGAAGCCCGACGTCGGCCGGTTCCTTGAGCTGATCGAGCGGCACCGGGTCACCCACACCTTCCTGCCGCCCACCCTGATCTACATGGTTCTCGGCCACGCGGCACTTGACCGCACGGACCGGTCGTCGCTGCAGTGCTTCTGGTACGGCGCGGCGCCGATGTCGGCGGCTCGGCTGGCCGAGGCACTCGACCGCATCGGGCCGATGGCCCAGCTCTTCGGGCAATCCGAGGCCCCGATGATGATCTCGACCATGTCACCGGCCGAGCACCGCCGGCCCGACGGGACGATAGACACCTCACGGCTGTCCTCCGCGGGCCGCCCCTCGCCGCTGGTCACCGTGGCGATCCTCGACGAGAACGGCCAGCCCGTCCCGCGCGGGGAGCGAGGCGAGATCTGCGTGCGCGGCTCCCTGGTGATGGCCGGGTACTACAAGAACCCGGAGGCAACGGCCGAGGCGTCCGGTCACGGGTGGCACCACACCGGCGACATCGGCTTCCTCGACGGCGACGGTTACCTCTACATCGTTGACCGCGCCAAGGACATGGTGATCAGCGGCGGGTTCAACGTCTACTCGGCCGAGGTCGAGCAGGCATTGATGGCCCACGGCGCCGTCCGCGACTGTGCGGTGATCGGCCTGCCCGACGAAAAGTGGGGTGAGCGGGTCACCGCCGTCGTCCAGCCGGGGCCCGGCGCCGAGATCGATACCGCCGAACTGATCGCGTTCGTCAAGCAGCGCATCGGCAGCGTCAAGGCGCCCAAGCAGATCGAGATATGGGCCGACCTGCCGCGCTCCGCCGTCGGAAAGGTCCTCAAGACAGAGATTCGCTCGAGGCTGACCGGCACTGAACTAGTCCCCGAGGTAGTTGAGGAGTCCACGCCATGAAACTCGCACTGTACCTGCCGAACTTCCGCGACAAGGTCAGCGTCAAGGAACTCGAAGACCTCACCGCGCTCGCCGAGGACCTCGATTTCGACTCCGTCTGGACACTCGACCGGATCATCGTCCCGGAGGCCTCCGACCGCGGAGAACTGCAGTATTCATTCGGCATGATCGACGGGTTCCCGCGTGCTCTGCCGGTGTCGTCGCGAGGCGAGTTCCTTCAGGGAATGCCGTTGATCCCCTGGCTCGCGGCCAAGACGTCGAAGGTCCGGATCGGCATGAGCATCATCGACACGCCGTTCCGCTCGCCCGGCGTCCTCGCCGCGGAACTGGCCACCATCGACCACCTCTCGAACGGCCGGCTCAACGTTGCCGTCGGATCGGGCTGGATGCCCGAGGAATTCGCGGCGGCGAGCGTGTCGCACATCTTCCCGAAGCGGCACAAGCACGTGGTCGAGTCGATCGAGATCATGCAGGGGATCTGGACGAACGATCTCTTCGAATACCACGGTGAGTTCGCCGACTTCGAGCGCAGCGGGTTCGGCGCGAAGCCGCTGCAGAAGCCGCATCCGCCGATGTTCTTCAGCGGCCTCAAGGACCCGAAGCGCTCGGCGAGCCGGATCGCGAAGTACGGGATGGCGGGCTGGATCGGAATCCAGGACTCCCCGGAAGACATCCGGAAATGGCGCAGCGAAATTCAGCGCGAGCTTGAGGCGCTGGATGTCCCCCGTTCGGTCGACGACCTCGAGATCATCAGCATGATCTGGTTCGTCATCACCGATCAGGCCATGGATCAGACGCCGCTGGGCAAGGGCACCAACCTGCTGGCGGGGAGCGCGGCGCAGATCACCGACATGCTCAAGCGCTACCGGGAAGCCGGGATGACGATGCCAATGCTCTGGCCGCCGTTCCAGGACGTTCCGGTAGCTAAGACGCTCGATGACCTCAAGCGCCTGAAGGAAGAAATCATGCCCAAAGTCGACGCTATGTGAGAGGAATGCAATGTCCGAGCTAGAGGGTAAGCGGGTCTTCGTCACCGGGTCCGGCGCCGGCATCGGCAAGGCAATTGCGGCGCTGTTCACGGAACGCGGCGCCCGGGTCGTGGTCAGCGACATCAACCCAGAAACGGCGAAGCAGTCAGCCGGGGAGATCGGCGCCGCAGGCGTCGCTAACTGCGACGTCACGGACGAGAGCCAGGTACAGGCCGCGGTCCAGCAGGCGGTCGACATCCTCGGCGGTCTCGACGTCCTGGTCAACAACGCCGGGATCGAGGTCTCCTCGCCGCTGCTCCAGCAGTCGACAGAAAGCTTCGACAAGATCTTCGCGGTCAACGTGCGCGGTCCCTTCGTCGCGATGAAGGCGGCGATTCCGCACCTGATCGCCTCGAAGGGCAACATCGTCAACATCGCCTCGATCGCCGGCGTCGGCGGCAGCCCGCTGCTCGGCTCCTACTGCGCGACAAAGGCGGCGCTTATTCAGCTCACCCGGGTCGCGGCGGTGGAGATGCGGGCGGCCGGCGTGCGCGTCAACGCGGTCTGCCCAGGCTTTGCCGACACCGCCATGGTCGCCCGGCTCGTGCCCGACTTCGAGGCGGCGACCCAGATCCCGTTCGGCGATCTCGTCGCGATGAAGCAGGGCAGGCTCGGCACCCCCAAGGACATCGCCGAGGTCGCCGCCTTCCTCGCGTCCGACCGGGCATCGTGGGTCACCGGCAGCCACTACATCCTCGACGGCGGACTGACGGCCTCACTCGTTTAACGCCGTGCCGACGGCTCAGGGCAGCGATGGCGGCAGCCCGCAGCGGACGGCGAGGGCGGGGTCCCGGTACGACACCACCGTGGTGATGAGCGGCTGGCCGTCCACCTCGCTGAGCTGCAGGACCTGAAGGCCGCTGACGACGAGCCCGCCTGCACCGTCAGGCTCGTAGGTCGCGAACGCGGGCTGGCCGTTGCAGGACCCGGCCCGCAGGTGGATGCCGTGCGGGCGGACGGTCGCGAAGATGGCGTTGGCGACGAACGCCGCCACCGCCTCGCGACCGTCGAACCACGCGGTGAGCGGAGGCATCGTGAAGCGGACGTCCTCGGCGACCAGCCGGACGAAGGCATCGATGTCCGCGAGCTGCCACGCCCGGACGTAGTCCTCAAGCAGCTGCTGTACCCGCGGTTCCGTGATGTCGGGCTGCGGCCGCCCGGTCCTGGTACGGACGGTCTCGCGCGCGCGTGACAGCAGGCTGTTGACCGCAGTAGCGCTGACCTGGAGTACTTCGGCCACCTCAGCGTGGCTGAATCCGAGCACATCGTGCAGCAGCAACGCGGCGCGCTGACGGGGCGGCAGGATCTGCAGCGCGGCCACGAAGGCCAGGCTGATCTCCTCGCGGCGGACAACCTCATCTTCGGGGTCCCGGGACACCCGCAGGTCGGCATCGCTTACTGGCTCAACCCAGGCCACCTCGGGGTCGGGCGGCCCGGGCACGTCTCCGGGCGCGGCTGGCGGCCCGTAGCCGGCCGGGCCGATCCGGGTCCGCCTGGCCCGCAGCCCGTCGAGGCAGATGTTCGTCGCGATGCGCTGCAGCCAGGCGCCGAAAGGGCCCGAGCCGTTGTAGGTCGCCAGCTTCAGCCAGGCGCGTTCCATGGTGTCCTGGGTGGCGTCCTCGGCGTCCGCACCCGAGCCGAGCATCCGGTAACAGTGCCGGAATACCGGCCCCCGCAAGGGCTCCACAAGCTCCGCGAATGCCGCGCCGTCACCGGCAGCGGCCCGCGCGGCCAGGACAACATCGGGAGAATCGGGCACCAGAGCCTCCTCGCTGTCAGTCCCGCCCCTGCGGGCCGCCCGCCGCGAGCCTCAGCCGTCGGCCGAGGCCAGTCCTACCACTTGCCCCTGCGGGTCGGCCAGCAGTCCGAAGGTGACCCCTGGCACCGATGTCGCCGGCTGGATGACCGTCCCTCCCCGGGCGACCGCGGCGTCCAGAGTAGCGGCGACGTCCTGCACCCCGACGAAGAACGTGACCATGGGGGCACCGTCCTGCAGCGGGCTGATACCACCGGGTATCGCGCCCTCGATCCCGGTGATGACGTAGCTGTAACCGGGAATCCCCCCGTCGGCGAACGTCCAGCCGAACAGCTCCCCGAAGAACGACCGCGTCGCGTCCGGATCTGATGACCTGATCTCGAAGTGAACCACCGGGCTTGGCATTGAAATGCTCCCTTCTCGCCGATGCAGCCTTACAACCGTTCGACGAGCAGACGCCGCCTGATCTCTCGGTGGACGACGAAGAAAAGACACGTTGTACCGGCAGTGGTCTCGCCGTCAGCTGGTCTCGGTCGCGTAGACAACCGTGTTGCTAAGGTACGAGCGCAGCTGTGGATCGAAGGTTCCGCCGCAGGTGATGAGGCGCAATTCCGCGTCCGGGGTCGGACCGTAAACCGCTGCCGTGGGGAAGGTGTCCTTGGCGAACTCGCGGACGACCGTCACCCGGAAGACGGCCAGCGTGCCGTCCGCGCGCCGCACGTAGGCCAGGTCACCGGGGCGCAGTGACGACAGCCGGAAGAAGACGCCCGGGCCGACGTGGGAGTCGACGTGTCCCGCGATGACCGCGGACCCGACCGCCCCGGGCCGGGGGCTGCCGGTGTACCAGCCCGCCACCGCGGTCGACGGTGGCACCTGCAGGGTGCCACTGGCGGTCAGCCCGAGGCGGGTGAGGCTCGTTTGCACGCCGATCGACGGGATCGTCAGCGCGACGGGGAGGCTCACCTGGGCCGGCTGCCGCTGCGACGCGGCGACGACCGGCCCGGTCGGGGCCGGCAAGGTGGGGGTAGCCCCGTACTGCGGCGTGACGGGCTGGCGCGTCATGGCCAGCCCGGCCGCGCCGACGCCGACTACGATCAGGCCAGCCCCTAGCAGGAGCCAGGCGGCCTGCCACTTACGCGGCATGCCTGCCCTTCGGGCGCGGCATGAGACGGACGACGAGGCCACCCGCCGTGGCGAGCAGCAGCCCGGCGGCGATGAGGTACAACCAGGGCATCGGGGACGGCACCCTGGGCGCGGTGCCGCCGAACCCGGTCGCCGCGGCGCCAGCCGGCGGATCATCGCTCCCGGCCGCGTCCACGAGGTTATCGAGCACCAGGCCCTTCGCCCCGTCGAGGACCACGATGGTGTGCACCGTACCCGCGGCAAGTGTGATCTTCGAGTTCGCGGACTCGCTCGCCCCTGCCGCGTGCAGGGTCGCGGTGGCCGGGGACACCGCCTGATACGAGCTCACCGAGCCGAACGCCAGGTTGGTGACCGTCGGCTGCCCGTTCCAGGTCACCGTCACCGCGTGCTGTTGCAAGGATGCCTGAATGACCCTGACGAGTACCTGGCCTGGCGGCGTGGTCAGCTGATCCTTAAGCACCTGCAGCCGCAGCCCGGATTCTGGACCGAGTCCCGCCACGGTGTAGGCGCCGCCCGGCGCGACGGTCAGGCTGGCCGACAGCACCGGCTTGGTGGTGTCCGCGGCGCCGGCGGCGCGCATCCCCACGGTGTACTGGCCGGCCGCGAGCGCCTCATAGGGGGACACCACGCCGTAGCCGACATGATGAAGCACTAGTTCGGCCGACGAGTCGCCGAAGGAATACAGGTAGACGTCCACCGCTGGCGTATTAGGCGACAAGTGAGCGAGCCGCACCCATCCGGTGCCCGCCGAAGCTGTTGACGCCGACGCGGCCTTAGGAATGCAAAGCAACAGGACGGGCACGGCCATCAGCAAGGCCGCCCACCGGATGAATCTTCTGATCTTCATGAATTCTCCCCCTACCTTGATGAAGCAAGCGCTACGGGCCGCCGAGCAGTCCGAGCGGGCTGGGCGCGGCGTACTCGACCGTGAGCACCGAGGAACCGCCGAGGCCGGCGCGCAGCGGCTGGAACGGCTGCCGCTGGGCATCAATGAACGACAGCATGGACTGGAGGCTGGCCTTGGCCTTGGCACCGGATCCCAGCGGGGCGAACTGGACACTGCGGAGCGGGACGCTGCCCGCCCCCGGTGACATATCGCCGAAAGAAGTGATCCGCACCGGCTGCTGTGCGGCGAGCGCGGCAATCATCATGAGCAGCCGAGGATCGACGTCGCCTGAACTCAGCGCCTTTCTGACGCCGGCCCCGACCGTGATGCGCGGGTTGCGTAGCAGTTGGCTACCTGCCGAGATCCGGCTGCTGCGGTCGGCGGCGAGGGCCGCACGGTAGGCCGCCGCTCCGTCAGGAGCGATGGCCCGGACGTCTATCCGCCCGGTCCCGGCGCCGAAGCTCGCGATCACGGCCGGGGCGTACACGCTCTGCAACCGGGTTCCGAACTGATTCCGCACCGCGGGGGTAGCGACCACGATGTCCGATCCCAGCGGGTCGGGCGCGGCGGTTCCGAGGACAACCAGCCTGGTCGCCGACAACCCGTCCGCCGCAAGCGCGGCGCACATCGCCGGGTCACAGGCGACGATCGCGCTCGCCGTCACCTGGGCGGCGATCCACGTGGCCGTCTTGTCCCGCGTCGCGGCCGACGCGCTGAGTGCTGCCGCGGACAGCGACGACGGCCCCGAGCCCCGCGCGGCGACCGAAGGGCGGGCTGTTACCGCGCGCCCGGTGACAGCTCGCACCGTCCATGCTCCGAGCCCGCCGAGAACCACCAGGACCACTGCGGCCAGTGCCACCACGGCGCGCCGACGGCGGGTGCCCCTCCCGCCGAAGACAGGATGACGCTCAAGCCATAGTCGCAACGTCGTCGCGATGACCACCGGCCACGACGGCTCGGGGCGCCGCGTACGCGCCGGCAGCCCACCGCCGAGGTACTCCATTCCGCCCCCCAATCCTGCCACCAGGCAAGATGCGGCTATGGGGCACAGCAGAACACACGATGAGTGATTATTTCAGGCGAAGTCGTAATTTGATGGTAATATCTCGCGCCCCACCGCCCCACCGCCCCACCGCCCCACCG
>CAZORE010000070.1:5031-8120 GCA_964581815.1 uncultured Streptosporangiaceae bacterium | reverse complement strand
CGCCCCACCGCCCCACCGCCCCACCGCCCCACCGAGCACAGCCAGTTGGTCAGCTTGCCTCATGGACGTGGGGTGCGGTCGAGCGCTTGGTCCAGCCCGACCGCGGCGCTGATCAGGGCCAGGTGGGTGAAGGCCTGGGGAAAGTTGCCCAGCGCCTCGCCCGAGCTGCCGATTTCCTCGGCGAACAGCCCCAGGTGATTGCTGTAGGTCAGCATCTTCTCGAACACGCCGCGGGCCTCGTGGATGCGCCCGGCCCGGGTCAGCGCCTCGACATACCAGAAGGTGCAGAGGCTGAATGTGCCCTCACTGTCGGCGATGCCGTCGTGGCCGGTGAGCGCGTAGCGGTGGACCAGGCTATCGGCGACCAGCCCCTGGCTGATCCGTTCCAGGGTAGACAGGAACCGGGGATCGGTTGGGCCGGCGAACCTGACCAGCGGCATGACCAGCAGGGCGGCGTCGAGCAGCTGGCTGCCGGGATGCATCACGTAGCTGTTCAGGCTGGGGTCCCAGCACTTATCCTGAACGAAGCGGTGGGCCTGGGCGGCCAGGTCGCGCCAGTGCTCGATGGGCGCGGGCAGCCCGCGGTCGTCGGCCAGCCGCCGCGCGCGGTCGTAGGCCACCCAGGTCATCAGGGCGGAGTAGGCGAAGCGCTTGCGCGGACCGCGGATCTCCCAGATACCCTCGTCGGCCTCGGTCCAGTGGCGGCTCAGCCAGTCGAGCCGGCTGGACAAGGCGCACCAGAGGTCATAGGAGATCGGCACCTCCCGGTTGTAGATATAGACCGAGTCCATGATCTCGCCGTAGACGTCGAGCTGCAGCTGCCCGGCTGCGGCGTTGCCGATCCGCACCGGACCCGTGCCCCGGTAGCCCTCCAGGTGACCGAGGATCTCCTCGGGGAGGTGGTCGCTGCCGTCGATGGTGTACATGATCGACATGTCGCCTTCGGCGGTGGCCAGCTCGCAGCGCTTTTGCAGCCAGTCCATGAAGCTGGCGGCCTCCTCAAGGAAGCCCAGCCGCATCAGCGAGTACACGGTGAACGAGGCGTCCCGCAGCCAGGCGTAGCGGTAGTCCCAGTTGCGCGTGCTCCCGAGCCCCTCAGGCAGCGACGTGGTCGGGGCCGCGATCAGGGCTCCGGTCGGGTGGTAGACCAGCAGCTTGAGCGCCAGCGCGGAGCGGTGCACGACCTCTCGCCAGCGGCCCGTGTACCGCGACTGGGCTAGCCAGTTGCGCCAGAAGTCCTGCGTCTGGACGAACAACTCGCGGGTCTCGCCCGCGAACACGGGGTGGACATCGCCGTTCCACTCCAGGTGAAATTCGGCCGTCTCGCCCTCTTCCAGCGTGAACGTCGCGGCGACACCGTTGTCCTCGGCCTTGAGGCCGACGTTGGCCCGCAGCACGGCACGGCCCAGCGGGGAGGTGAAGACGGCTCCTACGCCTTCGATAATTTCGGTGTGATGCGGCATGCGGCCGTAGTCGAAGGCGGGGTGGCAGGCGACCTCGAACCGCGCCCGGCCGCGGACCGCGCGGGCCTGGCGGACGAGCAGGTCCCTGGCCCGGCCGGCGGTCCGGGTCTCCGGCACCATGAAGTCGATCACCTCGCCCACCGCCTCCTTGCCCTGGAACCGGGTGAGCAGGATGTTCGTGTCGTGAAGGTAGCGCTGCTTCGGCCGGGCGTAGCTGGTCCGGGCGGTCAGCGAGAAGTAGCCGCCCCGCCGGGAGTCCAGGATGGCGCCGAACAGGCTCGGGGCGTCGAACCGGGCCGGGCAGAACCAGTCGATCGTGCCATTGGTGCCGATAAGGGCCACCGTGCGCAGGTCGCCCACGATGCCGTGCTCTTCGATCGGCAGATAGCCGCCCGATGAGCCGACGTGACCGGCCGGTTCCCCGGTGTGGCTGTGCTCCATGTAATAGATGTTTCCGGAGTGGCAAGTTTCACCCACCTGCATCACCGGACGCTGCCGCAGGCGGCGGACATAACGAGTGACAGCTCTGGGTTGTACTTATCAAGCAGGGTCCCGCAGCCAGCGGGACATGAATCAGGGAGCTGACGTGACCGGCGATTACCGCAAGAACCCTGAGGCTGTCGACCGGCTTACCCCGGAGCAGTACCGGGTCACCCAGAAGAACGGCACCGAGCCGCCATTCCGGAACGAGTACTGGGACAACAAAGAGCCCGGCATCTACGTGGATGTCGTGTCCGGCGAGCCGCTGTTCGCCTCGGTCAGCAAGTTCGACAGCCACACCGGCTGGCCGAGCTTCACGGTTCCGATCGAGCCAGGCAACGTGGTCGAGCGCCGCGACTTCAAGATGCTGATACCCAGGACCGAGGTCCGCTCCGTTCACGGCGACAGCCACCTGGGCCACGTGTTCCACGACGGGCCCAGGGAAGCCGGGGGCCTGCGCTACTGCATCAACTCCGCCGCCCTCCGCTTCATCCCGGTCGACGATCTGGAAAAAGAGGGCTACGGCACCTACCGCAAGCTATTCGGTCCTGACCACGACGCTGGGAGTACATCATGATCACTGAGAAGGCCATCCTGGCCGGCGGCTGCTTCTGGGGAGTCCAAGACCTGATCCGCAAGCTGCCGGGCGTGATCTCAACTCGGGTAGGGTACACCGGCGGCGATGTGCCGAACGCCACCTACCGCAACCACCACGGCCACGCCGAGGCGATCGAGATCACCTTCGACCCGGACCGGACCTCGTACCGGGACCTGCTGGAGTTCTTCTTCCAGATCCACGACCCCACCACGCGGAACCGGCAGGGTAACGATCTCGGAACTAGTTACCGGTCGGCGATCTTCTACCTGAGCGACGCGCAGCGGCAGACGGCCGAGGACACGATCGCCGACGTCGACGCCTCCGGCCTGTGGCCGGGCAAGGTAGTCACCGAAGTGACACCGGCCGGCCCCTTCTGGGAGGCCGAGCCCGAGCACCAGGACTACCTAGAGCGCTACCCCGACGGGTACACATGCCACTTCGTGCGTCCCGGCTGGAAGCTGCCGCACCGCACAGGCACAGTCTCCTCCTGAGCGTCCGACTGCACGGGGTACGACTCCACGACTGGCTGGCCGCGTCCCGGCCGCTTT
>CAZORE010000070.1:0-4931 GCA_964581815.1 uncultured Streptosporangiaceae bacterium | reverse complement strand
GGCCAGGCCCAGGAACTGGCGTGACGTATGTCCGGCCCGAGCGCGGAGCGCGGCCGTTGAGGTGCTCGCATTCCCCGCTGGCAACAGCAGCCACAGGAACCTCTCACAGCGGTCACCTCGGGTGTGCCAGGCGACGCCTCGGCCCCGGGGCGGCTGACTGGCAGCCGTAGACAGAAGTCTTAAATGAGAAAGAAGGTTTCCTTAAAGGGAGATTAACCAGAAAGATTCTTTACAGTAAGCCTTGACCGGCTGGCCTCCAGGCATAGAAAGTCACCACATCACCGCATTACCGCTCATGCGAGGCATCAGGTGCCTCGGTTCCTCTCGCCCCCTGGAGGGTCCATGCTGGTCGGAAAACGGATTTTGCGGACAGCTCTCATCACTGGCTCGGCGCTCGGGCTAGCCGCCGGCGGCACGGTCCTCGCGCTGGCCTCCGGTCCCGTGCAGGCGGCCACCGCATGCGCGGCGGCGTGGAGTTCCACTGCTGTCTACACCGCCGGCATGCAGGCCAGCGAGAACGGGACCAACTACACCGCCAACTGGTGGACTCAGGGCAACGATCCGGCGACTAACAACGGCGGACCCGGCTCGGGACAGCCGTGGACGTCCAACGGCGCCTGCGCCGGCGGCTCGGGCGGGAGCCCGAGCCCGACTCCCACTCCGACCCCGACCTCAACCGGCACGGGCTCGGCGAGCGGCCTGCTCTTCAGCCCGTACAAGGACGTCACCATCAACATGAACTGGAACACCGACCAGATGCAGTCGGCGGTGGAAGGAACCGCCATCCCGGTGGTGGGCTCCGGCAGCCTGGTGTCGCAGTACGTACCGAAGCTGCCCGCGATCACGCTCGCGTTCGCCACTGGAGCCTGCGGCAGCGAGAACTGGGGCGGTGTCCCGGGTGCCAGCTGGGCGGCCGAGAACGTTCCGCAGCTGCAGAGCGCCGGCCTGAATTACGTCGTCTCGACCGGTGGTGAGGCGGGGACCTTCACCTGCGCCTCAACGTCCGGCATGGACTCATTCATCGCCCGCTACGCCAGCTCGCACCTGGTCGGCATCGACTTCGACATCGAAGGCGGCCAGAGCCAGTCGGACATCCAGAACCTGGTTAACGCGTCGGTGGGAGCACAGTCGACGTACCCCAACCTGCAGTTCTCGTTCACGATCGCCACGCTCGCGGCGTCAGATGGCAGCTACGGCGGAGTGAACTCGCTTGGCGCCGAGGTCGTCCAGGCGGTGAAGGCCTCCAGCCTGAAGAACTACGTCATCAACCTGATGACCATGGACTTCGGCAGCGCGTCGGCCGGCGTTTGCGTCGTCGTCTCCGGCGCCTGCGAAATGGGGCAGTCGTCGATCCAGGCGGTAACGAACCTTGAGCACACCTACGGGATCCCGGCGAGCAAGATCGCCGTCACCCCGATGATCGGCCTGAACGACAACTCGAGCGAGACCTTCACGACCGCTGACGTGGACACGCTCACCAACTACGCGAAGAGCAACGGCCTGGCCGGGCTGCACTTCTGGTCGCTGGACCGGGACACGCCCTGCCCGTCGGCGCAGACGTACGCGTCCCCCACCTGCAACTCGGTTTCCGGCACGACAGCACTCCAGTACACCAACCGGTTCATCAACGACGGGGCCTGACGGAGATCCAAGCGGGCCGCGCACGGGCTAACCCTGCGCGGCCCGCTTCCCTTTCCAGGGAACGTACTGGGAATATTCGTCCATGAAGGGCACCATCACGCAAAACGGCGCGACCACGGACGCGACCCTGCAAGGGATCGAGCAGGCAGCGGCGGGCGGCGCGTACTTCTGGCTTAACCTCGACATCCATGACCCGGGACCCGACGACGACGTCACCGGGCTGCTAGTTAACACCTTCCACTTCCACCCCGTGGCCGTAGAGGCGGTCGAGCGATTCGGCCAGCGACCCCGGATCGATGACTACGACGACTTCGTCCACATCATCACCTTCGGCATGGCTGCCGACGGCAAGAGCGCGGCTGAGGTTCACTGCTTCATCACCGACAAGTTCATCATCAGCCTCCACCAGGGCGACTGCCCGGCGCTGAGCACGGTGTGCGACCGCATCGCTTCCCACCACTCCGCGACGGCGAAGGCGTCCGCGCCGCAGGTGGTCATCTTCTACCTGATCATGGACACCCTGGTCGACTCATTCTTTCCTGTGCTTTCGGATTTCGACGATGCGATCGATAATCTCGAGGGCGACATCTTGAAGAGCCCGACCGAGGCCCAGCTGGGGACACTCTTTGACATGAAGCGGCAGATCATGATGATCAGAAGGGTCGTCACGCCGCAACGCGACATGATCTCAAGCCTGAATGCGGGGATGGTGGAAATCCCCGGGATGACCGACCAGGGTACGGCCTACTTCCGCAATCTCTACGACCACCTCATCCGCATCAGCGACATGGTGGACTCCTACCGCGACCTGCTCAGCGGCGCTATGGACACCCACCTGTCCATGGTGTCCAACCGGCTGAACGTGGTCATGAAGCAGTTGGCCATCATCGCTACGGTCTTCCTGCCGCTTGGCTTCCTGACCGGGTTCTTCGGGCAGAACTTCGCGTGGCTGACCGCTCACCTCCAGAGCAACGTCGGTTCCTTCCTCTTCCTCGGCATCGGCACCGAAGTGGTCGCGATCGTGCTCTTGCTCCTTCTATTCAAACGGCGCGGCTGGCTTGGCAGCGGCCCCACGGCCTGAACACAAGGAGACAGCAATGGGAATGCTGGACGGCAAGGTCGCCTTCATCACCGGCGGCGCACGGGGACAGGGACGAGCTCACGCGGTGACGTGCGCGCGCGAGGGCGCCGACGTGATTATCGCTGACGTCATTGATCAACTGCCGACCGTTCGGTACAAGATGGCGACGAAGGGCGACCTTGAGGAGACCGTCCGGCTCGTCGAGGCCCACGACAGGCGCGCGATCGCCGTGAAGGCCGATGTCCGCAGCCAGGATCAGCTCGACGCCGCGGTGGCCGCCGGCCTAGCCGAGCTCGGGAAGATCGACATCCTGATCGCGAACGCGGGCATCTGGACGCTCGGCTCGTTCTGGGAGCTCACCGACGAGCAGTGGGAAGAGATGATCGGCGTAAACCTCACCGGTGTGTGGAAGTCGGCGAAGGCCGTCGCGCCGCACATGATCGCGAACGGTAGCGGGTCGATCGTGATCACCGCGTCGGTGAACGCCCTGGAGGCCGGGCAGTACACCGCGCACTACGTGGCGGCCAAGCACGGCCTGATCGGGCTGATGCGCAACGTCGCGCTGGAACTCGCTCCGTACGGCATCCGGTGCAACGCCGTGTGCCCGGGCGCGGTCAAGACGCCCATGACAAATCATCAGGATGCCTGGGACATGTTCGCCGGCCACCCCGGTGGGACCGAAGACGACATGACCGAGGCCGGCCACCACTACACGCTCCTGTCGGGCACATCCTGGCTGGACCCGCAGGACATCGCGAATGCCGCCCTGTACCTCAACTCCGACCTGGCGTCCAAGGTCACCGGCGCGACCATCCCGGTTGACGGGGGCCACCTCACCCTGTCTGGCTACAACCCGGTGTCGACGCGGTGAGATGCGAGAGGCCGGGACGGGAAGCTGTACCGGGCCGGCCTAAGCGTCCTCGACGACCTCCGCGAACGCGATCATGACGCCTCCGGTGGCGTGCTCCAGGGTGGCGCCGACAAGGGCGCCCGCCTCCGCGGCGGCCTTGCTAGCCGCCGCATAGTCGGCAAAGTAAAGGTCAAGCAGCCGGTACGCCGGAGTCGGGCTGCCGTCTTCCTTAGGCCAGACCTTCGACGCCTGCAGCCGGATTACGCCAGGGAGCTTCCGCGCGAGCGCGAGTTGCTCAGGGTAAGCCGCCTCGAAGGCAGCCGGGTCGGTCGGGTTGGAATAGACGAAGCTGATCTTGGTCGCGTTGCCTAGCTCCGACATGGATAACCTCCGGGTTGTTAGTCTCGGTTAGTACAGCGAGCGGATCCAGAATTGGATGACTGTTTGCCGATCGTAGTCAGAGGAATAGGCAGCGACCATGACCGCTCCGCCGGGAAATCTTGCCGATCGTCCAGCGACACCAGCCGGCTTGCTCCAACCGCCGCGAAAGCTTGCCAATCCGCCAGCGCTTGAGGAAACCGCGCTCGAGGACACCGCGCTCGGCCTCGACGCGGCTGGCCAGCCGCACGACTTGCTCTCGGAGCTGCTCCGCAGCGTCCGGCTGAGCGGAGAACGCATCGTGGCGTACGCTCCGCCGCCGGCGTTCTCAGTCGGCTTCGCCGGCCTCGGCAGCCTGCACATCATCGAAGCGGGCGAGCTCGCGCTCCGGATCGACGGTGACCCGCAGGCCGCCCGCGTGAGCCCCGGCGATGTCGTCCTGCTGCCCCGCGGCGACTCGCACCACGTCAGCGACGCCGGGCAGCCCGCGCGACCGAACGTGCTCGCCGGGACATCTGGAAACGGCGCTCCCGCACCCGAGCCGCCGCGCTGGCTCTGCGGAACATTCACGATCGGCGACCCGCGGGCGAGCCACCTGCTCCAGAGCCTCCCGGCCGCGATCATCTTGCGCGGGGCCCGCGGCCCGGCCCTCGAAGGGCTCGAAGTGGCCCGCAGGATGCTTGTATTCGAGATGCAATCGCCCTCTCAAGGATCGGCGGTGATGGTCGCCCGCATCCTCGACCTGCTTTTCATCCAGATCCTGCGCGCCTGGGCGGCCGGCCCGGACGCCGAACCGAACTGGCTGGCCGGTGCGCTCGACCCGCAGATCGGCCTGGCCCTGAGCGCTATCCATCGAGACCCCGGCCACGACTGGAGCGTCACCGAGCTGGCCCGGGCCTGCAGCCTTTCCCGGTCGGCGTTCGCCGCGCGGTTCGTCGCTCGCGTCGGGAAGCCGCCAGCCGCCTATCTCGCGCACGTACG
>CAZORE010000069.1:0-38782 GCA_964581815.1 uncultured Streptosporangiaceae bacterium | reverse complement strand
TGCTCCTCCGGGCCGGGCACGAGGAGTCGTTCGGCTGCGGTCGTCATGCCTTCCAGCATGCCGGGCCGGCGACGTAACGCGTACGGGAACCGCCGCTGCGTGGCTGCTAACGCCTGCTCACGGGCGAATTTTTTCGTCTTGAACCTATGTAGATGAACAACATTGGCTATGTAGATGTCTCACATTCCACTTCCATGAAAGACCTCGACATCACACCCAGGATGGCGACGGTCCTGAAGGTCTTCCTGGAAGACCCAGACCAGCCGCGCTTCGGGTTCGAGCTGATGAAACTAACCGAGATGGCCAGCGGCTCCCTGTATCCCATGCTCGCGAGGTTGGAGGGGGCCGGCTGGCTGAGCCGGGGGAGGGAGGATATCGACCCGCACGCCGCAGGCCGCCCGGCCCGGACGAACTACACCATCACCGGGATCGCCGTCACTGCCGCCCGCATCCAGCTTGCCGCCCTCAGTGAGCAGTTCCGCCCGCCTCTCCCCGGCCGTATGCGTCCGGAAGGCGGACCGGCGTGAACGGCTACCTGCTGACACTTCTCGGCGTTGCCTGCGGCCTGGTCACGGCCGCCATCGGCGACATGGTGAGCGAGGAAATCCGGGATCGCCTACGCCCGGCCCGGGGAATGTACTTTCCCGGGAGCGCGAGCAAGATCGTGAGTGGAGAGCTATGACAAGGCACGCCGACGAACCGGGTCACCGGCACATCGCCCCGGACCGCGATCCCCGGGCGGCCGGGACCATACCGGTGCTGCGCCTGGACACCGCCCGCCGCGCGGACGGGACGTTCGACGAGGCGTTCCTCGCCGGGCTGCGCACCGCCCTGCACGAGATCGGGTTCCTGCAGCTCACCGGCTACGGCGCGGCCCCCGGGCAGATCGGCGCGCTGACCGCCGCCGCGGCCCGGTTCTTCGCGCTGCCCCTGCAGGAGCGGCTACGGCTGGACAACCGGCTGTCCCCGCACTTCCGCGGCTACACCCGGCTCGGGCACGAGATTACCGCCGGCCGGGCCGACGCCCGCGAGCAGATCGACTTCGCGCCCGAGCAGGCTCCCGTGTCCTGCGAGCTCTGGGACGCCCCGTACCGGCTGCTGGAAGGACCCAACCAGTGGCCCGACGACACCGTCCCCGAACTCAGGCCGCTGGTAGAGCAATGGGCCGGGCTGCTGAGCGCGGTCGGCCGTGAGCTCACCCGGGCGATCGCCATGGCGCTGGCGCTGCCCGAAGACCATTTCGACCAGTACTTCGCCCTCAATCCGCACTGGTTCGGCAAGCTGATCCACTATGTCGGAGCCGCCGACGGCACCGACCGGCAAGGCGTCGGGCCGCACACCGACTGGAACTTCCTGACCCTGCTGCTCCAGGACGACGCCGGCGGCCTGCAGGCCCGCCCGGCCGGCACCGGCCAGTGGATCGACGTTCCGCCGATCGAGGGCGCCCTCGTCGTGAACATCGGCGAGATGCTCGAGGTGGCCACCCACGGCTATCTCGTGGCCACCCCCCACCGGGTCCTGCCCTGCGCGCCAGGACGGACCCGCGACTCGATCGGCTTTTTCTGGGCCCCCCGGCTGGACGCGTCCCTCGACGCAGTGCCATTGCCGCGCGAGTACGCCGAGCAGGCCCCCGGAGTCAGCCAGTTCGCGCATAACATCCTGCACAGCCGCTTCGGCGACAACGCACTCAAGGGCTGGCTGCGTTCGCATCCCGAGGTCGCAGCGATCCACCACGCCGACCTGCTCGCCTCGTCGCAGACGACCGACCGATCATCATGACGCGGTCCCGGCCGGCTCTTGGTTGGTGTCGCGGAACAGCGGCGGGAGGTAGCGCAGCATGAGCACGGACCAGGTGACGTGGGTGACGGCCGGGGCGAGGACCCCGCCGGTGGCGTGCCGCTGCCAGCCGAAGACCACGCTGGTGACCAGGCCGGCCAGGACCAGGGCCGGGTTGCCCGCCGCGGCGGTCGATGCGGCGTAGGCGAGCGTGGTGGTGCGGAGGGGGCGCGGGCCGGCCCACAGGGCGCCGCGGAAGAAGAGTTCTTCCGCCACCCCGCTGGCTGAGGCGATGAGCACGACCAGTGGAGTTGACCCGGCTTCTGCGTAGCGCAGCACGCTGGCGATGGCCCGGCGCAGGGCGCGGTGGCGACGGGCGACCCGCGCGGCACCGTAGAACACGGCGAAGGTGGCGGCCCCGGTGACGACCGGGACGACGATGAGCGCCTGCGCCGAGCTTCCTGGGCGGTTGCGCCAGGCGTCGCCGCGCCACGGGACGGGGCCCGCGCCGAGCGCGCCGGCCGTCCAGGTGCCGGCCAGGCTGGCGGTCAGCAGGTAGAAGCCCGCGGAGCCTGCCCTGGCGGTGAACGAGGACCGCAGCAGTGCCGCCGCCCCGATCCCGGCCGCCGCGAGCCAGGCGGCGGCACCGGGCCCGGTGGCGCGCGGTGCCGTCACGAGTGGGCCCGCTCGTCCTCGCGCTGTTCGCGGAGCGCCGCGCGCACGGCGTCGTCGTAGGGCATGAGCTGGATCGGGATCAGTTCCCTGAGCGACTGGTCGCGCACTATCACCTCGTTGGTCATGGAGTCGATCAGGGCCCGCCCGGTACCGGTGTCGACGTCGGTGACCAGGGTCAGCCACAGTGAGGAGAGCCAGGGGGTGAGCAGCGGCACGGGCAGGAGGAGCAGCGGGCGGTTCTCGATGGCGGCGACCCGGCGCAGCATGGCCGAGTACCGCAGGACGTCCGGGCCCCCGGCCTCATAGACCCGGCCCGCTGCCTGAGGCGGCTCCAGGACGCCGGCCAGGTAGGTCACCACGTCGCTGACCGCGATCGGCTGGGCCCGGGTGGCGACCCACCGGGGGGTGATCATGACCGGCAGGTGCTCGACTAGCTGGCGGGTCAGCTCCCAGGAGATACCGCCGTGCCCGATGATGATCCCGGCCCGGATGACCGTGACCGGCACGCCGCCGGCGCCGAGTAGGCTCTCGACCTCACGGCGGCTGCGCAGGTGGGCGGACAGGTCGTCCGCGTCGTCGCCCAGGCCACCCAGGTAGATAATGCGGTGCAGGCCAGCCCGGGCGGCCGCCTCGCCGAATGCGGTGGCCCCGGTGGCGTCCTTGTGCTCGAAGTCCGCGTCCTGGAGGGAGTGAACCAGGTAGTACGCGGCCTGGCAGCCGGCCATGGCCGGCTCCAGGGTGGCGGGGTCCTGGACGTCGCCGCGCACCGGCGTGCCCGGCCCCCGGTACCGGGCCGGGCTCCTGGTCATGGCGGTCACGTCGTGGCCGGCCTGGTCCAGGGCCGCGCACAACCGCTGGCCGACGAAGCCGGTCGCGCCGGCCACCAGTACCTTCACTGACCCCCCCGAGCCTTCCCTGGCCGGACCTGCCTTCCGCAAACAGGCGGGACCGTCCCGTGCCAGACATAGCCCGCTTACCCGCGAGCCGGGCTCATACACCTGGCGGCGCCCATCGCGCCGGCGAACGCTCAGCCCAGGCCGGGAATAGTCAGTTCTGGAACCCCAAGGTGACGGCTTTGCCGGTCGATACCGGTCCGCACGATCCCTTGGCAGGTCACTTCAGGGCGTTCGCAGCGAGCCGCAGATCGGTGAAGGCCCGGTCGAGGTGGGTGTGCAGGTCGTCGGTACGGTCGGTCCGCCACCGGCGGATAGCGATCGAATAGGTGTCCATGCCCACCTGGGCGCACAGGACCGCGAGCGGCTCGGCGACGCCGCGGGCCTGCAGGGCGTCGGTGAGCGCAGCGACCAGTGCCGCGCTCTTGGCCAGCGCCCGTTCCCTCAGGGCCGGCGTAGCCACGATGACCGGCATCCGCCGCTCGGTGACCGGGAGGTTGCGCTCGAGCAGCGGCACGGCCTGGTGGAACGCGGCCCGCAGGGCGGGTAGTGGCCTGGTGCCGGCCGGCACCGCCGCGACCGCGCCCGTCAGCAGGTCCCGTAGCTGCGCCTCGCCTCCGAAGAAGACCTCACGCTTGTCGGCGAAGTGACGGAAGAAGGTCCGCTCGGTGAAGCCGGCGCGGGCGGCGATGTCCCCGGCCGTGGTCTTGTCGTAGCCACGCTCCAGGTACAGCTCGAGCGCGGCCTCCTGCAGCAGCCGCCGCACTTCATCCCCGTTCCGTGGCACGGCTTTGACCCTACCACAAGCGGCAGCGACTGACACAACTTTGCGTCAGTGACTGACCAAGTGTACTGTCAGTTACTGACGCAATTGAGCGTCAGTAACTGACGAAAAAGCGGCTCGGGAGGCACCTATGACTGAACACGACTCCGCCACCAGCGCCATGCGCGCCGTGCGCTTCTACGAGTACGGCGCCCCCGGCGACGTCCTGCACCTGGAGACCGTAGCCGTGCCGAACCCAGGGCCAGGCCGCATCCGCGTCGCGGTGCACGCGTGCGGGCTGGCCCCGGCCGACTGGGCGCTGTGCCGCGGCCTGTTCCCCGGCAGCCTGCCCCGAGGTATCGGGTGCGATGTCTCCGGCACCGTCGATGCCGTCGGCGACGGCGTCACCGGCGTCAAGATCGGTGACGTCGTGTTCGGGACCGCGGACTGGGCGCACTGCTCATCCGCGGGCGCGTCCGACCGGGCTGTCATGAACCGGTGGTTCCGGGTCCCGGATGGCCTTGACCTCGCGCAGGCGGCTGCGCTGCCGATGACGGTCGACACCGCTTTCTGGCACCTCAATGCCCTGGGCTTCGACCCGGAGAAGACGATCCTGGTCCACGGCGCGGGAACCACCATCGGGTTCGCGGCGGTGCAGATCGCGCTCCTGCGCGGGATGCGGGTGATCGCCACCGCCGGGGAGACGTACACGCAGCGGTTGCGCGCTCTGGGCGCCCAGGTCACTGCCTACGGAGACGGCATGGTCGAACGTGTGACGGAGATCAGCGGCGCCCCGGCCGACCTCGTCCTGAATACCGCCCCGGTCGGCGGCTCTTTGCCGGATCTCGTCCAGATCGCAGGGGGTGACCCGAAGCGGGTGCTCACCATCTCCGATTTTGCCGCTGCCGCTGAGCTCGGTGTCCGCGACACGTTCCACGAGGACCGAAGCAACCCGGTGGAGGCGCTACCGGAGTTCGGGCAGCTCGCCGCCGACGGGATGTTTACGGTCCCGATCGCGGCCACCTTTCCCCTGGATGAATGGAGGACCGCGCTGGAGATCAGCCAGACCGGGCACGCCCGCGGGAAGCTCCTGCTCCTGCCCGGAACTCCTGGTCCCGAGATCCGGTAGCCGCCTCGGCCAGGGACTCGCCGCCGGACTCGGCCGCATGGCAAGACGGGACGCGCCGCCAGCGCGACCCGTCCGCGGCCGCCCGGGAAAGCCGAAGATGCGCACCAACCGTCCTGGCGGCCCCTGCGCCTGCCTGCTATACGCCCGCGGACGCCCTAAACCCCCGCGGACGCCGCAGCATATCGGCTCACAACGCCGCAAGGCGACACCATGGGCCACAGAAGAACAGCCCGCTAGCCAAGAATCCACAGTTAGCGGGCCGTTGCGTCAGCACGCATCGTGACAGCCGCCGGTTGGTCGTCGGTCAGTCGTTGGCCTGCGCCGGGATGAGCAGCCACCGCGCGAAGCAGTTGTCCTCGTCGAGCCCGGTGTACCAGCGGACCTCGAGCTTGTACTCGGTGTGCGCGGCTGAGATCAGAAGGCCAGGGTCCAGGTCCGCCTCGCGCGAGGGCGGCCCGTGAACGGGCGGCACCGGCCCGGGCCGGGCACTGGCGAATGGTCCTGAGTCAGGCCCTGTCCGGTCGGTTGCGGCGCTGAAATGGCGAGTTCGCCGCTGCCAGACCTCAGCGCGTCGCCGTCCTGGTCGCCAGTGACCGGGTAGCTGAGCGCCCTGGCCAGGACGTACGTCAGGGCGGGAACAGGCCTGGACACTGCCTGGATTACGTCCCTGGCACCAGCCAGGCTCCTTCGACGTACTCACTCACAACGTGCGAGCTCACGTCGCAAAGAACGGATGATCGGCGCTACATCGGGCTGAGACCCCTGAGGCCACCAGTCGCTCGTAATCGGCGATCTAGAGCAGCCGTGGTGACGTTCGCGAAGGCCCGGCCGGCGACAGCGTGACGGCTCCGGCAGCCCGGAAACGTGCGTCAGTTGCGGGCGGGATCGGCGAGCAGTGCCGCCAGGACATGCGGGTCGCCCGTGTCGATGTCGA
Organism: uncultured Streptosporangiaceae bacterium; assembly: GCA_964581815.1. Taxonomy (GTDB): domain Bacteria; phylum Actinomycetota; class Actinomycetes; order Streptosporangiales; family Streptosporangiaceae; genus Trebonia. The sequence continues at coordinate 32,612 of CAZORE010000069.1, read as the reverse complement.
CGACCTTAGTACGGCTTGCTGCCCCGGAGACCAGGCGGACGGCGCTGCGGCGGACGCCGAACGCGCCGGCTACCGCCGCCAGTGCCGCCTCTGTCGCCTTGCCGTCCACGGCCCGGGCGCTCACAGCGACGACCAGGGCACCGGCGTGCTCGCCGCCGACACCTGGCCGTGCCGAGCCGGGCTTCACCCGGATCGCGATCCGCATGCAACCAGTATCGACATCTGCCTCAGCCGGTCGACGTCCACTTCAGCCCGAACCCCGGCCTGTAGTCTTCCCGATCGATATCCGCCAATCGGTACGGCGGGGCGAGCCTGACGACATAGCCTGCGCTGTAACCAGAACAGGCTGATCGGCGCGACCGCGTGCTCCCTCGTGCACGTTATGCCGATGCGCGGATGCCCAATAGGCGACTTTGGGTTCGCCCGGCGGTAATGATTCTGCTCGCTGCGCCGGCGATGGCCTAGGCCGGATCGCTGACGGTGATCACTACGCCGACGTCACCATAAGGAAACCGACCCTTGCCTATATGACCCAAGGTGTTGAAAAACTTGGAAACCGGCACCATCACACCGTATTTTGCGCGGATCCCGCGCTGGATCGCATCGAATTCAGCGCCGGAAGTTACCAGTTCCGCCGTCCCCTCCGTCGGCCGCGATCCTGCCTTCACGCGGCCACGCGCGTCAGAGGGCTTGAGCACGATCCTGGGATCGTTGCGCAGGCGCTTGTATTTCCCGGACGCCGATGATGTCCAGAAGCCGACGCGGCCTTCATCCAGCGCGACTATCCAGGTAGGCGTGGGAACCGCCGCTCCCGTCTTACGGTATGTCGTAGATGTAACGTACTTCTCTTCGCCGATCGTCACGTCTCTACAGTATCGTCACGTCTCTACAGTTGGGGACAAAGACAGCGAGCGACCGCCAAGAACCTGGATCAGTCTCCCGCGTGCTCATCCGCGTACTTAGTCGGGCGCCAGCAGGGACATCACATCCGATAGCGCGGTGCTGGCCGTGATCGCAGGGGGCAGCAACCTGCTCACCGGAGACGGATTCGGCTGGGCCAAATTGCCAGGAAGAGTAACCCGGTATCCGCGTGCCGCGCACATCGCCGCCGTTATGGACGCCTGGGTGGGCGGTAGCCTGGACGGCTACTGCCGCGCATAATTAGCGGATCTGATCGCCGAGTGCAACGGGGGCGCGGTGTCCCCTGGCAGGCTCGGCCGCACCCGCATCCGCACATTGCCGGCATCGAGGTCCGTATGGGGAGAAATCCTTCGAGGTGGATCTGTGTACCGTGGCTCGCTAGGACAACGGCCAGATCGTGGAGGAGAATCTTTGGTACGACCTGGCCGGGCTAACGGACCAGATCGGCCCTGGCCGATGACTCCAGCCGGATCGGGCGCGAATGCCTTGCTCAGAGGGAGCTGAAACGCGGTATGGCTGGCTCAGGACCGGCTTCGTCGGCTTGGGCGCCGTTGCGTATCGGGCTGTTCAGGGCGCTGTGGATCGCGGCGCTGGTCAGCAACGTGGGCACCTGGATGCAGACCGTGGGCGCCCAGTGGCTGCTGGTCCATGACGCTCACGCGGCTATCCTCGTCTCGCTCGTGCAGACCGCTGACACGCTGCCCGCTGTCCTGTTCGCGCTGGTGGCGGGCGTGCTGGCGGACATTTTCGACCGGGTCAGGCTGCTCGTCGCGGTTCTCGCCGGGATGACCGCCGCCGGCGCGGCGCTCACCGCGCTGACTGCCGCGGACCGGATGCCGCCGGCGCTGCTGCTCATGTTCACCTTCGTGCTGGGCGCCGGCGCCATCCTGGTCACGCCCGCCTACCAGTCGCTGGTGCCCGACATGGTCCCGCGCCCGCAGGTGGCTGCCGCCGCGGCGCTCGGCTCGATCAGCGTCAACCTGGCCCGCGCCATCGGCCCGGCGATCGCCGGGCTGCTGGTCGCCCGGATCGGGGTGGCCGCGGTGTTCGCGCTGAACACGGCGACGTTCCTGCTCTACGCGATCGTGGTGGCGTGCCATCCTCAGCTGGGCGGGACTCCGCAGTCTCCCGAGCGGTTCATCCCGGGGCTGCGGGCCGGCGGCCGGTACGTGCGCCACGCACCCGTCGTGCGGCGCATCCTGCTGCGCGCGGCCCTGTTCCTGGTACCGGGCAGTTCGCTGTGGGCACTGCTCCCCTTGATCGCAACCAGCCGGCTCGGACTGGGGCCGGGGGGCTACGGCGTGCTGCTCGGCGCCCTGGGAGCCGGTGCCATCGGCGGCGCGTTCATCCTGCCCCAGATCCGGGCCAGGATCTCCGCCAACGCCCTGGTGGCCGCCGCGAGCCTGGCCTACGCGGCAGCACTGGCCGCGGTGGCGCTGTCGCGCAGCCTCGCGGTCACCATCGTGGTGCTGCTGCCGGCCGGTGTTGCCTGGATAGCCTTCCTGTCCAGCGTCAACGCCGCGCTGCAGCTCTTCCTGCCCCGGTGGGTACGCGCCCGCGGCCTGTCGGCCTACCAGATGGTCTTGTTCGGCGCCCAGGCAGCCGGGGCCGTGATCTGGGGGGTCGTCGCCGGGGCTGCCGGGCTGGTGCCCGCCTTCCTGCTCTCCGCCGCCGTCATGGCCGCCGGCGCGGCCACCATCTGGTTCTGGCCGTTCCACCAGGTCGCAGGCATGGACCGGAGCCTGGTCCGCTGGCCCGAGCCGCAGCTGCTCACCAGCGCTGACCGCGGCAGCGGACTGGTCCTGGTGCGGACCGCCTACACCATCGCGGCCGACAAGGAGCAGCAGTTCCTGCAGGCCATGGGCCGCCTGCGCCAGTCGCGGCTGCGGACCGGGGCCACCGGCTGGGGCCTCTACCAGGACGGCCAGAACCCGCGTCTGTTCATCGAGCTGTTCGGCGTCCCGAGCTGGGAAGAGCACCTGAGGCAGCACCGGGAACGGCAAACCGGCACCGACCTCCAGTACCACGACGACGCCGCGGCCCTATCGGACCCGCCGCCGCAAACCGGCCACTACCTGGCCGCCGACGTCCGCCAGTAGGCAGAGCCCAGGTCATCACCCGGCCCTGCCCGGCGGCTGGCCGGGTTGCCGGTCATGACCAGGGGTAGCGTTATCGAGGGGCGGGCGAGACCCGTTGCCGCCCGCACGCTACCAACGCTGAGGCATCAGCCGGAACCTCCCGGGCCAGCCTCTCGCGTGCTCGTCTGGGAGGTGCGTCCAGCTCAGCTGCGGTGCTGCCGCGCGGGGCTGCCATAACTGCGCGGTAAGGGGCTCAGATGGCTACGGATACCCGTGGCGAGAATGTGCGGGTGGCGGTGCTGGGGACCGGCATCATGGGCTCGGCGATGGCCCGCAATCTGGTTTCCGCCGGGCTGCGCACCACGGTCTGGGACCGGTCGGCTACGGCGACCTCGCCGCTGTCCGATGCCGGAGCGCTGGTGAAGGCGTCGCCGGCGGAGGCGGCCCGGGATGCGCACGTCGTGATCACGATGCTGCCTACGGCCGACGTGGTTAACTCGGTGATCTTCGCTGGCGGCGTCGTGGAGGCGCTGGCTCAGGGCGCGGTGTGGGCGCAAATGGGCACGATCGGCCTTACGGCAACCACCGAGATCGGCCGCCGGCTCGCTCAGCTGCGGCCCGATGTCCTGTTCGTGGACGCCCCGGTATCGGGCAGCAAGGGCCCTGCCGAGGCCGGCCAGCTGCTCATCCTGGCGTCCGGCCCGCCTGCAGCGGCTGCGGCAGTGCGCCCGGTGTTCTCGGCGACCGGCCGCAAGACCGTGTGGCTGGGCGAGGCCGGCCAGGGCAGCCGGATGAAGCTGGTCGTCAACGCCTACATGTCCATCTTGATCGAGGGCGTGGCTGAAGCACTGGAACTGGCTGGGCGGCTGGGCATCGATGACGCCAAGCTGGCCGAGGCCATCGAGGGCGGCCCGCTGGACGCACCGATCGCGGACGCCAAGCTGCACAAAATGGAGCGGGGCGATTTCGCACCCGAGTTCCCGCTGGAGTGGGCGCTCAAGGACGTGGACCTGGCGATCGCGGCCGCCGGCGATGACGAGCTGCCGCTCCTGGCCGCGCTGTCCCGCCAGTGGCGCGCAGCTGTTGACGCCGGCCACGGCCGAGAAGACATCAGCGCCGCCCGCCTAGCACTCGGCGGCCACCAGCAGCCTTAATTGATCCCCCGGCCCGCAGCCCAGCCCGGGGCACACTAGCCTGGCGGCCCTGGTCGCCGGCCGTGACGCTGTGCCGCGCGATCACCCGCTCCCACGGCATTAACTCCGCGAAGGAGAGCCAGAACGCGAACCAGAACTGGCCTACCTGCGCGCGGCTAGATGAGCGCCCGGCGGGGCTTTCAGCCGCAAATATTCGGCAGGTTACGGGTAATCGAGGATCCGATCACTATCCTGCGGTGTGGAGCACGTCCTGATCCCGGTCAGGACGGTGGGCGCGCTACGGATCGTGGCGTAGCGTGCCTTCGGCGCGCGTCATCCGTTGCGGGCATCGTTCTTCGCCGGGCCTGTGGCGGCCCCGGCCCGTTGTCGGTGACTGCCGGCGAAGTTCAGGTGCTGGCTGCCCCGGTCCCCGCGTGGCCGCCAGACTTCAGGCGTGCAAGCTCACATCTGGGGTGGCTAGGGGTCAGGCGCGCGGATTAGAGGCGGCCGTCGTGGTCAGAGTGTCGCGGTAGGGCTCCAGGACGGAGGAGGCATGCGCTGGTCGGAGATGGAAAGCGCCCAGCCGCGGCTGGCCCGGGTCGGGCGGGACCGCTTGCTGGCGCCCGGTGTCGTGCTGGTGGCGACGATCCGGCGCGACGGCACGCCCCGGGTCAGCCCGGTAGAGCCGCTCGTGACCGGCGGCGACTTGTGGCTGAGCATGCTCTGGCAGTCGGCCAAGGCCGCCGACTTGCTGCGCGATCCGCGCATCCTGGTCCATAGCGTCGTCACCAGCCGGGATGGCGGTGCGGGGGAATTCAAGGTCCGCGGCACGGCGCGCGCCGAGCACGACCCGCAGGTGCAGCTGCGTTACGCCCAGGCGGTGACTGCGGCCCTTGGGTGGAGCCCGACGCCTGGCCGGTTCCACCTTTTCGCGGTCGACATCGGCGAGGTGACCTTTATCCGCTACGACGATTCCACCGGGGACCAGCATGTCGCGATGTGGCCCGCGGGCCGCGAGTTCATCCGCCGGGGCGACTCCGCGACGAGCGTCGGCGACCCCGAGCCCGTGCGCGACATCCTCACGAGCGAGTAGGAGCCCGGTCCCGCGGCGGACCGGGCTTGCGGGAGGGCTAGCTGGAGTCCCGTCACGGAATCAAACCACACTCCGGGCCGCGAGCAGCGGGAGGTACAGAGGCGGCCCTCGCGCGTCATGCGGCAGATGGATCGCCTCGCGGTCAGTGACCGACGCTCGCCCGAGCGAAGCGCACAATGCCGCCGTTCTGCCCGGCCATCGAGGCTAGGGGGCGTCGCCGCTGATAGATGCAGAACTGGATGATCTGTGATCGTCGCGCACAGCCCGGCGCTCGCACATGCCGGTGAGCGCCGCAGGCGCGACCATGGCGATGGTCGATCGAAACCCCGAGCCGCGTGCCGGCTTCAGCGCCGGTCAGAGGCGGTCCAGCGGGAGACCGCTGATGTCGACCGGCCCGGCAACGAGGACGTGGCGAACGAAGACGAACCCGAGCGCGGGTTGTCCGGCGGCGAGTTGTTCGCTGAGATACTCGAGATGAAGCTGAGGCGTCTCTAGCAACTCCTGGTATGTGCCGGCGTCAAAGGGAGTGAACTCGTCCTGCGGCGGCGTCGAGCGGACCTTCTCGCCGGGCCGGCTGTTCAGCCAGTGAGAACGGCTGTCGTAGACGACGGCCGGCTGCTGAGCGATGCGCTGCACTGGTATCCGTACGACCCGTCGCTCTAGCAGACGTGAGTACGGAACGCCCAGACGCTTGCGGGCATGGATCAGATGGACCGGGTCCAGGGCGGCAAGGTTGACCGTGTCACCCCACGCAACTCCCAGGTGCGGTACTTGCCATTGCAGGACCGACTCTCGCCCGGCCCACTTGGAACGCTCTCGGTCGTAGACATCCGGGTGCGCGGCACGCAGGGCGTTCAAGGGGAGCAAGCTGGTCCCGCGGAAGTCGTCAGAACACAGGTGGTAGGCGAAAGGCACGATGCATCATCCCAGCGATTGAGCGCTCATGACACTTCCGGTGCGGAAGTCGCCTGCATCTTCATGCAAGCTCGTCAACCGCGAACACGTGGCTGCGGCGGTCATCCATGAGCGCGATGCCCGGTATTCGGCTAGGTGGGCCAGCCGCCAGGTACGTGAACGACCATCTGTATCACGCCGTGACGCCCGCTGACGTGAACGGGAACCCCTGGGTCTTCGACCACGATTTCTTCCTGCTGGTCAACATGGCCGTCGGCGGCACCGCCTCGGTCCGGCCGGACATCTCGGCGACCTTCCCCCAGGCGATGCTGATCGACTACATCCGGATCTACGCGCCAGCGGCAGCGCCCGCCTAACGCCGGCGGCTTGCGCCGCGCCTGTGATCATCTCGGGGCGCGTCCACGCAATCACGTGCACGCGGCGAAGGTGGCCTCGGCGAGGTGTAGGCGGGCCCCATACCCACGCTATCCAGTAGTGGCCTTAGGAATTCGGGGCTGGCGATGATGTTCTGGAGCTGCTGGATCTCCTAGTGCGCTTGTTCGGCGGTTAGCCGGCTGTCCTGCTACTGGCCGACGGCCGCGAGTGCCTCGTCCGCGACTTCGCGGAGCGGCCGCGTGGCATCGACGATGACGGCACCGAAGCGCCGGTAGCTCTCCTCGAAGCTGTCATGCCAGCCGATGATCATCGCGAGTTCCTCTGGTGCCTTGCCGTAGTCGCCGGCCCGGGCGGCGAGCCGCCGTTCGATCGTGGGGACGTCAGCGACCAGGGCCACCACCCGGTCGAACAGGTGCCACACCTCCGCCTCCCCGAGCGCGCTCCCGCATAGGAAGACCGGCCGGCCGCACCGCGCCGCCGCACGGCTCAGCACGCTGACCCGCCGCGCGTTCAGCACCCAGTCGTGCGCCCGGTACCAGGCATGGATGTCGAATCCCGGATCGCCGCGCGGGATGACCTCGGCCACTCCGGTCGGCCGGCTGACCCAGTCCGCGTACCCGTCCTCGTCAACGCCGCGCGCCAGGCAGCCGCGCGCCCGGAGCTCACCGAGCAGCGCCGACTTGCCCGTGCCGGATACGCCGGTGACGAAGCAGAGACCCATCGTCCGCCATTGTCCGCCGCCGGAACCCGCGATTCACCTCAATTACCGGCTGACTCGGCGCGGCCGACAGCCCGGAAAGCATGCCCGGGAGCGGGAGCGATGGTTGTGACCGCGAGCCGGTTACCGGCGGCCTGCTGTCACAACCATTCGCCCGGCGTTATCGCCTGACCGTCGCCCTGCTCGCCGTATGGGCGAGTGCCCAGTTGACCACCCGGTCGGCCACGTCATCGGTGGTCGCGGCGAGGAAGTGGTCGGCGGACGGCACCGTCTGCTGCTCGTAGGCGACCCACTCGGCGGTGAGCGGATCGATCACGTCGGCGCCGAACCACGCGTCTCTTCCGGCGACTACGACCAGCTTCGGTCGGGGATCGGTCGCGATCGCCGGTTGCGCCGGCGGACGGAACGGCGAGGCCGGCGAGATGAACTGCGGGACAGCCAGGGCCGGCGCGATCAGCGCCCAGCCCACGACGGCCGGGTGGATGATCGCGGCGGCCACCGCCGCGCCGAACGAGTAGCCGATCAGGACGACGGGGCCATCGCACGCCTCGATCTGAGCCACCGTGTCCGCTTGAGCGACCGACTCCTTGACGGACGAGAAGTCGAACCGGTGCGGCACGACCGGGGTGGCCAGCAAGCGGTCGTATATCGCGCTGATGACACGGTTGTCCTGACCCCCGCCGTGAGCGAAGTAAGGGGGCAGCAGAACGGCATGAGCCATGGCAGTGTCCATACTCAGACGGGGAGCACTTCGCCGGTCGGTGCGACGGGGGCGAACTTCTTGGCGGTGTCGAAGCCCATTATCTTGCCTAGGGTGCCGCCGAGCATCTTGGCCCGCTCGTCGGCGGGCACGTCGAACATCTGCTCGGAGATGACGGCCTGGCTGCCAAGGAAGGTGCCCTCAGCGTGCGGGTAGTCGTTGCCCCAGTAGATGGTGTCCACCCCGGTGATGTGCCGGGCCTGCACCGCCATCCGGTCGTCGGCGAACTGGACGCGGATGTTGCGCTTGACGTACTCGCTCGGCTTCAGGTCATAGGGCCAGCGCTCGTTGATCAGGAATAGCTGGCCGAACAGGTTCTGCTCCGACCAGGGCTTTCCTTCCTGGAGGTACCCCATCCACCATTCGGAGTCCTGCCCGGTGCCGGTGCGCCAGCCCTTGTCCATCATGGACATGAAGTGGGCCAGCCAGCCCGCGTTGTACTCGATGGTGTTCCAGAGTAGGTTCGGGTGCCGGTCGCAGGCGCCGGAGGCGATCAGCTCGGAGATGATCCGCATCGGCACCGCGCCGGAGGAGTTGCCCCCGCCCATCGTGCGCGCCGCCAGGGTGGCGTTGCTCAGCTCCTTGTTCTTCCCCATCGCCATCGCGGTCAGGATGCCCTTGACCGCGTCGCCGGTGATCGAGTTGCCGGTCTTGGTGTTCGCCCCGCCGGCCGCCAGGTGGAAGAAGATCGGCAGGCCGTTGGCCTCCGCGGCCGCCCACAGCGGCTCGTACTCATCGGAGTGGTAGGGCAGCGGCTGCGGGTGCTCGGGCAGGAACAGGCCCCGCAGGCCCAGGTTCACGGCCCGCTCGATCTCCTTGACCGCGTCCCCGATGTCGGTGGTGGGGATCGCCGCCAGGGGGCGCATCCGGTCCGAGTACGGCCCGTACGTCTCGGCCACCCAGTCGTTGTACACCCGGGCGTGGGCCAGGGCCACCTCGTGATCGTCGGTGTAGGTCGCGAACAGCGCGAAGTTGGAGAACAGCACCGTCGCGTCCACGCCGTCGCGGTCCATGTCCCGCAGGATCCCGTCCGGCATCCAGTCCGGCGTCGGGCCGCTGTGCTGCCGGTACCGCGAGACCGTCCAGCCCTCATACCCGGGGGCGTGCACGGTGCGGAACACCGTGTGGCCGCCGGGCACCAGCGGCTCTTCCAGCTCGAACTCCGTCTGCGTCAGCGCCTTGTCGCGCAGGTCCTTAGGCAGCCGCTCGGTGAACAGGTCCATCGGCTCCACCACATGACTGTCACCTGAGACAACGAACTCTTGGGTCATACCGGCTCCCACCGATCTACTGTGCCTGCCTTGACTGAACCTTCAGTGTCAAAGATGACACTTGAGTACCATAAATCTACGCCTCCCGACCGCGACCGTCAACGCTCACCGGCCGCCGAGTTGCCGCCAGCGGCCCGGCGTCATCCAGGTGTACTCCAGGTAGTGACCGAGCAGCTCGCGCGTGTCGAGGTAGAGGAACTTCAGTTCTTCGCCGCTTGCTCCCTCGAACACGACCGGGTAGGGCTGCTCGTCGACGCGGCGACGGAAGTCAGCCCAGTCGTCAACCCGGGCGCAGCTGTGGTGGAACCTCGGCGCGTCGCCGTCCGGCAGCCAGGTGCTGAAGACCGGGACCGCCTCGGTGACCGGCTCGATGAACTCGTACTGCAGGTCGTCCACCCAGATGAACGCCATCTTGAGCGTCTGGCTCTTGCGGCCCTCCCCCGTCAGTACCTCGGTCGTCGCCGCGAACGTGGCCACGCTGCGGGCGTCGGCCCGGGCGGTGAACTCCGCGACCGCCTTGTCCAGGTTCCGCGTCACGTACGCGTTCTGGTAGTGCCGTCCTTCAAGCATGAGCAGACCCCTTCAGCGAGTGTTGCCGTCCAGCGCCTTGTCTCATAATAGGTAGATAATTTTATTAACAGACCTATTGTGAGCGTCAAGGGATGCGACGTAGGGAGAGAGAATGGGCAAGACGCTGCTTAGCGCGGTGGTCCTCGGCACCGGCGCCGGCTGCCAGACGCACGTGCCCGCCCTGCGGGGAGCCGGCTTCGACGTCGCCGCACTGGTGGGCCGCGATGCGGCCCGGACGGCTGAGCGCGCGGCGCGCGTCGGCGTACCCCGTGCCTTCACCTCGCTGACCGACGCGCTGACCCGCACGCAGGTCGATGCGGTGGTCGTGGCGACGCCCCCGAACACCCACGCTGAACTGGTCCTCGAGGCCGTCGCCGCCGGAAAGCACGTGGTGTGCGAGAAACCGTTCGCGCGGGACAAGAACGAGGCCCTGGCGATGCTGGCCGCGGCCGAGGAGGCCGGTGTCGTCCACCTGGTCGGCCAGCGGCAGATCCTGAAGCGATCGGCTCCAGACGGCAGCCTGCAGATCGTGGAGCACCGCGTTCAGGGATTCGACCTAGGGCGGCCGGAATGACGGCCATCGCCAAGCCGGTCAGAAAGGACGTTGCCCGAAACCGGGGCCTGCTTATGCAGTCGGCCGAGGAGTTGTTCGCCGAGCGGGGCACTGAGGTAACTCTGGAAGAGATCGCACGCCACGCCGGCGTGGGGGTAGCGACGGCCTACCGCCACTTCGCGAGCAAGTCAGCCATCGTCGAGGCGATGCTGGAGAGCCGGATCGGAAAGTTCCTCGCCGTCCTCCACGAATGCGAGTCGATCGCCGATCCGCGAGAAGCGTTCGAGACCTATCTCTACCGAATCTGCGAACTGCAGGCCACGGACCGCGGCATGCGTGAAGCGATTTCCGCAAACCACGGGATAGACAAAGTCCCCGAGTTCCGTAACCGGGGAAAGCCGCTATTCGAGCGACTTTTCAACCGAGCCAAACAGGCCGGCGCATTCCGGCCTGAATGTGAACTAAGCGACATTGTCGTCGCGTTCTGGATGATCGGCAAGGTCAGCGATGCAACGGACCGAATCTCTCCCGAGCAATGGCGCCGTCAGCTGACCCTCCTGCTCGATGGGCTGCGGGCCGAGGCAATGCCGCGCCAAACGCCGACCACGCCGGCGCTGTCGATGGAGCAGATCGAGACCATCATGGCGACCATCTGACGCTGACATTCCGGTGGCGGGATCATCGGTCACCGCCAGGCTTACGGCCGATGCCAGCCAGCATCATGACCATCGCCGGCGCGGACGGTTCCTGCGCCCCCGGCCTCGGCTGCGCGCCTTCCGGAACTCCACCAGGCCACTCGGTAACAGGGAGGAGACCGGGCGGCACTAGTTCGAAATCGCCGAAGTAAGCGGCGATCTCGGCCGGCGGACGGCCGCTCAGGACGGTGCGGGCACCGTAGGCGGACTCGACGCCCTCCCGCGCCGTGAGATTGCTGTCGTCAAGGCACCCGGCGGAGAGCACCAGGTAACTCCCGGGGGCCATCCGCTTCCTGATCGCGGCGACGAGAGCGTCCGCGTCGGCGTCGGCCAGAAAATGCAGCATGCTCGCGAACAGGACGCACACCGGCTCCGACAGGTCGATTATCCCGCTCAGTTCCAGGGCGGAAAGGATCGCCCTGTGTTCCCGCGCGTCTGCGCTGATCACGGTGATGAGCTCATCGGTTGCCAGCAGCGCGCGAGTGTGGCTCACCACGACCGGGTCGTTGTCCACATAAGCTACCCGGGCTTCGGGGATGGCCTCCCGCGCGCACTCATGGACGTTCGGCGATGTCGGAAGGCCCGCGCCGATGTCCACATATTGACCGATCCCCTGGCCAGCCACGTACCGTACGGCAGCAGTCAGAAATGCCCTATTGGCTTTGGCGGCCCTGGCCGCGTCAGGCATCGCGCGCATGAGTTGCTCCGCAGCGTGCCGGTCAGCGGCAGAGTGGTGTTTCCCCCCGAGCAGATAGTCATAAATCCGCGCGGCGTTTGGCTTGGTCGGGTCGAAGCCCTGAACCCGTGTGGCCTCTTCAGATTCTGCTGAATCGCCAGTCACTGTCGCCGCTCCAGATTCGCGGCTACGCCGGCCGCGCCTCGTCATTGCGCCAGAAGGCGAATATACCCCCATGAAACCGGCGGCCGACTGGGTTACGTCCGGACCGTTAACCGGTCTCGAGGGCCAGCAAGTCTCTGATGGCAGGCAGCACGGCCGCCCAGCGGCTTACTGAGTGCCGCGTCACTTCCCGGTCTTGAGCACTCTGATCATGGCGCTGCGCTCGGCGGCGGTGACGCCCAGGCCGTACTTCGCCTTGATGTTGATCTGGGTCTCGACGTACCAGGTCCGGTTCGCCGGGGGGAGCCACTGGGCAGCGTCCTTGTCCGACTTGACCTCGTTGTCGCGGGTGTCCACGGCCCGCAGTTCGGTCACGTCGATGGCGAACGACTCGCGCTTGGACGACGACCAGGTGCAGGCCCCCACCTTCCAGGCATCGCCCAGGGCGACGACGTGGTCTGCCTGGATGGCAGTGGTGTCCGGGCCGTGCTTGAGCGTGATGGCAGTCCCGGTGTACTCGTTGTGCAGGGTGCCGGTCATGTACGACTCGGACTTGCCCGCCGGGATGTGCGCGCCGGAAGAGTCCAGCTCGATCACGTAGTAGCGCAGGCTCAGGCTCTTGCCGTCCAGCGTATGCCCGGACGAGACGTCGGACGGCTCATTGTCCGGGAACTTGCTGCGGGCGTACCCCGCGCAGATGCCGACCGTCCTGAGGTGGGACAGCTTGACCGCCTCGGTGTACGCGGTGGGATTCGGGTAGCCGTGGACGGTCACGGTCACTGCGCGAGCTGAGCCCGACGCCGCGACGGCAGCCGCGAGGGCGAGGGAGACGGCGGCGACAGCCAGCCGCGTGACCTTTACCCAGGGGCTCCTCGGGGACATTGTTCAGCTCCGTTATCACATCGGCGGTTGCCCGCCTGGTCTGGACATCGTACGCGGTCATAGTCGATGGCAGGTGCTGGCCAGGGACGGAAGCAGCCTCGCCGTCCCTGACAAGCCATCGGCACACGAGGGACACGCCGCTGGCGAGCCCCGTTTCTACGGCTTCGCCATGGCCAGGCAGATCCGCGATGCGAGCGGCGCCCGGCAGCTGATCGCCCACGGCACCTTGTACAAGGCACTGGCCCGCCTCGAACAGGCAGGCCTGCTCACCAGTTCCTGGGAGGATCCCGGCCCGGCCGAGGCCGAAGGCCGGCCACGCCGGCGCCTGTACCGGGTCACGCCCAGCGCCGAGCAGGCGGTCCTGCGCAGCATCGGGCAGCGCGCCAGCACCGCCCCGCGCCCGGGTCTGGGGCTGGCCCCGGCATGACATAGCTCGAGGCGGCATCTGCTCGCGTGGTGGCGCGCTGGACGCGCATGTACACCGCGGGCCTGCCAGCCCCGGTCCGCGACCGCCGCCGTGAGGAGATCGGCGCTGACGTGCACGGGCAGCTCTCCGACGCCCGATCCCGCCGCGAGCGCCCAGCCACGACGGCGGCGGCGATGATGAGCCGGCTAATCCGTGGGGCAGGACTAGGCATGGCCGACCTGGCTGCTGATGGCCGCCAGGAAGGTGAGCGCATCGCGGGCGGCGGCGACGTCGTGGGTGCGGATGTAGTCCGCGCCCTGCCAGGCGGCGAAGATCTCCGCGGCGAGCGCCGCAGGCCCGGACCCGGTGACGTCCCTGCCGGTGAGCGCGCGCAGGAACGACTTGCGCGACGGCGAAACCAGGACCGGAACGCCGAAGGTGTCCTTCAGCTCCCGGATCCCCGCCAGGGCCGCCAGCGACGGACCGGGCGTTCTGCCCAGGAAGTAGCCCAGCCCCGGATCGATGACGAGCCGGTCCCTGCCGATCCCGGCCGCCTGCAGCGCGGCCAGCCGCCTGGCGAAGAACCGGTACATCCCCTCACGGACCGCTGCCTGGTCGGTCGCCGCTTCGGTGGCGACCCCGTCCTCTTGCACGGCATGCATGACGACCAGCCGGCACTGCGATGCCGCCAGGACCGGGTAAAGGCCCGGGTCGCCGAACCCGTGGATGTCGTTGAGCCAGGCCGCGCCAGCCGAGACGGCGAACCGCAGCGTCTGGGTCCGGAACGAGTCCACCGAGACAGCGGTCCCGTCCGCGGTGAGAGCCTTCAGGACCGGGGCCAACCGCCGCCGCTCCTCCGCGACCGAGACCGGTACGGAGCCCGGGTGGCTGGCCGCGGGTCCCAGCTCGACGACGTCGGCGCCGTCCGCGCGCAGCCTGCGGGCGCGCGCAACCGCGGCCGCGGGGTCCAGGTAGCGGCCGCCGTCGGAGAACGAATCCGCGGTCATGTTGACGATCCCGACGATGCGGGGGTTTCCCGCCGGAAGCAGCGGGGCGGACCGGGTGACTGGACTGCACATGCGCGTGCTCCCGCAGACGGCATCAGATGCTCGCCCAGGCGCACGGCTGTCCCGGCAGTATCCGGGAGGCCGCTCCCCGGTGGTGCTCCACCCGAACGCCAGTCACGGCCCGCCACCACCATACGACGCCGGCCACGAGCCCGTCTCTGGCCGCCGCCACAGAGCGAGCCCAAGGGACACTGTCGGCGCGCGACATGACCGCGGCGCGCGGGCGGGCTTGCCTTCCCGCTCACTACCCGGCCTCATCCGCCCTGCGAGGTGCCAAACCAGGCCCGCCACGGCACCACAACCACCGGTGCGGCACTAGACTGCTGCCGTCCCAGCGGGCGTATACGGGCTCTGAGGATGCCAGCATGAGCGTGTTCGCCTTCCTTACGGCGGCGTGCCGACGGGCGCGCGCCGCCCTTGCGGCCGCCGTCCTGCTGACCGGGGCGTGCTCCTCCCCCGTGGCGTCCCCCTCCGCGCACGGCACGGACGCCGCGAGTACCCGCGCGAGCGCGTTGCCGACGGTCGGCCCGTCGGCCGCGACGCTGCCCGACCTGCCCTATGCCGCGCTCGACCCCGCCGAGCAGCTGGACCTGTACCTGCCCGCGGCCGGGGCGCACCCGGCGCCGCTGCTGATCTGGATCCACGGCGGCGGCTGGCACACCGGCGACAAGAGCCAGGTCACTGGATTCGCCGGGCCTTCGGTCAAGGCGCCGCCGCCAGGGCCGTGCCGCGACATCGTCGAGGTGCAGGTGCCCGACCTCGCTGAGTTGCTGGCCAAGGGCTACGCGGTGGCGGCGGTGAACTACCGGCTGACCCGGGACCCGGTGGCGGCCGCCCAGGACGCCAAGGCCGCGGTGCGCTTCCTGCGCGCGAACGCGCAGCGCTTCCGCCTGGATCCGGACCGGTTCGCGGCCTGGGGCGACTCGGCCGGCGGTTACTCGGCGCTGATCCTGGCCGTCACGGCGGGCCGGCACACCGTCTTCGACGACCCGCGCCTGGGTCACGCGGGCGTATCCGCCGCGGTGCAGGCCGTGGTCGACGACTTCGGGGCCAGCGAGTTGACCGACCTGCCCGGCCCGCACACTGCGGCCGAAGACCCGTTCCCGTACATCGCGAGCGCGAAGCCCGGCTCGATCCCGCCGTTTCGCATCGCGCACGGCGACGCCGACTGCGTGGTGCCCGTGCAGCACTCCCGCGACCTGCTGACGGCCCTGACGAAGGCGGGGGCGGCGGCAACGCTGACGGTGCTGCCGGGTGCGGGCCACGAGGACCCAGCGTTCATGCGCACGCAGTGGGAGCCGACGCTCGCGTTCCTCGACCGCGTCTTCCGCATGTGACCGCGCTCTAGACCTATCCAGTCACCACAGGCAGACGCGGGGCTGCAGCGCGCAGGGCTGGCTTCACTTTTGCGTCTTGATCTTTCAGATCGTCAGCTCGGCCGTGCGCTGCGACCCCGGTGATTCGCCCTAGTCCAGCAGTCAGATACCGTCACTGCACGTCAGCCCCGCTGATCCGTCGCTTGTAGGAGGAGGGTGTCTCCCCGCAGTGCCTGGCGAAGGATCGGGCGAACGCCCCGGCGTCGTCGAAACCGACGGCGAGTGAGACCTCGAGGACGTTACGGTCTGGCTGGGCCAGGAGGGCCATGGCACGAAGTACGCGGGCGCGTAGCAGGTAGCTTCGCCACGACATGCCCAAGTGGGTGCTGAACATGCGGCGCAGTGTTCGTTCAGAAACCCCGATCGCGTGTGTCACGTCGCTGACCGTGACGTGGTCGAGGTGAGCGTGGGTGTAATCGGTGGCCGCGGTCACAACTGGATCGGCCGAGGCGGGCAGATGCAACGGTCTTTCGTCATCCAGTGCTCTTGCGACCACATGGCCGAGCGCCTGAAAGAACGAGTCTGCTTCTGCCCCCGACTCAGCACGCCACATCGGCCATCGCGCCGAGTAGAGCATCATCTCGCGAAGGAGCGCCGAGACGGCGATGATCCGAACCCGGTCGTCGGCCACCGGAACGAGACCTGGCTCGAAGAGCACCGCAAGGGTCTGCGCGCCAGCGTGCAGCGTCGTCTGATGATGCAGGCCCGCCGGGATCCATGCCGCCTGGTGCGGTGGCAGCAGGTAGTGGCCAGCCCCTGTGCTGACCTCTACCGTCCCGCGGCATGCGTACTCGATCTCGTGCACGTCGTGAAAGTGCCAGCCGGTGACTAGCCGCTCGCCGCCGTACATGAGGCTGCCCCCGGCCCAGGACCTGTTCTCCCGCAGGTTCACAAAGCCAGTGGTGGCCGTTTGAACCTGATCTTTGGCCGAATCGGCAGGGACGGTCATATCTCGGCAAGTTTACAGTCGGTTCCAGGCACGGACCGTGCCTTCGCTGGTGACCGAGGATGCGCTGAGAAAGGAACCCTGATGGCTACGCTGATCTACTCGATGTCCGTGTCGCTGGACGGTTACATCGCCGGACCCGACGGCGCCATCGACTGGGCCGCGCCTGACAAGGAACTGATGCGGTTCCACCACAAGCAGACCAGGGAGCTCACCGGGCACCTCTCCGGCCGAGGGCTCTACGAGGACATGCTGGGCTGGGAGACGGCAGAACAGACCCGCACCGATCCACTGGAGCTCGAATTCGCCCGCATCTGGACGGCCATTCCGAAAGTGGTGTTCTCAGCCAGCCTGACGACGGTGATAGGTAACGCCCGCCTGGCGCGCAAAGGTGTCGCTGATGAGGTCGCCGAGCTGAAGAATCAACCCGGCGCTGGCATCGTGTCCGTCGGCGGCGCTGGGCTCGCCGCCTCCCTCGCCGAGAAAGACCTTATTGATGAATACCGGCTGTTCATGAGCCCCGTCGTGCTCGGGGGCGGCACGCCGTACCTCCCGCCACTGCCGAAGAGACTTCGCCTCGAACTCGTCGAGACACAGACCTTCTCGCAGGTCGTCTACCTCCGCTACCAGCGGGTCTAGTCCCGTGAGGTGCCAGAGCCCTCCAGAGTCCGAGCTGGCGCGGGGCAGCGGCGCGCAGGGCAGCTGGAGTGCGTCGTGGACGACGTCCCGCCGCGATGGGAAGCTAACCCACGTTCGTCGCTGAGAGCTCAGTCGAGGCGCGACACCTGGTAGTGGACCATCCGCCAGCCGTCGGTGTCCTGGCGGATGATCACGCTGAGGTACACGGTGAGGGCGGCGCGGTCGGTGAAGCCGAAGTCGACGGTGAGGTAGCCGAGCACCAGGCCATCGCTCAGCGCGCGGGTTTCGCGCAGCGTGTACGTCGCGGTCATGCCTACCGGCTGGGCGGCGTAGTACTCGGCGACGCCGGCAGGCCCCACGGTGTAGGGATGCAGCCCTTGAAAGATCGCGTCCGGCGTGAACAACTCGGCGACGTGTTCAGGCTGGTGGGCGTCGACCGCCGCCTTCCACTGGGTGAGGACCGCGTCCAGGGTGTCCGCCTCGCTGGGTGACGCCTGACCGCTCATGACGTCTCCGCCAGCTGGGTCGCTGGGGTGCGCCGTCAGTGGTGTTACCGTGTCGTGCCGCCAGACTCGCAATGGCATCGACGACAGCACGCTCTCCAGTTCGGCCGCGTCCGCGGCCCGGAACAGGCCCCAGGTACGCCATTCGCCGGGGCCTAGCGGCGGGCGCCACAGCCGTATCAGGTGCCCTTGCGCGGCCAGCTCCCGAGAGCGCGCTGCCTCCCGGGTCCGGATCGCGTCGACCTCTGCATCGGTGGTGCCATCCGGCACCGTGGTGACCATGTCGACCAGGAATTCCATCATGTCTCCTTCGGTTATCGGGCGGCCCGTACCCGGGCAGGACGGGTCGCAATGGTGCGGGAAGTGCTGCCGCTGCCCCAGTGCGGCGATCGCGGCGATCGAGGCGGGTGAAGCGTCGGCGCGGCCGGTCAGTGGCCGGCGCTCTGGCCGCCGTCGACGTGCAGGATCTCACCGGTAACGAACTCGGCGGTCTCGAGGTAGGCGATCGCTTCGACGACGTCGCCGATGTCGCCCATCCGGCCGACCGGGTGCAGCGCGGCGAGTGTGTCATAGGTCTCCTCGGCGTGCATCGGAGTGCGGATGACGCCGAGCGACACCGTGTTGACCCGCACGCCGCGAGCTGCGTACTCGATGGCCAGCGACCGGGTAACTGCGTTGAGGCCGCCCTTGGTGAGCGACGCGAGCGCGGACGGGACGGCCGTGCTCGCGTGGTCGACGAGGCTGGTGGAGATGTTGACCACATGCCCGCGGCGGGTGCCGTTGTTGCGCAGCATCGCCGCGATGGCCGGCCGCGAGACGCTGAAGAATCCGCGCAGGTTAACGCCGGCGACCAGGTCGAAGTCGGCATCGGTGTAGTCGGTGAACGGCTTGGCCACGAAGACGCCAGCGTTGTTAACCAGCGTGTCCACCCGGCCGAAACGATCGATCGCCTGATCGACCAGGAGCGCGCCGGTCTCCGGGTCGGCGATATCGCCGGGCACGGTGAGCACGCCAGGATCGGAGGCAGGGGTGATGCCCCGTGAGTTCGCGACGACCGCGTACCCGAGCTTGCGGTAGGCCTGCACAGCGCCGGCGCCGATGCCCTGCGACGCGCCGGTGATAATCGCGACCATCTGTTCTGAAGACATACTGTGCTCCTGATCGGCCGCCGTCAGTCTGCTGGCGGCGGGGCGAGGTAGGGGAAGTAGTCGAGGAGCTTCGCGGGCTGGGTCAGGCCGGAGACGAAGTCCTGGTTGAGGATGACCTTGGTGGCGTTGTCGAAGGCATCCTCGGTCAGGCCCTTGCCGTTGTGGCTGCCCTGCCAGGGGTCCCACAGGGCGTTGGTGCCGGGGATGAACGGGATGACCATGGGGAGAAATACGTCCGCCACATAGGCGCCGTACGCTAGCGCGGTGGGACGGCCGTGGACCCCCTGGTTGTAGGTGCCGCCGTCCGCGACGACGACGGCGGTCTGGTCCCTGATCTGGCCCCAGACGCCGGTGGCGGGGTCGGTCTCGGGGTGGCGGGGCCTGCCCACGAGGTCCTGGGACGGGACGGTTGAGTTGATGTTGATCCCAGCGGTACCCGTGGGGAAGGCCCAGAGGGTGGTGCCGTTGGGGCCACCGGCGCGCTGGAGCTGGACCCAGCCGTGCCCCTGGTCGTAGACCGCGGTGGTGGCCCAGTAGTTCAGCCGCCGCAGGCCGGTGATCTCGGCGGGTGCCTCGATCAGGACGGAATGGACGGTTTGCCCCATGAAGAAGTCGGTTGGCGGGAACAGGGCCGCCAGGTCCGGGAAGAAGCCTTCATTCAGGGCCTTTGCCAGGGTGATGGGGAAGGGGAGGTAGTTGAAGAACGAGTCGGTGCGCGGGCCGGCGAAGATCTTGATGCCGCGCTCCACCTCGATGACCTCTCCCACGGGCGCGCTGGGGGGCGTAATGATCCGGCCGTTGGCGTTGCGGTCAGTGGCTTCCCGGCCGCGGAGCTCGGCCACGACGACGTGCTGGACGCCGGCGGAGTCGACCGGGAAGGTGAACCGCCAGGTGATGTCCTCGACTAGGTCCTCGTTGGTGTCGACCTTGAGTTCGTAGTAGCCCGCGGGGTCCCAAGGGCCGGCGTTATTCGGGCAGGCGTTCATCCCGAACACCGTGCGCGGGCCGAAGGCGTCGCTCGGCCCGGCGAAGCAGTACGCGTCGCTGATGTCCAGCCGCTCGTCGGCCGAGTAGTCGAAGTGATGAGACATGCTTCTCCTAGTTAATGGAAGTGCTGGGGAGGTACGGGTTGCGGGACATCGGCTGCAGCGCGAGAGAGTAGAACCGGTTGCGGTACGGCTCCTCGTCGGTGCCGCCGAATTCGCCGTAGACGAACAGGTAGGGCAGCTTGCGGGCGTCCCAGGTCACGCGGTCGGCCCGGCCGCTTGCGTGGGCGAGCTCGTACCAGCCTTCGGTGAACCCGCTCAGGATCGCGATGCGGGTCGGGGCGCCGCGGCCGGGGATGACCGACGCGTCGACCGTGGTGCCGTCGGCGGCCTTGATGCGCGGCCACGCGGTCGCCGCCCGGGCCAGGCGCGGGCGGTGGTAGTAATCCACGACCGGCACGGCCGTGACGCCGGCCGGCAGCAGCAGGTGGGTTCCCGCTGTGAGCAGCGGGGCGTTGTAGCGCCGCTCTTGCCCGCGCACCAGGTCGCCGGCCGAATTCGTCGTCGTCGTGCCGCTGCCGGGCCGCGCGGCCGAGTTGGCCAGCGCAGGGGTGGCCGATGCGACGGTGAACAGGACGGGAAGGGCGGCGAGACCGCCAAGGACGCTGCGCCGGGCCGGCGTGCTTTCAGCCATGCCGTCACTCCCGACCGGGGTGCCGCGTGGTGACCTCCTGGACCAGCCACGCGTTGCCGTCGGGGTCGGTGAAGGCACAGAACGACCCGTAGCTGGTGCGCTCTGGGTCGGGACCGGGCTGACGAGCCTCGACGGGGAACGGCGGGCCGTGCCAGATGTCGCTCGCGTCGACGCCGCGGCCGACGAGCTCGGCATGGGCCGTGACGATGTCGGAGACGATCAGCCCGCCCCCGGCCGTGCCGGGCGCAGCCGTGGTGAGGCCCGTCCCGAACGTGATCGACGTGCCGGAGCCCGGTGGAGTGAACTGGACGATGCGAAGGCCGTCCATCGGGGCGACATCGTCGTCGAGCCGCCAGCCCAGGCGCTCGTAGAACTTCTTGGCCCGGTCGACATCGGACACCGGGACGACCTGCACCTCAAGGTGAAAATCGACGTGGCCGTTGTCTGCATCACTGGTGCTCATGGGTGCCTCCTGTTGTGTTGGTTGCATGGCGCTTTTCTTTGCGGAGAGAACCTCAGCTGGGCCGCTCGGGCAGCTGGGTTCAGTTGCGCAGGAAGTCGAGGAGGGCGGTGTTGACTTGGCCGGCGTGCGTCCAGGGGATGGCGTGCGGGCCGCCTTCGACCACGACGAGGCGCATGTCCTTGATCAGGTCCGGCAGGCGGCTGGCGGTCTTGTCCAGCGGGAGCACCTGGTCCGCGTCGCCGTGGATGACCAGCACGGGCACGTCGATCTTGGGCAGGTCGTCGCGGAAATCGGTTGTCCAGGTGCTGATGCAGGCGACCGCGGCGGTGGCCGATGCGGTAACGGCGAGGTTCCAGCTGGCCTGCCAGGCCTGATCGCTGACCAGGGTGCCGCGCAGGGTATCGATGTTGTAGAAGTTGTCCAGGAACCCCTTCATCCAGGCCGGGTTGTCGGACCGGGCGGCCTGGGCGAACCCGTCGAACAGGCCCTGCGGCACCCCGTCGGGGTTGTCGGCTGCCTGCAGCAAGTACGGCGGGATCGGGGAGACCAGCACGCCCTTGGCCACCCGCGCCGACCCGTAGCGGCCCAGGTAACGGGTGACCTCACCGGTGCCCATCGAGTGCCCCACCAGGACCGCCTCGCGCAGGTCCAGGTGCTCGAGCAGGGCATTGAGGTCGGCGGCGAAACTGTCGTAGTCGTAGCCGGTCACGGGCTGGCTGGACTTACCGAACCCGCGTCGGTCATAGGTGATGACGCGGTATCCGGCGTCCAGCAGCGCCAGGACCTGCTTGTCCCACGCGCGCCCGCTGAGCGGGTAGCCGTGGATCAGCACGACGGGCAGGCCGACCCCGTGATCCTCGTAGTAGATCTCGATGCCGGCGTCGTTCTCCTGGCCGACAGTGACTGTAGGCATGCGGCGCTTCCTTCCGCTCGCGGGGATGGCCGGCGCCTGCGGGCCAGGCGCGGGCTCGGTTGATCTGCTGGGTGGTACTCGCCTAAGCGTCACAGTCCAGGGGGCCCGTAGCGCCCGTGGTAACTACTGGCCGGCGCCCAGGCCCGCAGCGTGGGCCGCGCCGGTAGTGATGGAGACCGCCGCGCGGCGTTAGGGTGTCGCATGCAGGGGGTGCCGTCGGCCTGGCTGGTGGATAGCATCGGGCCGTGAGCGCACATTCCGGTACTGGGGGGCCGGCTCCGGGGCTGACAGGCCGGCTCAGTGAGCGTGCCGTGCTTGACCGGTTCGTCGCGGACGTGCGGGCCGGTGAAGGCCGGGCCCTGGTGGTGCGCGGTGAGCCAGGGGTGGGCAAGACGGCGCTGCTTGACTACATGGCCTGGCGGGCCTCAGGGTGCCTCGTCGTGCGGGCGGCGGGAGTGCAGTCGGAGATGGAGCTGGCCTTCGCGGGCCTGCACCAGCTGTGCGCGCCGATGCTGGGTCACGCTCATTCGCTTCCGGTTCCCCAACGGGAAGCGCTGCGGACCGCGTTGGGCCTGAGCTCCGGCCCAGTGCCAGAACGCTTCCTCGTTGGCCTGGCCCTGCTCGGCTTGCTGTCTGAGACAGCTGGTGAACGTCCGCTCGTATGCGTGGTCGATGACCAGCAGTGGCTCGACGATGCCTCGGCGCAGGCGCTGGGGTTCGCGGCCCGGCGGCTGGCAGCCGACCCAGTGGGCCTGGTGTTCGCGGCCCGGGAACCTGGCAAGGACGTGGCCGGGCTCCCGGAACTCGTGGTGGAGGGCCTGGCCGAGGAAGATGCGCGGGACCTGCTGTCGTCGGTGCTGACCGGGCCGTTGGACGCGCAGGTCCGGGATCAGATCATCGCCGATACGAACGGGAATCCGCTGGCGCTGCTTGAGCTGCCGGCCGGGCTGACCTCGGCGCAGCTGGCGGGCGGGTTCGGGTTCAGCAGCGCGGTGTCGCTTGACGGGCGGATCCAGGAGAGCTTCGCGCGGCAGCTGGAGGCGTTGCCGGCACAGACCCGGCGGCTGGTCCAACTGGCAGCCGCCGATCCGTCGGGTGATCCGGTGCTGGTGTGGCGGGCGGCCGGACGGCTGGCGATCGGCGCGGGGGCGGCGGGGCCGGCGACGAAGGCGGGGCTTGCGGAGTTCGGGGGCCGGGTGCGGTTCCGGCATCCGCTGGTGCGTTCCGCGGCCTACCAGTCCGCATCCATCGAAACGAGGCAGGAGCTGCACGGCGCGCTTGCGGAGGCCACTGATCCAGCGGTTGATCCTGACCGGCGGGCGTGGCACCGTGCGCAGGCCGCGCCGGGTCCTGATGAGGAGGTCGCCGCCGAGCTTGAGCTGTGTGCCGGACGAGCCCGGCGCCGGGGTGGCCTGGCGGCGGCGGCCGCCTTCCTTGAGCGGTCGGCCGGGCTGACGCTCGATCCGGCCCGCCGTGCGCAGCGGGCGCTGGCCGCGGCGCAGGCCAAGCTTCAGGCTGGCGCGTCCGATGCCGCGCTCTTCCTGCTGGCCATGGCGCAGGCCGGGCCGCTTGACGAATTCGCGAGCGCTCGCGTGGACCTGCTGCGCGGACAGATCGCGTTTGCCTCGGGCCTGAGCTGCGACGCCCCGCCGCTGTTGCTCAAGGCCGCCAAGCGGCTCGAGTCGCTCGACCTGGACCTGGCGCGCGAGACCTATCTGAGCGCGTGGATGGCCGCTCTGTTCGCCGGGCGTTTCGCGGGCGCCGGCGATCTGATGGAAGTCTCCCGTGCCGCCAGGGGCCTGTGCGCGGTCCACTCAACCCAGCCGGCCGCCCTGGTCCTTGACGCCCTCACGATGCTGGTCACAGACGGACCCGCCGCCGCGGCGCCGGCCCTGCGCCAAGTCGCTCAGGTCTTCGCCAGCGGAAGCATCTCCACCGACGAGGAACTCCGGTGGGGCTGGCTGGCGCAAGCGGCCGCCAGCGCCCTGTGGGACGACGTCCCTTGGCGCGCGATGCTGCAGCGGCAAGTCCAGCTCGCTCGTGACGTCGGCGCGCTTGACCAGCTCCCGATCGACCTGGCCTCCCTAGGCACGGCCACCGCGTGGACCGGCGACCTCCCGGCGGTCTCGGCGCTGATCGCGGAGGCCGATGCGGTCCGCGCCGCGACCGGGAGCCGCACCGCGCCCTTCGCCGCCATGCTGCTCGCTTCTCTCCGGGGCGACCAAGCCGAAGCGACTCCGCTGATCGAGGCCACCATTGCCGACGCCACCGTCAGGGGGCAGGGAATCGCGCTGACCTACGCGGCCTGGGCAGCCGCTATCCTCGCCAACGGCCTCGGCCGCCACGCCGACGCGCTCGCGGCTGCCAAGCAAGCCAGCCAGGACTCCCCGCCACTCTACGTGGCCATGTGGGCGCTGCCCGAGCTGATCGAGGCCGCCGCCCGCACCGGAAACACGCGCATCGCCCACGACGCGATCGCGCGGCTAGCGGAAACGACGCAGGCCGGCGGGACGGACTCCGGGCTGGGACTCGAGGCGCGGTCGCGCGCGCTGGTAAGCGAGGGCGAGACCGCCGAGACCTGCTACCGAGAGGCGATCGACCGGCTGGCCCGCACCCAGCTGCGCCCGGAACTGGCCCGCGCTCACCTGCTCTACGGCGAATGGCTGCGCGGCGAGAACCGGCGCCGGGATGCCCGCGCCGAACTGCGGACCGCCTACGACCTGTTCGCCGCGATGGGCATCGAGGCGTTCGCCGAGCGGACCCGGCGTGAGCTGCTGGCCACCGGCGACGCGGTACGCAAGCGGACGGTCCAGACGGCCACCGAGCTCACCGACCAGGAGGCGCACATCGCCGCTCTCGCCGTCGACGGCCGCACTAGCGCAGAGATCGGGACGCTGCTATTCCTCAGCACCCGGACCGTGGAATGGCACCTCGCCAAGGTGTACGGCAAGCTCGGCGTCGGCTCGCGCCGGGAGCTGCGCGCGGCCCTGGCCAGCCTTCGGCGGGAAGACCCGCCGGCCTAGCGGCCGGCGCCCCTTTTTCGCAGTGCCTGCTCGAGCTCGCGGCGCGAGCTGATGTCCAGCTTCGCGAACACCTTGCTCAGGTGCCACTCCACGGTGCGGCGGCCGATGAACAGCTGGGCGCCGATCTCCTCGTTGGTCCGTCCCTCATTCGCCAGCCGGGCGATCTCCTCCTCTTGCGGCGTGAGGTCGGCACGGGTGTCGTCGCCGCGCTTGCGCACCTTCTCGCCGGTCGCCTGGAGCTCTCGCCGCGCACGTTCGGCGAAGGCCTCGGCGCCCATGGACGCGAGCGCGTCGAACGCGGATCGCAGCTGGCTGCGGGCCTCGACCCGCCGGTTCTCCCGGCGCAGCCATTCGCCGTAGACCAGGCGGGCACGGGCCAGGTGGGCCGCCATCCGGGTCCTGCCTAGGAGCTCGATTGCCTTACGGTAGGCCCCTTCTGCGGCGTGTCCACCGGATACCAGCGCCCGGGACCGCGCCGCCGCCCCGCCAGCCCAGTCGCTTCCGCTCGCCACGGCAAGCTGCGACAGCTGATCGGCAGCCGCGCGGGCAAGCTCCTGCTGACCGCTTCGCGCTCCGGCTTCGACTAGCTCATACAGGGCCCAGGGCGAGATAACGATCTCGTTGACGACGCTGGCGGCGTGCGCCGCCTCGGCAGCGGGCCGGTAGTCGGCGAGCCCGTTGTACAGCACCGCCCGCGCGTAGTCTGTGTATGTCAGTGCCGCGCCCTCGCCCCGGTCTGCGGCACCGCGGGTCATCTCGTCGGCCAGTTCGGCCGCGCGCGGCGCGTCCCCGCGCCACGCGGCGAGCAGCAACGGGACGTAGGGCAGGGTGGCCTCTCTGGTCCCCTGGTCGATGCGCTCACGCTCCATCAGCAAGGCCGCCGCCTTCGATAGCTCGGCGGACTGGACGTGGATCTCGGCCAGATAGTCCAGCGCGAACGGAAGCCAGCTGAGGGTGCCGTTCGCTCGCGCCAGCCGGACCTGGCGGTCCGCTAGCTCGAACCACGCCTCGTCGTCCCAGAGGTCCATGGCGACCACGTTGTACGAGACGGACAGCCAGCCAAGCTCCGGTGGCTCCGCCCGGTAGCGGCGCAGTGCCTCCTTGAGGGTGGGGGCGGCGGCAACGTACCCATCGGCCAGGCGCACGGCGAGGCCGTGGATGAGCAGCTCCGAGTGCGGCAACGGCTCCGGCCCGGAATGCCCTGGCGTCGCGGGCCGCGCGGCCCGCGCGACCTGCCTCGCGTCCCGCCCGCGCGCCAGCCGGCCGGCGTAGATCGCCGCCACCATCGCTTCGAGATAGGTCTGTTTGGCCAGGTCGGCGTCCAGGTTCTCTAGCCGCTGCGCGGCTTGCAGCATGAGCGGCGGTGCGTCGCCGCCCCGTCTCAGCGCGAACGCGATCTGCGCCCGCATCCGCTGCACGCGCGCTCCGCCGAGTTCGCCCGGCGGCCCGAGCTCAGCCGTTACCAAGCAGGCCTGGGCGGCCTCGAAGTCCCCGGCTGCGTACTTCGCCTCGGCCGCCGTCAGAGCCCGTACGGCACGCGTCCCCGGGTCGGGAGTGAGCACCACGGCTCGTTCCCAGAAGGCCGCGGCGGCGGCTACCCCGCCGCGGTGCAGGGCACGGCTGGCCGAGTTGATGAGCTCCTGGGCCACCGCCTCGTCGGGCCCGACGGCCGCGTGGGCGTGGTGCCATGCCCTGCGGTCGGGGTCGGCCTGTTGATCGGTGGCTGCCGCCAGCGCCTCGTGTACAGCTCGCCGGCGATCGGCGGTGGCGGCGCGGTAGGCAGCGGAACGCACCAGGGGATGCCGGAAGCGTACGTTCGCGCCGAACCGCAGCAGGTCGGCCGCGGCGGCCAGGTTCACGGTCCCGGTGTCGAGGCCGAGTACCCGGGCCGCCCGGAGGATCAGCGCCGGGTCGCCGACCGAATCGGCCGCTGCGAGCAGGACCAACTGCTGGACATCGTCCGGCAGCTCGGCTAGGCGCGCCGCGTACTGACGTTCGATGCGCTCGGGCAGGTCTCGCGCGTCCGGAAGAGCGAACCCGCCGGCGAGGTCGGCGGCACTCCGGCCTCGGTAGAGCTCGAGCAGGGCCAGGGGATGGCCGTGCGTCTCCTCGAGAATCCGGGCCCGGACACCCTCGTCCAGTGGGCCTGGGGCGACCGTCGCGAGCAGCGCCCGAGCCGACTGGTCATCAAGCCCGTCCAGCCGGAGATCGGGCAGACTCGCCAGATGATCCGGCGCGGGATCTCCTGAGGCCGGCGTACGCGTGGCGAACACCAGCGCTACCGGCTCCGCCAGCAGTCGACGCCCAACGAATCCGAGGACTTGAGCGGAGGCCTGGTCGAGCCACTGCGCGTCGTCCACGACACACAGCACCGGCTGTTCCTCCGCAGCCTCGGCCATGAGGCTGAGCGCCGCTAGGGCGACCAGGAACCGGTCGGGGCTTTCTCCGGAGGCAAGCCCGAACGCGACGCTGAGCCCGCGGCGCTGCGGCTCGGCCAATGACCCGAGGCGGCCGAGCATCGGCGCGCACAGCTGGTACAGCCCGGCGAAGGGTAGCTCCATCTCCGACTCAACGCCGGCCACCCAGGCCACCCAAAAACCGGACGCCTCGGCGCTCAGCTGCCGTAGCAATTCCGTCTTGCCGATCCCCGGCTCTCCGCGCACGACCAAGACGGCACTCCGACCGCTTCGCACCTTCGCGATAAGCCCTCGCAGGATCTCCAGCTCGCCGGTCCTGCCGAACAGCCCGGGCGGAGGATTCACGGCCACGCCACCATCCGGATTAAGAGCTGCGGAGACGCTTCACGCCAACGCTACCCGCCGTCCCAAACGGACCGCAACGGGCTGGCTGAGCAGTTGGGATACCGGGGCCGAGGCCTTGATGACAGCGAGCACACGGTGACCTGTGGCCAGGGCAGGCAGACCCGCGTCCCTAGACGGTGGGCTCGCGTCCTACCTGGAGTGATCGGCGGATTCGATCACTGCCTTCATCTTTTCCAGGGTGGCCCGCATGCCGTCCCGGTTGGTGCGGCCGCGGGCTGACCCGGCGATCTTCCAGTACAGGCGGGTCAGGATGGTGTCGGCCAACTCGAACGACTCGGTGACGCCGGTGCCGTCTGCGCTTGGCTCGAGCTGGTAGCGCCATGTGTTCACGGTCTTCCCGCCTGGGCCGGCGACGGCGAAGGCGAACTCACGGCCGGGGTCGCAAGCCGTCACCGTGCACACCGTCCAGTACACCGGTCCCCGCCCGTTGCGCCGCACATGACCGCGGAAACGCGCTCCCGTTACTGGCCCGCGGGCCCCGCCGAGCCACTCGGCCTCGAACGTTTCCGGGCTGAATTCCCCGACCCGGGTAATGTCACTGACCAGATGCCAAACCCGGTCAGCGGATGCCGCCATGTGAACCGTGACCGAACCACGCATCAGCCGAGCTTACCCGGCCCCTGGCAGGCCAGCACCATCGAGAATCGCGGGCGTCTTGCCGATCATTCGATCGGCACAGGCTGTCGGCCCGAGGCGGCCGGCGAGAAAGGAACGGCACCCATGCCTAACGAGCATGCAGACGACGCAGGTCCCGGCTCAGTCGATGGCCGCCACCTGCTCCTGGTCGGCGCGGGGCCTGGCCTTGGAATGGCCGTGGCCCGTCGCTTCGCCGCGGGCGGCTACCAGGTAACCCTGGTGGCGCGCAGCGCCGACGGCCTCCGCGACCTCGCGGGCACCTTGGCCGATACCGGTGCCACGGTCAGCACCATCGCGGCCGATGCCAGCGATCCTGATGGCCTGGGCGCCCGGATGAGGGAGCTCTACCTCGGAAATGGCGCACCGGGCGTCATCGTCTATAACGCCGTCATGGGAGCTCCGGACCGGCTGCTGACTTCAACTGTTGCCCACCTCCAGGCGGCGTATTCAGTGGACGTCATCGGCGCCATCGTCGTCGCGCAGGCGGCCGCCCCGGCCATGCGGGCCGCCGGCTTCGGGACCATCCTGGTCACCGGGGGCGGGTTCGCCGACCACCCGATCCCGGCCCTCGCCACCGTTTCCCTGGGCAAGGCGGCTCTCCGGTCGGCCGCGACAATGCTCGGCGCTGACCTGGAACCGGACGGCATCCGGGTGGCCACGCTGACGATCGCTGGACAGATAGTCGCCGGTACTCCCTTTGACCCGGAGCGCATCGCCGAACGCTACTGGGAGGTCGTCCACACGGACGGCCCGTGGCAGGCAGAATTCCGGTTCACCGGCGAGTAGGAGGGCAGTACCTGCGCGCCTAACCAACTGGAGCCCCGGCAGGAAACACGCCAGTATTGGTCCTCGGCAGCAGGGCGTCTCCTGGCCTGCCCTTCGATCATCTCGACCAGTGCTGGCGCCGCGGTCCGCCGGCTGCCGCTTGTGCCCGAGGGGAATCACTGATGTCACGCGTACTCATCACCGGCTCCACTGAGGGCCTGGGACTGATGGCGGCCAGGCTGCTGGCCGACGACGGGCACTCGGTCACGCTGCACGCCCGCAGTGCGGCCCGGGCTGAGGACGCTCGCGCGGCCCTGCCAGCGGCCAGGGCCGTCGTGGTCGGCGACCTGTCCAGCATCGCGGGCATGCGGCAGGTCGCCGAGCAGGCCAACGCGGGCGGCCCGTACGACGCGGTCATTCACAATGCCGGGGTCGGTTACCGTGAGCCGCGGCGCATCCGGACCGATGACGGCCTTGAGCACATCTTCGCGGTCAACGTGCTCGCCCCGTACCTGCTGACCGGCCTGATCGAGCGGCCTGGCCGGCTGGTCTACCTCAGCTCGGGCATGCACCGCGGCGGGGATCCCGGCCTGACCGACCCGCAGTGGGAACACCGCCGCTGGAACGGCGCGCAGGCATACTCCGACAGCAAGCTGTTCGACGTCGTGCTCGCCTTCGCCGTCGCCCGGCGGTGGACCGGGGTCCTGTCGAACGCGCTTGAGCCCGGCTGGGTACCGACCAGAATGGGCGGCCCCGGCGCACCCGATGACATGGCCCTCGCCCCCGTGACCCAGACGTGGCTGGCCGTCAGCTCCGATCCGGACGCACGGGTGACGGGCGGCTACTTCTATCACCAGAAGCCCCGCCCGGCACACCCCGCCGCCCGCGATCCCGAACTCCAGGACAGGCTGCTCAGCTATTGCGCCGCACTGACCGGCGTGACCCTGTAAGCCCCTGAGCCAGCCGGAGCCCTGATCGTGATCGCTTGTTACGGCTTGGCGCTCTCCTTGCTCGCGGATGCGCCCCGGCTCATCGCGAGCACGGCGTCGCGCCGGCTCAGCACGCCGAGTGGTGAGCCCCCGGTCGGGTTCTCGCTGCCGTAGATCCAGGTGGGCCCGTCGGCGAGGTGGTCGAGCGCCGCCTCCGCGACATCGGCGGGGTCGGCGAGCGCACCGTACGGCTCGCCTTTGGCGTCGAAGACCCGGCGCATGGACGGGGTATCGGTCCGGCCGAGCACCAGCCCGAGGACGTCCACGCCGCTGTCCCGCCACTCCGCCCACAGGCTCTCCGCCAGGATCAGGTCGAATGCCTTCGTGGCTCCGTAGGTGGCGAGGGTGGCTCCGCCGGCCCAGGCCGCGCCCGACGTCACGAGCACCATGGCCCCTCGCCCCCGCGCCACCATCGGGGCACCGAACCGGTGGGCCGCCTCGAGCACGCCGACGCAGTTGCGGCGGACCAGCTCCAGGTGAGTGCCGAGGTCCTTGTCGAGGAACGCGGCGCTGCGGTCGTCGCCGCCGGCGTTATACACGAAAAGCCCGATCTCCAAGTCGGCGGTCGCGTCCGCGAGTTCCGACAGGGCGCCAGGGGCGCTGAGGTCGAGCGGCACCGTGCGGACCTCGACGCCGTACCGCTGCCTGATCTCGTCAGCGGACGCCGCAAGCACGGGTATCCGCCGCGCCACCAGCACGACGTTGATGCCACGGGAGGCCATCCCCCGGGCGAACGCGGCGCCGACGCCGTCGGACCCGCCGGCCACGACGCCCCACGGTCCGTACTTGCTTGTCACAGTCGTCACCTTTCTGTCGCTGTCCTGCCGCAGGGGGCGGGTGCCGCTCGGCGAGCGCCGCCTCGGGCCCGCGATCGGCCCTCAGCGGGTGGTGCCGTCCCAGAACAGAGACGGTGAGTCCAGCCGCAGCGGCCGCGCGTACGACACGTCCCCGGTGTCCCACGCGCCCTTGGGGAAGGTCTCGCAGATCTTGTTGTCCGGCCAGTTCGCGTCACCCTCGACCTCGACCTCGATCGTGGTGCGGCGAACCAGGATGCGCCATTCCCCGTCGCGCCGCTCCAGCCGGTCGACGTAGCGGCCGCTCACGAACGTCCCCCGGCCGGGCTTTGACCGGGGAAGCATCGCTCCGATGACGTAGCTCTCGCAGTGCGCCGTGTCGCCGTCGATCTCGCACGTGTGGTTGGTGATGTTGTGCATGTGCAGGAAGTAGCCGGCCGTGTGGGTCTTGTTCGCCCAGTCCCCGTACTCGGGCCCGGCCGTGACGAACTGGCCGTGCTCGTCAACGCCGTCGTCCCAGAAGCAGCTGTTCATCAGTTCGGTGTCGTGGCGGTCGTGGCCGCGAGCGTGACGCATGATCACGTCGAGGATGGCCTGGCGGTCCTTGAGGTGCTGTACGTCCCGCATGAGCTGCTGCAGCTGGTCGTCGGTCATTGCTCGGCCTTTCCCTGGTAGTTGACCGGTTCCACGGACATGAGGTCACGGACCGACGGCGGGCGGCGGCCGCCGGCGTCGCTGATGCCGTACTGCCGTGCCAGTTCCGCGCCGATGAGGGTGCGCCCGCTCATCGCGAGGGCGTCGGGGTCGGCGGCCAGCGCGGCGATGACGTGCCCGGTGAACTCGGGCGTTTCCGCGATGCCGGCGAGGTAGCCGAGTTCGGGCCCGCTGTCGATGATCTGCTGCAGCCGCTCGGTCAGCACGGCCCCCATCCAGATCGACACCGCCGTGACGCCGAACGGACGGAAGTCGACCGCCATGTCGGCGGCGAACTTGTCCAGGCTGGCCTTGTGCGCGCCGTAGGCCGCCCCGTACTGGTAGCGCACGGCACCGGGCGCCGAGGTGAACGCCACCAGGCCGTGGCCCCCTTCGATGAGCAGCGGCGCCGCGTAGTAGCTGGCGACAAGGCTGCTGCGCAGGCCGACGTCGAGCAGGTCGGTGCTCGCGCTCAGCGTCTTCTCCCAGAAAGGCACCGGGCGCTGCAGC
Organism: uncultured Streptosporangiaceae bacterium; assembly: GCA_964581815.1. Lineage (GTDB taxonomy): Bacteria > Actinomycetota > Actinomycetes > Streptosporangiales > Streptosporangiaceae > Trebonia. The sequence goes on along the minus strand of CAZORE010000069.1, from coordinate 437 downwards.
TCGTCATGGATCAGCGCCGCGTTGTTGACGAGGATGTCAAGACGGCCCTCGTCCGCGCGGACCCGGTCGAACAACGCGGCGGTCTGCGCGTCGTCGCGATGGTCGACGCGCACCGCGATGCCCTTCCCGCCCGCCCCGCCCTTCCCGCCCGCCGCGGTGACCGCCGCGGCCGTGTCGTGGATCGTGCCGCCCAACGAGGACTCGCCGGATCGCTGTGTCCGGCCGGTCACGTACACGGTGTACCCGTGGGAGCCGAGCGCGATGGCGATGCCCCGGCCCGCGCCGCGGCTGGCCCCGGTGACGACGGCTACGCCGGCCATCGGCCCGCCGTCCGATGCCCTGCCGTCGGGAGCCCCGCCGTCCAGAACCCCGCTGTCCGGAGCCCGTGGTCAGGAGCCCCGTGGTCAGGAGCCCCGTGGTCAGGAGCCCCGTGGTCA
>CAZORE010000068.1:7190-39037 GCA_964581815.1 uncultured Streptosporangiaceae bacterium | reverse complement strand
GAGGCGGCGCCCCCCGGGCGTGGTTGGCTCGTCGATGGCAACTTCCGCGAGACCTTCCCTGGCGAACAACTGCCGTAGATTGGGCAGAAGGGCGCACGCGAGGGATGATGGACGCATGAGCCGCGGCGACGACGTGCCGCCAGACGACGTCGAGTTCCTCGATATCGGTCCCGAACGCGGCGTTCGCGCTGCCTTCCGGCTGCGCCGCTGGCCAAAGTTGCTGCTGTTTCTAGTCGCTGCCGTGGCCGTTGCCGTGGCGGTCATCGCCGTTGCTCGCTCTGGCGGCAGCCCGGCGGGTTCCCCGACGACGTCTCCGCGCGCGGCCGGCTCGCGGTCATCCGCACCCAGGCTGTCGTCGACCGCGACTCCCGGCGTCGTCTCGACACCGGCAGTGTCGGTCACAACCCTCGGTCAGCCGTTGCTCGGGGTGCACGCGCGCTGGGAGTTGTTCGGCCGCGGGTCCGGGGTGGCCGTCCGCATCCAGTTCACCCTCGGCCGCATCACCCGGACTGTGCTTCCAGGGCTGTCGAGCGGCGGGCCGGTGACGTTCGTAACCGACGCGGAGGGCGCGCTGGTCCGCCCGATCGACTTCGTACCGGGCTACCTCATCCCGGACGGAGAGCCTGCCCGTGAGGCACCGGGGGCGCTTGACGCAGGCGGGCCGGTGTTCCCCGGCCCTGATCCACGGCACCTGTGGGTACCGACCAGCACCAACGACAACCGGATGGTGCTGGTCGGGCTGGACGGGCGCCGCACCGGTCCGTCGATCGCCGCACCGCCCCAGAGCGCGCCCGTCAACACGGCGCTTTTCGCGATCCCTGACCAGACCGGGTACTTGCTCTTCCCTGGCACCGGCGGCGTCTATGACGTGCACCCTGGCGGCGCCAGCCGGGTCACCACCGGAACGGTGCTCGCGGTCGGGCCCACCCGCTGGCTGACCTCCGAGTGCGACAGCCACGCCCGCTGCCAGCCGGTCGTGACCGACCGGTCCAACGGCGCGCAGTATCCGCTCAGTACTCACGTCCCGCTGAGCACTCGCATCAACGGCGCCATGCTGTCCACCGCCGGCGTGATCTCACCCGACGGGGCCACCGTCGCTGTCGTCGTTGGATCGCCGCAGGCAAGGATCGAGATCATCGACCTCGTTACCGGCACCGCACATGCACTTCCGCTCCGTATCAACTTGTCCGGCGTCGACGGGGGATGGGCATCGGAATCGATGACCTGGTCACCGGACAGCCGGTGGCTGTTCATAGCAAACGGCAACCTCTACGCGGTCAGCCAACGTACCGACCAGATCACCAACCTCAACCAAACGCTCGGCCCCGCGCTGCCGCAGCTGTTTCAGCTATCGATGCGGAACGTCGCGACGAGGGGCTAGCCTCGTCGTACACGCAAGCGTGTCATGGGAGTGGGGGAGGACGTCCGGCCCAGGAGAGGTTAGCAGCGGCCATGAAAATTCCCCGCACGGCCCATTCCGGCCAGCCGTGGCGGATCCACGAGTTCACCGGCGACTTTCGGACCGAGGACGTGTGGTCCTTCCGCACCCCGGGCGCCGGACCGGAGGACTTTCCCGTCATGCTCGCCGCGATGCAGGCATCCGGCGGATTCGCCAAGCAGCCCCGCGCGGTCCGGTTCCTGTTCGCGGTGCGCGGGAAGCTCGGTGCCGTCCTCGGTTGGGACAAGCCCAGGACGAGCCTCGGGAAGCGGGTTCAACCACTGTATGACCGCCTGCCAGGCGATCTCCGTGAGACCGTCGACGTCTCCGATACCAACGGCGCCCCGTTCACCCCCGTGTACCGGCTCCACAACGAGTCTGTCCGCGAACTGGCGAATAAGACCTGCCACGCCGTCATGCACCTGGGGTGGGTGCCGGCCGGCGGTGGCGAATACGAACTACGGATGGCGATCCTGGTCAAGCCCAACGGCCGGTTCGGACGGGTGTACATGGCTCTCATCGCCCCGTTCCGCTACCTGATCGTCTACCCCGCGATCACCCGGCAGTGGGAGCGAGCCTGGCGGGACCGCGAGCTTCCGCTGCACCCGAACATCAGTTCTCGACCGTAGTCGCTGCGACCGCCGACGCCATTCGTGGCCTCGCAACGCAGAGTCCCGGCCGCCAGCACCCGACCGGGACCATGCCGGGGCGTCGGGAAGCTCGCACGGCTCTATGGGTGCGTGGACGTCGCATGGGCCGTCTTCCGACCTGCCGCCCGACAAGATGGGTGAGATTCGACATCTTCCGTGAGACGGGACACGGGATGTACAGCCTCAGCCTGGGCAGTAAGAAGGGCAACGCGCACCTGCACTGGCATGTCGCGCACTTCCCCGGACGTGCCTACGACCACCGCGGTACTACGCGCTCATGACGGGGAATCGCGTCGAGGGGCTGGACGACAGCTTCACGACGCGGGAGACCCGCCTGACCCGGCTGCCTCGGGTAATCTCGAAGTAGGAGAGGGGAGGCTCGATGGCTGCCGAGGCAATCTCGCCGGATGAACACGCGGAGCGCGCTCATCGCGTTGACGAGGCCATCCACAGCGGCGAGATGGAAGGCCTACACGTCACCGAGGCGACCCGCGCTGACGCCGACGAGTACGTAGCCGGGCGCATCGACTCAGACGAGCTGGTGGAACGAGCTCGCGCTCGGTACGGTCTGACGGATCTTCCCTAGCCGCGCACTTTTGCCCGCCATGACGGATGCCAGCGACTTCCAAGACCCTTACATGGACCCGGCGACGGGGCTGCTGCGCAACTTGGTCGGGGCGCTCACCAAGAAGGCGCTCAGTGACGCCGAGGGCGACCTTGCGTTTACCCGACTCGTGCAGCTGATTGACCGTCCCCCGGCAGCAACTGGCGACCTTGCCGATGGAGGCGATGATGACCACGAGCGAGTACGAGAAGACCTTCGTCGAGAAGATCCACGACGAAGGGAAAAGCGAGGGAATCGCGGAGGGCGAGGCTAAGGCCTTGCTGCGGCTCATGTCTGCGCGCGGGCTCGCCCCGTCGCAGGCACAGCAAAACCGGGTGTCTTCCTGCACCGACTCTGCCCAGCTCGACCTCTGGTTCGACCGCGCCGTCACTGCCGCCACCGCCGCCGAGGTCTTCGCGGACTGAGCGCCGCAGGACAAGCTACTGAGCACCTGGGTGCGGGACGACCTGCCGGACTTGCTGTGGCCCGACCTGGCCTTGTCCGAGCTCGGGACTGCGGGGGTCAGGTTCTTGTCGTATGAACCATCCCGGCGGAGGATCAGGCGACACGACGGCTGTCACGACGACATGAGAAACGACAAGATGGCTGTCAACGACATGATGACTGGCACGGGACACAGACATACAGCAAGCCCCTTCCGGCGCTCCCCCATGTGCCGATAATGCACATTATGTAAAGCTATGATTGCGGGAAGCGGAGGTACCGCGTTCGCGGTACGCCTGTCCTGTCTCACTGAATCTGGTCCGAGTCTCACTGAAGTTGGCCCCAAACGGTGCAGCTGGACCACCTTCGGTGAGAAAAGCCGGGATTCTGGCTGCCGGTGTCTCGCTGAATCTGGTCCGCGGCGACCGGACGCCAGGCGGAACAGTTCCCTGTCAAGTCCTTGTGTTCAGTCCTCCCGTTGAGCGAGTGACAGCTAACTCGGCAGGGGGGTCAGTTCTGCAGGGTCGGCGCCTCTTGAAATGCAGTGCCTGCACGTTGCCGCGCGGCTCCGGACATGTTGACCGGCGGCCTCAACTCACTTCTCGATAGGCGGGTATGCGTCTGCCTGGCGCTGTCGTACGCGCGGGCTCCGCATTGTTTGACGAGGGCGGAGTCACCACCCTAGTGTATTAGCAACCTAAGACACTGGAGCGCTGATGTGATCAGATTCCGGGTGGACGGCCGGTCCGGGGTACCGCCTTACCAGCAGATCGTGCAGCAGGCGCGGCAGGCGCTGCGGATGGGCGTGCTTTCGGTGGGTGACCAGCTGCCGAGCGTGCGGGAGGTGGTCGCGGTGACGGCGGTCAATCCCAACACGGTGCTGAAGGCCTACCGCGACCTGGAGCGCGAGGGCCTGGTGGAGGCGCGGTCTGGGCAGGGCACGTTCGTGCGCGGCCGGCCGCCGGGGCCGCCGCCTGGCACGCACGCGCGGCTGGGCCGCACGCTGGAGGGCTGGGTGCGCGAGGCGCGGGCCGCCGGGCTGGACGACGAGGCGATCGCATCGCTGCTGCAGCTCACGCTGCAGGCCGCTGCTGAGGAGGACATCGCATGAAACCCGTGATCGAGACCAGCGGGCTGACCAAACGCTACCGCCGGGTCACCGCCCTGAACGACTGCACCATCAGCGTGCCCGAGGGCCGGATATCGGCACTGGTGGGGCCGAACGGCGCGGGCAAGACCACGCTGCTGCGGCTGCTGGCCGGGCTCGCCGCGCCGACCGGGGGCCGCGCCGAGGTGCTCGGCAGGCCGCCACGGGGGCATCCAGTCTACCTGGCTGAGATCGGCTTCCTGGCCCAGGAGATCCCGCTGTACCGGCGGCTGACCGCCGAGGACCACATCGGGATCGGCGCGCACCTCAACCAGCGCTGGGACGGGAAGCTGGCGCGGGAGCGGCTCGCCGGCCTGAAGATACCGCTGGACCGGCCGGCCGGGAGGCTATCCGGGGGCCAGCGCGCCCAGCTCGCGCTGGCGCTGACGCTGGCCAAGCGGCCCCGGTTGCTGCTGCTTGACGAGCCGCTGGCGGCGCTTGACCCGCTGGCCCGACGGGACTTCCTCGCGGCGCTGGCCGAGGCGGCGGCTGGCGGGGACCTGACCATCGTGCTGTCCTCGCACCTGATCGCGGACACCGAGCGGATCTGCGACCACCTGATCCTGCTGGATGAGTCCCGGGTCCAGCTCTGCGCGGACACCGAGAGCCTGCTCGCGCAGCACCGGATCCTGACCGGCCCCCGCAAGGACACGACCGGCATCGCGCGCACGCACGTCATCGTGCGCGAAGACACCACTGCGCGGCAGACCACGGTGCTAGCCAGACTGAACGGCCCGGTAATCGACCCGGCCTGGACGGTCGACGAACCCAACCTGGAGGAGATAGTGCTCGGCTACATGAGCGCCGGGCTGGCCGGCCACGGCGCCGGCCCGGCAGGCGCCCGCCTGTCGGCGATCGGAGGGGACCGATGACCTGGGTCACCTGGCGCCAGTACCGCTACCAGGGCGCGCTCGCCGCCGCACTGCTCGCCGTACTGGCTGTCGTGCTGCTGGCCACCGGCCTGCACGCGGCCCATGCTTGGCACTCCGCCCTAACGGGGTGCGCGAGGAACGGCACCTGCGGCAGCCTGGGCGGGTCAGGTCTTTCCCTCAGCAGCCCCACGTTCCTGACGCTCGTCGTGGCGACATCCGCGGTGCCGCTGCTGCCCGGGCTGTTCTGGGGCGCCCCGATGGTGGCGAGCGAACTGGAGGCTGGAACGCACCAGTTCGCCTGGACGCAGAGCATCACCAGGCGCCGCTGGCTGGCGGTCAGGGCCGCATGGCTGCTGCTGGCCGCCGTCGTCCTCTCCGGCATAGTCTCGGCCGTCGTCACCTGGTGGTCAGGCCCGGACAACGCGCTCAACGCCGACGCCTTCCTGACCAACCATTTCGACACCACCGGCATCGTGCCGGCCGGCTACGCGCTCTTCGCGATGACCCTGGGCATCTGCGCCGGCGCACTGCTGCGGCGCACCGTGCCCGCGCTGGCCGTCACCCTGGCCGGCTTCACCGGTCTCCGGGCGCTCACAGCACTGTGGCTCCGGCCGCATTACCTGAGCCCGGTCACCGTGTACTACAAGCTCACCGCGCCTTTCAGCCCGGCCGGGTCCTACCTGGGAATCGCCCAGGGCATCATCGGGCCGCACGGCCAGACCGCGGTACCCGGCAACGACGCGCCCAGTTACGACGGCGTACCGATCCCGGCCGCATGCCTGCACGCCGCGGCCACGCCCAACCCGCAAGCGCCCGTGCCCTGCCTGGCAGCGCACGGCTACCACGGTTACCTGACCTACCAGCCGGCCAGCAGGTTCTGGGCGTTCCAGGGCATCGAGACCGGCATCTTCGTGGTGCTCGCCGCCGTCCTGCTCGCCGTCGCGTTCTGGGTGCTCCAGCGGCGGGACGCATAACCCGGCCACCGACGTCCGCCGCCGGAACGAACGAGCGGAGCCTGACCGCGGCGACGAAGGCCGCCTGGTTGCGGTCCTGCGGGCGGTCATGCCCGGGACGTTATTCGACGCCAGTCTCAACGTAGTTGCCCAGCGCACCGTGTCTCAGGTTAGTTGGCCGCTGTGGAATGTTCTCTTTCACCGGCCTAGGCCATGCGCAGTCCGCCCGGGCCGGCAAGTCCCGTACAAAACTCACACTGGAGCCATCATCGGTGCCAGCTATCGGGACGGCAGGCTGACAGGCCGGTCAAGGAGACGACCGTCGAGGAAGGTGTCGACTTTCTCGTTGTAGAACGCGATCAGCCCGGCGATCGGCAGCAGCTGGCGGGTCGGGAAGTCGTAGGTCCAGGCGATGTCGGAGTAGCTCGTGTCACCGAGCTGCGCGGTCCAGTAGCCGCTGGTGGTGCCCTTATAGGGGCAGGCGGTGACGCTGTCGGTCGGGACGAGGCGGGTGAAGTCGACTTCAGTGCGGTTGAGGTAGTAGCGGGTCGGCAGCCCGGTCTCGAACACCAGCACCGGCGAGCTCGATTCGGCCAGCACGACGCCTTCGAGCTCGACACGGACGCTGCGGGCGGACCGCAGCGCGTCGACGCGGGTGTAGGGGTCGCGGGGATGGACGAAGACCTGCTCGTCCTCCTCGAACCAGGCGTCCAGGGAATCCCACTCGAACCGCGCCCGTCCGGCCAGTCCCTCGACTACGGCGTCGTCGCCGTAGACCCGCAGCGCCGCGGGCCGGGTCACGTCCCCGACCTGCAGGCTGTAGCGGCGAACGGTGCCGCGGCTGAGCTTCTGCTCGTGCTGCTCATCGACCAGCACCGCGGGGTCGATGTCGGCTAGCGGGATGTAGTACTGCGGGTAGTGCGGCCACTCCCACACATACAGCGCCGACATCGTGTCGAGAACGGTCTGCCCAGCCAGTGTCGCCCTGATCCGGCGAGGGACCGGCGCCGTATGGTTTACCGGCGGCAGCGCCGGCGGATAGCCGCCGGTCACGGGGTGGCTCTGCATATCTAACTCCAAGCGTTAGGAGTGATGGCGGGGATGGCACTCAGCGTCGGCTCTGCCCGACCTCGATGAGGTGACCGTCGGGGTCACGCAGGTAGCAGCGGATCTCCGGGCCACGATCGATCGGTTCGGTGAGGAACTGCGCGCCCTTGGCCGACCAGTCGGCGTATACGGCGGCGATGTCGGCAACACGGATATTCAGGAACGTGCTGACCCGGTCCAGATCGTGCGGGGCCTCGAGCGTGATCGAGGGTTTGTCGTCCGTGGGGCCGCCGCCGGTGTTGATGATGATCCAGCTGTTGGCCAGCGCCACGATTGTCGGCTCGCCATCCATCAGCGCCTCGCCACCGAGCACCTCGGTGTAGAAGGCCCGCGAGCGGTCGACATCGTTGGAGACGAGGAAATGGGTGAGCACGATGCCCTCGGCTGGGGCGGGAAAGTCTGCCACTACGTAACTCCTATAGGTGATGTGGGCGGGGCGAGTGCCGCCCCGTCACGGACTGGGCCTTGGGTGTGAGCGGCAGCTCCGGCGCTGGCGTCGGCGTGCTTGGCGACGGGCGCAGGAACGCCCACCGACCCCAGGCGCGAGGATCACGTAGTGCCCGCACCGCCTGCGTGAGCTTTGTCGGCGGGTCTCATCGGCAGGTGACCGCCGCGGCTCAGGCGTGGGGGCGCAATTCCCGTTCGGTCTGGGCGTAGACGCGTTCCTGGCCTTCGGCGTCCTGGGACTGCTTCGAGGACTCCTTCAACTTCGCGGAGCTGTAGTAGCCCCCGGTCGCGGTCGCGAGCTCCGGATCGGCCATCAGCCGCACACAGCCGCGTGACCCCTTCTCCGGAGGCCCGACGAACGGATTGGTCAACACCTGAATCATTTTGAACGGCCCGCCGGCCTTGCTGCCGAGAGTGGTTTTGACCGCGCCCGGGCTGACTGCGTTGAACGTCAGGCCCTCGCCCTTATGGCGGCGAGCTTGGGCGTAGGTGTACATCAGGGCCAGCAGTTTGGCATCGGCGTAGGCCTGGATCTGCTTGTACTTACCCGGGTAGCTCCAGTCGGTGATCGGCTTGCCCCGCGACTCGATCAGGGCGGTCATGTTGACCACCCGCGAGGGCGCGCCGAGATCATCAGCGCCCTTCCGGAGCAGGTCGAGCAGCCCGTCGGTCAGTGCCGCCAGCGCGACGTGATTGATGGCGATGGTCCGCTCGTACCCGTCGGGTGACAGTGCCTTGCTGGCGAACGCGGCGCCCGCGTTGTTGACCAGTCCGTTGAGTCCCTTCGGCGCGGCCTCGTGCACATCGCCGGCCAGTTCCCGGACACCGGCCAGAGATCCGAGGTCTCCGGCTACGGCCAGGTACTTGCCGTTGCCGTTGCCGTTGGCGACCAGCAGGTCGACAGCGCGCCGGGCGTGGTCGGCACCGCGGGCGTGCACCAGCACAGTCGCCCCGCTGTTCCCGATGCCTTGGGCTGTCTCGTGGCCGATGCCGCCCCCGGCGCCGGTGACTAGCACGGTCTGTCCGTCCAGCCGACCGGCGAATTGAGCATCGAACTTGCTCACGGTCTCTCCTCGAAAGATGTGCAGTAAAAGTGAGTCTTGTGACCCACTCTGTCAGCCTCGAAGTGGGCTGTCAAACTCATAGGCTGTCGCCGGACAGGACAGGCAGCTGATGCCGAGGCCAGCGCGTCGCCTTCTCCGGATGGCGGGTCAGCACCCTGACGGGCACGTCCTGCCGACTGAGCAGGAGCGCGGGTTCGGTGCCGACCTCCCCGGCCGTCGTTACGAGAAACATCGCGCGCCTCTCTCGCCGGTCGATAAATGGACTACGCGACTCACTATGACGGACCGAGAATGGGTTGTCAAACTCAGAAATAGAGTTACCCTGCTGGCATGACGAATGACGTGCACGCCCGGTCTCGGCTGATCCCCAAGGGGGGAGCCGACCCGGGTCCGCATCATCGACGCGGCCCGGCTGACCTGCGAGCCAGGCGCAGCGGGCACCGCGCTCGATGACGTCGGCTGCGACGAGGCGATGGCCGTCCTGCACATTTACGTCGACCTCGCCGCCGCCGGACAGGACCCGGCGGAGCGCTACCCCGGCGTCGCCGCCCACTTCGCGGCATGCGGGGCGTGCGCCGAGGATTTCGCCGGCCTCCTGACGGCCGCCGTCGCCGGCGCGGCCCGGGCCGGCGCCGGGCGCGTCGTCAAGGCCGCGAGCAGGGAGCCGGCGGACTCGCCGATCGGCCGACGGCACGGCAACTCAAAAGACGACAGACTGTGCTGGGTTGTCAAACTCAAAATGTTGCTAGAATCGGTGAATGGTCAACGAGACGAGCGGCCGGCCGAGGCTCACCCGCAAAGGCGAGCGCACCCGGGCACGGATAGTGGAGGAGGCCGCCGCCCTGATCCACGAGCGCGGGGTCGCGGGCACCACCCTGGACGACGTCAAGGCGGCGGCGGAAGTCAGCGGCTCTCAGATGTACCACTACTTCCCCGACAAGAACGATCTCGTGCAGGCGGTCATCGACTACCAGGCCGACGCCGCCGTCAGTAGCCAGCGTCAGGCGGATCTCGGCAGCGTGGAAGGGGTCCAAGCCTGGCGGGACATGGTAATCAGGGCGGCGGAGCGCGTCCAGGCAAAGGGCGGCTGCCCCCTCGGTTCCCTCGGCGGCCAGCTCGCCGAGAGCGACCCGGAGGCCCGGTCCCTGATGGCCGCCGGGTTCGAACGGTGGACAACGGAAATCAGCGAAGGGCTCAGGTCCCTTCAGGCCGGCGGGCAGCTCCCACCCGGCCTCGACCCGGATGACCTCGCCGTCACGCTGCTCGCCACGCTCCAGGGAGGGCTTCTCCTCGCCCAGGTGCAGCGGAGCACCCGCCCGTTCGAGACCGCGGTCGATACCCTCCTCGTCCTTACCATCGGCGGATGAGCGCAAGGCCCGTCCGCCAGCTCGTCTTGACGGGCGCGCGGGACTGGTGCCGGTCCTCCTTAGGGTCAGAACGATTGAGACGGAGACCCGATCGGCTGTCTCAGTCATTCTGACGCACTGCAGGTCAGAGAGCTAAGGCTGCGTCAGATCAATTGAGACAGGACAGCCATGAGGGCCGGGGTGGGGCGGTCCGACGTATCGTGGTGCCGACAGGTCACCGTGCTCTTGGAGGTGCGGCGTTGGATGACATCCTCAGCCAGGGCGGGGACCGGGATCCCGGCCGGTGGCCGCGCCGCCTCGCGCTGCTCGGCGCGCCCGTTCTGGTGGCCGTCGCCAGCATCGCCTACATCAGTCTCGCGCACCACGCGCATCCCACCGCGGCCGTCCGGCCGTCATCCGCCTCCGTGAGCGCGGCGCCCGGATCGGTGAGCCTGATCGCGCCTGGCCCGCCGTCCGGGTCCGACGGGATCGACGGGCCCACGCTGCCGTGGGCCGGCAGCCTCCGGCTTCCAGTCGCCGGACCGCAGCCAACGTGGTTCGCGCCCGCCACCGGCCGCTCCGAGCCGATCGGCGGCCTGCCGGCGGACAGCGCCGGCTACCACTTCACCCGCGTCGACGGCGGCTGGGCGGTGCAGGCCAGTCCCGGTGGCATGACCGCCTGCGACGTTTGCGACCGACCGTCGCTGCCGGTCTGGTTCCTCGCCGACGGCTCGCGGTCGGTCACCCGGGTCGGCACGGCGAACCTGGTCAACCCGGCGGCCGCCGTCGGCGCCGTGTGGCTGACCAGCGAGCCGTCGGTTGCCGCCACCGTGCCCGTGACGGCGCAGGAGGTCAGCCTGGCCGGCGTGCCGTGGGGAGCACCGGTCAGGCTCCCCCGGGGGTACTTGATCTATCAGGCAACCGACCGCGGCCTGCTGCTGGCACCGGTCAGCGGGCAGCCGGGAACCACGGCCGATGAGCTGTGGGACCCGGCTAACTCGCGGACCGTCCGCATGTTCGACGACGTGGTCGCGGCGAGCCCGGCCGAAATCGCCTGGACGCCGCCGTGCGCCGCGACGTGTCAGGTCCGGCTGCTCGACCTGGCAACGGGCAAGACAACCGCGGTCGAACTGCCGGCGGGGAGCTCCGCGACGAGCGGTGCGTTCAGCCCCGACGGGAAGCTCCTCGCGCTCGAGGTTAGCTCGGGCGACGGCGGCGCGATGCGGCTCGAGGTCGCCTCCGTGAGCAGCGGCCGACTGACGGCCGTGCCGAGCACCCTGGTCGGCAGCAACGCCCACGTCGAGTTCGGCTGGCCAACCAGCGGTGACAGCCTGATCGCCGAGTTCATCTTCGCGACCCAAGTACAGCTGGCTTCCTGGCATCCCGGGGCCGCCCGGCTGGCCGTGGCCGCCGTCCGGTCGGCTCAGGATCTGGCCTCGCTGGTCGTCGGCTAGGCGGTGAGCAGCCGGTAGCAGATTGGTCAGTTTTCGCCAGCGCCGATGTTATCTGGCCACTAGGCGGTTCTTACCGCATGCTTACCGGGCGTGAGTTATCCGAACGGGGCGGTGCCGGGCAGCCGTCAATAGGAGTATGAGTTTCCAGGACCCGCCGCGCCGTCAGCGCCAGCCGCGCTACCCGGCGCTCGCCCAGTACGAGGACGGTTACGCGTCCTATCAGGACACCCAGGCCGACTACAGCGGGAATGGTTACCAGGACGGCTACCAAGAGTTCGCGGGACTGGCGGGCCCCCCTGAGCAGCGGGCCCCCTGGGACGATCCTCAGCAGTATGGCTTCCGGGAACCCAGCACCGGCTCCCAGAGCAGCCTCCGGAATACCGGCGCGCAGGGCTCCATATGGGATACCGCCGCGCAGCGCGCCCTGCGGAACAGCGGCGCTCAGCAGGCCGCGTGGGCCAGCCCCGCGGAGATGACGAGCTGGGACACTCCTGTACAGCAGACCGAGTGGAGACAACCCAACCGCACGTCGGGCCCGTTCTATGCGGCACCCGACGATGCCTACGGCCAGCCCGAGCACGCGGCCGGACGCGAAGTCGGCCGGGGCCGCGGACTGCTGCCGGGCGCGGTCGTGGGTTTCCTGGCCGCCGCCGTGGCCCTCGGCGTGGCAAACCTCGTGGCGGCTTTCGTGCGCCCGCAGGCATCGCCGATCATCGCCGTCGGCGAGGCGTTCATCGACCGCACTCCCCCGGCGCTCAAGAACTTCGCGGTCCAGAAGTTCGGCACGAACGACAAGAACATGCTGCTGCTCGGCATGTACGTGACGATCGCGCTGATCGCCATCGCGATCGGGCTGCTCGCCTGGCGGCACATGTCGATCGGGGTAGCGGGTATCGGGCTATTCGGCCTGTTCGGGGCTTTCGTCGCCATCACCAGGCCGGAAAGCCACGCCATCGACGTCATCCCGTCGATCGTCGGCGGGATCGCGGGGATCGCGGTCCTCATCTGGCTGATCAGCATGGCGATGCCGAAAACCCGGTACCGCGCCGGATGGACAGGAGGCGACTCGTAGTGGACCGGCGTAAGTTCCTGGCCGCCGGCGGTGCGGCCGCGGGCGTCGCGGCCCTGTCCGGCTTTGGCGGCCAGTACCTGCAGAACAAGCGGTTCAGCGTGAACACCGCGTCGGTGAAGCTCGGCCAACCGGCCGTGAAGCCGCCGACGCTGCCGAAGGGCACGGAGGTCAACGACATCGCGGGCCTGTCCGCGTTCTACACGCCGAACAGCCAGTTCTACCGGATCGACACGGCACTGGTGGTGCCCCAGGTTTCCTCCCAGGCGTGGCAGTTGAGAATCCACGGCATGGTGGACAAGCCGATGACGATCACGTTCGGCGAGCTGATGAAGCGGCCGATGATCGACCACGACGTCACCCTGTGCTGCGTTTCCGAGGGCGTCGGCGGCGGCTTCATAGGCAACGCCCGATGGCAGGGGGCACTGCTCGCCGACCTGCTCAAGGAGGCGGGCGTGCAGAAGGGTGCCACCCAGATCGTCATGCGGGACGTCAACGGGATGAACCTGGGTGTCGCTACCGATCCCGTCATGGACGGCCGGGCGTCGCTGCTCGCCGTCGGGATGAACGGGCAGCCGCTGCCGCAGGAACATGGCTTCCCGGTCCGGGTGGTCGTACCCGGACTGTACGGATACGTGTCGGCCTGCAAGTGGGTGGTGGACATGGAGCTCACCACTTATGCCGCGTTCGGCGCCTACTGGACGAAGCGAGGCTGGTCGGCGCAGGCGCCGATCAAGACCGAGTCCCGCATCGACACCCCCAAGGGGAGCGGCAACCTAGCCGCTGGCAAGGTGATGATCGCCGGCGTGGCCTGGGCGCAGCACCGCGGCGTCGAGGCGGTCGAGGTCGGCATCGACGGCACCTGGCACCAGGCGACGCTAGCCGCCCAGGACACGATCGACACCTGGCGGCAGTGGTACTACCCGTGGCAGGCGACAGCGGGCAATCACACGCTCGAGGTGCGGGCCACGGACAAGGCCGGCTACACGCAGACCGCGGCCGTCCACAGGCCCGAGCCGAACGGCGCGACCGGCTACCACACGATTCACGTCACCGTCGCCTGAGGTCGGGCGCACGCGGGCGCGGCCATGGTCTGGATTAGCCTCGGAGCCATGCGGTACTGACAAGATCATCGCGGGCACATTCGACCTCGCAGGCCAGATCAACAATGAAGACCGGTTCGTTGCGTCCGGCCCGTGGTCTTGTCATTCAATCTGGCCTGACGGGACCCTCAACATCATCGACGCGGGACCACAGGGGTCCTGCGGCGCCGGCATGCCGCGGCGGCTGCGGGCCGACGGTCAGGGTGCGCTCGTCGAGCAGCGCGGTCAGCTTCTTCGGCGCGAGGATCCGGTAGCTGTCGGCCACGAGCTCACCGATTTCCTCTCCGTGGTGAACACGCGCCGCCCGGCAGTGTCGCGCCGGACAGGGGCGAAGAACAGCCCCTCCTGCTCATAGAACCGCAGCGTATGGGTAGGGAGGCCGGTCAGCGCGCTGACCTCGCCGATCGTCACGGTCGCCATGCCTGTGAGCCTGCGAGCTTGACTTCGAGCCGACTCGAACTCATAACGTCCGGAACAGCACCGACGAAAGGAACATCATGCCCGTGACTTGGTTCATCACCGGTACATCCTCCGGCTTCGGCCGCCTGCTCACCGAACGCCTGCTGGCACGAGGCGACCGCGTCGCCGCGACCCTGCGCCGGCCGGAGGCTCTCGACGGCCCGCGCGCCACATACGGCGACCGGCTCTGGACCGCTCGGCTCGACGTCACCATCCCCGAGCATGTGCAGCGCGTCGTGGACGATGCCTTCAAGGAACTCGGCCCGATCGACGTGGTCGTGAACAACGCCGGCTACGGCGTGTTCGCGTCGGTCGAGGAAGCCTCCGACGAGCAGATCCGGCGCGTGATCGACACCAACCTGCTCGGCTCGGTCAACGTCATCCGGGCCGCGCTGCCGCACCTGCGCGCACAGGGGCACGGGCGCATCCTGCAGGTCTCGACCGCCGGCGGCCAGGTCACCTACCCGAACTTCAGCTACTACCACGCCTCGAAGTGGGGAATCGAAGGCTTCTGCGAGACAGCAGCCCGCGAGATCGCCCCGTTCGGCATCGGCCTGACTATCGTCGAACCCGGCGCGACGCCGACCGGATTCGGCAGTGCCCTCGACACCGCGCCGCCCATGCCGGAATACGAGGACACTCCGGCGGGTGACATGCGGCGCGCGGTCGCCGACGGCACCCTCAGCCTCCCCAACGACCCGCAGAAGATCGCAGAGGCGATGATCAACCTCGTTGACTCCGGGGCAACACCGCTGCGCCTTCCCCTCGGGTCCGACACCTACAACGACGTCCGGGCCGCGCTCGCCGCCCGGCTCGCCGAACTCGACGCGCACCGCGATGTCGCGCTCTCCGTCGTCAGGGACGAGGCCAGGTAACCCCAGCCGCCAGCTTCGACGCGCCGAGCCACCTCACGGATACCCACAACCTCACCGAGGGATGCGCCATGGCGTCACCCCCGCCCCAGCGCCGCGCACTGAGGGCGCCCGCCTGATCGCAACCGGCCGGGCCGGCCGGTACGCTCCCCTGGCGGCTTGCCTAGTCGACGCTGACGACGATTTTCGCCGCAGAGACGCCGCGTCGCAGCGCGCCCAGCGCCCCTGGCAACTGCTGCAAGCCGACGCCGAACACTGTCGGGTCCGGTGCGGGCCGGAATCGCCCGTCCGCGAGCGCCGCCGGGAGGAAGTCCTGGAAGATGGACGGTCCGACGGGTGAATGCACCGGGGTACCGCCCCAGATACTGGCGACCCGGATCCCGCGCGCTCGCGCGACGAGAGCCCGAGCGCGCGTCAGCGGGTCCGGGTAGGCGGATGCGATCCGCTTTGCCCCCGAGGTCCGACCCGCGATGCGCATGGCGTGGGTGAGCGACCCGCGCCCGATGGCGATGGTTCCGGCGAGCTGACGGTGCCGCAGTGCGTGGATGATCTTCTGGTCCGCGTCGGCGTCCCGATAATCGAAGACGGCCTCGGCGCCGAGCGAGCGAACGAGATCGTGGTTCTTTTGCCCCGCGGTGGCGAGCACGGTAAAGCCGCTCGCCCGGGCGAGTTGTACGGCGTTGCACCCGACGCTGGTCGACGCACCCCACACGAGTACCACGTCATCGCCCGGGCGCACTGTGCCCGCCGGGAGAGGCAGCCCGAGCTGATCCGCCTCAAACAGTCCCGCAGCGGCAGTCGAGATCCCGAGCGGCAGCACCGCCGCGTGCTCGAAGGACACAGCATCTGGAAGCTGAGCGCAGACGCGCTCGAGGACGGTCACGTACCGCTGGAAGCCGCCCTCTGCTGGGCTGTTGCGCAGCCGCTCCTGGCCGGCGGCGTAGCCCAGGACCCGGTCCCCGCGACGCAGGCGCGTGACGCCGCTGCCGACATCGACGATCTCGCCGGCGACGTCACTGCCGATCACGGTCGGATACCGCACCCACGGTGTCACGATGCGACGAAATGGTCCGGTGATGGCGTCGACAGGGTTGACTGCCACCGCCCGAACTCGGATGACGACCTCGCCCGGGCCCGGTGCCGGACGCGGAGACGAACGGACTTCGAACCGGCCTCTCGGCGTGAGAAGCCAAAGCGCCTCGTTGTCGTCACTCATACCTGCACCCATCCAACTCCCCCTATGTTGATGACACGTCGTGCCATCAACATAGCCGATGCCACGTCGTGTCATCGCCTATGATCGTCGGATGCGATGGGCTCCAGATGCGCGCGGTCGCCTTGAACAGGCAGCACTCGAACTTTTCTCCGAGCAGGGGTTCTCGGCCACGACTATCCCGCAGATCACCGCTCGAGCCGGCCTGACCACGAGGACGTTCTTCCGGTATTTCGCCGACAAGCGCGAGGTGATCTTCGGCGGGGACGAGATCCCGGAAACGGCCGCTCGCCTGATCGCCGCCGCCCCGTCCGATCTCGAACCGATGGAGGTCATCCGGTTCGTGCTCCACGCGGTCGCGGCCGGACGGTTCGATGGTCACCGGGAGCAGACGGCCACTTGGCGATCGATCGTCAACGCGAACGACTCGCTCCGCGACCGAGACGCGCGGAAGCGGGCCGACCTCGTCCGCGCCGGCCGTGCGGCCTTCATCGAGCGCGGCGAGCCGGCCCTGCACGCCACTGTGCTCGCCGAACTGGGTGTCCTCGTGTTCCAGGTGGCACTTGATGAGTGGGTCGCTGAGCCGGAGCCGCGGCCGATGGCGAGCACCATCGATGACGTTATGGCGCTGCTGCGGATCGAAGCGGCGGGTTCGCCAGCAGTGCCCGGACCTGCGGGTCGCCTGTGAGGTAAGGCAGTGCCAGCAGGACGCCGCCCGGGTCCGTCATCGCGCCGGCCATCGCCAGGGTCAGAAGCTCACCGGGGCTGACCTCGCGTACGGTGACGAACTCACCAGGGTCCAGCCGCTGGTCATGCCGCCGCTCGCAGCCGGTGGCGAGGAAGTAGTGCCGGGGCATGCCGGAGTACCCGTCGTAGCGCATCTCACCGAGGTAAGCCAGTTCCCTGGGCACGTACCCGGTCTCCTCGGCGAGCTCGCGGGCGGCACCGTCGGCCAGCGGCTCGCCGGGGTCGACGCCACCGCCCGGCAACTCCGCCATCAGGCGCTCGGGGCCGGGCCGGTACTGCTCGGCGAGCACGACCGTCCCCCGGACGGTCAACGCGACGACGGCCGCCGCTGCCCCGGCCGCGAATTCCGTCACCGTGAACGTCTGCTGCGACCCGTCGGGCATCCGGAAGGTCTTCGCGACAAGGACGCGCCGCCCCGCCTGGCCCTGGCGTTCGCTGCTGAGCAATTCCCATGCGCTGGCCACCGGGCAATCCTACAAACCGCTCGCCTCCGGAATCGGGAAGATGCGTGGGACTGACGCAGGGGTGCCGCATTCACGCGCCGGTGGCGGGTGCCGCGACAGCCGTCGGCTGTAGCCCCATCCGTAAGGGGTGTTGGCCTGGCGGCGCTGTTGCCCGCGAGGATAGTCCGGAAGAACACAAGGCGGAGGTGAGCCGGGTGCCAATGCCGGTGCTGGCCGACGGCCAGGTTGCGGGGGCGATCGGGATCGCCGGGGCGATGACAGCGGCCGAGGACCGCGCGATTGCCGAGGCGGCGCTGGCGGGCGCCGCCGGGTGAGATGCTACGAGTCCGCGACCGATTGCGTCGCGAGCGAGACGAAGCGCTGCACGGGGGGCCTGGTGTCGCCTGTGCGCCAGGCGACGCACATCGTGGTTGGCGTCAGCCCGGTGCTCGGGATGAAGCAGACACCGGGACGGCCGTGGAACGTGGCCGCCGAGGCCGGGCACAGCCCGATGCCGTGGCCGGCGGCCACGTGCTCGCACCAGTCGTCGACGGTCCGGGCGGTGGCGCCGATGATCGGCACGTCGCCGCCGGGCCGGGGCCTGATGAGCCAGTCATCCTGCCAGGCCCGCGGCTCGCAGCCGTCGGTTGCCAGGTCGGCGGTGACGAACGGCAGGCCGGCGACGTCGGCCAGCGTGAGCTTTTCGCTTGCGGCGAGCGCGTGCCCGGCAGGAAGCACGAACGCGCGTGGCTCTGACCGCACCACCACCAGCTCGATCCCGGGTGCCGCGACCGGCGGGCGCAGCAGCGCGACGTCGCTGCTGTGGTCGAGCAGGCCGGCCGACGGCTGGGTCATGTCGAAGACCTGCAGGTTCATCTCCACGTCCGGGTACGCGCGCTCGAAGGCGGTGAGCAGCTGGGTTCTGGTCTCGTTCTCACAGCCGGAGCCGATCCCCAGCGTCAGCTTGCCGGAGACCGCACGGGCGGCGTTGCGTGCGCCCGCTACGCCGCGGTCCAGGCCGGCCAGCGTCTCCCGCGCAGCCGTGAGGAACGCGGCGCCCGCGGGCGTGAGCGTGACGCCCTTGTTCGTCCGGTTCAGCAGCTGGGTCCCGACGGCGCTTTCCAGCTGCCGGATCTGGGCGCTGAGGACCTGCTGCGTGACATGGACGCGGTGCGCGGCGGCGGTGAAGCTCGCCTCGTCGGCGACCGCGACGAAGTACCTGAGGTGGCGCAGCTCAATGTTCATCGCTGGCTCATCCTAACTGCGGGAGAAAAAGAATGTCCGAGAGCGCCGAAGAGCAGCAGCAGGCACTGCCCGGCAGGCTCGCCCGGGTGATCGCTAGCCGAGGCGGCCTGGCGCCGCCCGAGGCACCGTTCGTGATCGAGCACCGTGAGGCGCTGATTTACATGCTGTGCGAGGCCGCGGAGCTTGAGCACGGGATCATGTGCCAGTACCTGTTCGCGGCGTTCTCGGTGAAGCAGGACGCGGTGGAGGGGCTGACGGACGATCAGGTCGCGGCGGTCCGGCGCTGGCGGGAACGGATCTCGCATGTCGCCGCGCAGGAGATGCTGCATCTGGCGCTGGTGCAGAACTTGCTGTCCGCGATCGGCGCGGCCCCGCACCTGTCGCGGCCGAACTTCCCGCAGCCCGCCAGCCACTATCCGGCCGGCGTGCACCTGACGCTGCTGCCGTTCGGTGAGGCGGCGCTGCGGCATTTCATGTTCCTTGAGCGC
Organism: uncultured Streptosporangiaceae bacterium; assembly: GCA_964581815.1. GTDB lineage: Bacteria > Actinomycetota > Actinomycetes > Streptosporangiales > Streptosporangiaceae > Trebonia. Next base: position 19,872 of record CAZORE010000068.1, on the reverse strand, counting down.
CCGGAGGGCATGGCCCTGCACGACGCGCCCGGCCTGGCCGCCTACGGCCGGGCGGCGCCGGCGATGCGATCCGGCGACATCGCGCCGCATGGCCAGGACTTCGCGACCGTCGGCCACTTGTACCGCTCGATCGAGGCTGGCATCGAGCACCTGGCGCAGAAGTACGGCGAGCGCTGGCTGTTCGTCGGCCCGCCGCGGGCCCAGGCCACGCAGCAGTACTTCCGCTGGCCGGAGCTGATCGCGGTGACGGACGTGGCGTCGGCGCGGCGGGCAGTAGGCGAGATCCTTGAGCAGGGCGAGGGGCCGCGCGGCGACTGGCGGAACGCGCACTTCGGGCAGTTCGTCGAGATCCTCGACGAACTCGAGCAGCTCCGCGAGGCCGACCGCGGCTTCGACCCGGTGCGCCCGGTGCTCCCGCTGAACGTGCGGCCCAGCGAGCGCGACCCGGACGTGCCGCTGGTTACCGACCCGCTCGCGCAGCGCGTCATGGACCTGTTCAACGTCTGCTACGAGATCCTGCTGCTGATGCTGCAGCGTTTCTTCGCGCACACCGAGGAGACCGACGCCCAGCTCCAGGTGCTCGCCGACGGGACGTACGCGCTGATGCTCCAGGCGATCAAGCCGCTCGGCGACGCCATCACCAGGCTGCCCGCCGGTCCGGAGTACCCCGGCCAGACCGCCGGCCCGAGCTTCGAGCTTTTCTACGAGAGCGACTACGTGCTCCCGCACCGACAGGCGGCCTGGGTCCTGCTGGCCGAGCGGATCGAGGCGGCCGCTGCGTTTTGCCAGCCGCCCGGCGCCGAGTCCACCCCGGAGGTCACGCAGACGCTGGCCGAGGTCCGCGCCGCGCTTGGCGGCATCGCCCGCTCCCTCCAAGCGCACCTGCCCTCCCGCCCAGCCTCGGCCCCGGCTGCGGCGGCCGAGGAAGTGCCCGTCATGCTGGACCGCGCCCGAGCCTTCTACCGAACGTGCGCGGGCTTTCTCGATGACGTCGCCGCCTCGGCGCTCGCCGAGGTCGCGAGATCCGCCTACGTTCTGCTGGAACACGCCGCCCGTTCGGAAGACTCGGCGGCGAAAGCGGTAACGGTGGCGCGGATCACCGACAGCGTGCTGCGGCCGCTCGCCGATCGCCTCGGCCGGGAAAGACCGGCGGACGCCCCGCCTGCCCCGGAGCCCGGCGGGCCGGACGGGACCGTCCCCGAGCTAGCGCGCCGCGCCGCGACGGACGCGACCCGGCTGAGCGTGCAGTTGGCGGACACCGCACCGCCGGAGCTGCTCGAGGCGGTCGCGGCGCTGCAGCGGGTCGCCGTGGACCTGGCTGCGGACGCTGCCGGGCAGGCCGCGGAGCTCGCGGAGCTGCAGCGCGGTCGGCGCCCGCGGATCGTGGTCGCGGAGAACGGGCCGTACCTGGTTACCAACCCCGCCGCGGTGCGCTCGTACCTCGGCGAGCCGCTGCGGGTGCCACCACAGCTGGCGCTCTGCCGGTGCGGGGAGTCGGGCGACAAGCCGTTCTGCGATGGATCGCACGCGCGGACCGGGTTCAGCGGGGCCAAGGACCCGAAGCGGGTCCCGGATCAGCGGGACACCTACCCCGGTACGCAAGTGACGGTCTTCGATAACCGGGGCATCTGCCAGCACTCCGGGTTCTGCACCGACCGGCTGCCCGCGGTGTTCCGTACCGGCGCTGAGCCGTTTGTCGCGCCGAGCGGCGGCCGGATGGACGAGATCGTCCGGGCGGTGCGGGACTGCCCGTCCGGGGCACTGAGCCTGGCATTCGACGGAACGGAAGCCCGTGACCTCGCCGAATGGCACGGTGTCCGGGAGCCGGCGATCGAGGTCTCGCTGGACGGGCCGTACCGGGTGACCGGGGCGATCCCGCTGGCGGACGCCGCCGGAGGGGAGGTACCCAGGGCTTCGGGGTCGTCGCGTGAGCACTACGCGCTCTGCCGGTGCGGGCACTCGCAGAACAAGCCGTTCTGCAGCGGCATGCACTGGTATGTACGCTTCCGTGATCCGGCGCGCACCGCCGAGCCGACGCTGTTCGAATGGGCCGGCGGGCTGCCCGCCCTGACCCGGATGACCAGGATGCTTTACGAGCGCCTGCTGCCCGCCGACGGCCTGCTCGCGCCGGCGTTCGCCGACTTGCCGCCCGGTGCTCCGCAGCGCGAGGCGGCCTGGCTGGCGGAGGCGTTCGGCGGGCCTCAGCAGCACGGCGCGACGGCGTTGGCGGGCCGGGACCTCACCCCCGAGCAGCGGGCGCGCTGGGCCTCGCTGGCACTGGTGGCGGCTGACCAGGCTGGCCTGCCGGACGACCCGGCGTTCCGGGCGGCGCTGGCCGGCTTCCTTGAGTGGGTCTCGCGAGCCCCGGCCGGCTCCCCCGGTGACGTGCCCAGCTGGGACTGGAGCCCGGGTGGACGGCCGGACACGTCGCCGGAGCAGGCCGGCGCTTCCCAGCCGAGCGTCACGCTGCCCGGGCCGGATGAGACCGTGCGATTCGAGGCGCACATACGGCCGCTTTTCCGCGAGCGTGACCGGACGTCCATGCGGTTCGCGTTCGACCTGTGGTCCCGCGACGACGTGCAGCAGCACGCCACCGAGATCCTGCAGCAACTGCGCAGCGGCACCATGCCGTGCGACGGGGCCTGGCCGCAGTCGTGGACGGAGGTCTTCCGGCGGTGGGCAGAGTCTGGTTTCCAGCCGTAGGACGCCTAGTGACGCTCATTCAGTTTGCTCAGACGGGAAGTTCGGTGATGCTGAGGGCGAAGTCCAAGTTCCCCACCCCGTGGTTGGCGAGGCCCACCGTGACCACGCCCGCTCCTTCCAGCCAGTGCGCCATGTTCAGGCCGCCGACGTCCAGCGGGCGCAGCCCGAGGCTCTCGATGAACGCCTCCACGCTTGCCTTGGCCTGCGCGTTATCGCCAGCGATGAAGACGTCGGGACGGCCCTTCTCCAGGACATGACGGAAGATGGTGTTGAACGCCTTCACCACGCTGGCGCTGGCCGGGGCCACCTTGGCGACTTCCCGCGCGATCGAGGTCTCCTCGCGGTGGGCCAGCCCGTCGAACGTGGAATTGAACGGGTTGCTGATGTCGACGATAACCTTGCCCGCGAGAGCGTCTCCGTACCGGGCGACGACCGGCACGACACCGTCGTACAACACGGCCACGATGACGATGTCCCCGGCCGGGGCACTCCCCCACTCCCCCGTCGTGGCGCCCCCGCCGAGAGCCCTGGCCAGGTCAGCGGCCTTGGACTGATCGCGGCCCATGACCTCGACAGTGTTGCCGCCCCCTACCGCCCGCGCGCCGATGGTGCGGGCCATGTTCCCGGTGCCGATGATGCTGATGCTGCTCATAAGGTGTCCTGCCCTGGTTGCGGGTTGTCCGGTTCAGATGGCGGTGGTGCCGCCTGCGCACCTGGGGTGACGGCATTACGTACACCGCTCTGTGTGCTTACGGTACCCGGGCGGGCCGCCGGAACGCAAATTATGTACACCGCTCGTTACCATCGGGGTACTATGGAGCCATGACGGAGTTGGAGAAGGGCCCCAGGGGCCGCCGCCGCGGCCGGGGCGCCCGCGAGCGCATCCTCAGCGCGTCCCAGCAGCTGTTCCGCGAGCAGGGCATCAACCGCACCGGCATGGACCAGCTCTGCGCGGCGGCCCAGGTGTCCAAGCGCACGGCCTACCAGCACTTCACCGGCAAGGACGAACTCGTCGCCGAGTACCTGCGCCGGTTCGACCCCTCCGTTCTGTCCGGCGTGTTCGACCGCACCGACCTCACGCCCCGGATGAGGCTCCTCGCCGCCTTCGACGTCCCCGCCGCCACCCCCCTGTGCCCCTACATCGCCGCCGCCGTCGAACTCCACGACCCCCAGCACCCCGCATCCCAGTACGCACGCGAATACAAGAAAGCCGTCGCCGCGCGGCTCGCCGACACCGCCCGCGAAGCCGGCGCCGCCGACCCTGAGCAGCTCGGCGAGCAGCTCGCGCTGCTCATCGACGGCGCCGCGGCCCGCACCCGGGTCCTCAGCGCCGACGCCTTCCCCACCGCCGCCGCCATCGCCGCCGTCCTCATCGACAACGCCATCCCCGCCACAGCCAGCGATGACCGGCGACGGGAGGAAGTGTCAAGTTAACTTGGCACTCCGCCGCCGGGACACGGGTATCCGGCGGGGCCTCACAGCGCCCGCCGCCGACGATCTAGCCTGTAACGGGCACGAAGTTGTTGGCGGTGGCGCAATTGATCACCACGTCGTTGGCGGTGGCCGAGATGCTGGTGGCGCAGGTGGCGATGTTCACCGGGGTGAAGCTGTTCTGGGTCATCCCGTCGCCAATCTGGCCAAACTTGCCGGCCCCCCAGGAGTAGACCTGCGACCTCGTGGAGATGCCGTACGAGGTGCCGCCGCTCGTCGCCACCACCCGGTAGGTGACTCCGCGCGGTGGGGTGATCCGCACCGGCGAGGGCTGCGCCGCCGTATTCCCGTCCCCGAGCTGCCCCTGCCCGTCAGCGCCCCAGGCGTACAGGGCGCCGTTGGTGAGGAGCGTCAGCGTCTGCCCGTTGCCGGGCAATGACCCGCCCTGGCTGAGCTGCCGCACCCTGGCCGGCAACGGCACCGTGACCGGCACGTTGGACGGCGTCCTTGTGCCGATGCCGAGCTGCCCCAGCCCGTTGGTGCCCCAGTCCAGGTACCTTCCGTCAGCCAGCAGGGCGCCGGAGTTAGCGAACGCTGCCACCAGGGACACCACGTGGGCGGCGGGGCCGAGGCCGATCACCTTGACTGGCACCGAGCTGGGCCTGAAAGTCCCGTCGCCGAGCTCTCCGAGGCTGTTGAGACCGCACGCCCAGACCTGGCCCTTCGCGTCGTAGAGCGCATGGTCGAACGCGCCGGCCACGGCCGTCACCTGCGCGAACGGTAGCCTGACCGGCGTGCGGTAGGTGCGGTGGGTGCCCAGGCACAGCTCTCCGCCCTGGTTGTCTCCCCAGCCCCAGACGTGGCCTTTGGTATCGACGGCCAGGCCGGCGTCGAAGGGCATCACGTCAATGGGCAGCGAGGCGATCTTCACCCCCGCGGGGAAGCGTACCCGCACCGGCTCCGTGAAGGAGTTCTTGGTCGCGCCGTCGCCCAGCTGGCCCGCGTTGCCCAGCCCCCACGCGTAGACGCGGCCGTCGGTCAGCCGGGCGTACTGGCTCGAGTTGGACGAGGCGACCTCCGCGACCCTGCCTGGCAGGAGCATCGCCGTCGGGAAGGTAATCGTGTCCTCGGGTTTGAGTGTGTTGGTTCCCCCGAAGAACGTGCCCCAGTGCTTGACGGTGCTGGAGTTGGCCGCGTGCGCGGGCCACGCCTGCGCGGACGCCGCCGGGATATCCTGGAAGGCGAGCAGCAGGCCCATCGCGCTCAGGCCCGCGGCGGCCCCCCTGACCATCCAGCGCGTGCTGCTATGTGTGCTTGGTGTGCGGTTCACTGGTTCTCCCCCGAGAATGTCTGGCACAGTGCCACGAATCCGCCAGCTCATCGGCCTTGCGGTCGTGAGCGCCGGGTCCGCCGCGTTCACCCCCTGGTGACTCGCGACAGACCGAAACTATGCCGCAGCGACAACGCGGATCAGGGTCGCCACGCCGACGCGAGCATCGGCGCGGGCACCGGACTCTCGCGGCCGCCTCCGCACATGAGGCAAAAGCCGCAGCACGCGCTCCCGGGAAAGGCCGAGAGCCCCATCCTCGCCTAAGTGACCTTTAACTCTCGGCTTTCAGCCACGGGTACCTGGCGGTGTCCTGGCCGGCGTAGTCGGGGTCGAGGTAGATGAAGCACCGCTGGATCAGCCAGTCACGGATCTCGAAGACGTCACACCAGCGGCCGGCTCCCCACTCGGGGACACCGGCCCGCCACGGGCCGTCCTGGTGCTCGCCGTGGCTGGTGCCCTCGGCGACGACCAGGTCACTGCCGGAGAAGATCCAGTTAAAGTGCGAGTAGTGGTGCGTGATCGCCCGGATCGTCGCGCCGACGTCGCCGAAGAGCTTGCCGATCTCCGCCTTGCCGGTCGCGATTCCCCATTTCGGGAAGTAGACCTGCGCGTCGTCGGCGAAGAGGTCAAGGATGCTGCCGCCGGTCGAGGTGACCCCGCCGTTGTCGAACGCCTTCAGGTATTCCAGCGCGACCGACTTGCGCTGCTCGTCGGTCATGAGGTCGCGTGACAGTGCCATGAGCCTGGCCCTCCCCTGTTCGGCGCCGAACGGCTTCAGCATCGACCGGGCCGAACAACCTGTCAAGCGCGGGACGCCCGGCCGTACTGGGCCTTCCGCCGCGCGCGCCGCGTCTCTACCATGAGGCGATGCGGGTCGGGCGCGGCTGGATCATGGCGCTGGCACTGGCGAACATGGGCTTGTTCTTCGGCTATATCGGGCCGCTTCAGGTGCTGCTGCCCAACCAGGTGCAGGACATCGACAGCGCGCACAAGGCGCTCAGGCTGGGCATCGTCACCGGTATCGGCGCGGCCGTCGCGCTGGTCACCGGCCCCGCCGCCGGCGCCCTGTCGGACGCGACCGGCGCACGGTTCGGCCGCCGCCGCCCGTGGATCGCCGGCGGCGCGGTGGCCGGCGCGGCCGGGCTTGCCCTGCTGTCCGGCCAGCGCACGATCCTCGGCGTGACCATCGCCTGGTGCGTGGCCCAGGCCGGGCTGAACTGCATGCAGGCCGGCGTCACCGCCCTTGTCCCTGACCGGGTGCCGGTGACGCAGCGGGGCGCCGTGTCCGGCTGGTCCGGCCTGAGCCAGACGATCGGCGTGATCCTCGCGGTGGTCCTGGTCAGCGACCTGATCACCGGGCAGGTACCGGCCTACCTGGCGCTGGGCGTCCTGGTGATGGCGGCCGCCGTCCCGATCCTGCGCGCCCCCGATCCGCCGGTGCCCCGCGAGCAGCTCCCCGTCTTCGAGGCGCGGGCCGTGGTGCGGGCGTTCCGGTTCAGTCCCCGCCGCTACCCGGACTTCTCCTGGGCGTGGGCGACCAGGTTCCTGGTGCAGCTCGGCAACTCGATGACGATCCTTTACCTGCTGTACTTCCTGCGCGACAAGGTGCACTACCAGCAGCTTTTCCCTGGTCACAAGGCTGAGCAGGGCCTGGTGATCCTGGACGTCATCTACACGCTCGCCACCGTGACCACGGTCGTCATCGGCGGCGTCCTCTCCGACCGCAGCGGCCGCCGCAAGCCCGCGGTGATGTTCGCCGGCTACGCGATGGCCGCCGCCGCCGTGCTGCTGGCCGCGTGGCCCGTGTGGACCGGCGCGATCATCGCCGCGGCGGTGCTCGGCCTCGGCTACGGCGTCTACGCGTCGGTCGACCAGGCGCTGGTGACCCAGGTGCTGCCCGCGGACGCGGACCGGGCCAAGGACCTCGGCATCATCAACATCGCGAACTCCGCGCCCCAGGTGCTGGCGCCCGCGCTGGCCGCGCCCATCGTCACCTACCTCGGCGGCTACCCGGTCTTGTTCGGCACGGTCGCCGCCGCTACCGTGGCCGGCTCGGTGTTCGTCACGAAAATCCGGTCGGTGCGCTGAATGGCCCGGGGTAAGCGCGTGGGGAGCAGCGGTGCACTGCGCTGGAGCGGCCGGGCGCGACCCGGCCAGCATCTCCCGCCAGTCGCTCGAGTAACCGCGAGACGGTGAAACCCGCTTCCGTTCGGAGTGAGCGAGACTCCTCATCCCGAACGGGAGCGGGTGACTGCGGTACCACGGCATAGCCTCCCCTAGCGGGGCGCTGCTCACGGCTTGCGGGCCACGGCCCCGTTGATGCCGACCTCCTCCGCGGGAGGCGTGATCGTGTCGGGCTCCCGGCGCCATTCGGACACCACCACCACGCCGGGCGGAACCAGGGTCAGCCCCTTGAACGCCAGGGCGGCGAAATCCCTCCCGTCCCGTAGCCACACGGGCATGCCGCCTTGCTGGTACGCGCGGACGCCGCCGTCGACCCGCTGCGCCGGCGAGTATTCCGCCGTGCCGTGCGAAGCCGCCACGTAGCTGCCGGACGGCAGCGCCGCAAGCATGGTCTCCACGATCTTCCCCGGCTGTTCCTCGTCGGCGAAGAAGTGCAGCACCGAATTGAGGATCAGCGCGACCGGCCGGCCGAAGTCGAGCGTGTCCCTGGTGAGCTGGTGACGCAGGATGTACTCCGGGTCCCGGATGTCCGCCTCCAGGTAGACGGACCTGCCCTCCGGCGTGCTGGCGAGCAGCGCCCGGCCGTGGGCGAGCACGATGGGGTCGTTGTCGACGTACACCACCCGCGCGCGCGGCTGGACCGCCTGGGCCACCTCGTGCACGTTGCCCACGCCCGGGAGCCCGGACCCGAGGTCGAGGAACTGGGTGACCCCCGCTTCCTCCGCCAGGTACCGGACCGCGCGGCCGAGGAAAGCCCGGTTCTCGCGCACGGCCGTCCGGAAGGAAGGCGCGACCGCGAGCGCCTGCCTGGCGACTTCCCGGTCGGCGGCGAAATTGTCCTTGCCGCCGAGGAAGTAGTCATACACCCGGGCCGAGTGCGGCTTAGACGTATCGATTTGCGGAGGAACGTCGGCGTTGGCCACGTCTGGCATCTTAGCGCCGCCGGCAAGCGCCCCGTCCCGGCCCGCGGAGGTTGCGGATCGTCTTAGCCGGTACCGGGGACCTCTCCCGCCCGGCCATTCCCGGAGACCGCCTCATGGCTATGGGCCATCGGCGGAGGAGATGAGCTGACGTCGAGGTAAGTCTCGATCCATCGCTCAAGTTCTGTGGCCGGGACCGGCCTGCAGATCTGGTACCCCTGCACGAGGTCGCATCCCATGTCGCCCAGGTCGCTTCGGGTGGTGCTGTCCTCGACGCCCTCCGCGACGACGGTCATTCCGAGGTTGTGCCCGAGGTCGACGGCGGAGCGCACGATGACGGCGCTATCGGGGTCGCTGGCCATGCCCATGACGAAGGTGCGGTCGATCTTCAGCTCTTTGACCGGCATGGTCTTGAGGTACGACATGGAGGAGTAGCCGGTACCGAAGTCGTCGATGCTCAGCGACACGCCCATGGAGTCGAGGGACTTAAGGACGATGAGGGCGAGGTCGTGGTCGGTCATCACCGCCGTCTCGGTCAGCTCAAGGCCCAGCAGGGATGGCGCGACGCCATGGGCGTCCAGAAGGTCCTGTATGTGAGCCGGGAACCTGGGGTCGAGCAGCGAGCGCGCGGAGATGTTCACCGCGACGGGGATCGGGTGTCCCGCGTCGGCCCACTTGCGGGCCTGGCTCAGCGCGAGGCGCAGTACTTCGGTCGTGAGCGCGTGGATTATCGCGGTGCTTTCAGCGAGCGGGATGAACTCATCGGGCTGCAGCAGTCCCAGGGTGGGATGCTGCCAGCGGACGAGGGCTTCGACACTAGTCAGCTCGCCGGTGTGAGTGCTGAGCTTGGGCTGGTAGTACAAGACCAACTCGCCGGCGGCGATGCCTCGGCGCAGGTCGCCGAGGCGGACGAGACGGGAAAGGTCGTTGTCGTCGCGAGACGGCTCGTAGCGGGCGAATGTGTGGTGAGCGCCCTTGGCCTCGTACATGGCTACATCGGCGTGCCGCAGCAGCGTCTCCACGTCGTCGCCGGGTTGGGCGAGCGCGATTCCGATGCTGGCGTCGACGTCGAGCGTGATGTCGTGCATCGTGAACGGCTCATGCAAGGCGGCATCGACGCGTTGCGTGGCCGCTAGTGCCTCGTCCCATCCAGAAACGGGGAGAAGAATCGCGAACTCATCGCCACCGAGGCGCGCCACCGAGTCAGAAGCACGCAGGCAGCCCCTGAGCCGATCCGCCACTTGAAGAAGGAGGTAATCACCATATTGGTGACCAAGGGTGTCGTTGACCTCTTTGAACCGGTTGAGGTCCAAGAGCAGCACAGCCACGGTGGCGTTCTCGCGAGCAGCGGCGCGCAGGGCGACACCGGTCCGGTCCTGGAACAAGGCCCGGTTCGGGAGGTCAGTCAGCGGGTCGTGCAGGGCCTGATACCGGTTACGGTTACTTTCGTGGCGAAGGTCTCGCTGGTAGCGGCTCATGACGGTTGCTCCGCCGGCGACCAGGCAGATTGCCGCGAGCAGCGTGAGAAAGTCGATAAGCACCGCAAGACGGGCAATGTCGTTCACTGACGCCGCCGCGCTGAGGGCCTTGGCTTCATGTTGCGCGGCTGCTTGATAAACCTGGCCTTCCATGACGCCGAAGACCGGGTCGACCGTCCGGGTGTCGATGGAATTCGTGACGGCCACCGGATCGTGGCGGTCGACCGACTGGAACAGTTGCGCGCTGGCCAGGACGTAGCCTCTGTGCTCGCGCAGTACCGCCTTCGCCAAGTTTTGGTCAGCGCTGTCACCCAGGACGTTCACCTCTTGCATGGCCTGCACGAGGGAGGCTTCCGCCGCTGTGTGGGCTGCCATCGGATCCGGTCCCGGCTGGAGGCGGTACTTCCGCTCGAGGGACTCCTCGGCGGCGACCGCCGCGGCCGCGTGGGCATAAGAGCGGGCTACGCGAAGGGCACGGGCGCTTGCCCGGGCCGCATTGCTCGTCACCAGGGAACCAACCGTAATAACGACGATGAGCGCCACCAGGCCGACGCTGGTCCCGATCATCGCCGATCGGTTCCACGAGCCTGGGGTGCGCCGCTTGCCCGTGGGCCCTGTCACCGGCTGCCCACCATGGGCTTGCGATGAGGAGAACACTCGACGATTGGCATCGGATCTCGCGAATCCTCTCTTGTGAGGGAGGGCGAAATAGTAGCTTTCCGTAACATGTCTTACACATAGAGTACACGAGGCATCAACTGCCGCGGCCGTTGCGCCGGCCCCTGGAGTCCTTCGCGCCGTCCGGGGGGACCAGCAAGGTATTGCGGCGCGGCGAGTGCATTACGGTGCCCGGGTGTATTAACGCCATCCGCCGCATTCGCGCGGTGTGCTGGTAATCAGCCTGGTATGGGCATGTCTTTCATGGCAGGATAACGATATCCGCAGCGCGGGCAAGGCCATTGACCTGCCCGCTTGCGATGTCAGGCCGACTGATTCAGGGGGAATCGATGACCGCCGCCGACCCGGGTCAACACACCGAGACTGAGACGCATACGTGGTCGGTCAATGTCCCCGATCATCCGCAGCGGGCGGACTCGCCGGAGTACATCGCGGCGAAGAAGAAAATGAACGAGATCGCGGCGCAGGCTCCGGGCCTGCTTTACGGTACTGGCCCGTTCCAGGACCACCATGGCAGTGCGCTGTGGCTGAAAGACAGCCAGGGCTGGTTCATGGTCCGCAACCTCGCCGGGATCGAGTGGTCGGCGCAGTTTTGCGTATCAGCTGATATGAGAGTTCTTACGGCAGACCTGCGCTGGATTCCCGCTGGCGAGGTTCGCGCTGGCGACCACCTGGCCGGGTTCGATGAGAGTATCCCGCTGAGCGGGCGCCGCCGCTGGCGGCGGAGCGTGGTGGAACGGGCCGAGGTTATTACCCGGCCCTGTTACGACGTGGTGTTCGCGGACGGCTCGCGCGCCTGCGCGACCGCCGACCACCTCTGGCTGGCCTGCGGCCCGTCAGGCAGCGGTTACACCACGGCAGACTGGTACCGGACCGACGCGCTTGTCTCGCGACAGGGCGGCGCGCGGGCGGTCGTGAAGCCGGTCAGGCTGTGGTCCGAGGACACGTCGTGGGAGGCCGGGTACCTGGCCGCTGCCTTTGACGGCGAGGGCCACTTCATCCACGGAGTGAAGGGTGACGGAGCTGGGCACGGTGGTGGCCAGAACGTAGCGATCGTGTTCTCTCAGCGGGACAACGAGATGTACGCGGAGGTGGTGCGCTGCCTGAAGGTCCTCGGGTTCACTTTCCGCGAGGAGACCCGGCCTGACATCCGCCAGGTCATCATCGGCCGGCGGCATGAGGTGCTCCGGTTCCTGGGCAGTGTCCGGCCGCGCCGCATGCTAGCGCAGTTCAACTTCGAGTGGCTGTGCCAGTTCAACGCCATGGAGCGGGTGCGCGTCAAGGAGGTCCGCTACGTGGGCGAGCGTCCGGTCGCGGTGCTCACGACGTCCACCGGGACCTACATCGCCGAGGGCCTGGCCGCTCACAACTGCGCCGACCCGGCCAAGGTGGACCTGCTGCGACAGAACGCCAAGCGGCTGTATGACCTGCTCGCGCCGGAGATCAAGCAGGAACTCGACCCCCAGGGCCTGCTTGACACTCCGATCACCGACGCCAACGGGATCGCGAAGTGGACCGATTCGATATTCAACGCCGGGGTTCCGCTGGACCCGGGCTTCCACATCGGCGTCATGCCGATGGGCAAAGCCCACGCGCAGAATCCTCCCGCGCCAGCGGACGCGCCGGATTCCCCCGACGCCAGCGACCAGGCGCAGGCGGCGGCCGCGCCCGGGGACCGGGAGCCGGCCGGCGTCCACCATTACCCCACGCCGATCGTCGACATCCAGCTGTTCAAGCGCGACGATTTCGAGCTCTGGGTGACCGACAGCGAGGGCAACCCGGCCGCCGTCACCCCGGTCGCCCCGCGCGGGAGCGGCGTCGGATCCGTCCACGTCCAGTACGCGACACCGGGATCGCAACTGGCGGTGCAGAAGCAGCAGCAGGAAAGCGCCGGCGGCGCGCTGATCCTCCCCGCCGATCACCCGCTGGCGCTGCAGGCGTTCCAGAACCAGTAACCG
>CAZORE010000068.1:0-7090 GCA_964581815.1 uncultured Streptosporangiaceae bacterium | reverse complement strand
GATCCTCCCCGCCGATCACCCGCTGGCGCTGCAGGCGTTCCAGAACCAGTAACCGTGCCCGGGTGCCCGCCGGCCGGGTCGCCCGCGACAAGCGGCCGGTGACACACGCCTCCGTTCGGCGTAAGACGACAAGCTTGCGGACGCGGCGGGCAGCGCTGCGCAGGGCCCGGTCGATGTCGGTGCCGAACGGGTTGTCGTGCACCAGGTACGTCCAGGTGGAGGTGGGGCGCTTCAGGCCGGCGGCCTCGAGGTCGACGCCGTCGGCGGTGACCGGGGCGCCTCGGAAGGTCTCGGCGGACCGCGCCGCCGCCTCCTCGAGCAGCGTGCTGAAGGCGCGGATCGCTTCCTTGTTGAACTCATTCAGCGGGACGGTCCCGCGGGCCAGGGCGCGCAGCTGGATGCCCTCGCGGAGGTCGGCGAGGAAGGCCAGGTGCTCCGCCCAGGCCCGGTCCAGGTGGAACAGGACGATCTGGCGGGCGGCGCCGGCCAGGACGGCCCGGTCGATTCCCTGGCTCAGCTCGGCCAGCCGCTCCGGGCATCGCCGGGTCAGCGCCGACAGGGCCTCGTCGCCCCGCAGCACCTGGTCGCGGTGCTGCAAGACGATGCGCCGCTGGTCCTCGACGAGCTTGTTGTACTGCCAGGTGTTGCGGTGGATCTCCAGGTTGACGCCCTCGGCGACGCGCTGCGCGTGGCCCAGCACCTGGCGCGCCTTCGCGTCGGGCAGCCCGGCCCGCTCTTCGCCGGGCGCGTACTGGAGGATCAGCTCGTCTTCCATGCTGGCGAAGAAGACCGACCCGCCCGGGTCGCCCTGCCGCCCGGCGCGCCCGCGCAGCTGCTGGTCGAGCCGGCTGCTGGCATGCCGGCCGGTGCCGATCACGTACAGGCCGCCCAGCTCGGCGATCAGGTCACGGTCGCCGCCGGTCCCGCCGAGGCGGATGTCCGTGCCGCGCCCGGCCATCTGGGTGGACACGGTGATCGCACCGCGGGCCCCGGCCTCGGCGACGATGGCGGCCTCCTGGGCGTCGTTCTTGGCGTTGAGCACGGTGCACCGCAGCCCGGTCCGGTCGAGCTCGCCGGCCAGCCGCTCGGATTCGGCGACGTCGAGCGTGCCGATCAGGACGGGCCGCCCGGTGGCGTGCGCGTCAGCCACCAAGCCGACGACCGCTTCCTCTTTCTCCCTGACGGTCGGGTAGAGCCGGTCGGGCTCGTCGGCGCGGACGCACGGGCGGTTCGGCGGGATCACCGCGATCTCCAGGCCGTAGAACTCACGGAACTGCTCGCCGGCCGCCACCGCGGTCCCCGTCATCCCGCAGACGGTCCGGTAACGGCGGACCAGGGACTGGATGGTGATGGTGTCGAGGATCTCGCCGCTCTCGCTCACGGCCAGTCCCTCCTTGGCCTCGACCGCGGCGTGCAGGCCGTCGGGCCAGCGCTGCCGCCTGGCAATCCGGCCCCTGGACTCGTTGACCAGGTGGACCGCGCCGTCCCGCACGATGTAGTCCACGTCGCGGCGGAGCAGCGCATGAGCGTGCAGGGCCACGTTGAGCCGGGTCAGCGCCTCGCCGTGCTCGGTCGTGTACAAGTCGATGCCGCCGAGCGCCTCTTCGGCGGCTCGGGCTCCCGCACTGGTCAGGGACACGTTACGGGCGTCTTCGTCGACCTCGTAGTGCTTGCCCGGGTCAAGCCCGGCGGCGATCCGCGCCATCTCGCGGTCGGCGTCCGCGCTTTCGGCCGCGCCGGCCAGGACCAGCGGCACCCGCGCCTCATCGACAAGCACCGAGTCAGCCTCGTCGATCAGGACCACATCCGGGTCGCCGGCGACCAGGCCGGCGACGTCGGTGACCAGGCGGTCGCGGAGCACGTCAAAGCCGAACTCGCTGACCGGCGCGTAGGTGACCTGCGCCGCGTAGGCGCGCCGCCGGTCCGCCGCCGTGGAGGCCTGGCCGATCCAGCCGACGCTCACGCCGAGCAGGTCGTAGACCGGGCGCATCCACTCGGCGTCGCGGCGGGCCAGGTAGTCGTTCACCGACATCACGTGCACCGACCGGCCGCGCTTGGCGTACCCGGCGGCGGCGAGCGCGCCGCTCAGCGTCTTGCCCTCGCCGGTCCCCATCTCGGCGACCAGCCCGGAAAGCATCGCGAGCGTGCCGAGCACCTGCACGTCGTACGGCCGCTCGCCGAGTGCGCGCCGCGCCGCCTCGCGCCCGCACGCGCAGATCTCCGCGTCGTCGCCCGCCGCTCGCGCCGCCGCCGTCAGCTCATCGTCGGCCAGCCCGCGCAGCCGCTGCTCATGCCCGCCGACCTGGGGCAGCAGCTTCGCCAGCGGCGCCAGTTCCGTTGATCCTGGCTTGTTCAGCAGCCACCGCAGCATGCTCGATATCTGCACGCCCGGACAACGTCTCGCTACCGCCCCGGATTCCGGCTGGCCGGGGACGCTACTCCTGCTTGACCCGGACGGTCTTGGTCGACCTGCTGTCCAGGGCCATCTCGTCCGCGTCTTCCACCTGCTTCTTCAGCCGTACCGTCCCGGTGGCCTCATCCACCACGTCGACCACCCGGGACAGCAGCCGCGCCGTGTCCTCGTTGCCCCCCTCATGCGCCAGCGCCACCGCCCGGCCCAGCCGCGCGGTCGCCGTCTCCGCGTCCCCGCGCTTGCCGGCCTCCAGCCCCTCCTGGATCGCCTCGGCCAGCTCCGCCTGGCCCGTGTAATGCGCCACCTGCGCGTTGATCCTGGCCGACAGCGCCTCGTCCTCGGTCCACGTCGCCCGGACCAGGCCCTGGCCAAGCACCTGCTCCCCGTTCGGCGAGCTGGCCAGCAGGCTCACCCGCGCCGCCAGCATCTCCTGGCCGACGTTGCCGGCCCCGACCTGAATGCCGACGTGGTAGTCCCTGCTCTCCCCCGGCGCCCACGCGCCGGTCGGGTAGTCCCCGGCCTGCGCGCCGGACGGCACCCGCCGGCCCGTCAGGTCATCGATCGCCGGCGCCACCTGCTTGACGAACCGCACCGTCGCCTGCTGCGGCGTCCACACGCGCAGCAGGACGTCGGGCAGCTGCTTGCTCATCGCCCCCCGCATCATCTCCTCGAAGTCCGCCGCCAGCCCCGCCGGGTCGGGCACGATGTCCACGGTGCCGAGCAGCGCCGTGGAGATCTTGCGCAGCTCGCTGACCTGCCAGCCGGTGCCCACGCCCCGGCAGTCACACCGGAACGTCCCCTCGCATAGCTCGATCGCCGAGGCCAGCCGTCCGGGCCAGTCCCCGTTCAGGCCGTCGGTGAGCAAGATGGCGTGCCGCAGCGTGGCCGGGCAGGACTGGAAGAGCTCGTACGCCAGCCGCAGCCAGTGGCTCATCGCGGTCCCGCCCCGGGCTTGCAGCCTGAGTACGGCCTCCTTGGCCGCTTGCCTCGTTCGCTCGTCCGCGACCGCCATCCCCTTCGCCGGGTAGACCGGCCGCGCCGAGCGGGCGCCGGAGATAATCG
The DNA here is from genome assembly GCA_964581815.1 of uncultured Streptosporangiaceae bacterium. GTDB lineage: Bacteria > Actinomycetota > Actinomycetes > Streptosporangiales > Streptosporangiaceae > Trebonia. The sequence continues at coordinate 3,615 of CAZORE010000068.1, read as the reverse complement.
CGAACCACACGCCGTTCCCGATCACGTCCACCGCGGCCGCGGTGGCGGCGCGCGCCGCGGCGATCTTGTCGGCCGGCATGGCCATTGACCCGGAGCGGTCGACGATGATGATCTCCGCGCGGCCCGCGCCCGCTGGCCGTGGCGGGGTGTCTTCCGGCGCGTCCGCGGTCACGGTGACGACGGCGCTGACGTGGCGGCCGCCCGTTGGCAGGTACGGGTTGTGGTCGATGTCGACGGTGAAGCCCGGCAAGATGGCGTCCACTGCTGCTTCCTCCACCGTTCCCCCACTGCGCCACCGGACCCGGGCGTCCGAGTGGGGCAATTATGGAACAGCGCGGGAATTGATCGCTAGATGAGGTGCTCGGCCTGCCCCTCCTGACGAGGCCGCCGCCCCGATTCAGGCACCCCGCGCGAGTGCCGCGCGTGCCTCGTCCAGCTGCTGGAGGATGCGGTCCGCGCGGGCGGCCTGAGCGATCTGGCTGCCCTCGGCGATCAGGGCGAGCGCGTCGCCGGCGCGGCCCTGGGCGGCGGCGATGTAGGCCAGGCCGACCAGGTTCGCGGCCACCGCGGGCAGGAGGCCGAGCTCACGGCGCAGCCGCGTGGATTCCTCCAGCCGCTGCCTGGCCGTCTCCAGGTCCCCGCGGGCATGGGCCGCGATGCCGAGGTGGCGCAGTGCCTCGGACATGACGGCCTTGGCGCCCGCCTGCGACGCCAGTTCCAGTGACTGCTCGAGTACGGGCACCGCGGTGGCATCGTCGCGGCCGATCACCTGATGGAAGCAGCCGATCCAGAACAGCGCGGCGGCCTCGCCGCGCGTGTCGCCGAGCCCTCGGTACAGCCCGGCGGCCCGCTCGAATAGCGGCAGCTCGCCTGGGTCTATGTCAGCCGCGGACGGGTCCTGGTCGCGGCGCAGCAGGAACCGGGTGTGCATCAGCTTGCCGCGCGCCATGGCCAGGTCGGCTTCTGCCGGGTCAAGCTCCCGGTCGGCGTCCGCGAGCAGCTCAGCGTCGCCAGTGAACACCGCCCGCTCGTAGAGCAGTCCAGCCTGCCTGACCCGCTCGTCCACGCCGCCGATCGCCTCCCGCGTCTAGGTCCGGACCGGCCCAGTCTACGTGCGCGCCGGGTACCGGCCGCGGGGGCGGACCGCGCGACCCGGGCTCTGTGCGGCAGCAGCCGATCGGCCTGGCTGCGGATGACCCCGCAGCGACTTTTCAGCTTGGCCGAGCTTGCCTGGCAGGACGTGCCGCCCAGCTCATAAGCGTGCACACCAGGTCTCGGCAGCCCAAGATCGGTCAGGAATCGAGAAGCTCAACGGCGTCACCGGGGCGTAGCTTCCTTTAGACGGGCAGCATTACCGAGCCCTGAGCACCAACAGGAGGCCCAGATGACCGCGAAGACTTCAGACACAGGATCCGCCGGCTTTAGCGCCGAAGAACGCGCCGCGATGAAGGCCCGCGCCGCCGAGCTGCGCGCCGGGGGCAAGAAGGGTGCCAGGCAAGCCGATGACCTGCAGGCGGTCCTTGACGCGATCGCGAAGATGGCGCCGCACGACCGCCTGCTCGCCGAGCGCGTGCACGCGACCGTGACCGCGAATGCCCCGGGACTGTCGCCCAAGACCTGGTACGGGATGCCCGCCTATGGGGACGCGGACGGCAAGATCGTCGTCTCATTCAAGAACTCCGGCAAGTTCGGCTCCCGCTACTCCACCCTGGAGTTCCAGGACGCTGCGCACCTTGACGATGGTGAGATCTGGCCGGTGTCGTACGCACTGCAGAAGTGGAGCCCGGCAGTCGAGAAAAAGATCGCCGAATTGGTGCAGGCCGCGCTCGCCTGATGGCTGCCCGGCGGTTGGCGGCCCGTGCTGTCTCAGGCGGTGTGCAGAACCCGGAAGCGACCGGGCTCCGCCGGGTCACGGTCGGCGACCTGGACGGCCGGCCAAGCCCATTGCCAGACGCTGACGCCGGGCACGCGGGAAAACCGGATCCGCCCGCGGGTGCCGTCGACCGCGACGCTGGACCAGGACGCGGCGATGCGGGCCCGGCCGGTGCCGTGACGGCGCATGACCTCGGCGAGGACCGCGATCGTGTCGTAGCCTTCGAAGGCGACGAACGAGGGCGCTTCCCCGAGCCGCGCGCGGAGGCCGGCCTCGACCGAGACCCCGAGCGGGCTGAGGTCCTCGGGCAGGTAACGCAGGAACGGGATCGCGGCGCCGTCGGCGCCAAGCAGCTGCGGCCATCCGGCGAACTCCGGTTGCCCGGCCGGCGCACCGATCATGATCCCGGTGAGGCGCTGGTCGCCGCGGACCGCGTGCACGATCGGCGCCGTCGGCTCTGGGTAGCCGACCAGGAGAAGGAGGGCCGTCGCGGTGGTGCCGGCGAGTTCGTCGCACAAGGCCGCCGGGGTCAGCGCGCCCATGTCGAACTCGGTCACCGTGCCGCCGCGGGGCGAGAGATAGTCCCGGAGGATGCGTGTCCCTGACTCCCAGTACACGCTCGGCTGGGTGGCCACGGCGATCCTGCGGTGGCCGGCCCGCAGGAGGAAGTCGGCGTAGACCTGCCAGCCGTGCGACTGGGCCGGGGCAAGACGCGCGACCCACTTCGTTGGGTGCTCAGTGAGGGCGTCAAGCACGGCCGAGGAGCAGAGGAACGGCAGTCCGAGGGCGTCGGCGCGGGCGGCGGCGGCACGGGCGACGACGCTGTGGTATTCCCCGGCCAGCGCCGCGACGCCCAGCCCGCTGAGTTCTTCTGCGGCCGCGACGGCCCGCTGCGGGTCAGCGGCGGTGTTCCGGATCACCAGCTCCAGTGGCCGCCCGGCGATCCCGCCGTCCTCGTTGACGTCGGATGCGGCCAGCTCGAGTCCGGCGAGCAGGTGCCGGCCGGCGTCGACCCAGCCGGGCCGGGTCAGCGGGACGAGCGCACCGATCTGGACAGCTGACTCGCCAGCCTGATCAGCTCCGGGTGGCGGTGACGGCGCATTCATTGCCCGCAGTCTGTCAGTCCGCAGCCGGCCTGGCCTCGCCGGGCTTACCAGCCTGCAGTTCCCCGGCGAGGCGCTCCAGGGAACGCTGGTTGCCGCGGCGGACGATGGCGCGGACCAGGGGGGCGGTGAGGGCCTCGGCGCGGGGGACGTGCAGCCAGGCGGACTCGAACGTGATCCTGGTGCCGCCGCCGGCCAGCTCGTCCAGCGTGTAGGTCCCGGTGGCGATGCGGCCGCTCGCGCCGGCGTTGCGCTCCTTGTTCCTGACCGGCCGCTCGGCCTCGATGACCTCGATGTCGACGGCCTCGGCGCGGCCGGCGACGACAGCCGTGACCCGGGCCTTCGCGCCGGCGCCCCGCGCCGGCCCCTCGCACTGCCAGTCGCGGAGCATGTGGTCGGTGAAGAGCTCGTGGTTGGCGAGCACGTCGAGGAAGTCGTACACGTCCTCACGGGCCTGGGGAACGTCGATGCTCACCCGCACTGGCTTCATGTGCTCAATGGTGGCACCGCGCCGTGGCGAGCGCCAAGTCCCCGCCCGGGACTCCCGTATAGCCTCATCGTGGAGCGTCAACCTGTCCGGCCGCCCGACCGGCGCGGCCAGGTCGCACCGCACCGCACCGTCCATCAGGGAGGATCCGC
>CAZORE010000067.1:33367-39428 GCA_964581815.1 uncultured Streptosporangiaceae bacterium | reverse complement strand
TGCGAGAAAGCGTCGCCTCCGCGTTATAAGCCGGCAACACCACAGCAATCCGACGTTTATTAATCACTCGGGCAGTATAGGGGATACCCGGCGTCGCGGTCGGCCACCTGCGGCGGGATCGATTTCTGAACTAGATTTTAACTTTTTCGAAATCTTCGTTCGCCGGCCGACGCCTAGCCGGGCCGCCACGGTGCTCAGACGATTACACAGCAAGCGTCGAAGCAGGCCGTTGCGGCGCCGGAGCCGGCCAGCCAGGAAAGGGCACGGGGGTAGCGAACGGCCGAGCCGTGCGGCAATTATGTCGATACACACATCCGGCGGCAATGGCGCCGCCGGGCGGGCAGGGAGGCGACGGTGCCGCACGTTCAGGCGAACAACATCGAGGTCTACTACGAGGTCCAGGGCGAGGGCGAGCCGCTTGTCCTCATTCCCTACCTGGCTGCCGACCAGGCGTGCTACGCGTTTCAGGTGGCCGACTACGCCAAACGTTTCACCTGCTACACGGTGGACCTGCGGGGCGCCGGGCTTTCCGGGAAGCCGGGGGGCACGTACAGCACCGAGTTGTTCGCCGACGATGTCGCCGCGTTCATGCGCGCGGCCGGCATCCCGAGCGCTCATGTCTCCGGACTCTCCCTCGGGGCCGCGACCGGCATGTGGCTGGCGGCGAAGCACCCATCGCTCGTGCGGTCCCTCTCGCTGCACAGCGCCTGGACGGCGACGGACCCGTACCTCCGGGTTGTCGTCGAGAGCTGGCGGACCATGGCGAAGGCGCTCGACAGCACCACCGAGATGGTGATCCAAGGCATCTTCCCCTGGTGCTTCACCCCGGAGTTGTACGCCGCGAAGCCGGAGTACATCGACTCACTCGCCGCCTTCGTGCGCAGCCGCCCGATGCCGCCGGTGGACGCCTTCCTCCGACAGTCGGATGCCGTGCTCGCGCACGACGTGACCGCCGCGCTCGGCCTCATCGAGGCGCCGACTCAGATCACCTTCGGTCAGTACGACGCCGCGACCTCGGTTCGCTTCGCGGGCCCGCTCACCGAGGCGATCAGCGGCGCGGAGCTTGTCATCTTCGAGGGCTGCTCGCACGCGCCGATCTACGAGAACGTCGCGGAGTTCAACGCGCGGACGATGGACTTCCTGATCCGGAACTCCTGACGCCGCCGCCGCCGGCCCGGCCCCGCGGCGACGGTAAGGCCACGGGCCGGCCCAGCGAATCCGATGACTTCCGACAGGTTCGGAAGGTGTCGCACAGACAGACATAGACCAGCGTTAATCCGTAATACTTTTGTGAGGTTTTCGCGAAGCGGTTGAGATGACTCTGTAACCTTCACTAGCGTGTTCCAGGGTCTCCGATGGAGACGCGAGTGAGTGAAGAACGGAGCGTGACAGCCTCGTGGCCGAACGCCTTGAAAGCCGAAAACCAGTGCGGCGGGCGGCGGTCCTGATGACCGTGCTCGCGACCGCGGGCGGTATTGCCGTCTACTCCGGAGCTCCGGGCGCCGGAGCCGCTCCCGCGCCGACGATCAGCCAGGTGCAGAAAGAGGTCAACGCCCTCCAGGGCAAGGTCGACAAGATCGGCCAGGAGTACGACGCGGCCGGGCAGCAGCTCGCGACCGCGAAGGCCCGCCTCGCCCAGGTGACCAAGCAGTCGGACAACGCGCAGCAGCAGTACGACACGGCCAGCGCCACGCTCGCGGCAATCGCCGTGACCCAGTACGAGAACTCCGGCCAGACGTCGATCCTCGGCCTGCTCACCTCGGGCGACCCGTCCTCGGTGCTTGGCCAGGCCTCGCTGCTCCTCCAGGTCGAGGGCACGCACAACGAGGAAGCTCAGCAGTTCCTCACCCTGGCCAACGAGCTAACCACCATCAAGCAGCAGCGGCAGCGCACGGCAGACGGCGTCGCGCAGCTTGAGGCGCAGTACGCCTCGCAGCGGACATCAATGACCAAGCTGCTCGACACCCAGACATCCCTGCTCAAGAACCTCACCGCACAGCAGCAGGCCGCGGTGGAGGCCCAGACCGTCGGCGGCAGCACCACATCGAGCGCGGTCACCAGCACGCCGATCGCCTACACGGGGCCAACGTCCAGCCAGGCCGACAACGCGGTCGCCTTCGCCTACGCGCAGATCGGCAAGCCGTACCTGTGGGGCGCCACCGGCCCGGGTTCCTACGACTGCTCCGGGCTTGTCCAGGCCGCCTGGGGGGCGGCCGGCGTCTCCATCCCGCGAACCACCTACGACCAGTGGGCGAGCCTGCCGCACATCCCGATGTCCGACCTCCAGCCGGGTGACCTGATCCTGTACAACGGCGAGAGCCACGTCTCGATCTACGTCGGCGGCGGTTACGTCGTCGACGCGCCGCACACCGGCGCGGTCGTGGAGAAGATCCTCGAGTCCACCTCGTGGTACGCGGGCAGCGCGGACGGGGCCGTCCGCCCGTAGCGGCTGGTGCTACGCGGCGGCGCTAAGCGGCCCGTCGAGGTAGATCACGTCGCCCGCGACCCGGGCCAGGCCCGGCGACAGGCTGCCGCGGCGGCTCACCACAGTGATCCGCACGCCGCGCTCCACGAGGCTGGCCGCTGCCCCGCCGAACCGGCCGTCACCCGACCCGATCACCACGTGACTGAACCGGGTGGCGACGTTCTCGTGCTCAAGCACGTCGATGAGCTCGAGGTCGGCGCCGTCCCTCCCCGACCTGACCCGGTACCTGGCGTGCGGCCAGCCGAGGCCCGCGTTCAGCAGGGCAAGGTGGCTCGCGGCGAGCACCACCTGGTCGTCCGCACCGAACCTAAGGCAAGCGAGGTATTTCAGCTGCACCTCGCTGACCAGGGCGAGGCTGGGGAGCGCGGCGCCCGCCAGGTTCTCGATGTCAACCACGTGCAGCGTTCGCTCGGGAAACCGCCAGCGGAAGCTCGCCTTGCGGAGCCGTCTGCCCGTCAGCCCCTCGGCGGGACCAAGAACAGAATAGGAAGGCTTCCCTGTGGCTGTCGCTGGCACGACGACACCTCCTTGGCGGTCCCCCTGTGTTGTTGGCGAATTCCCCGTGATGTGATTCGGTACCCAGTAATCCATGCGTCAACCGCATGGCCGCCATGGATACCCCGCATGGATGCGGGTACAGTCCTCGCCGTGAGCGTGACTGCCGTACGTGACGATCTTGCCCTCGCACTTGAGGAAACCCTCAAGCTTGCCCGCAGGCTTGCTGAAGACGCGCGCGACGGCGACGTTCCCGTTGCGGAACTCGTGGCTCAGGCCCGCATGCTCGGCCGGCTTGAGCAGCGGCGCGCGGAGCTGATCGACGAGCTACGCCGCACTGCGAGCGCCGGCCTGCGGGCCGCCAGGCCGGGACCGCCCATCAGGGAGGTCGTCCTTGACGCCCTCGACGAGCTCGGCTGGCCGCAGAACGCGCGGTTCCTCGAGGAGTACCTGTGGGCCAAGTGCCAGCTGCAGCTGGACAGCCGGGCGTTCGCCTCGCTGCGTCGCGACGAGCTGCGGGCGTGGCAACGCGCGCCCGGCGCGCGGCCTGCCTACATCGTGCCCGCGCTGAACGCCGACGGCTCGGCCAATCCGCGCTGGCTCACCAGCTCGGCCTGGGACCTGCCGCGGCGGGTGATCGCCTCAGCGGACACCGAGCGGCTCTTCGACCTGCAGAAGATCCTGGCGCTGCGCGTCCGCGGCTCTCGCGGCCCGCTCGGCACGCTGCTCGAGCACTACGTGACCCGGATTCTCGCCATCGAGCCGCCGTCCGTGTCCGCGTCCGTCACCGCGACGCGCGCCTGGCGGCTGCACGTCAGGTCGCACGCGGCCGCGCTGACCGAGGCGATACGCGCGCAGGGGGACGACGTCAGCCGCGAGCGGATCGCCCGCGGTCTGGCCGGGCTGCCCGTCACGCAGCGCACCTGGGGCCGGGAGCCCCGGACTCAGGGCTTACGCGCCACGCCGGCACAGGCCAGCGAGAGGACGCCGTAGTCGATGCGCCGCCGCTAAGGCGCCAGCTTAGGCGGGTGGCCTAGGTGAGCCTCCGTTCGGTCGCCCAGCGGGTGAGCTGATGCCGGGAGGAGAGCTGCAGCTTGCGCAGCACCGAGGAGACGTGGCTCTCCACGGTCTTGGTTGAGATGAACAGCTCGCGGGCGACCTCCTTGTACGTGTAGCCCTGGGCGATCAGCCGGAGCACCTCGCGCTCCCGCGTGGTCAGCTGGTCAAGCTCCGGGTCGAACGAGGGCTTTACGGCGTCCGTGCCTGGCACCGAGGCGAAGGCATCGAGGACGAAGCCGGCCAGCCGGTGCGAGAATACGGCGTCGCCGTCCGCGACCCGCTTGATCGCGTCCGCCAGGTCGGCGGTGGAGATCGTCTTGGTGACGTAGCCCCGCGCGCCCGCCCGGATCACCGCGATCACGTCCTCCGGCGCGTCCGATGCGGAAAGCGCGAGGAACTTCACGTCGGGATGGTCTCGCTTGACCTCGGAAATGACGGCGTGCCCGCCGCCACCCGGGAGGTGCACGTCGAGGAGCACCACGTCGGGCAGGACCCGCCCGATCAGCTCGATGGCCGGGGCGACGTCCTCGGCCTCGCCCACCACCTGCACCCGCGTGCCGAGCTCGGCGCGAACGCCGGAGCGGAACAGGCCATGATCGTCGACGAGCACCACGCGGGGCGCGCCGGCCAGCCCGGTCGCGGCCTCGTCGCTCATCGCCGCTGTCCCTCGGACGGCCGTCCCTCGGACCACGGGGCCTGCGCCGCGGGCCCGGCGGCCGCCCGTGCCATTGTCAGTGTCACCTTGGTGCCCTCCCCAGGCGCCGACTGCACGATCGCCTCGCCGCCGTGCCTGCTCATCCGGCCGCGGATCGACTCCGCGACGCCCTTCCTGTCGCCTGGCACCGCGGCCGGGTCGAAGCCCTTGCCGCGGTCACGGACGGCGATGCTGACACTATCCGGCTCGACCTCAGCGAACACGGAGATCACCGCGGCGCCCGACCACTTGGCCGCGTTGACGGTCGCCTCCCGGCCCGCGGCCAGCAACGCGCTCAGGTGCTCGTCGAGCGGGCAGTCGCCGACGGTCACCACCTCGACGGGGACGCCGTGCCGGGCCTCGACGTCCCGCTGGATCTGGCGGATCCCCTCGGCGAACGAGGAGACGTCGGCGTCCCCCGGTGCGCGCCCCTCGAACAGCCAGGAGCGCAGCTCGCGCTCCTGCGCCCGGGCGATCTGGACGACCGCCTGCGGGTCGTCGGAGCGGCGCTGGATGAGCGCGAGCGTCTGCAGCACCGAGTCGTGCACCCGCGCCGCGATATCGGCCCGTTCCTCGGCCCGGGCCCGCGCCTGCCGCTCGACCATCAGGTCGCGGGCGATCCGCAGCCACCAGGGTCCGAGCAGCAGCACGATCCCGGCCGCCACGAACAGGAAGCCGCCGAGCGGCGCGAGCAGGGAGATGCCGCCGTGCAGGCTGAACAGCCAGCCGAGCCCCACGGCGAGCAGCACCGCCGCCCCGGCGACGCGGAGCCTGGTGGCCCGCCGGGAAGTCGCCGCCCCGCTGGCGGTGAGGCTCTCAAGCGGCTGCACCAGGCGGTGCATCGCCGCCCGCTCGTCCTCGGGCGCGTTGCGCCAGATGAGCGTCAGGCCGGCGATGCTGAACACCTGCGGCCAGGCGAAGGTCGCCAGGCCGGCGTCGTTCAGCGCCCCGGCGAGGAAGAGGAACACGGCGAGCAGCGACGCCAGGGCCAGGGCGAGCACCACGCCGCGGGAGTCGTGCCTGGCCCGCTGCGCGATCGTGATCTCATCGCCCTTGGCCGGGATCAGCAGCCAGCCGAGCACGTAGAACGGCACTGCCCAGCCGTCGCTGATCAGCGCGGCCACGGCGAGCGCGATCCGCACCGTGGTCGGGCTGAACCCGCGCCACGCCCCGAGACCGGACGCGATGCCGCCGGCCAGCCGGTCCTCCGGGTGACGGCGCAGCGGCTCGCCGTCACCGCGCTGACGCCAGTGCCTGGCGCGGCGGACGACCCAGTCAGGCATGTCGCCGTGCCGCGGCGGCTGCCCTTGCCAGCCGGGGCCGGGGCC